>DASVLS010000108.1:0-24288 GCA_036384755.1 Trinickia sp. | reverse complement strand
TGCCGGCTCTTTTAGAACAATGCGCGCTGGCGCTGCTGCGCCATCGACACCACGTCGAGCTCGTCCAAGCGCTGGCGCGCCTTGGCGAGGTCGTGGACGAGCTGCCGCTGCAGCCACGTTTCGGCGCCGCCCCCGAACGCTTTGTCCAACCGAAGCGCCATTTCGGGCGAAATCCCGGCCTTGCCGCTGAGCAGATTCGTCAGCGCCTGTCGGCTCACGCCGAGCACGGCCGCCCCCTGAGTCACGCTCAAGTGGAAGCGCTCGAGGCAGAGCTGGCGCACGATTGCGCCGGGATGGATAGTGTCGGTATCGGCCATGGTGCGACACCATATCGGCGAAGCGTCGGTCCGTCAACAGACAAGCGCCGGTTGTCGTCTGCGCGCATCACACGCGCTGCCGGCGTCGAGCCCGAACTGCTCGCGCCGGCCGTACAGGCTCATTGCGCGTGAGCGGATATTCAACGGCCGAACCGTGCCATGGCCTAACACCGAACGCGGGCGAGCGCCTCGTCCATCAATGCCTCCAGCACCGGCTCGACGCGCGAGGCCAGGGCTTCGTCATAGGCGTAGGGTCGCGACTCTTGCATGTAGGCGATTTGCGATAGCTCGAGCTGCACCGCGTGAACCCCGTCGTCCGGGCGTCCATACTGCCGCGTGATGTAGCCGCCCTTGAAACGGCCGTTCGCGACCGCCGTGTAGCCGCCGTGGCGCGTCACGCAGTCGGCCAAAGCCTGCGCCATGCCCGGCGCCGCGCTCGCGCCGTTCGCCGTGCCGATGTTGAAGTCGGGCAGCCGGCCTTCGAAAAAACGCGGCACATGCGAGCGAATCGAATGCGCTTCCCACAGCAGCACGGCGCCATGCCGAGCCTTGAGGTCCGCGAGCGTGCGCTCGAGTGTGTCGTGATACGGCCGCCAGTACCGCGCGACGCGGCGCGCGACTTCCGCCTCGGTGGGCGCGCCGCCTGGATGGTAAAGCGGCGCTTTATCGAACGTGTCGACCGGCAGCAGGCCTGTCGTGTCTTGGCCGGGATAAAGGTTCGCGTTGTCGGGCGGCCGATTCAGGTCCACCACGTAGCGCGCGTGCGAAGGCGCCAGTATCCACGCCCCTCGCCGGGCCGCGAAGGCATAGAGACGATCGAGGTGCCAATCGCAATCGTCGACGTGACGCGCGACCTCGGTCATCGTCGCCAAGATGTCGTCGGGGATATACGTGCCCACGTGCGGCATCGAAATCAGCATCGGCAGCGTGCCGGGCCGAACGGAGCAAACGTCAGGTTCGTGCGAAGCGTTCATGATTCTATCGATCGATAAACGAAACGTCGTTCAGATTAACGCGCACGGCCGACAGCGTCACGCCGAGAGTTGCGCGAGGGCCTGGCGATACGCTGCATACGCCTCGTCCTCAGATTCATGACGACCGCCCCGCACGACGCAGCGCCCGCCGGTATGCACTTCGACGATCGGCGAGCAGCCGTGTTCGCAAAACACGACCCCCGCAAGCCAGCTATCGGGCGAGCGCCCGTCGAGGCTCGGGTGCGAGGCATCGAATACGAGCCAGTCGGCGCGATGTCCGACCGCCAGCGCACCCACGGCGCGGCCGCTCGCCTGCGCGCCGCCCGCGAGCGCCGCGTCGAAAAGCCGCTCGGCGACCTGCGGCCGCGCCTCGGACGCGAGCACGTTGCGCTGCCGCCGCACGAGCCGCTGCCCGTATTCGAGCAGTCGCAACTCGGAACGCCAGTCGACCGCGACGTGGCTGTCCGAACCGATGCCCATGCGCCCGCTTGCCGCGAGATAGTCATGCGCGGGAAAGAGGCCGTCACCGAGATTCGCCTCAGTCGTCAGGCACAGTCCCGCCACCGCGCCGCTCGCGGCGAGCGCAGCCGTTTCGTTCGCATCGACGTGCGTCGCGTGAACGAGGCACCAGCGCTCGTCGACGTCAAAGCGATCGAGCAGCCAGGCAACGGGACGAGTTCCGGTGGCGCCGACGCATTCGTCCACTTCGCCCGTTTGCTCGGCGATATGCAGGTGGATCGGGGCACGCGGGAACTGCGCATCGAGTCCTTCCAGCAGCGTTCGAAGCGACGCTTCCGACACCGCGCGAAGGGAATGAGGCGCCACGCCGTAAGCCAACGCCTCGTGAGCGGGCCGAGCGCGGCGCAGCTTGGCGAGGAGGTCGAGCAACGCTTCAGGCGTATTGAGGAAGCGCCGTTGGTCCGGCCTCGGCTCGCGTTCGCCGAATCCGCCGTACTGATACAGCACGGGCAGCATGGTCATGCCGATGCCCGCTCGCGCCGCGGCCTCGACGACGCGCTCGCCGAGTTCGGCTGCGTTCGGATAGCGGCTGCCGTCTCCCGCGTGATGCACGTAATGGAACTCGCAGACCGACGTATAGCCCGCTTTGAGCATTTCAACGTAGAGCCAGCGCGCGATCGCTTCGAGCGCTTCGGGCGTCATGCGAGCGGCGAACCGGTACATCAGATCGCGCCAGCTCCAAAAGTTGTCGCCCTCCTGCGCGCGGTACTCGGCCAATCCCGCCATGGCGCGCTGAAACGCGTGCGAGTGCAGGTTCGGCATCCCGGGCGCGATCGGCCCGCGCGAACGGGCGACGCCCGCGGGCGGCGGCATGTCGGGAGAGACGGCGGTCAGAACGCCCTCGTCGTTCCATTCGAGCAGCACGTTGCGCCGCCAGCCTTGCGGCAAGTAGGCGTGCGTCGCGAAAAGCGCGTGGCGATCGGTCGTCACGTCAAACTCCTTTCGAGCAAAGCGGCTCATCGGCATCGGCGCCGTCGCCCCGGGCCCATGGCGACGCGCTCGCCCGGTACACCGTCACGCCTTCTCGGACCACGCGCGCCGCGAGCGGGCGGCCGATCCAGTACGCGAGTTCGGCCAATGTCGCGACCGACCAGGCGACGAAGTCGGCCGGCCTTCCAGGCGCAAGTTCGCCATGACGGTCGCTGCGGCCCAGCGCCCGCGCCGCATGGCGCGTGACGCCGAGCAACGCTTCGGGCACCGTCAGACGAAACAGCGTGCAGCCCAAGTTCAGCATGGCGAGCAGCGAGGTGGCCGGCGAGGTCCCCGGGTTGCTGTCGGTCGCAAGCGCGATCGGCACGCCATGGCGGCGCAGCAGGTCGATCGGGGGCAGTTGCGTTTCGCGGATGAAGTAGTAGGCGCCGGGCAGCAGCACGGCCACCGTCCCCGCTTCTTTCATCGCAAGCACGCCCGCCTCGTCGAGAAACTCGAGATGATCGGCCGACAACGCACGATAGCGCGCGGACAAGGCCGCCCCGCCCATCAAGCTCAATTGCTCGGCATGCATCTTCACGGGCAGGCCCAGACGCGCGGCGGCTTCGAACACGCGCTCGCTCTGCGAAAGGGTAAAGCCGATGCGCTCGCAAAACACGTCGACCGCATCGACGAGGCCCTCGTCGGCCAACGCGGGCAGCATCCGCTCGCACACCTCGTCGATGTATGCATCGGCTCGACCGGCGTATTCGGGCGGCAACGCGTGCGCGCCGAGAAACGTCGTATAGACCGAAACCGGATAGCGGCGGCCCAACGCACGAGCGACGCGCAGCATCTTGCGCTCGCTGTCGAGCTCGAGCCCGTAGCCCGATTTGATCTCGATCGCGCCGACGCCTTCGGCCAGCAGCGGTTCGAGTCGCGCCGCAGCCGAAGCGAACAACGCGTCGTCATCGGCTTCTCGCGTCGCGCGTACCGTCGAGACGATCCCGCCGCCGCGCCGCGCGATTTCCTCGTAGCTCGCACCCGCTAGCCGCATCGCGAATTCATCCGCGCGGTGGCCGCCGAACACGAGGTGGGTATGGCAATCGACTAGACTGGGCGTCACCCAAGCGCCGCCGAGGTCCTCGCGCGGCCACGCGGCGAACTCGTGCGGCAGATCGCGCGCGGCGCCGGCCCATGCGATCTTGCCGCCGCGCACCGCGAGGGCGGCATCGGCGATGGTTTCGCCGGGATCGCCGCTCGCGCATAGATTCAAATGCTGCCAAACCAGATCGCTCATGATGGCCTCGAAAACTTCAGCGACTGCGACGATTCACGCGAAGCATCACGTGTAGCGGATCGACACGGCGAGCGCGGCGCCGTTGCCCGCCGCCTTGCAGACGACCCCGTGCGGCGCGGCCCGCCGCCGAGCCGCATCCTGAGAGGGTCGGCTCATGGGCATCAACGCCCGAGCATCGGCAGCTTCAGGCCGACTTCGCGCGCCGTTGCGCGAGCCAGGTCGTAGCCGGCGTCGGCATGCCGCATGATGCCCGTGGCCGGGTCGTTGAACAGCACGCGTTCGATGCGCCGCGCAGCCGCATCGGTGCCGTCGCACACGATCACGACGCCCGCATGCTGGCTAAAGCCCATGCCGACGCCGCCGCCGTGGTGAATCGACACCCACGTCGCACCGCCCGCCGTGTTCAGCAAGGCGTTGAGCAGCGGCCAGTCGGACACGGCGTCCGAACCGTCCTTCATCGATTCGGTCTCGCGATTGGGGCTGGCCACCGAGCCCGTATCGAGGTGGTCGCGGCCGATCACGATCGGCGCCTTCAACTCGCCGCGCTTGACCATTTCGTTGAACGCGAGACCCAAGCGATAGCGGTCCTTGACGCCCACCCAGCAAATGCGCGCGGGCAACCCTTGGAACGCGATGCGCTCGCGCGCCATATCGAGCCAATTGTGCAAATGCGGATCGTCGGGAATCAACGCCTTGACCTTTTCATCGGTCTTGTAGATGTCCTCGGGATCGCCCGACAGCGCCACCCAGCGGAACGGCCCCTTGCCCTCGCAGAACAGCGGCCGGATGTACGCCGGCACGAACCCAGGGAAATCGAAGGCATTGTCGACGCCCATTTCGAGCGCCATCTGCCGGATGTTGTTGCCGTAGTCGAGCGTCGCCGCGCCGCGCGCTTGCAGTGCGAGCATCGCCTGCACTTGCCTTGCCATCGACTGCTTCGCGGGCACGACGATGCTTTGCGGATCGGTCTTTTGCCGCTCGCGCCATTCGTCGACGCGCCAGCCTTGCGGCAGATAGCCGTTGATGGGGTCGTGCGCGCTCGTCTGGTCCGTCACGCAGTCGGGCGTGATGCCGCGCGCCACGCATGCCTCGAACACATCGGCCGCATTGCCGACCAGGCCGACCGACACGGGCTTGCCGCTCGCCTTTGCCGCATCGATCATGGCGAGGGCTTCGTCGAGTGTCTTGGCCTTCTTGTCGACGTAGCGCGTCTTCAACCGGAAATCGATCCGCGATTCGTCGCATTCGACGGCAATCATCGAGAAGCCCGCCATCGTCGCCGCGAGCGGCTGCGCGCCGCCCATGCCGCCCAGACCGCCCGTCAGCACCCAGCGCCCCTTCGCGTCGCCGTTGAAGTGCTGATTGGCCACCGCGTAGAAGGTTTCGTAAGTGCCTTGAACGATCCCTTGGCTTCCGATGTAGATCCAACTGCCGGCGGTCATCTGACCGTACATCATGAGGCCCTTGCGATCGAGCTCGTGAAAGTGCTCCCACGTAGCCCAATGCGGCACGAGGTTCGAGTTGGCAAGAAGCACGCGCGGCGCATCCGCATGCGTGCGGAAGACACCGACGGGCTTGCCCGATTGGATCAGCAGCGTTTCGTCGTCTTCGAGCGCCTCGAGCGACGACAGGATTTGATCGAAACAATCCCAATTGCGCGCGGCGCGCCCGATTCCGCCATAGACGACGAGCGCATGCGGGTGCTCGGCCACTTCGGCATCGAGGTTGTTCTGGATCATCCGATAGGCGGCTTCGGTCAACCAGCTCTTGCACGTCTTTTCGGGGCCGCGCGGGGCGCGGATCGTGCGGGTCGTATCGAGGCGCGGGTCGAAGGGTTTCGGGTCGTTCATGAAAGTCCTCTCTGTCAAAAGTGGCCCGTGAAGCGGTAGCGGCTGCCCGGGTGCCAGAGATCGACGACGGAGGCCACTTGCTCGCGCGACCACGTTCGCCGATGTAAAACCAAACAGGGCTCGCCCTCGTCCATCTTCAACTGGTGGCTCGTCGAGGGATCGGGCTGCGCCGCTTCGATGCGATATTCGACCCGCTGCAGCGGCGCGACGCGCATCAGATACTGGTTCGGCGTAATGCGGGAAAAATCCTGCAGCGCGTACTCGGGCGCCACGGCCGGATTGACCCACCGCGCTTCGAGCTGCACCGGCTCGTCGTTCTCGAAATGGAGCACGCGCGAATGAAACACGGGGCTGCCGGGCTTGAGCTGCATTTCGTCGGCAAGGGCCTCGCCGGCCACGCTGGCGCCGAGTTCGAGCACCTCGGCGAGGTACCGATGCCCGCGCGCGGCGATTTCATCGGAGATGCTGCGGATCGCGACGAGCGTCGATTCGTATTTCGGCCGCGCGACGAAGGTTCCGGCGCCTTGCACGCGCGTAAGCACTTGCTCGGCGGTCAGCTCCCTCAGCGCGCGGTTCACGGTCATGCGGGCCACCTTGAATTCGCGCGCCAGCTCGTTCTCGGACGGCACGAGATCGCCCTCGGCCCACTCGCCGGAGTGGATGCGCTCGAGGATGAAATCTTTGATGCCCTGGTACGCGGGACCGTTCATCGGCTTGACGCTTTCCATGGGTTAGGCCGCGGCCATCGCTTCGGAAGCGAACGAAAGCGGGCTGGCTTGCGCGATCGCACCGTCTTGCACGAGCCGCGCCACGGCGGCGATATCGGGCGCGAAGTAGCGATCGAGGTCGTAGTGCGGAACGTGTGCGCGCAGCAGATCCATCACGCGCTGCAGTGCGCCGCTCGTGCGATGCGGCGCGCGCAAGTCGACCCCTTGCGCGGCGGCGAGCAACTCGATTGCCAGAATGTTCGCGGTGTTCTCCGCGATGTCGGCGAGCTTGCGTGCCGCGAACGTCGCCATCGACACGTGATCTTCCTGATTCGCCGAAGTGGGCAGCGAATCGACCGACGCCGGATGCGCGAGCGTCTTGTTCTCCGAAGCGAGCGCGGCCGCGGTCACGTGCGCGATCATGAAACCCGAATTGACGCCGCCGTCCTTGACGAGGAACGGAGGCAGTCCCGAAAGCGTCGCATCGATCAGCAGCGCAATGCGGCGCTCGGCCAGCGCGCCGATTTCGGCGGCGGCCAACGCAAGGTTGTCGGCCGCGAACGCCACCGGCTCGGCATGAAAGTTCCCGCCCGACAGCACTTCTCCCGTATCGGGAAAGACGAGCGGATTGTCGGAAACGGCGTTCGCTTCGATCAGCAGGATGTCGGCCGCGTGGCGCATCTGGTCCAAACATGCGCCCATCACCTGGGGCTGGCAACGCAGGCTATACGGATCTTGCACCTTGCCGCAGTCGCGATGCGAAAGATTGATGCTCGAACCGTCCAACAGCGCGCGATACGCCGCCGCTGCCTCGATCTGACCGCGATGCCCGCGCAGTGCGTGAATGCGTGCGTCGAAGGGCTTGACCGAGCCCGCCGCCGCGTCGACCGACAGCGCTCCGGCCACGAGCGCCGTTCGGAAGAGATCTTCGATCGCAAAAAGGTTATACAGCGCGAGCGCCGTCGAAGCCTGCGTGCCGTTGAGCAGCGCGAGACCCTCCTTCGCTTGCAGCGCGAGCGGGGCGAGACCCGCGAGTTTCAAGCCTTGCGCCGCGCTCATGCGCTCGCCGCGCGCGCTGACCTCGCCGATGCCGAGCAGCACGGCCGACATGTGCGCGAGCGGCGACAAATCCCCCGACGCGCCCACCGATCCCTTCACGGGAATGATCGGCAGTACGTCGGCATTGAACAACGTCACGAGCGCGTCCATGACTTCGCTGCGAATGCCCGAATGCCCGCGCCCGAGACTCGATAATTTGAGCGCCATCAAGAGCCGCACGACAGGCGCGGCCATCGGCTCGCCGACCCCCACCGCGTGCGAAAGCACCAGATTGCGCTGCAGGAGTTCCAGCTGATCGTGGGGAATGTGCGTGCTCGCGAGACGGCCGAAACCCGTATTGATGCCGTAGGCGGGCTCGCCTTTGGCGGCGATGTCCGCGACCGCCTTCGCGCCCGCGTCGATGACCGCGCGGCTCGCCGGGTCGAGCGAGAGCGTGACGCGCTCGCGGGCGATGCGGCGCAGTTGGGGAAGCGTCAAATGACCGGGCGTGAGAATCATCATGAAGGGCATCCTGTGTCGGGCTTCGTTTTGTCTGTCGTACGGATTCGCCGCAGCGTCGAAGGCTTACGCCGAATCGACCGGTTCGATTGAATGGGAGTCTAGTTCGGCGGTCTTGTATAGACAACTTGTTTGTACAAACAACAGGCTAGGGATTTCCCTTATACGAGACTCCAAGCAGAGTTGGGTAGCGAGTTTTCCGCATCCGAATGTGGTGGCACGGGGCCCGAGGCGGCGGTCGCGCCTATCGAAAAGAGACGCAGCGCGAGGCCGCCATGCAGCCGGATGCACCGTTGTCTAGACAAATGACAGCCCAGTGAGCGCATGCGCCGTTTTTGCAAGGATGCACTCGCGATTGCACCGCCTCGTCTCACTCGCATGCACCAGGAGTGCGCGCGCCGGGGTCAGGCGACCTGCCCATGCCCCGCGGCGGCGCGCAAACATCGCGATTGCGACGGGTACGGGTCGTGCTTCATGGAGAGCGGGACGGGCGTCGCCTCAACGGCGCTCCGCCCCCCGGCACACTGGGCGACACTTTCGACGACCATGAACAAGACGCAAGGACAACGACCACAGATGGATCTCATCGAACTAGCACGCGAATCGGGCATGGCGGTCCTTCTCGATGCAAAGATCGGCCGCGAACAGTACGTCAGCGTGAGCGGATCGCTCGCCGCGCTGGCGCGCTTCGCCGATGCAGTCCGAAGCGAATCGGAGACAGACGGCTCCGACGGCGGGAAAGAGCGCTAAGAAGCACTTTCCCCATAGGCGTGCGCGGACAATCGCGTGCGCCGCCCGCTCCGCGCACGGCCGCCCCCTTCGCGAAGCGCATCCCTCGCCTGTCCCACTCGTCTTGCGCGCATTGAGCGCGCCCTCGCCCCACGCCCTCGACAACCCTCGCCGCCAGTCGGTTTCACGCCCCGCGAAGGCATGCGCGATCGGCTCCGCGCGGAACGCCTACCAAAGGTGTCAGTTACGGATTTGCATAAGAATCGCTTAAATCCGGCACGGCCCGATGCATTGCTCACCGCCGTCCATCAACGAGGGCACGCCGATGAAAATCACCGCCGCATCGGCCGCGCAGTCCCGCTCGGATGGGCGCGCGGCACCGTGGCGCCGCCCGCGCTGCGCGGTCAATGGCCTGCCGCTGGCCGCCGGCCCCTCGGTCCTTGCAACCGAGGCAAACCCTTTTCTGTCACTCTCGCATGAGGTAGACGCATGACAACGCCTCTCGTTCGACTTGCGCCGCTCGATCTGATCCGCGGCTTCGTCGCCGTCGGCCGCCGCATGAGCGTGACGCTCGCGGCGGAGGACCTTTGTCTCACCCAATCGGCCGTCAGCCGGCAGATTCATTCGCTCGAGGATGCCCTCGGCGTATCGCTGTTTCACCGCGGCTACCGGTCGATCTCGTTCACGCCCGCCGGCGAGCGTCTCTTCCGTACGGCCGACGACGTCGTGCGCCAGTTGCAGGAGACGTGCGCCTCGATCATGCGGCCGGCCGAGCGCCAGCCCGTGACGATCACGGCCGGCATCGGCCTCGCCGCGTCGTGGTTGCTGCCGCGCCTGCCCGATCTGCAGCGCCGTTATCCCGAGCTCGACGTCCGCGTCGCGGCCAACGACAAGGTGCTCGATCTGCGCACGGAGGGTATCGATCTGGCGATCCGTTACACCAGCGTCGCCGGGGCGCCGTCAGGCGCAATCCAGCTGTTCGACGAAGCCAACGGCCACGCAAGCAGGCACGCTTACTGGCTCATCCAGGCGGACCCAGGCGCACGGCAAGCGGTGTGCGATGTCGCGCAGTGGCTCACGGAGCAAGCGCGCACGTCGGCATCGGCAGCCGTGCCGACCGAGCCCTGCGAGCCCACGACCTCCCCCGTGCAGCAGGCCTGTGCAGCGCCGAGTGGAAGTGCATACTCCGGCAAGGCGCGCACGGCGTCGGCGCGGGCGGCCGCGGAATCGGGCTCCGGCGAGCGAGTTGCGCTATCGTGAGCAGGTTCCACGGGACGCGTCGATCCCACTATTTGTGGTAGTTGCCGTGCAAGTGAGCTGCGGGTGAAATCGACGGCGTTTGTGTAGGCGCGCGAACAAGCGCGCCTTCCGACCCGGAGGTGACACCCGATGCGCATGCCACTGCTGCAAATCGAATCGCTCGCCGCCGGCTACGGCAAGAGCCCAGTACTCGACGACGTTTCGTTCGCCGTGACTTCGGGCACGCTTGCCTACGTGCTCGGCGCCGGCGGCGCGGGCAAGACGACGTTGCTCATGACGATCGCGGGCCTGTTGCGGCCCAAGCGCGGCGCGATCCGACTCGACGGCGAAGACACTCGCCGCAAACGCCCCAACGAGCTGCTTGCACGCGGGATCGCCTACGTCCCGCACAACCGATTGCTCTTCAGCTCATTGTCCGTCCGCGACAATCTGCTCGCCGGTGTCTGGCGGGAGACGGACCGGCCGCGCATCGAAGCGGACGCCGAGCGCCTCGCCCAACGTCTGCCCTTTTTGAAGACCCACGAACGGCAAAGCCCCTGCCGGCTGACGAACGGCGAACGGCAATTGCTCGCGATCGCTCGCGCCCTCATGTCGCGGCCGCGCCTGCTCCTGCTCGACGATCCGTTCGACGCGTTGGCGCCGGGCGAAACCGACGCAGTGGCCGGCCTCGGCGAGGAGATCGCCGCCGAAGGAACCGCTATCGTGATCGCGCAACGAACGGCGTCGACGGAGAAATCGCCGAGCCAGCATGCCTATCTGCTCGACGGCGGGCGCCTGCGCCGATCGATTGCATCGAGCGCGCCGCAGGCCCGTGCGGGGCGTGCTGCCCCGCACTGAACGCATTGGACCTGCGCCATGGCGCCGCCCGCACACTCGATGTCATAGGGTCAAAGGAGCAACCCGAGCATGGCCGCGCGCACGACCGCCGCCGTTTTATTTGCCGTCTTGAGTTTCGTCACCGCGTTCTTCACGTGAAAGTTCACGGTATCGACCGAAATCACGAGAATCTTCGAGATTTCGCCCGATGTCTTGCCGTCCGCGGCCCATTTGAGCACTTCGACTTCACGATCGGTCAACCCGCGCTCCGGGTCGTCCATCAACGTGGGCATGAGCACACGCTTGAGCGACAAATGCGCGGTGTTGACGAGCCAGCGCATTTTCACCTCGTTCTCCGCCAATTCGTCGGGGGTGACCGGCCGGCTGGAACGTGCGAGGGTCAACATGCCGCCGACGCCGCAACTGTCGAACGCCGATTGCGCCCAGCCGTAACGCAGCCCGTGCGACTGCGCTTCGCGCCACATTTGCGGCACCTGCGCGAACAGCGCATCGCTCCAAACGATCGGCGATTGCGACCGGCGCGCATGCTGAACGGTCGGGTCGATATCGAAGTAGCGCGCTTCCTGGTAACGCTTCTTCCACGCCTCCGGGTAGTTGCTCAGCAAGCGCGTCTTCGGCTTGGACAGCGGCCACGGCGCCCGCAAGCCGTACGCGCAAAATTCGAAGCCCAGGCCGCGTGCCGCCCCTTCGATTTTGCTGAAGATCTCCGTATCGGAGGCCGTGCGATTCAACTCGTGCAACAGTTCCTCGGCCCAGCTTTTCATTTATGCCTCCTTGTCGTCGCGCAAGCCCTGCGAGCGACCTGCGCGATACCGAAACGGCCGCGCCCGCGGCCGGAGTATCGACATCCTGGTATGCACCTCCCGCGGCTCGGCGCACGCCGAGCCGCGTCTCTCGATGAGACGCATGCCAAAGGCTCTTCTTTATTTCACTGCAGAAACTTCGACTGACGGCATTCGGTGTGATCGTTTTGCCGTTTATGTCGACGCCCGCCCGAGCGCCGATTTAAAACCCACGCAATCATCGCACATTATCGTCAGACGAAAACTCGAGACCCACCTCGTTTACTGGACGGATCGATCCGAGGCGAAATTAATACCGGCGAACCCGACCCATCGACGATTCAGGCGTCATATTTACGTCGACTCGGCGCTCCAATGGCGCGGCATACGCCCCCCTCTGCCGAGCGGCGATCGCTCATAGGCTTGCGCATTGCTCATACCTATGCTTGGAGAACGCCCGTGCGGGGCCGACGGCGAGCCAGCGACACGCTGTCGCCCGTGCGCGAAAGCACACGATCTGCTCTGCACAGGCGTTCGGCGCCCGATTACACTAGTACGAGCGTCGTCAGCGCGCTATCGCGCCACGACGCGATGGCGCACGAGCGGCCTTCCGCCGCCGGCACATCGCGGCGGCGGCGGAACGCGATCGCGCGCCCTCGGGGCGACGCCGCCCAGGAGCTTGATCATGAATCGCCCGCTCGCCCGTCTGCCCTTGCGCTACATGTCGGCGATGTCGCCGGGCGCGCGATGGAAATGGCTCGCGTTCGTCGGTATGGCCGCGTTGATCGGGGCGCTCGCCTACGCCGTCTCGGTCGAAATGCAGACGTCGAGGCTCCAGGCGCGCTACTTCGCGAACATCGGTCGGCAGATATCGTTTTCAGTCGCGCCGGGGCCCAGCGACAGCATCCGTTTCCCTTCGCCCGGCGGCCCATACGATTTACGTTTGGGTTACGCCCGCCTACCCGATTTCGAGGCGCGTCTGCGCGAACGCGGCTACGTCGTGACGAGCCAAGCGCGCGATTCGTCGATGATGCGATCCGTCGCCGACCGGGGCTTGTTCATCCCCTACGCCGAAAAAGATCAAGCCGGGCTGCAGCTGTTCGACGCGCAAGGCGTGCCGCTCTTCAGCGCGCGTTACCCTTCCCTCGCCTATGCCGATTACGATTCGATTCCGCCGATCGTCGTCGGCGCGCTCACGTTCATCGAGGATCGGTATCTGCTCGATGCAAGCCAGCCCGATCGCAACCCTGCGATCGACTGGGGCCGATTCGGACGCGCGCTATGGGATCAAGTGCTGCGGCTCGTCGATCGGCACCAGTCCACGCCGGGCGGAAGCACCCTCGCGACGCAAACCGAGAAGTTCCGTCATTCGAAGGGCGGGCGTACCGCGACGCCGTCCGAGAAATTGCGGCAAATTGCGTCGGCCTCGTTGCGCGCCTACCTCAACGGCGAGAACACCACGGCCGCTCGCAAGGCGATCGTCGTGCATTACCTGAACACCGTGCCGCTTGCCGCGCGAGCCGGCATCGGAGAGATCGAGGGGCTGGGCGACGGATTGACGGCGTGGTACGGCCGCGACTTTGCGCAAGTCAATCGCCTGCTGTCGCAAGCGAGCGCCGAAACCGGCAATGCGCCGCTCGCGCCCGGCGTGTTGGCCGACGAGGCCTTGGCGTTCAAGCAAACCCTTTCGCTGTTGATCGCGCAGCGTGCGCCGTCGTACTACCTCGTCCGCAATCACGCGGCGCTCGAGCGGCTGACCGATAGCTACATCCGCGTCTTGGCCGCAAACGGCATCATCTCCGCGCCGCTTCGCGACGCCGCGCTCGCCGCGTCGCTCGAGTTGCACAAAGCCGTGCCGCCCGAGCCGGTCACCTCGTTCGTTGCGCGCAAGGCCGTGACGCTCGTGCGCTCGCAGCTGCAACAAGCGTTGGGCGTCGACAGCTTCTACGATCTCGACCGGCTCGACCTCACCGTGCATTCGACGTTGAACGACGCCGTGCAACGCGTCGTCAGCGAACGGCTCGCGCAGGCTGCGACCGTCGATGGCGCCAAGGCCGCAGGCCTCTATGGCTACGAGATGCTGCGTCCGGGCGACGATCCATCGAAAATTTCGTTCAGCTTCGCCCTGTTCGAACATCGCAGCGGGGGCGACGTCGTGCGCGTGCAAACCGATAGCGTCAATCAGCCGTTCGACATCAACGGCGGCGCGCGGCTCAATCTCGGGTCCACGGCCAAGCTGCGGACGGTCATCACGTATCTGCAAATCGTATCGGCGCTGCATGCGCGTTATGCCCCCCTCAGCAATGCCGAACTCGAGCGCGTAGCCGTCGACCCGCTCGATGGCCTGTCGAAATGGGCCGTGAGCTACCTGTCGCACACGAACGATCGGTCGCTGAGCGCGATGCTCGATGCCGCGATCGAGCGCAAGTATTCGGCGAGCCCCGGCGAAACGTTCTATACCGGCGGCGGCGCGCAAGCGTTCTCCAATTTCGATAAGTCCGACAACGGGCGCATTCTTACGGTGCACGACGCATTCCAGCACTCCGTCAACCTGGTGTTCGTGCGGCTCATGCGCGACATCGTCCACTATGAAATGGTGCAGGCGGCCGGACCATCGGCGCATTGGTTCGACGATCCCGCCGTGCGCCGCCGCTATCTCCTTCAGTTCGCCGATCAAGAAAGCCTCGTCTACTTGCATCGCTTTTACGTGAAGTACCACGGCAAAACGGCCGACGAAGCGCTCGACACGCTGATCGCCGATATGCGCAAGAGCCCGCCCAAGCTCGCCACGGCGCTGCGCAGCATCGCGCCCGACGCCCCGTTCGGCTGGTTCGCGCAGCATATGCGGGCCGCGCTCGCGCACACGCCGAGCGCGTCGCTCTCGGACGACGATCTCGCCAAGCTCTATACGAAGTACGGCGTGGACAAATTCAACTTGAACGATCGCGGCTACATCTCGGGCGTGCATCCGATCGCGCTGTGGATGCTCGCCTATCTACGCACCCACCCCAATGCAACCGAGGACGAACTGCGCAAGGCAAGCCGCGATGCGCGCCTCACCTCTTACGCCTGGCTTTTCAAAACACGCCATCGTGCGACGCAGGACCGGCGCATCCGCCGCATGGTCGAGTTGCAAGCCTACGATGCGATCGGCAAATCGTGGCGCGCGCTCGGCTACCCGTTCGAGACATTGACGCCTTCGTACGCCGCCGCGATCGGCGCTTCGGGCGATCGACCCGCAGCGCTCGCGCAGTTGATCGGCATCTTGGCGAACGACGGCAAAATGCGCACCGCCCGGAGCGTCGACACGCTTTCGTTCGCCGTCGGCACGCCGTTCGAGACGCATTTCGCTCGCGCGCCCAATACGGGGCGCGAAGCCCTTTCGCCCGAAATCGCCTCGGTTGCGCGTGGACTGCTGCACGACGTCGTCCAAGGCGGCACCGGCGCGCGCCTAGCCGCGGGGCTGCCGCTCGGCGACGGCCGCACGCTCGCGGTCTACGGCAAAACCGGCACGGGCGATCAACGCTTGAACGTCTACGCGCGCGGCGCCCGGCTCATCGAGTCGCGTAAGGTCAATCGGACGGCCACGTTCGTCTTCGTCATCGACGACCGTTTCTACGGCACGCTCACCGCCTACACGCACGAGCCCTATGCGGCCCGCTACGACTATACGAGCGCCATGGCCGTGCAACTGCTCAAATCGCTCGGCCCCGCGCTCGCGCCGGTCCTGCAAGCGAACGACGGACAGGCGCAACCGGCCGCGGCGCGCACCGACACCGCCGCGTCCCCGCAATCGACGCCTTCGTTCTGACCCTGGCCAGCCCACCCGTTCCATCGGCTCGCCGTTTCGCCGCCCCCGCACTGTGCCGAGGGCGGCGGGCACGTGCGTTGCGGGCTCTTCCGTGTCGCACGTGCGGCATACCGTAAAAGGAGCTCACATGAACAAGGACCAAGTGAAGGGCGTAACGGAAAAGGCGAAGGGTAAGGTGAACCAAGCAGTCGGAAAGGTCGCGAACGACCCAGCTCGCGAAGCCAAGGGCGACCTCCAAGAAGCCGCGGGGGACATCCGCAAGGGATATGGCGACGCCAAGGAAGACTTGAAGGACGAGCTCGACCGCCAACGTGACGTGAAAAAGCACCACTGATTGCCGTTCCGCGGCATCGCGGCCGTGCGCGTTGGCGTCGTTGCGCGCGACGGCCGATGGGGCGGGCCCGCGTTTATCGGCGGGTCCGCCCCGTTTTGCTTGCCTGGCCCAGGATGAAATCGACGAAGGTCGCCGCGGCGCGCGTTTGGTGGCGATCCGGCATGTAAAGCAGATACATATGCGTGCCGAAAATGCTGAGCCGCCAGGCGTCGAGCGTCGTGACCACGTCGCCGCGCCGGATATCCTCCTGCACGACGTAGTCCGGCACGATCCCCACGCCCAGCCCTGCCAGCACTGCCTGACGCAGAAAGAGAAAGTTTTCCGAAATCAGCGTCGGTTCGAGCAGCACCTCGTGCCGCTCGTCGTCGAGATAAGCCGCAACACGCAACTGCCGCCCCACTACGGTGGCCGTGATCAGCGGCGTAGTGCGCAACGCATCGAGCGCCGTGGGCAGACCGTGTTCGTTCGCGTAGGCCTTCGATGCGCACGCGACGTAGCGTACGGCCCCCATGTCGCGCGCAACCAAGTTCTGCGGCGGTTCCGACATCACGCGAACGGCGATGTCCACTTCGTCGCGCAGCAAATCTTCCACCCGGTTTTCGAACATCACATCGAGGACGATGCCGGGATGCAGCCGCTTGAATTCGAGCAGCCAATCGGCCATCACGAGCTGTCCGTAACCGCTCGGCACGGATAGCCGAACGCGGCCCTGCAGCGTACGCCCGAGCGTTTCGACCGTTTCTTGCGCGGCCTCGAGCGCGCGCCGGATCGCGCGGCCGTGCTCGACGAGCCGCAATCCCGCTTCAGTCGGCTCGACGCGGCGCGTCGTGCGGCGCACGAGCTGCAGCCCCAGGCTTCGCTCGAACTGGTTGAGGTGGTAGCTGACGTTCGCGCGCGTCATCTTGAGACGGCGCGCGGCTTCGCTGAGGTTGCCGGCTTCGAGGATTTCGACGAGCAGCGAAAGGGAATTGAGGTCCATGGCGCCGGCGCCTCCCTGGAGCGCGATTCGTCAAAATTGACTTGACAGTCTGTCAACCGTCGCATGGATTGTCAATTGCGGCTCGCCCCCCGACAATCGGGGCATTGCCCACTTCCGCTCGGCCCGCCCATGACATCGCCTCATTCTTCAGTCGTTTCTCGCCATCTTCACGGCGACGTCCTCGTCGTGACGATCGATCATGCGCCCGTCAATGCGTTGAGCGTCGATGTGCGGCGCGGCTTGGTCGAGGCAATCGACGCGGCCGAGGCCGATGCGGCGGTCGCCGCTCTTTTGATCGTGGGCGCGGGCCGCAATTTCATTGCCGGCGCCGACATCCGCGAGTTCGGCAAGCCCCCGCTGCCGCCGCTTCTCCCGTCGGTATGCAATCGCATCGAGGCCTGCGCGAAGCCGGTCGTCGCGGCAATTCACGGCGCGGCGCTCGGCGGCGGGCTGGAAGTCGCGCTTGCCGCGCACTATCGCCTCGCGGTGCGCGGCGCCAAACTCGGCTTGCCCGAAGTCCAACTGGGCTTGCTGCCCGGCGCCGGCGGCACGCAGCGCGCGCCGCGTCTGATCGGCGCCGCCGCCGCGCTCGATTTGATGCTTTCGGGCCGACACGCACGCGCCGAAGAGGCGCTCTCGCTCGGCATCGTCGATCGCCTCGGCGCGACCGATGACGTGCTCGGAGAGGGGCTGGCCTATGCTCGCGAATTGCTTGCAGCCAAGGCCGGCCCAAGACCGACGCGCGCCGCCACGGGGCTCGCCGACGGCGAAGCGAGCCGCGCCGCCGTCGAAGCCGCGCGCAAGGAAACGGCCTCCCGCGCACGCGGGCTCTTCTCGCCGATGAAGATCGTCGATGCCGTTCAAGCCGCGCTCACGCTGCCGTTCGACGAAGGCCTCGCCCTGGAGCGCCGGCTGTTCGTCGAGTGCCTGGAAAGCCCGCAGCGTGCAGGTCTCATCCATGCGTTCTTCGCCGAACGCGAAGTGGCGAAAGCCCCCGAAACGAAGGCGGCCACGCCACGGCCGATCGCCTCGGTCGGCGTCGTCGGCGGGGGCACGATGGGCGCCGGCATCGCCGTGGCCGTGCTCGACGCGGGGTTGCCCGTGACCATGGTGGAGCGCGACGACGAAGCGCTCGCACGCGGCCGGGGACACATCGAACGCGTCTACGACGGGCTCGTCGCCAAGGGACGCATCACGGCCGACGCCAAAAACGCTGCGCTCGCCCGCTTCAAAGGCAGCACGTCGTACGATGCGCTCGCGGACGTCGATCTCGCGATCGAGGCCGTGTTCGAGGAAATGTCCGTGAAGAAGGCCGTTTTCACCGAACTCGATCGCGTCTGCAAGCCGGGGGCCATGCTCGCGACGAACACTTCCTATCTCGACATCGACGAAATCGCCGGCGCCACGTCGCGCCCCGGCGACGTCATCGGGCTGCACTTCTTCTCGCCGGCCAACGTCATGAAGCTGCTCGAAATCGTAGTGCCGGCCCGCGTCAGCGCCGATGTCGTCGCGACGTCGTTCGAACTCGCGAAGCAACTGCGCAAAGTGCCCGTGCGCGCCGGCGTCTGCGACGGCTTCATCGGCAACCGCTTGCTCGCCGTCTATCGCACCGCGGCGGATTACTTGATGGAAGACGGCGCATCGCCCTATCAGATCGATCGCGCCATGCGCGAGTTCGGGTACCCGATGGGCCCGTACCAAGTGGTCGACCTCGCGGGCGGCGACATCGGCTGGGCCGCGCGCAAACGGCGTGCATCGACCCGCGATCCGCGCATGCGCTATGTCGAGGTCGCCGACCGCCTCTGCGAGCGCGGCTGGTTCGGGCAAAAGACGGGCCGGGGGTTCTATCTGTATGAGCAAGGGTCGCGCAGCGGCAAGCCCGACCCCGAAGTCGAAGCCATCGTCGAGGCCGAACGTGAGCGCGCAGGTATTGCACCGCGTAGTTTCACCGACGAAGAGATCGTGCGCCGCCTCATGTGCGCGGTCATCAACGAAGCGGCAAACGTCGTGCGCGAAGGCATCGCGCTGCGCCCGCTCGATGTCGACATCGCGTTGATTTACGGCTATGGCTTTCCGCGCTACCGCGGCGGCCCGATGAAATACGCCGACATGCTCGGGCTGCCGACGGTGCTGGCGGAACTCGAACGCTTGTCGCAGGAGGATGCATTCTTCTGGCAGCCCTCCCCGCTGATCGTCGACCTCGTCGCGCGAGGCGCCGATTTTTCGAGCTTGAACGGCACGGCAGCATAACGCGAGCCGACGCTCAGATGCGCATCGGGACGACTCGATGCGCGCGCCCTCACTCGATCGATCCGAGGACGAAGCGATGGATTTGAACTTCACCGAGCAGGAAGAGGCGTTTCGCGACGACGTACGGCGTTTTCTCGATGAGCGCCTGCCTGCGCGCACCGCACGCAAAGTCAAGAACGGTTTGCGGCTTACGCGCGAAGACATGGCCGAATGGCATGCCATCTTGAATGCGCGCGGCTGGCTCGCGAGTCACTGGCCGCGCGACTATGGCGGGACCGGCTGGAGCGCCGTCGAACGGTTCATCTTCGATAACGAATGTGCGCTGGCCGGCGCGCCGCGCATCGTGCCGTTCGGCGTGAACATGCTCGGCCCCGTGTTGATCAAGTACGGCAGCGAAGCGCAAAAACGCCACTGGCTGCCGCGCATTCTCGACGGCAGCGATTGGTGGTGCCAAGGTTACTCGGAACCCGGCGCGGGATCGGACTTGGCCTCGCTCTCGACGCGCGCCGTGCGGGGCTTGGATGCGGACGGCGAACATTACGTCGTGAACGGCCAGAAGACGTGGACCACGCTCGGCCATTACGCGAACATGATGTTCTGCCTCGTGCGCACGGCCACGGACGTGCGCAAGCAAGAAGGCATCAGCTTCTTGTTGATCGACATGCGCACGCCCGGCATCGAAGTGCGCCCGATCGTCACGCTCGACGGCGAACATGAAGTGAACGAAGTGTTCTTCACCGACGTGCGCGTGCCGGCCGAGAACCGGGTCGGCGAGGAAAACCGCGGCTGGACTTACGCGAAATATCTGCTGACCTACGAGCGGACGAACATTGCGGGAGTCGGCTTCTCGGTCGCCGCGCTGGAACGGCTCGAACGTGCCGCGGCGCATATCGCGCATCGCGGTCGGCCCCTTGCCGAAGACCCGCTCTTTGCCGCTCGCATGGCGCGCGTTGCGATCGATCTGGACAACATGAAGACGACGAACTTGCGCACGATCGCGGCAGCGGCAGGCGGCGGCGCGCCGGGCGCGCAGAGCTCCATGCTCAAGGTGCGCGGCACGCAGATCCGGCAGGAGATCGCAGCCCTCACGCGCCGCGCGCTGGGTCCTTACGCTCAGCCCTTCGTCGACGAAGCGTTCGACGACGGATACGAAGGCGAACCGCTCGGCCCGTACGACGCGCCGGACGCTGCCAAAAGCGACTTCAACAACTACAAGCTCTCCATCTTCGGCGGATCGAACGAGATCCAGAAGAACATCATCGCGAAAGCGATCCTTGAACTCTGACAGGGCGCGACGATGAACTTCGATCTGACCGACGAACAGCGCATGCTCGCGGACACGCTTGCACGCTTCGTATCGGAGCAGTATGGATTCGCCGCTCGCGAGCGCATCGCGAGTTCGGCCGAAGGCTTCGACCGTGCGATGTGGCGCCGCTTCGGCGAGCTGGGCGCGATCGGCGCGCTGTTCGCGCCGGAGGACGGCGGCTTCGGCGGCGCGGGCGACGACATCGCCGTCGTATTCGAGCAGCTTGGGCGCGGCCTCGTCGTCGAACCGTTCCTCGGCGCGCTCGTGGCCGGACGTGCGATCGTTTCGGCGGGTAACGCGGCGCAGCGCGCGAGGCTTACTCCGCTCATCGAAGGCCAAACGGTCGTCGCGCTCGCCCACGGCGAACCCGACTCTCGCTACGAACTTTCGCGCGTGGCGACGACAGCCGAGGCCGTGACCGACGGATGGCGCCTGACGGGGGCGAAGGCCGTCGTGCCATTGGGCGAAGCGGCGGACGGGTTCGTCGTATCGGCACGCACGAGCGGGGCCGTCGATGCCGAGCATGGCATTTCGTTGTTCTGGGTTCCGGGCGCGACGCCCGGTCTTGCGCTGCGCGGCTATGCGCTGATCGACGGCGGGCGCGGCGCCGAACTCGTCCTTCGCGACGCGGCGCTGCCTGCCGATGCCCTGCTCGGCACACGCGACGCCGGCTATGCGACGCTCGAAGCGGCGCTCGGCTGCGGCGTGCTCGCGCTCTGTGCCGAAGCGCTCGGCGCGATGGAAACGGCGTTCGCCTCAACGCTCGAATACCTGCGCACGCGCCGCCAATTCGGCGTGCCGATCGGCAGTTTCCAGGCATTGCAGCACCGCATGGCCGATCTGGCGATCGACCTGGAGCAGACGCGCTCCGCCGTCATCAATGCGGCGGCGGCGCTCGATGCCCCGCGCCTTGCGCGCGAGCGGGCGCTCTCGGCGGCAAAATACACGGTGGGTCAGGTCGGCGCGCGGCTCTCGCGCGAAGCCGTTCAACTGCATGGAGGCATCGGCATGACCTGGGAACTGCCGCTCGCCCATTACGCCAAACGGCTCGTGATGATCGATCATCAATTCGGCGACGAAGATCATCATTTAGAACGCTATGTGGCGCTCGGACGCGCACTCGCCAGTGCGAGCGCACGCGATGGCGTGGCCTAGCTCGACGCTTGCCGCGACGCCTGATACGCCCGCAATGCCTCCCCGTGGCCGCGTCGGCGGGAAAGAGTGCTTCGATCGCGAGTTCGGACAACGTCACATCGACGGGCGAACCGAATACCGTGGTCGTGCTGAATAACGCCCCTCACTCCCCGGCCGAGATCACCAAGGTCTCCTTGATCTCTTCCATGACCACATAGCTCTTGGACTGGGCGGCGCCAGGCAACTGCAGCAGGATATCGCCGAGCAACTTGCGATAGTCGGCCATCTCGCCGATGCGCGCCTTGATGAGATAGTCGAAATCGCCCGAGACGAGATGGCATTCGAGCACCTCGGGGATCTTCTGCACTTCGCGCCGGAATTGATCGAACATGTTGCCGCCCTTGTTGCCGAGCGTGATTTCGACGAAGACGAGCAGCGCCGCGCCCAGTTGCGTGGGGTCGACGCGCGCGTAATAGCCCATGATGACGCCGTCGCGCTCCATGCGTTTGACGCGCTCGATACACGGCGTCACGGTCAAACCGACCCGCTCGGCCAAGTCTTTCATCGCGATCCGGCCGTCTTGCTGCAGCACGTTCAGGATCTTGTGATCGAGCTTGTCGAGCTTGCGGACGGGCTGGCGCTGAGTTCTCATGGTGTTTCAACCAAAAATCCGAAAACTACAGAAACAAAAACTGCTTTTGTCGCAATAGTATAGCGGCATCGACTGGACTAATCTGTATTCGGAGCAAATATGCGAGTCGTCGTTTTGGGTAGTGGCGTCGTCGGCGTGACGACCGCGTATTATCTGGCGCGCGCCGGTCACGAAGTGACGGTAGTCGATCGCGAGACGGGCCCGGCGCTCGAAACGAGCTTTGCCAATGCCGGCCAGATCTCGCCCGGCTACGCGGCGCCGTGGGCCGCTCCGGGGGTTCCGGTAAAAGCAGTGAAGTGGATGTTCCAGAAGCACGCGCCTCTCGCAATCCGTCTGGACGGCACGCAATTTCAGTTGCGCTGGATGTGGCAGATGCTGCAAAACTGCACCGCCGAGCGCTATGCCGTCAATAAAGGCCGGATGGTGCGCCTCGCCGAATACAGCCGCGACTGTCTTCAGGCGTTGCGCGCCGATACCGGCATCCAATACGAAGGCCGCACGGGCGGTACGCTGCAGGTATTTCGCACGCAGCAACAGCTCGACGGCGCACAAAAAGACATCGCCGTGCTGAAGGACGCCAACGTGCCGTACGAGCTCTTGAGCGCCACCGAGCTCGCACGTGCCGAGCCCGCGCTCGCCGCCGTTTCGCACAAATTGACGGGCGGCCTGCGCTTGCCCGGCGACGAAACGGGCGACTGCCAGCTTTTTACGACACGGCTCGCCGCGCTGGCCGAATCGCTCGGCGTGAAGTTCCGCTTCAATACACCGATCGACGCGCTGGAAACGACGGGCGAGCGCATCACGGGCGTGCGCTGCGGCAATGAAACGCTGCGTGCCGAGGCTTATGTCGTCGCACTCGGGTCTTACTCGACGACGTTGTTGTCGGGGCGGGTCAAGATTCCCGTCTACCCGCTCAAGGGCTATTCGATCACCGCTCCGATCGTCGATGCGGCGAAGGCCCCCGTTTCGACGGTGCTCGACGAAACGTACAAGATCGCGATCACTCGCTTCGACGATCGTATTCGCGTGGGTGGCATGGCGGAAATCGTCGGCTACGACAAAAGACTGCGCCAAGCGCGCCGCGAAACGCTCGAAATGTGCGTCAACGATTTGTTCCCTGGCGGCGGCGATACCTCGCAAGCCTCCTTCTGGACCGGTCTGCGCCCGATGACGCCGGACGGCACGCCCATCGTCGGCCGCACGCCGGTTTCGAATCTGTTCTTGAACACGGGACACGGCACGCTCGGGTGGACGATGTCCTGCGGATCGGGCCAGTTGCTGGCCGATCTGATTTCGGGCCGACGTCCGGCGATTCAGGCCGACGATCTGTCGGTTCATCGCTACCTCGGTGAACGCGGCACGGCCCACCGCCCTGCTTACGCGTAACGGCTCGCGCATACCCTTAGCAGCCGAAAAGCAGCACGAGCGGCGCCCTAACCGGGCGCCGTTTGTTTTCACGGCATTCCATTGACTGAAAAGCCGCCGTCTCAGTGGACGTGCTCGCTCGATTCGCCCTGCTTCTGAAAGGCGCCCCCTAAAACTGCTCAGGGGTCAACGCGTACACGCCCTCTCGGCCCCTGGCGCTCACGATAGCGGCTTCGAGCGCGGGCGCCTGCGGCAGAACGTGTTCAGCGTAAAAGCGCGCCGTCGCGATCTTTGCGCTAAAAAACGCCGGGTCGTCCTGTTCTTTGTCCGCAGCCACCAACAGGGCGCGCGCCATCTGCCAGCCGCATAGCACGATCCCGGCGAGCTTCAGATACAACACGCTACCGGCGAAGACCGCATTCGGGTCGCTTTTCGCATTCGCCAGCGTGAATTCGACGGCGGCGGCCAGCGACCGTTGTCCCGTGGCAAGCCGATCGCGCATCGCGGAGAATGCGGCGCCTTCCCGTTTGCCCAGCGCGTCGACGGTCTCGCCGACGCTCGCAAGCAGTTGTTTGGCCACCGCACCATCGTCACGCAGCGTCTTGCGCCCGACGAGGTCGTTCGCTTGAATGGCCGTCGTGCCTTCATAGATCGGCAGGATGCGTGCGTCGCGATAGTACTGCGCTGCGCCCGTCTCTTCGATGAAGCCCATGCCG
>DASVLS010000107.1:0-67462 GCA_036384755.1 Trinickia sp. | reverse complement strand
TCCGTGCCGCGGCGCGACCGCGTGACCGAATATTGCAATGTAGAAGCCTGCAGCATCGCATCGAAGCTGACCGGCTCTTCGGCCGGATGCACGACTAGCTTCGCGCGGATGACGAAATACAGTGCGTTCGTCGATTGCTCGTTGACTTCGAGCGATACGCGCACGTCGCGCAAGCGCGGCTCATGCCGCGCAATCGCCTGCGTAATCGAGTCGCAGATATAGGTGCGATCGAAGTGACTCGCGAGGCTCAGGCCCGCAAAGTCGTTCAGCCCGTAGGTCAGCACCGAGCGCTGGCACTCGGGCAGCTTCAGCAGGTCATGCTCCGTCAGCACGATGCGCGTGTTGAGCAACGCCTCGACGTCGCGT
Organism: Trinickia sp.; assembly: GCA_036384755.1. GTDB lineage: Bacteria > Pseudomonadota > Gammaproteobacteria > Burkholderiales > Burkholderiaceae > Trinickia. The sequence continues at coordinate 67,096 of DASVLS010000107.1, read as the reverse complement.
GCGACACGCCCTTTGAGTTCGTCGAGCGACCACTGGCGCATCGCGGCAGGTGCGGGCGAACGCGGGTCGTCGTCGAACAGCTTATCGAGCAAGCTCGGTTCGAAGCGCTTCATCGGATACCGTGCTCAAACGGAAATCGAATCAATCAATATCTGCACGACGAAAACGCCGCCCGCTTCGCGGCAACCGAAGCGGGCGGCGTATCGAACGCGGTGCTTAGACCGCGTAGGTCTTGTCGTTCTTCGTCAGGCTCCATGCGCCTTGCACGTTGCCGCCTGCGCCGCCGCCCACCTTCTGCTGCGTGTACTTCCATTGCACGGCAGCGTACTTCAGCGAGAACTGCTCGGTCGGCAGGCCTTCACCGACGACGCTCGGCGTCACGCTCGAGATGATCACGTACTTCATCTTGATTTCAAGGTACTTGACGCGGTTGCCTTCGCCGTCCGCGCGCATGAAGTCGACCGTCACTTCATCGAACGTCGTGCCGCCCGAAGCGTGTTGGTAGAGCAGCGGGCTGACGGCGTCGATGTCCTTCGAGAACGTCATGTCGCCGTGCTCGCAACGCTCGGCCGTTGCGCCGCCGGCGGTACCGGACGTCGCCGAACGCGGCTGCGTGATGGCATGGCCCCACGAGCTCACTTCGATCCAGTCCTTGTGATCTTTGTCGGCGGATTCACCCTTGATGGCGGGATTGCCAAACTTCAGATAGATGTCTTTCATGACTTCGCGACTCCCAGGTAGCGGTTATATGCGGCGCGGGCCTCACGCCCGCGCCGCGCTCGGATTAAGTGTTTTTTATGCGCCAGCCGCTTTCGGCAGGTCGGCGACCAGCCGCAGCGAAATCGACAGCTCGTCGAGCTGAAAATGCGGGCGCAAGAAGGCAACCGACCGATACGAGCCCGGTTTGCCGGGGATCTCGGACACTTGGATCGACGCCTCGCGCAGCGGGAACTGCGCCTTCTGTTCTTGCGTCGCGTTATCGTCGAGCAGCACGTACTGCGCAACCCAACGATTCAAGAACTGCTCGACGTTCTGCGCCGAAGCGAAGCTGCCGATCTTGTCGCGCATCATCACTTTCAGATAGTGAGCGATGCGCGATACCGAGAAGATGTACTGCAGTTGCGCCGAAAGCACGGCGTTCGCGTTCGCGCTATCCGTGTTGTACTTCTTCGGCTTTTGCACCGACTGCGCCGCAAAAAACGCCGCGTAGTCGGAATTCTTGCAATGGACGAGGGGGATGAAGCCCAGATCGCTGAGCTCTTTCTCGCGCCGGTCCGTGATGGCGATTTCGGTCGGGCACTTGAGCGCGATTTCGCCGTCGTCGGTCTTGAACGTGTGCGTCGGCAAATCTTCGACGAGCCCGCCGCCTTCCACGCCGCGAATCGCGGCGCACCAGCCGAAGTCGTCGAACGCAGCCGTCAGCCGAGCGGCGAACGCCCAAGCCGCGTTGCACCAGAGGTATTTGCCGTGATCGGAGCCGTCGACGTTTTCGACGAAGTTGAAGGTCTCCGCAATGAGGCCCTCTTTCGGATTGAACGGCAGCCGGCCCAAATAGCGCGGCAGCGTCAAGCCGACGTAGCGCGAATCTTCCGATTCGCGGAACGACTTCCACTTGGCGTATTCGACCGTGTCGAAGACCTTGCCGAGATCGCGCGGCTTGCCCAGATCGGAGAACGATTCGAGACCGAGCAGCTCGGGCGAGGCCGACGCGATGAACGGCGCATGCGCCGCCGCGGCGACGTGCGACATTTGCTCGATGAAGTACATGTCCTCGGGCTGGCGCGTCAGCTCGAAATCGCCGACGAGCGCACCGAACGGCGCACCGCCGAACGTCCCGAACTCTTCTTCGTAAACCTTCTTGAACAAAGCGCTCTGGTCGAATTCGGAGGCCGCTTTGAAGTCGCGCACGATTTCGCGCTTGCCCGCATTGAGCACGCGGATCTTGATCATCGAGCCCGTGTTGCTCTCTTTGCAGAGATAATTGAGCCCGCGCCACGTGCTTTCCATGCGCTGGAACTCCGGCGCATGCATGACTTCGCTGAGCTGCGCCGACAACAGCCGGTCGAGCTCCGCAATGCGTGCGTCGATCGTCGCGGAAAGGTTGTCCGACACGACGACCGTGCCGTCCATCACCTGATGCACGAGCTCGCCGATCAAATCCTTCGCGCGCGCATGCTCGGATTCGGATTTGGCGACTTTACTCTTCTCGACGATATCGTCGAGCAACGACGTGGCGCCGGCTTGCGCCTCGCCTACCGAGGCCGCGGCCGTTTGCTGATTCATCCTCACACCCCGCTTTCGTTAATCGCCTTGCTTGTCTTCGCCGTCGCCGCGCACGCCCGTCTCGCCCGCCAGCGTCTGCAACTGCTGCGTATTGGCGAGCACTTCGCTCAGCAGGCTTTCGAGCTTGTCGTTGCCGGCCAGCTTGTTGCGCAAGTCGGCGAGCTTCGAGCGCGCGTCGAGCAGGCGCCGCAGCGGATCGATCTGCTGGACCACCGCGTCGGGCCCGAAATCGTCGATCGAACGAAAGCGTAGATCGACGCCGAACGAACCGCCCGCATCGGTCAACTCGTTCTTGACTTGGAACGCGGCGCGCGGCTCGAGACCCTTCATGACATCGTCGAAGTTGTCGCGATCGACGCTCACGAACTTGCGATCGCGCAGCTTGGGCTGCTCGACCTCCGATTGGCCGGCGAGATCGGCAATGACACCGACGACGAACGGCAGCTCCTTGATTTCGATCGCGTCGCCGCGCTCGACCTCATAGGTCAATTGGACGCGCGGCGGCCGCACCTTTTGCAGCCGCTTCTGAATACTTTCTTTCTTCGCCATCGATGGCTCCCCTGGGCGACTAAATCAAATGGGCCGTTCAGCGAAGGGCACTGAAGGGATCGGACGCGCCGCCGCTCTTGGCGGCCTGTGCAGGCGCAGCCTTTGCAGCGGTAGCGGGCGCAGCGGCCGGCGCGGCGGCTTCCGGCGCTTTCTCGGCGCTCTTCTGTGCTGCCGCGACGGGGTGGCGCACGATGCGGCGCCTTCTTACAGGCGCTTTCTTTTCCTCGACTTCTTCGGGAAACAACGTGTTTTGGCCAAGCGTTTCGCGCAACTGATGCGCGAGCACTTGCGCATCGCCCTTCGCGTCGCCGGCAAGCGCCGAATCCTGCCGCAACTGCGCGAGCGATTCGGTTGCGAGGCGCAGGCCGCTCACGGCGACCACGCTCTTGGCCTCACGATCGGTTTGATCGCGCGCGAGCGCTTCTTGCGCGGCCACGATGGCCTGACCGTAATGCGACTGCGCAAACTGAATCTGCGCAATACGCGACCACGGCTCTTCCCGCGTCGGATCCGATTTCGAAAGCTGATCGTAAAGCGCGAGCGCGCGAGCTTGATCGCCGCTCTTGGCGACGGTATCCGCATCGGCTAGCGCTTTGTTAAAGGCTTCGGGAGTTTGCGCCGTGTTTTGCGTCGCGCAGCCGACGATAGCGGCGCATACGAGCGCCGTAGCGGAAAATTGGAAAAATCTATGTTTCATCGTTCTTTCTTCTTTCGCCGAAGCCGTTTATTAATGCACCCGGAAACCGCTGCTTTGCTTTGCGGCGAGTGCGCGCGTATAGTACCGGCCAATTTTCGATAATTCAACTACGTCGCGCAGAATCCGATTGGTCCGAATTTGAATGCCACGTCGAACCTCAAGGAATCTCAAGGAATCTCAAGGAATCTCAAGGATACGAAGAAATAATTTCCGATTGAATCCTGTGCGCTATTCGACAGCGGCAAATTTTTCCTATCAACACACGTAGACAGACTTGTACATTTTCTTGGGCGTCATCTTGGTGTCATCATCGAAGCGCGATGTAGCGGCGTTGGACATTGAACAATGAATCATTTTGGACGGGGTACCGGCGTGAATCTGGAAGGTTTCGGTTATCGGTGCGTCACGCGCCTTGCGTGGCCGCTCTTGGCTTGTGTGTTTCTAGGCGGATGCGCGGCCGCGGTGCCTGTGATCGGGGCGGCGGCGACCACTGCGCTGCAGGCGGTGGGCATCGGCAAGCCGCCCGTGCCCGATTCGCAAAAGCCGCCGCGCGACGTGCCGCTGACGCTCGCGGCCGCACCCAATCTGAATGCGGCCAACGACAATCACCCGCTCGCACTCGTCGTTCGCCTTTATGCATTGAAGGACCCGACCTCGTTCCAGCAAGCGCCGTTCGATACGTTTACCGATCCGGCCAAGGAGAAAAGCGCGCTCGGCGCCGACTTGCTGAGCGTGCGGGAGGTGACGCTGATTCCCGGTCAGCATTACCAAATGACCGAAAAAGTCACGCGCGAGGCTCAGGCGTTCGGTGTCGTGGCATTGTTTCGGGACCCCGCGCTGCAGCGTTGGAAATTCGCTTTCGATCCGGCCAAATCGGAGAAATCCGGCATAATGATCGGCCTTCATAACTGTGCGATGACCGTCGTGAGCGGTGCGGTCATCTCGCCCGATCCGCGATTGCCAATGCAGCCGCTCAATATGCTCTCGTCCGTCACTTGCGGCTAGTGCGCCGGCGAATGATCGTTGATGCGGGCGGCCATTGCGCCCTTGGCGCATGCCCGCATGAAATATGAAACCCAGATAGCGAAATAGAGATGAGTTATTCGGCGAAATTGCTTTGGGGCGAGGGGCTCTTTCTGAGGCCCCAGCATTTCCAGCAACAAGACGCATATCACGAAGCGCGGCTGTTCGAGTCGATACGCGCGATCCAGCCGTTCAACTGGGGCGTGCGCAGCGTGCGCTTCGACGCCGACGCGCTCGGCAACAATTTGCTGCGCCTGACCGAGCTTTCGCTCGTGTTTCCCGACGGCACGCTCTACAGCGCGCCGCTTGCCGACGATCTCCCGCAAAGCGTGGCGCTCGATACGCTGCCCGAAGGCGTGACCGATTTCACGTTTTATCTCGCGCTGCATCCGCTGCGCGAGACGGGCGCGAACTGCGCGAACGAATCGGCCGACGCCTTCGTTTCCCGCTATGCCTCCAAGCAAGTGAGCGTCGCCGATCAATTCACCGATGCGGCCGTCGCCAATTTGACGGTCCTCAAGACGCGCGTCAAACTGATCGGCCATACCGAGCCGCGCGCCCAGCTGTTGGCCGTGCCGCTTGCGCACTTGCGTCGCACGGCCACCTCAGGCTTCGAGCTCGACGAAACCTTCGTGCCGCCGTGCCTCGCCGTCGAGGCCTCGCCCATTCTTCATCAGCGGCTGCGTCAACTCATCGATGCGCTGCAGGCCAAGGTCAGCGCGCTTTACGGGTTTCACCGCGAACCGACGAAAAACATCATCGAGTTCCGCTCGGGCGACATCGCTTCGTTCTGGCTGCTTCACACTGCGAACGGCGCCGTCGCCTCGCTCGTGCATCTGCTGCAGCAACCTACGCTGCACCCCGAACGGCTCTTCCAAGAACTGCTGCGACTCGCCGGGCAGTTGATGACGTTCTCGAAGCGCTACGCGCTGGCCGATCTGCCCGCGTACCGCCACGACGATCCGGGCCCCGGCTTTGCGCAGCTCGATACGATCGTGCGCGACCTGCTCGAAACCGTTATCTCCACGCGCTACTTCGCGATCGCACTGGAAGAGGTGCGGCCATCGTTCTACGCGGGCCGGCTCGATTCGGGCAAGATCGACGAGAAGACCACGTTCTTCCTGGCCGTGTCGGCCGACATGCCCGCGGTGGAGCTCGTCGATGCGGTCCCCTCGCGCTTCAAGGTCGGCGCGCCCGACGACGTCGACAAGCTCGTGCTGTCCGCCATGCCCGGCGTGCGCCTCGTCTATACGCCGCAAGTCCCGCCGGCCGTACCCGTGCGGCCGGGCGCCTGCTACTTCGCGTTCGAATCGCGCAGCGGCCTGTATGACCGCATGCTCCAAGCGCAATCGGCCATGATCTACGCGCCGTCCGGCATCAACGAACTCAAACTCGAACTCATCGCGGTGACTTCATGACTCAAATGCCTTCGCTGTTCGGCGGCACTGCGCCTGCCTCGCCGTCCGCGCCGTCCTCGGCCGCGACCGAAGGCGGCTATCAAGCGCGCTCGCTTCGCGATCTGCTCTACGACGGCTTCTTCATGCTGTTCCTGCTCAAGCAAGGCCGCGAGCCCGGCGAGGTCGGCGAGTTCAGCGCCCGCGTGCAGGCGTTCCTCGCCGATTTCGAGCGCGGCGCGAAAAGGCTCAATGCGCCTGCCGACGATGTCTACGCATCGAAGTTCGCGTTTTGCGCGGCCATCGACGAGGCCGTACTAGCGTCCACGTTCAAGATTCGCGCCGAATGGGAGCGTCGCCCGCTGCAGCTCACGCTGTTCGGCGAGCAGTTGGCTGGGGAAAAATTCTTCGAGCTGTTGGAGGAGTGCCGCGCGCAAGGCGTAGCGCGGCTGCAGTCGCTCGAGGTATTCCACATGTGCCTGCTGCTCGGCTTTCAAGGCAAGTATCTCCTCGAGGGGCCCGAGAAGCTGTCGTATCTGACGGGGCGGCTGGGCGACGAAATCGCCCAAATGAAAGGCAAGCGCGCGCCGTTCGCGCCGCATTGGCCGCTGCCCGATCAAATCGCGCACCGGCTCAAGCACGAGTTGCCGCTGTGGACGATCGGCGCAGTGTTCGCGCTCGTCGGGCTCGTGGCTTATCTCGGCCTGAACTCGTACCTGCGCAATTCGACGATACGCACGCTGACGCCCTACTCCCAGCTCGTGAAACCCGAAGCGGAATCGGCCAACCTCACCATTTCGCTGCCCTAAGCGCGCGCGATGGCCTTTCGGGAAAGGCGTGCGCCTTAAATTCGCTGCGGACGGCCGGCTCTCATGATTTCGGCCGCTCCCGTCCCGTCTGCGCCAATACCGATTGCACGCACTCGTCTACGCTGAGCTCGCGCATCGCATCGATCGGAAGCAAATCGTCCGCGGCTCGCTTGAGTGCGCCGAGCGCGCGCGGCTTCAGCCGCACGAGCACGAGTTGCTGTCCATGCGCGCGCAATTCGGCCGCGAAGATGCGCAGCGCCTCGATGGCCGTGCCGTCGACGTCGGGCGTTTCCTCCAAACTCAGCATGATCGTGTCGGGCGAGCGCGCCTGCGCTTGCGCGAGCTTGCGCACTTCGCCCAGCACGCGATCGGCGTTGGCGAAGAACAGCGGCGCCTCGGGCCGTACGATCATGATCCCGTCGATGCCGTGGGCATCGGCATGCGCCGATACGTCGACGAAATCATGACTGTCGCGCAAACGGCCGAGCACGCTCACCATCGGCACCGAGAAGTCCCGCAGCGTCACGAGCAAGCTCACCCCGATCGCCACCACGAGGCCGTGCAACACGCCCAGCGCGAGCACGCCGGCGAGCGCCGCGATCGCGAGGAGCCGGTCGCGCCGCCAAATCCAGTAAGGCTTGAAAACGTTGGGATGCAGCGAATGGCTGACGGCGTAGATCACGATCGCCGCCAATACGGGCTGCGGAATGCGCGAGAGCTCCGGTCGCAAGAATGCGACGATGAGCGCGACGACGACCGCCGCGACGAGTCCGGCCCATCGGGTTTGAGCGCCGGCCGCTTCGTTGGCCGAAGTCGCCGAATAGCCGGCGCCGACGGGCATCCCCTGCAGCAGCGCCGAAACGATATTGGCGCCGCCTAGCGCGAACAGATCTCGATTGGCGGAGACTTCGTCGCCGTGCTTCAGTGCGAAGCTGCGAATCGAACCGTAAGACTCGGCATAAAGAATCAGCATCAGCGCAAATGCGAGCTCGATCGTCTGCGCCCACTGCGTGCGCGCGAATGCGGGCAACCCGAAGCGCACGTCTTGCAGGTCGATCGCACCGACCATGGCGATGTGCCAACGCGACCAATCGACGAAGTACCCGGCCCCGATGCCGAGCACGATGACGACGAGCGTCGCGGGGATGCGCGCACGGGCTCCGAGACCGAAAAGAATCGTCAGCGCGACACCGCCCAGCGCGACGCTACGCACGTTCCATCCGGCAAACTGCTGCACGAGGTCGAACGCCATGCGCGGCACGTCGGCATAGTGCGACGAGACGCCGAGGATGCTCGGCAATTGTTTGACGACGATCGTCAGCGCGAGTCCGAACGCGAAGCCGCGCAGGACGGGTTTGGCGACGAAATCGGACATGCCGCCGAGCCGCGCGAGACCCGCGAACGTGAAAAGCAGGCCCGTCGCCGCGACGAGGGCTGCCGCGTAGGCGAGTTGGGCGCTGCCCCCGCCGGCTTGCACGCTGACCGTGGCCGCGAGAACGGCGGCCGAAGACGAGGTGGCCGAGACGATCGCAAAGCGGCTGCTGCCGAGAATTGCGTAAGCGGCCAGTCCAGCCATCAACGCGACGAGCCCCGCTTGCGGCGGTAGATTGGCAATGCCGGCATAGGCGACGGCCTCCGGCAGCAATAGCCCCGCAATGGAAATGCCCGCGAGCACGTCCTTGAGGGCGCGTAGCGCCGGCGGCTTCGGCGCGGCGGGCTGCGCGTAATGCGCCGGGTCCTGAAGATGAGCCGCGGCGGCGTGCCCGGAATCGATCGTCATAACGAATTGTCGGCGGCCGGATCTTTCATGGTCATGTCCCCCTGCACGTCATCGTTCGTTTTTCCAGTCCACTCCGCCGGCGCCGATTCCGCCGCCCGGGCTAACGCGTGCCGGTATTTCGCGGGACGCCCGCGGCGGATTTCTTGCGCAGGAGCTTCCATAGCGCGGCAAGCGCTACCGGCACGATCGCGGCGCCCACGCCCACGAGCACGATCAGGTTCAAATACTGCCGGATGAACGGAATGTTGCCGAAGAAATAGCCCGCCAGCACGAGGAGCAGCACCCAAAGCGCGGCCCCGGCCACGTTGAAGAATTGAAACCGCCCCATGCGCATGTCCGACACGCCGGCCACGAACGGCGCAAACGTGCGGATAACCGGAATGAAGCGCGCGAGAACGATCGTCTTGCCGCCGTGCCGCTCGTAGAAGTCATGCGTCTTTTGCAATGCGGCCCGATCCAGAAACCGCTCCAACACGGGTATGTGCGTGTTGAAGACCTTCGGCCCGATCGCACGGCCGATCAGATAGTTCAGGCTGTTGCCGCCGATCGAGGCGACGAGCAGCAGCGCGATCAGCGACGTGAGATTCATCTCTCCCGTCGCGCAGAACGCGCCGCCGATGAACAGTAGCGAATCGCCGGGCAGGAACGGCAGCACGACGAGGCCGGTCTCGCAAAAAACGATCGCGAAGAGCACCGCATAGACCCACGCGCCGTATTGGTGGACGAAATCCCCGAGGAATGTGTCGATATGCAAGACCAAGGCGACGAAATGAAGCAGCGTATCCAAAGACGTTCCTTTCAAAAGGTCCGAATGGGCGAGATCGGCGCGCGATCGTTGCGCCAACCCCGGCGTAAGCGTCGCACGATTGCGCAGGGCGAACGCTAGCGAGCCAGAAAGCATCAGCGCCGCCTTTGCGACGCATTCGCGCCATGATACCGAAAGCGTATGTCCATCTCGAAACGGCATCGCGCCCGCGTGGCGACGCGGGTTCGGCGTCGCAGCGAATCGCTATAATCGCCGCATGTCCGAATTCCCCGAATCGACGGCCGAAGGCGAGCGCACCGCACGTACCGAGCGCGGTGCGCGCCGCGCGATCGCCCCCCTGCCCGATCAGTTGATCAGTCAAATCGCCGCCGGCGAGGTGGTCGAACGCCCGGCCTCCGTGGTCAAGGAACTGCTCGAAAACGCCCTCGACGCAGGCGCGAAGACGCTGCGCATCTTGCTCGATGCAGGCGGCGTCAAGCGTATTTCGATCACCGACGACGGCTGCGGCATTCCGTCCGGCGAACTGCCGCTCGCGCTGATGCGCCATGCGACGAGCAAAATACGCTCGCTCGCCGAGCTCGAGGCCGTCGCCACGTTAGGCTTTCGCGGCGAAGCGCTTGCTTCGATCGCATCCGTGGCCGAAACGTTCATTACGAGCCGCACCCTCGACGCCGCGCACGCCACGCGCATCGACGCCCAAACGGGCGACCTTACGCCGGCCGCGGGCGGCGTGGGCACGACGATCGAAGTGCGCGAGCTTTACTTCAACACGCCGGCGCGCCGGAAGTTCCTCAAAAGCGAACAGACCGAACTCGGCCATTGCGTCGAAATGATTCGCCGGGCCGCGCTCGCACGGCCCGACGTCGCGATCTCCGTCATGCACAACGGCCGCGCGCTCGAACATTGGAACGCGAGCGAGCCGCCCGTGCGCGTCTCGAAGATCCTCGGAGAAGCGTTCGCGAATGCGCATCTGCCGCTCGAGGAAGTGACGGGCGAGATCGCCCTTTACGGGTGCGCGGGGTTGCCGACAGCCAGCCGCGGCCGCGCCGATCAGCAGTACTTCTTCGTGAACGGGCGCTTCGTGCGGGATAAGCTGCTCACGCACGCGGTCCGGGCGGCTTACGAGGACGTCCTGCATGGCGACCGCTATCCGTCGTACGTGCTGTTCCTCGATCTGCCCCCCGAAGCGGTCGACGTCAACGTGCATCCGTCGAAGATCGAAGTGCGCTTTCGCGACTCGCGCGCCGTCCATCAATTCGTGTTTCATGCGCTGCAACGCGTACTCGCCAAACACGCGGGCGCCTCTCCCGAGACGACCGCGTTCGGTCATGCGGCGCAGATCGCACCGCGCGCGGCCGCGGGCCTTGCCGACGGCGCCATGGGTGCACCCGTCGCGGCAGGCGGCGCGGGGGCCGCGCCCTTTGGCGTTTCGCTTTCCGCGGCCAACCGCGGCGGCTCGACCTGGCTGCGCGACTCGCGCATGACGCAGGGGACGTTGCCCGTCGCTCAGCCGCTCGCGCTATACGACGCGCTGTTCGGGCGCAAAGACCGCGACGAGGACGGCGGCAACCGCAGCGACAACCGCCCACCCGGCGGCAATCCGCCTTGGCTCGCCGTGCCCGGGTCGCCGGCCGTCGAAGCACATGAAGACGGCGCGCTCGGCACAGCGTCATCCGGTTTCGGCGCGCCGCACGCATCGATGCCCGCCGACATGGACAATCCGCTCGGCTTCGCCATCGGTCAGATCCACGGCATCTACGTGCTGGCGCAAAACACGCGCGGTCTCGTCATCGTCGACATGCACGCTGCGCACGAGCGCATTCTCTACGAGCAGTTCAAGCGCGCGCTGGCCGAACGCGCCGTGGCCGTGCAGCCGCTCCTGATCCCCGTGTCGATGTCCGCCGATGCGGTCGAGATCGGCACGGCCGAGGAAGAACGAGAAGCGCTCGAAGCGCTCGGCTTCGATCTCGCCCCGCTCTCCCCGACGACGCTCGCGATCCGCGCCGTGCCGGCGCTGCTCAAGGATGCCGACCTGCCCGCGCTTGCCCGTGCGGTGCTGGCCGATCTGCACGCCTACGGCGGCTCGCGCGTGCTGACCGAACGCCAGCACGAGTTGCTCGGCACGCTCGCCTGCCACCACGCCGTGCGCGCGAATCGGCGCTTGACGCTCGACGAGATGAATGCGCTGCTGCGCCAAATGGAAGCGACCGAACGCGCCGATCAATGCAATCATGGCCGGCCGACCTGGTACCAACTGACGCTGTCGGATCTCGACCGGCTATTCCTGCGTGGGCAGTAAGCGCGTGAACGAACCGCATCGCCTCGCAATCGCCTGTTTGCTCGGGCCGACGGCATCGGGCAAGACCGCCGCCGCCCTCGCCTTCGCGGCGAAGCACGCGACCGAGATCGTCAGCGTCGATTCGGCGCTGGTTTATCGCGGAATGGACATCGGCACGGCCAAGCCGACGCCGGCTGAATGCGCGCGTGCGCCGCATCACCTCATCGACATCCGCGATCCCACCGAAGCCTATTCGGCGGCGGACTTTCGCGCCGACGCCCTGGGCGCGATCGGCGAGATCCTCGCGCGTGGGCGCGTGCCGCTCCTCGTCGGCGGGACGATGCTCTACTACAAGGCGCTCACGCAGGGCTTGAACGATTTGCCCTCGGCCGACCCCGAAGTGCGGGCAAGGCTCGAGGCCGACGCGGCGCGCGACGGCTGGCCCGCGCTGCACGCGCGGCTTGCAGGCGTCGACCCCGTCACGGCGGCTCGCTTGGCGCCCAACGACGCGCAGCGTATTCAGCGGGCGCTCGAAGTGTTCATGCTGACGGCGCAGCCGATGTCGGCGCTGCTGTCCGCGTCAGGCCGCGAGGACGCGACGCCTTACCGTTTCGTGCCGATCGCGCTGGAACCGGCCGACCGAGCCGTGCTGCATGCGCGCATTGCGCAGCGCTTCGACGCGATGCTGGAGGGAGGTTTCGTCGAAGAAGTGCGGCGCCTTCGGGCGCGCGGCGATTTGGACCCGGGCCTGCCGTCCATGCGCTGCGTCGGCTACAGGCAGGTATGGGAGTATTTGGACGGCGCGATCGATTACGCGACGATGCGGGACAAGGGCATTTTTGCCACGCGCCAGCTCTGCAAGCGGCAGCTGACGTGGCTGCGCTCGATGCCGGAGCGGATCGTGATCGATTGCTGCGCGCCGAATGCGACGGAGCAAGCGGTGCGATCGATCGAAGCGGTCATCGACGAAAACGCGCCGGGCCAAACGAGCGGATAAAACAACGGGCACTTGGCGCGTCCCGATGGACGGCAAAAGTGCCCGTTCTTGGCTGCGAGCGCGCGCGCTTCGCTTAGACGACGACGGTTTGCGCCTCGCCTTCACGGCTCGCACGCACGGCGCCGATCTTCCACACTTGCTCGCCGGCCGCGGTCAGCTCGCGCACGGCCTCGTCGGCATCGGATGCCGCGACGACCACGGCCATTCCGATCCCGCAGTTGAAGACGCGATGCATTTCCGCATCGGCGACGCCGCCATGCGCCTGCAGCCACGTGAACAGCGGCGGCATCGGCCACGCCGACTGCCGCAACTCCGCCGTAAGCCCCTCGCGCAGCACGCGCGGAATGTTCTCGACGAGCCCGCCGCCCGTGATGTGCGCCATTCCCTTTACGGCGATCTTCTGCATGAGCGCGAGCAGCGGCTTCACGTAGATGCGCGTGGGCGCCATGAGCGTGTCGGACAGCGAGCGGCCGTGGAAGTCGGCCGACAGATCGGGGTTCGCGCGCTCGATGATCTTGCGCACGAGCGAGAAGCCGTTCGAGTGAATGCCGCTGGAGGCGAGGCCCAGGACGACATCGCCGGGGGCGATCGTGCTGCCGTCGATGATCTTGCTTTTCTCGACCGCGCCGACGGCGAAGCCCGCCAAGTCGTATTCGCCGTCGGGATACATGCCCGGCATTTCCGCCGTTTCGCCGCCGATCAGCGCGCAGCCGGCCAGTTCGCAGCCCTGCGCGATGCCCTTGACGACCGTGGACGCCGTACCGACGTCGAGCTTGCCACAGGCGAAGTAATCGAGAAAGAACAGCGGCTCGGCGCCTTGGACGAGGATGTCGTTCACGCTCATCGCGACGAGATCCTGACCGACCGTGTCGTGTTTGTTCAGATGGAACGCGAGCTTGAGCTTGGTGCCGACGCCGTCGGTGCCGGAGACGAGCACGGGCTCTTTGTATTTCTTCGGCACTTCGAACAGCGCGCCGAACCCGCCGATACCGCCGAGCACGCCTTCGCGCAACGTCTTTTTCGCGAACGGCTTGATGGCGTCGACGAGCGCATCGCCGGCGTCGATGTCGACGCCCGCGTCGCGATACGACAGACCCTGGGCGCCAGCCTTGGCGTCGGGCGCGGATTTCGGTTGATTCATGGGGAAGGGCGAGAAGGTCGGTAAAATGCGATTTTACCTTATGTCGGTCCGGTGTCGGCGCGCGGCGCCTGCCCGGTTCGCATGCACAGCCACAGCGATCGAACGGCCGGCTCGCTTTTCGTCGATCCGGCCCAACCCGGGATATCCCTTTGCAGAGTTCACCGATTCTCACGCCGTATCAGCGCCAAGCCCTGTTTTGGGGCGCCGTCGCGCTCACGCTCGGCATCCTGCTCTGGCTGCTGAGCCCCGTGCTCACGCCGTTTTTGCTCGGTGCGATTCTCGCCTACATCCTGCAGCCCGGCGTGGCCTGGCTCGTGCGGCATCGCGTGCCTCGCGGCCTGGCCGCGCTCTTGATGATGTTCGTATTCGCGATCGTCGTCTCCCTGCTCGCGCTGCTCGTCTTCGCGGTCGTGCAGAAGGAAGGGCCGCAGCTGAAGGCGCAAATTCCGGGGCTGATCTCGCATCTGCACGATTGGCTGCAGCCCAAGCTCACGCTGCTCGGGTTCGGCGACGTCTTCGATTTCTCGAGCCTGCGCGACATGCTGTCGACTCAGCTCGAGGGCAGCGCGCAAACGGTCGCGCTCGCGGCTTGGAAGTCGCTGCGCACGAGCGGCAACGTCATGATCACCGTGATCGGCGACGGCGTCATGGTGCCGCTCGTGCTGTACTACCTGCTCTACGATTGGAACACGATGCTCGCGCGCCTCGCCGCGATCGTGCCGCGCCGCTGGCTGCCCAAGACGCTCGAGCTCGCCGTCGAAATGGACCGCACGCTGTCGCAGTACCTGCGCGGCCAGTTGCTCGTCATGGGCGTGCTCGCGGTGTTCTACGCGTTGGCGCTGACGATCGCCGGCTTCGAGATCGCGCTGCCGATCGGCATCTTCACCGGGCTGGCCGTCTTCATTCCGTACATCGGCTTCGCCACGGGGCTCGTGCTCGCGCTGCTCGCCGCGCTGCTGCAATTCGGCAGCCTCTACGGCTTCGTGGCCGTGGCGATCGTCTACGGCATCGGGCAAATCCTAGAAAGCCTTTTCTTGACGCCGCGGCTCGTCGGCGAGCGCATCGGCCTGCATCCGCTCGCCGTCATCTTCGCGTTGCTCGCGTTCGGTCAGCTATTCGGCTTTTTCGGCGTGCTGCTCGCGCTGCCGGTCAGCGCGATTCTCTCGACGGCGCTGCGCGAGGTGCGCCGAGGCTATCTCGCGAGTGGGCTCTACAAGAATTGACCGGACCGATTCATCTTCGTTTTCCATCGTGACAGTGCTTCGTCAACTGACGCTCGACCTCGGCACCCCGCCGCCGTCGACGTTCGAAAACTTCTTCGCCGGCGCCAACGCCGAACTCGTCGCGCGGCTCGCCGAACTCGACAGCGCGCTCGCGGCGGGTCCGCTCGCCGATCGCACCTTCTACGTCTGGGGCGAACCCGGCAGCGGCCGAAGCCATCTGCTCTGCGCGCTCGTGCACAGCGCGGCGCCCGGGCGCGCGTCGTTTCTCGGGCCCCAAAGCGCGCTGACGGCGTTCGCGTTCGACCCGAGCATCGCCATTTACGCCGTCGACGATTGCGACAAGCTCTCGGGCGCGCAGCAAATCGCGCTGTTCAACCTTTTCAACGAGGTGCGCGCGCATCCGACCAGCGCGCTCGTCGCCACGGGCGATGCGGCGCCGCTCGGGCTCGCCGTGCGTGAGGATCTGCGCACGCGCCTGGGCTGGGGCTTGGTGTTCCATCTCGCTCCGCTGCCCGACGAGCGCAAGGGCGCCGTGCTCAAGCATGCCGCCAAGGAGCGCGGCATCGCGCTCGCCGACGACGTGCCCGCTTACCTGCTCACGCACTTCCGGCGCGACATGCCGAGCCTCATGGCGCTGCTCGATGCGCTCGACCGTTTCTCGCTCGAGCAGAAGCGGGCGATCACCTTGCCGCTCTTGCGCACGATGCTCGCCTTGCCCGCCGGCGAGCCCCCTTCCGAAGGCTCGCCGTCTAGCTCGAGCCGCTTCAAGTAAAATGCGCCCTCATGACGAATCTCGCACTCTTCGACCTCGATCACACGCTCATCCCGACCGACAGCGACCACGAATGGGGCCGCTTCATGGTCAAGCTCGGCATTGTCGATGCCGAAACGTATCTGCGTGACATCGATCGCTTCTACGCCGACTACAAACGCGGCCAGCTCGACATCCATGCGTACCTGGAAACGATCCTCTCGCCGCTCGCGAATCGGTCGCGCGAACAGCTCGCCGCCTGGCACGAGCAATTCATGCACGAAGTCATCAAGCCCGCTCTCGCGCCGGCCGCATTCGAGCTTGTACGAGCGCACCAGGACAACGGCGATCTGTGTTGCATCGTGACGGCAACGAACGAGTTCGTCACGCGCCCGATCGCCGGCGCGTTCGGCGTCGACATGCTGATCGCGTGCGAAGTCGAAACCGTCGACGGCCAGCCGCATTCGCCGTTCACGGGCCGCGGCACGGGCACGCCCAGCTATCGCGAGGGCAAGATCGTGCGCGTCGAGTCGTGGCTCGCCTCGCTCGGCAAAACTTGGGCCGATTTCGAGCACAGCTATTTCTATAGCGATTCGCACAACGATATCCCGTTGCTCGAGAAAGTCACCGATCCGATCGCGACCAACCCCGACGCCACGCTCCGCGCGCATGCGCAGGCCAAGGGATGGCGCATCCTCGATCTATTCCAACCGTCGTGATAAAGAAACTCATTCGCAAGCTGTTCGGGCAAGACTCGGATACGGCCTCACCCGATACCCCCGCGCCGAAGGCCGCGGCCAAGTCGACGGCCCTCTCGGCCGGTGAAGACTCGCTCGCCGAAGAAGCGGCGTGGGCCGACGCCGCCGGCGCCGCCGGCGCCGACGAATCCGCCGCCAAACCGCGCCGCAAGAAAGCCCCTCGCATCGATAAGCGCGCGGGCGCCGCGGCGGCCGGGCCGGACGCCCCGGTCATTCTGTCGTCGGACATCCACGGCATCGATCCCGCGCTGCTCTCGCGCAACGCCGTGCGCGTGACCGACACGCTGCAGCAGGCGGGCTATCGCGCATTCGTCGTCGGCGGCGCCGTACGCGACTTGCTGCTCGGCATCGCGCCGAAGGATTTCGACGTTGCGACGGACGCCACGCCAGAGCAAGTGCAGCGGCTGTTCCGCCGTGCGCGGCTGATTGGCCGGCGTTTCCAGATCGTGCACGTGCAGTTCGGGCAAGAGATCATCGAGGTGTCCACATTCCGCGCCTTGGTGGACGCCCCGAAGGAAGCCCCCTCGACGGACGCGCCCTCGGAAGCGCCGCCCCGGCGCCCGCGCCGCGAAGAACTCGATCGCCGCACGCATGCCGTCGACGCGAGCGGCCGGGTGCTGCGCGACAACGTCTGGGGCGAGCAGCACGAAGACGCGACGCGTCGCGACTTCACGATCAACGCGATGTACTACGACCCGGCCACGCAGACCGTGCTCGATTATCACAACGGGATGGCCGACATCCGCGCGCGCCTGCTGCGGATGATCGGCGACCCCGCCACGCGTTATCGGGAAGATCCCGTGCGGATGCTGCGCGTCGTGCGCTTCGCGGCCAAGCTCGGCTTCGAGATCGACAACGCCACGCGCGCGCCGATTCAACCGCTCGCCGATCTGATTCACAACGTGCCGGCCGCGCGTCTGTTCGACGAAATGTTGAAGCTGCTGCTGTCGGGCCACGCGCTCGCCTGCCTGACGCAGCTGCGCAAGCAAGGCCTGCATCACGGCCTGCTGCCGCTGCTCGACGTCGTGCTCGAGCAGCCGCACGGCGAGTCGTTCATCACGCTTGCGCTGAACAGCACCGACGCCCGCGTGAAAGCCGGCAAGGGCGTCTCTCCCGGCTTTCTGTTCGCGACGCTGCTTTGGCACGACGTACAGCAGCGCGCGCAGCAATACGAAGCGAACGGCGAATATCCGGTCCCCGCGCTGCATCGGGCGATGGACGACGTCCTCGACATGCAGACCGAAAAACTCGCCATCCATAAGCGCTTTTCGGCCGACATGCGCGAAATATGGGGCTTGCAAGCGCGCCTGGAAAAACGCTCGGGCCGCAGCCCGCTCAAGCTGGTCGAACACCAAAGATTTAGAGCGGGTTATGATTTCCTCTTGTTACGGTGCGAATCGGGCGAGCTCGATCCCGCGATCGGCGCGTGGTGGACGGCCTTCCTCGAAGGCAGCGGGGCCGAACGCGAGGCGCTGCTGTCGCAAGGCGGGCGCACGAGCGCGCCGCGCAAGCGGCGTCGCCGCAGCGGGCGCGGCCGCAAGAGCGCCGATACGGAAGCCGCCGGCGCCGAGCCGGAGCACCGCTCCGAAGAGGACTGAAGCCGAACTCGAGCGGGACTCACGCGGCGGCCATGGGCCGCCGATCTGGAAGTCGTGAAGTCGTGAAGTCGTAGGAAGCCATGCCATGACGGTTGCTTATCTCGGTCTAGGCGCGAACCTCGGGGATGCTCGCCAATCCCTGAAGGATGCGGTCGTCTGCCTCGCCCAGCAGCAGACCATCACCGTGCTCGCCAAATCGAGCCTTTACCGCACCGCACCGATCGATTCGAGCGGCGACGATTACTACAACCTCGTCGTCAAACTCGAAACCTCGCTGAGCGCGGCGTCGTTGCTCGCGCTGTGCCACCGCATCGAACATCACTTCGGCCGCGAGCGTCCGTTTCGCAACGCGCCGCGCACGCTCGACATCGATGTCGTCTTGTTCGGCGACGCCTGCATCGACGAGCCCGATCTCGTCGTACCGCATCCGCGTGCGCCGGAGCGTGCGTTCGTGCTGGTGCCGCTCGTCGAGATCGACCCCGACGTCTCGATCCCCGGTCGCGGCCGCGCCGACGCGCTGCTGCCGGCCGTGGCCGATCAACGTATCGAGAAAGTAATGACTTGCCGCTGCCCCATGGCGGAAGTGCAAGCGCGTGCGCAGAGCGGCGAGTCTACGAGGACGGCCGCGCCGGCCGAGCCGTACGACGGCGAGACGGGATGTCGTTGAGATGAACACGCCGCCCGTCACGGTCACCGCGCCCGACCTGCGCGCCCCGCACCGGTATATTGCGATCGAGGGGCCGATCGGCGCGGGCAAGACCTCCCTCGCGCAGCGGCTCGCCGAGCGCTGGCCCGTGCGCACGCTGCTCGAGCAGCCGCAGGCCAACCCGTTTCTTGGGCGTTTTTACGGCGACATGAGCCGGTACGCACTGGCGACGGAACTGCAATTTGCGATACAACGCGCCGACGAAGGCAGGCAGACGGCCGACTGGCTCGCGCAAGGCGCCGCAGTCGTGACCGATTTCATTCCGCAAAAGAGCGCCATCTTCGCCCGCCTGACACTGCCGGACGACGAATGGCGCCTCTATCGAGCGCTGACAGCCCGGCTCGACGCAACCGCGGCGCCGGTGCCCGATCTCGTCATCCACCTGCAGGCAAGCGCGCCCACGCTGCATGCGCGCGTGGAAAAACGCGCGCGCGCCGACGAAGCCCGGATGGCCGAAGCGTACCTGCGCCAGTTGAGCGACGCCTACGATCAGTTCTTCTACCATTACGACGACTGCCCCGTCCTGACCGTCAACACCGAACATCTGAACGTGGTGGAATCGGACGCGGACCTGGCACTGCTCCTTCAGCAGATCGAAACGATGCGCGGACGCAAGGCGAGCTTCGTCAAAGCGTTGTAGTATCCCGCCCCACGGCGCGCTCGCGCTGCTTTTTCTTTCCCGAATGCGAGACTTTCCATGACCTATTTGCAGGAATCGAACCGGCCGAAGATCACCGTGCCGAAGCTGCAAGCGATGCGCGAAGCCGGCGAGAAAATTGCGATGCTCACTTGCTACGACGCGAGCTTCGCATCGCTGCTCGATCGCAGCGGCGTGGATGTGCTCCTGATCGGCGACTCGCTCGGGAACGTCTTGCAGGGCCACGGCACGACGCTTCCGGTCACGCTGGCGGATATCGCCTATCACACGGCCTGCGTGGCGCGCGCACAGCCGCGCGGGCTCATCGCCGCGGATCTGCCGTTCGGCACCTACGGCACCCCCGCCGATGCGTTCGCGAGTTCCGTCGAACTCATGAGAGCCGGCGCGCAGATGGTGAAGATCGAAGGCGGCGAATGGCTGGCCGAGACGGTCCGGTTTCTCGTGGAGCGCTCCGTGCCGGTTTGCGCGCATCTAGGACTCACGCCCCAATCGGTCCATGCGTTCGGCGGATTCAAGGTGCAAGCCAAGACCGAGGAAAGCGCGAAGCGGTTGCTGCACGATGCGCTCGCCGTGCAAGAAGCGGGGGCGCAGCTCCTGGTATTGGAAGCCGTGCCGCCTGTGGTTGCGGCGAGCGTAACGAACGCACTGGCCATCCCGACGATCGGCATCGGCGCCGGCCTCGATTGCTCGGGTCAGGTGCTCGTGCTGCACGACATGCTGGGCATCTTCCCCGGCAAGCCCGCCCGCTTCGTCAAGGATTTCATGGAAGGGGCATCCAGCATCGGGGCGGCCGTCGAGGCTTACGTCAAAGCAGTGAAGGATGGCTCGTTCCCGGGGCCCGAGCACGTGTTCTAGTTCGATAGGATGCGGGCCGGCAAGGCGCCGCGCAATGCGTTGCAGATGACGAGCGCCTCGGCGCGTAGGAGATCGTCGCGCGTGAGCGTTCTCTCGATTGCCTGCATCGACGGGTCGTCGAGCAAGACTTGCCGCATCACGCCCGGCAACAGACCGGCGGACAGCGGCGGCGTCATCCACTGGCCGTCGATCTTCACGAAGACGTTGGAGCGCCCGCCCTCGGTCAACTCCTCACGCTCGTTGAAGAACAGCATGTCGAAGCCGCCTAAGCGCTCCGCTAGACGCCAGGCGCGGTCATACTCGGCGCGCGCGGTGCTCTTGTGCCGCAGCAAGAGCGCTTGCGAGTGCGTGGGTGCGAAGCCGTGCTCGTCGGCGAGCAGCACGCCGACCGGCGCAGGCGCCCGGGCGTCGGTCGTGGGCGCACCGGTTAGCCGCGCAACCTCCCCGAGAATGCCGCCGCTGATTTCGGCGTTGCCGGCCTTGCTCAACGCGAGCCGCACCCGATGCGCGACACCCGACGGCAATTGCGTGCAGTGCGCGGCTAGACGCTCGCGCAGCGCTGATTCGTCGAACACGAAATCGAGTTGGGCGGCGCTCGCGCCAAGGCGAGCCAAGTGGCGGTCGAGGTAGCGCACGCCGTCTTCCCGCGTGGCGTACATCGTCTCGAACAACTGCAGGCCCGGGTCGGCGCCCGTCAGGAATTTCGCCTTGAGTCGACATTCCGCATACTCGTCGGCCGCTACGCTATCGAGCACGATGCCGCCGCCGACGCCCATCGTCCCGCGCCGCGACGCGCCCGTATCGCCGTTCGAGGCGCCGAGCGTCAACGTTCGAATGGCCACCGAAAGACAAAAATCGCCACAGCTAGCGGCGACCGCGGCCGCATGATGATCGGGTTCGGGCGACGAGGGCAATGAAGCCGCAGAAGGCGACGCCGAAGATAACGGCTCCGGCGTCGGCGAATCGATCCAGCCGATCGCTCCGGTGTAGAGGCCGCGCGGCGTCGTCTCGATTTCGTCGATGAGCTGCATCGTCCGATGCTTCGGTGCGCCGGTGATGGAACCGCATGGGAACAGCGCCCGCAGGATGTCGGCGAACGAAGTGCGTTCGCGCAACTCGGCCTCGATCGTCGAGGTCATCGCCCAAATGGACGGATAAGGCTCGACGGAAAACAGCGCGGGGACACGCACGGAACCCGTCTTCGCCACACGCGAAAGATCGTTGCGCAGCAGATCGACGATCATCAGGTTCTCCGCGCGGTTCTTCGGGTCGTTGCGCAGGAATGCTTCGGCACGCGCATCGCGCTCGGGCGACGCGCCACGCGCCGTGGTGCCTTTCATCGGCCGCGTGCGCAGCCGCTCGCCGGTCTTTTCGACGAACAATTCGGGCGAGCACGAAAGCACCCACTCGTCGCCGGGCAGCGCAAGAAGCGCACCGTAACGCACCGGCTGACGCGCACGCAAACGCCGGTAGAACCCGACGGGCGAGCCGAACGCGTCGAAAGTGAGGCGATAGGTGTAGTTGATCTGGTAGGACTCACCGGCGCGCAGCGCCTCGTGAACGGCGGCGATCGCCGTCGCGAATGCTTCGGGCGTGACGCTTTCGATGACATTCGCGGCGCCTGCCACGGACGGCGGCGGCAGCGCCTCGCCGCTCCCGAGCGGTTGCGGTTGCGCATCGCTGCCTATCGCATCGCGCTCGGCGAGCCAAGCATCGACTTGCTCGCGCGTGCACGCTTCGCATCGCTCGAACAGTAAAAAGCGCAGCGAGCCATCGCCGCGCCGCGCGAGCATCGACGCACCGGACGCGGCCCCTTTGCCGAATTCCAGATTGCGGCCGAACTCGTAATCGCCAAGCAGCACCGCACGCAAACCGTCGCGCATATCGCGCTCAGCGGCAACGCACACCGCATCGAGCGTCGCAGGGTCCGTGCACACATGCTCGCGCACGAACCCGGTGTAGAGGCGGCTCGTGGGCGTCGCTGCGCTGGCCTCGCAATCGTCGAGCAGCGCAAAGACCGCGCTGCATGGGTCTGCCTTCATTTAGCCATCCGGTCGGCGCTACGCGCAGCCGACGGGTGAGCGCGCAGGCGATTCATCTTCGAGCCGATCGATCGATCAATCGAAGAAGCTCTTCACGCGGTCGAACCAGCTCTTGCTTTGCGGGCTGTGACGCGGGCCGCCTTCGACGAGCGACTTTTCGAACTGCTTGAGCAAGTCGCGCTGCGTATCCGTCAGCTTCACGGGCGTCTCGACTTGCACGTGGACGTACAAGTCGCCAGGCACGCTCGAACGCAGGCCCTTGATGCCCTTGCCGCGCAACCGGAACGTCTTGCCCGATTGCGTGCCCTCGGGCACCGTGAACGTGGCGCGGCCCGCAAGCGTCGGCACCTCGATTTCGCCGCCGAGCGCCGCCGTCGTAAACGGGATCGGCATTTGGCAGTGCAAATCGTCGCCGTCGCGCTCGAACACCGTATGCGCCTTGATGTGAATCTCGACGTACAGATCGCCCGGCGGCCCGCCGTTGACACCCGGCTCGCCGTTGCCCGACGAGCGGATGCGCATGCCGTCGTCGATCCCTGCCGGAATCTTGACCTCGAGCGTCTTCGTTTCCTTCACCTTGCCGGCGCCGTGGCAGTTCGTGCAGGGATCGGGAATGTACATCCCGCTGCCGTGGCACTTCGGACACGTCTGCTGAATGCTGAAGAACCCCTGAGACATGCGCACGGCGCCCGAACCGTTACATGTGGGGCACGTCTCGGGCTTCGTACCGGGCTTGGCGCCCGAGCCGTGGCAGATCTCGCACGACACCCAGCTCGGCACGCGAATTTGCGTTTCGCAGCCGTGCGCGGCTTGCTCGAGCGTGATCTCCATGCTGTAGCGCAGATCGGCGCCGCGATAGACCTGCGGCCCCGCGCGGCCACGGCCGCCACCGCCGGCAGCCTGGCCGAAGATGTCGCCGAAGATATCGCCGAACGCATCGGCGAAGCCGCCGAAGCCTTGCGCACCCGCACCGGCCATGTTCGGATCCACGCCTGCGTGTCCGTACTGATCGTAGGCCGCACGCTTTTGCGTGTCCGAGAGCATTTCGTAGGCTTCCTTCGCCTCCTTGAAACGCTCCTCGGCATTTTTGTTGTCCGGGTTGCGGTCGGGATGGTGCTTCATCGCGAGCTTGCGATACGCCTTCTTGATTTCGTCGTCGCTCGCGTTCTTCGCAACGCCCAGAACCTCGTAGTAATCCCGTTTCGCCATCGGTTCACCGCCGGCTCGCGCTTTGGGGCGCGACCGCTCCTTTCGCATACTGTGGAGTCTTGCGACTCGTTAGGCAGGCGCTGCCGGGCCGTATCGATCGGCCAAACACCCTGCCCTCCATAAAGCAAATGTGCCCGGAGAACCCGAAGGCCCGCCAGGCGCTGGTTCGGCCGGCCGCTTCCCGATATCGAAAAGCGCCGGCCGCCTCACGGCACGTTACCGCGGCCGTCGGTCAGTCCTTCTTCACTTCCTTGAACTCGGCGTCGACGACGTCGTCTTCGGGCTTGCTCGAGCCTTGGCCCGCGCTGGCGCCCGCACCGCCCGCACCGCCCGCCGACGCACCGCCGGCCGCCGCACCCGCCGCGCCTTGCGCCTGCATGTCGGCGTACATCTTCTCGCCGAGCTTTTGCGATGCATTGGCAACCGCTTCGATCTTCGATTCGAGCGTCGCCTTATCGGCCGTGCTGCCCTTGAGCGCTTCTTCGAGGTCCTTCAACGCCGATTCGATCTTTTCCTTCTCGGA
The DNA here is from genome assembly GCA_036384755.1 of Trinickia sp. GTDB lineage: Bacteria > Pseudomonadota > Gammaproteobacteria > Burkholderiales > Burkholderiaceae > Trinickia. The sequence goes on along the minus strand of DASVLS010000107.1, from coordinate 43,056 downwards.
GGCGTCGATCTTGTCGCCGTACTCGGTCAGCGCCTTCTTCGTGCTGTGCACGAGCGCATCGCCCTGGTTGCGTGCATCGGCCAGCTCGCGCAGGCGGTGATCTTCCTCGGCGTTCGCCTCGGCGTCCTTCACCATCTTCTCGATCTCGGCTTCCGATAGGCCCGAGTTCGCCTTGATGGTGATCTTGTTTTCCTTGCCCGTCGCCTTGTCCTTCGCGCCGACGTGCAAGATGCCGTTCGCGTCGATGTCGAACGTCACTTCGATTTGCGGCACGCCGCGCGGCGCCGGGGGGATGCCCTCGAGGTTGAATTCGCCGAGCAGCTTGTTGCCGGCGGCCATTTCGCGCTCGCCCTGGAACACCTTGATCGTCACGGCCGATTGGTTGTCGTCCGCCGTCGAATACACTTGCGAGTGCTTCGTCGGAATCGTGGTGTTCTTGTTGATCATCTTCGTCATCACGCCGCCGAGCGTCTCGATACCGAGCGAAAGCGGCGTCACGTCGAGCAGCAGCACGTCCTTGCGGTCACCCGAGAGCACTTGCCCTTGGATCGCGGCGCCCACCGCCACGGCCTCGTCCGGGTTCACGTCGCGGCGCGGCTCCTTGCCGAAGAACTCCTTCACCGTGTCTTGCACCTTCGGCATACGCGTCATGCCGCCGACGAGAATGACGTCGTCGATATCGCTGACCTTCACGCCGGCATCCTTGATCGCGATGCGGCACGGCTCGACCGTACGGGCGATCAGATCCTCGACGAGGGCTTCGAGCTTGGCGCGCGTGATCTTCAGGTTCAAGTGCTTCGGACCCGACGCGTCGGCCGTGATGTACGGCAGGTTGATTTCCGTCTGCTGGCTGGACGACAGCTCGATCTTCGCTTTTTCGGCGGCTTCCTTCAGGCGCTGCAGCGCGAGCACGTCCTTCGAGAGGTCGACGCCTTGCTCCTTCTTGAACTCGCCGATGATGTAATCGATGATGCGCTGGTCGAAGTCTTCGCCGCCGAGGAACGTGTCGCCGTTCGTCGAAAGCACTTCGAATTGCATTTCGCCGTCGACATCCGCGATTTCGATGATCGAAACGTCGAACGTGCCGCCGCCCAGGTCATACACGGCGATCTTGCGGTCGCCCTTTTCAGCCTTGTCGAGGCCGAAAGCAAGCGCGGCCGCCGTCGGCTCGTTGATGATCCGCTTGACTTCGAGGCCCGCGATGCGGCCCGCGTCCTTCGTCGCTTGGCGCTGGCTGTCGTTGAAGTAGGCCGGCACCGTAATCACGGCTTCCGTGACCGGCTCGCCAAGGTAGTCCTCGGCGGTCTTCTTCATCTTGCGCAGCACTTCCGCCGAGATTTGCGGCGGAGCGAGCTTCTGGTCGTGCGCTTCGACCCAGGCGTCCCCGTTATCGGCCTTGATGATCTTGTAGGGCATCAGGCCGATGTCCTTCTGCACTTCTTTTTCTTCGAACCGGCGGCCGATCAGGCGCTTGACCGCGAACAGCGTGTTCTTCGGGTTCGTCACCGACTGACGCTTGGCGGGCGCGCCAACGAGGATTTCGTTGTCGTCCATGTAGGCAATGATCGACGGGGTCGTGCGGGCGCCCTCCGAGTTCTCGATCACTTTCACTTGGTTGCCTTCCATCAGCGCCACGCACGAATTCGTGGTGCCGAGGTCGATACCGATAATCTTGCCCATTTTTCCTAATCTCCTAGTATCCGATCGCTTCGACGAGACGGCGCTCGTTCCCGCGACCGCCCGCTCAATTCAAACCTGCACTCAAGATGAGTGCCGCCGCATCGTTTTCAAGTCCTTGAAATCAATGAGGTCAATTGTTTTTTCGGTGTGTGCGCGCCGCGCCGGCTTACTTCGGCTGCGCGACCGTCACGAGCGCCGGGCGCAGCACCCGGTCCGCAATGACGTAACCTTTTTGCAGCACCGACACGACGGTGTTCGGTTCTTGCTCGGCCGGCACCATCGAAATCGCCTGGTGGCGATGCGGGTCGAATTTCTCGCCGATCGGGTTCACCGCCGTTACGCGCCCCTTTTCCATGGCACTCGAGAGCTGGCGCAGCGTCAGTTCGACGCCCTCGCGCAACTTCGCGACATCGCCGGACGTATCGGCGAGCGCAGCCTCGAGGCTGTCCAGCACCGGCAGCAGATGTTCGGCGAAGCTCTCGATCGCGAACTTGCGCGCTTTCGCGACGTCTTCGGCCGCACGGCGGCGCACGTTTTCCGTTTCCGCCTTGGCGCGCAGGAAATGCTCGTTGAGCTCGGCGATCTTCGCCTGCGAGTCGAGCAGCGCGCCTTCGGCCGCGCCGGCGCTCTCGCTCGGCTGGCCTTGCGCAGCCTGTTCGGCGGCGTTCTCGGCAGCCGGTTGCTGCACGAGGTCTTCAGGGGATGGAGATTGCTGGCTGGCCGGATTGTCTTGCGTAGGTTCCATGTCGCTGAAAATCGTCCAAAAAATGAAAATCGAAGCGGCGGCGTGCGCACACTGCAACGCCTGCCGGGCCGGCGGCAGCACCCGCCAGGCTCCGCGCTCGTCGTGGGCAGGGCCGCGCCGCCGCGCATTGGCACCGCAAATGGGGCCGGCCGCCGGCGTTTCAAGGCCCCCGGCGCCCGCTTTTTGCACCTTTTGCGTGAAGCGAAACGAACGGTAACACTCGTTACGGCGGCAGACCTAAAACCGCGTTGAGCACCATCCTGGTTTGCCCTACACTGCCTACATGCGCGTCCCGTCAGGCACCGCTGCCGTCGCAGCGGCTCAGCGTTGCCCACCCGAAGCGCTCACGTCCGTATGGCCTTCTCCGAGGGGAGTACCGTGAAACTGACCCTTGCAATCGCGGTGGTCGCATTGGTACTCGTCGCGGGAACCACGACCATCTGCCTGTCCGGTGTGCTGACCGACTGCATGACCGAGTACGGTGGCGCGCATGCCACGATCGACTCGCTTTTCAATCCCCACCTGACAACTTGTCGATGACGCGCCGGTCGCGCTTGGTCGGCCGCCCTTGCAGCGCGGCCGCCGGCTCCCGGTACGTGCGGCGCCGCTCCGCTTCGGCCGCGCGCTTGGCTCGGCTGTCAGGGGTTTCCGCATAGAGGGTCTGCGCCACGCTGGCCGGCCCCCGCACCTCGCAAATTCCCTGCACCCTCACCTCCCAGACGATCCGCTCGATCTCCACTTCGACCAAATCGCCTACGCGCACGTCCTTTGCCGGCTTCACGGTCGCGCCCGCCATGCGCACGCGCCCTTTTTCGACAGCGTCGGCGGCCAGAGAGCGCGTCTTGAAGAAGCGTGCGGCCCATAGCCATTTGTCGATGCGCGTGCGCGCATCGGGTTCGGTGGAAATCTTGTGGTTCATCAGGGCATCGGAAATAGAACGAAACGAACGCGGGCTCGCCGGTTCCGGCACGCAACGAGCTTGCCCGCATGGCCGGCATCCACGCCCGAGGGCGCCGCGCGGCGGCGGCAACCGCGGCCGCGTTCTCCGCCGGGAACCTGCCGCGGCATGCTCCCGCTCACGCCGGAACGCCCAGCGGCGAGCCCGCCTGCACGGGCCAGCCCTGCAGTTGCTGGGCGACGATTTCGCCGAGCGCGGCGATCCACGCCGGCGCCGCGTTCAGGCAGGCAATGCGGTGAAATTCCTTCCCGCCCGCGTGCAGAAACTCGTCGCGCACCTCGAGGCCGATTTCTTCGATGGTTTCCAGACAATCGGCCGTGAAACCCGGACAGAAGACATCGGCGCGGCGCACGCCCGCCGCACCGAGCTCGCGCAGCGTCGGCGCCGTGTAGGGCTGCAACCACTCCGCGCGGCCAAACCGCGATTGAAACGTCACGCGGCACTCCGTAGGCGTGAGACCGAGAGCCGCCATCAATAGCGCCGCGGTGCTCCGGCATTGATCGTGATAGGGATCCCCCAGGTCGAGCGTACGCTTGGGAACCCCGTGAAAACTCAGCACGAGCTTGTCGCCGCTCGCGAAATCGGGGGCGCCATGCGCCGCCCAATACCGCCGCACCTGATCGGCCAAGGCCGCGATATAGGCCGGGTGATCGGCGTAGTGGCGCACCGTGCGCACTTCCAATTGATTGCGCATGCGCCCGAGCGCGGCGAACGCCGCGTCGAACGCCGTCGCCGTCGTGGACGACGAATATTGCGGATACATCGGCATCAACAGCACGCGTTCGGCGCCGGCCAGCTTGAGCTGCCCGAGCATTGCACCGATGCCGGGCGTGCCGTAGCGCATCGCATAATCGACGATGACCGGATAGCCGTTTGCATGCAGCAGCTGGCGCAGCGCTTCGACTTGCTTTTCGGTATGGACGCGCAGCGGCGAGCCCTCGGGCATCCATACCGACGCGTATTTCTTCGCCGACGTGCGGCCCCGCAGCGGCAGGATGACGGCGCGCAGCAACGGCTGCCATGCCAGCGCCGGAATTTCGACGACGCGCGGATCGGACAGGAACTGAGCGAGATAGCGGCGCACGGCGCGTGGCGTCGGCGCGTCGGGCGTGCCGAGATTGATCAGCAGCACCGCGACGCGATGAGACATGGCAGGCTGCGAGGGCAACTCGAGATCGAAACGCATGAACGATAGAAAGCGGCCGAGGGCTGGACGACGCGGGGCCCGAGGGCGGCGCGGCATGGGTTCAAGTCAGTGAAGGCCATTATAGCGGCGCGCTTGCGGCGACGGCCCTCGGCCGTTCGGCAGATGGCGCGCCCGCGCGAACCGGCGCACGATAGGGGTCCGACGCCCCGGTTTATGGCTGGCTGAGCGCGGTCGAGAGCAGGCGCGCGGTGATATCGACGATCGGAATCACGCGGTTGTAGGCCATGCGGGTGGGCCCGATCACGCCGAGCGTGCCGACGATCTTGCCGTTCACCTCGTAGGGGGCAGTCACGACGCTCATCTGCTCGATCGGTACGAGCGTCGATTCGCCGCCGATGAAAATCTGCACGCCTTGGGCGTGGCTCGATACGTCGAGCAACTGAAGGAGGCTCGTTTTTTGGTCGAATACGTCGAACAGCTTGCGCAACCGCGCCATGTCGGAGGACAGATCCGCCACCTCGAGCAGATTGCGTTCGCCGGAAATGAGCACGGTCTCGCTCGTCTCGCTTTCCTCGGTGCTGGCCGTGACGGCCGCGTGCATGAGCGCCGTCATGTCGCCGCGCAGTTGATCGATTTCCTCGCGCAGCCGCCGGCGCACCTCGTCGAAGGAAAGGCCGCCGAAATGCGCGTTGATGTAGTTCGATGCCTCGATCAGTTGCGAGGGCGAATAGTCGCGCTGCGTGGCGATGATGCGGTTTTGCACGTCGCCTTCCGGCGTCACGATGATGAGCAGGATGCGCTTGTCGGACAAGCGCATGAACTCGATCTGCTTGAACACGTGACTGCGGCGCGGCGTCATGATCACGCCGGCGAATTGGGACAGATTCGACAGCACGCTCGCTGCGGCCGCGACCACCTTCTGCGGCTCGCCGGGCTTGAGCGTCTTACGCACCACCCGCTCGACCGCCTCGTCGTCCTGCACGGGCTCGACGGTCAGCATCGTGTCGACGAACAGCCGATACCCGCGTGGCGTCGGGATGCGGCCAGCCGACGTATGGGGACTCGCGACGAGCCCGAGCTCCTCGAGGTCCGACATCACGTTGCGGATCGTGGCGGGGCTCAGCTCGAGCCCCGAGTAACGCGACAACGTGCGCGAGCCGACGGGCTGGCCTTCTGCGATATAGCGCTCGATTAGCGTTTTGAGGAGAGTTTGTGCGCGGGGTTCTAACATGACGCAAAATTTTAGCCGAAGGCGAGCCCCCCGCGAGCGCGCAGCGGCGCTCGAGCGTTCGCTCGCGCACCGGTTGGCGGACGGCGGGGCGCGTGCGACGCTGCACCGGCAACGGGCGCGCCTAGCCGCCGGCGTCTCATCGGGACAACACCATTCTAGCGACAAATCGCTCGCCGGGGACGGTGGGCGCCGTGGCGCCGCGCCAGGGCAAACCACGACGACGTTCTTTTCAACACACAGCTATGGTGTAATGCCGCCATGGAAATTGGTAGCCAATTCAAGACCGTCGCGCTCGTCGGGCGCAGCAACACGCCAGGCATCGGCGAGCCGTTGACGGCGCTCGCAGCCTGCATCGCCAAGCGCGGCTTCGATGTCGTGTTCGAGGCCGATACGGCCCAGGACATCGGCGTGACGAACTATCCGGCGCTGACGCCCGCCGAAATCGGCGCACGCGCCGACGTGGCCGTCGTGCTCGGCGGGGACGGCACGATGCTCGGCATCGGCCGCCAGCTCGCCCCGTATCGGACGCCGCTCATCGGCGTGAACCTCGGGCGCTTGGGGTTCATTACCGACATCCCCATCGCGGAAATGAGCCAGCGCGTGCCGCAAATGCTGGCGGGCAGCTTCGAGCGCGAGGAGCGCACACTGCTGCAGTCGCGGATCGTGCGCGACGGCGAGCCGATTTATCACGCGCTGGCGTTCAACGACGTCGTCGTCAACCGCAGCGGTTTTTCCGGCATGGCCGAACTGCGCGTGTCCGTCGACGGGCGTTTCATGTACATCCAACGCTCGGACGGGCTCATCGTCGCCACCCCGACGGGCTCGACGGCCTACGCGCTGTCGTCCCAAGGCCCGATTCTGCATCCCCAGCTCCAGGGGCTCGTGCTCGTGCCGATCGCCCCGCATGCGTTGTCGAACCGGCCGATCGTGCTGCCCGACGACTGCAACGTCGGCATTCAGATCATCGGCGGCCGAGACGTGAACGTGAATTTCGACATGCAGTCGTTCACGGCGCTGCAGCTCAACGACACGATCGAAGTGCGCCGCTCGCGGCATACGGTGCCGTTCTTGCACCCCATCGGCCATAGCTACTACGCGACGCTGCGGCAGAAGCTGCATTGGAACGAGCACCCGTCCGACGAAGAAGACAACGATGCGAACCCTCTGTAGCCGGGGCGCGCCCAAACGTATCCGGTCCGCGCGCCCCTGCCGCATATGTCGACCCACACCGCCTAACGCCGTTAAAACGACCCCATGCTCCGCCATCTCTCGATACGCGACTTCGTGATCGTCGCCGCGCTCGATCTCGAGTTCGACCGCGGTTTCACCGTGTTTTCCGGCGAAACGGGTGCGGGCAAATCGATTCTCATCGATGCGCTCGCGCTCACGCTCGGCGCGCGCGCCGACGCCGATGTCGTTCGCACGGGGGCCGCCCGCGCCGATCTCACCGCCGAGTTCCAGGCCGGCGGCGACGTCTCGCGCTGGCTCGACGAACATGCCCTGGCGGGCGAAGACGGGGACGCCGACGGCGAGGGCCGCGTGCTGCTGCGCCGCGTCGTCGATGCGAACGGGCGCTCGCGCGCTTTCATCAATGGCACGCCGGCCACGCTAGCGCAGCTGCGCGAGGTCGGCGAAATGCTCGTCGACATCCACGGCCAGCACGCTCATCAGCTACTCATGCGCCCCGATGCGCAGCGCGCCCTGTTCGATACGCACTCGGGCCTCACGGCGATCGCAGCAGGCGTCGCGCGCGCGCATCGCGCATGGCGCGAGGCGCAACAAGCGCTCGAACTCGCCACTTCGCGCGACCGGGAGCTTCAGCTCGAGCGCGAGCGGCTCGCTTGGCAATTGGCGGAGCTCGACAAGCTCGCCCCGCAGCCCGGCGAATGGGAGGAGATCGGCGCCGAGCATAGGCGCCTCGCCCATTCGGCCAGTTTGATCGAAGGCGTGCGCGGTGCGCTCGACGCATTGTCGGAATCGGACGGCGCAATGATCGGTCAGCTCGGCTCCATCGTTTCCAAGCTGCGCGATCTCGCCGAGATCGATCCCGCGCTCGGCGATGCGCTCGCCGCGCTCGAGCCGGCCGAGATCCAGCTGCGCGAGGGCGCCTACTCGCTCACTCATTATGCGCAGCGCTTGGAACTCGACCCCGATCGTCTCGCGCAAGTGGAGCGGCGCCTCGATGCGCTGCACTCGCTCGCGCGTAAGTTCCGCCTGCAGCCCGAGACTTTGCCGCAGGAGCACGAGGCGCGCCGCAAGCAGCTTGCCGCACTCGATGCCGCAGCCGATCTCGATGCGCTGAACGCCGCCCTCGAAAAAGCGCGGCAAGCCTATATGACCGAAGCCAAGCAGTTGTCGAAGGCGCGCGCGAAGGCGGCGAAGGCGCTCGGTGCGGCGGTGACGACGGGCATGCAGGAGTTGTCGATGGCCGGCGGCAGCTTCGAAGTCGCACTCGTGCCGCTAGCGGAAGGCAGCGCGCACGGGCTCGAGCAGATCGAATTCCGGGTCGCGGGCCATGCAGGGGTGCCGCTGCGGCCGCTCGCCAAAGTAGCCTCGGGCGGCGAGTTGGCGCGGATCAGCCTTGCGCTGGCCGTCATCGCCAGTGCGGCGAGCCCCACGCCTACATTGATTTTCGACGAGGTCGATACCGGCATCGGCGGCGGCGTCGCGGAGGTCGTCGGCCGTTTGTTGCATCAGTTGGGGCAAGCTCGGCAAGTACTCTGCGTCACGCATCTGCCGCAGGTCGCGGCGCGCGGCGATCACCACTTTCAAGTGGCCAAGGCTTCGGACGACGGCGGCGCGACACTCTCCACCGTCGTCGCGCTGGACCGTGCGAGCCGCGTCGAGGAAGTCGCCCGAATGCTCGGGGGGCTCGAGATTACGGCCACGACGCGCCGGCACGCCAAGGAAATGCTTGCCGCTTAGGCCGCGGCGGGCCGAACGTCGAACGTCGAACGTCGAACGCCCGGCCTCGGCCGCGAGGCGAACATCGCCGCAAAGCCGCCGGGGGCTCGCTCACCCCGCTACGCCGAACACGCGCTCCCACAGTTTGAGCACGGCCGCCCGTTCCCGCTCGATCTGCTCGTGCGGCACGCGCGCCGTTTCCATGCCGTCGAGTCTCAGCTGGTGTTGAAGTTTGCGATAGGTCCGGTAGGCGGCGCCCACCGTTTCCGCTTCGTCCGCCGTCATCAAACCGAAGCGGGCGACTTCTCGCAGCAACGCGATGTTGCCCGTATTGCGGATCAATTCGGGATCGTGCGCAGCATGCAGCAACACCCAGTATTGAACGATGAATTCGATGTCGACCATGCCGCCGCGATCGTGCTTCACATCGAACAAGTCACTGCGATTCGGATGCCCCGCCCAGACACGTTCGCGCATCGCGACGATCTCGGCCGCCAGCGGTTCGCTCTCGCGCGGCATCGTCAGCACGCGTTCCCGGATCGACTCGAATGCGCGTCCGATGCGCTCGTCGCCGGCGCAAAAGCGCGCGCGCGTGAGCGCCTGGTGCTCCCATACCCACGCCGTGTTGGCCGCGTCGCCCTCGCGCAGTTGATAACGCTTGAACGCGTCCAAATCGGTGATGAGGAGCCCCGATTCGCCGTTCGGCCGCAGACGCAAATCGATGTCGAATAGCGTGCCCGCGCCCGTGGCCGTCGTCAGCCAGGTGATGAGGCGGCGCGTGAACGTCGAGTAGATGTCCGCAGCCGCATCGTCCGCATCCTCGTACAGAAAGATGACATCGAGATCGGACGCGTAGCCGAGTTCCTTCCCGCCCAGCTTGCCGTAGGCAATGACCGCAAACCGAGGCACGTCGCAATGACGCTTCGGCAACTGCTGCCAGACGGTTTCGATCGTCACGTCGAGCACGGAGTCGGCAAGCTCGGACAGGCGGTCGCTCACCTGCTCGACGGTCAAGCGGCCGGCCAAGTCGATCAGCAAGATGCGAAAGACTTCGGCCTGATGCGCATGGCGCAGCAGGTCCATCTGCTGTTCCACGCCGTCCGCGGCCGCCAATCGCGCGCGCAGCGCCGTCTTGAACTCGGGCCAATCGAACGGGCTCGCGATGGCCTCGTCGTCGAGCAGTTCATCGAGCAATTGGGGGTGGCGAATCAGGTATCCGGCCGCCCAGCGCGACCCGGCCAACACGGCCAGCACGCGCTCGAGCGCCGCCGGATATTCGTTGAGCAACGCCAAATAGGCGCCGCGCCGGCTGACGGCTTCGAGCAGGTCGATCATGCGCGCGAGCGTGGAACCGCGCTTGCCGCGCGGCTCCATCGCCGCGGCGGCGTCGAGCGCGCGGGCGACGATTTTGTCGAAGCGCTCGCGATTACGCTCAGGCAAGCCTTGGTAACGCGCCGAGCGGCGCATTGCGCTCAATCGCGCATGGACTTCGCCCGCATCGTCGAAACCGGCTTCGGTCATCAGCGCGATCGTCCGCTCGCTGCCGCTGTCGTCTTCCAGCGCACTGCCCCAAAGCTCGCCGGCGCGCACGGCGTCGCCGCCGGGCCCTCGCCCGCTCGCCTTGTCCGCGAAAATCTGATCGAACTGCCATTCGACGCGCTCGCGATGACCGTCCAACACCGTCAGCAGCGCGGCGAAATCGGGAAAGCGCATCGAGGCGGCGAGTTGCGCGCGCTCGTCGGCATCGACGGGCAGCGCGTGCGTTTGGGCGTCGTTGCGGTATTGAAGGCGGTGTTCGAGTTCCCGAAGGAAACGATAGGCGTTCGACAGATCGGTGCAAACGGCCGGCGCGATCAAGCCCCGCGCAGCCGCATGCCGCAGCACCGCCAGCGTAGGCCGAATACGGAACCCGGAATCCTGTCCGCCGCGAATCAGTTGAAATACCTGCGCACTGAATTCGATTTCGCGGATGCCGCCGCGGCCGAGTTTGATGTCGTCCGCTTTGTCCGGTCGCATCGTGGCGCGCCGCTGCGCTTCCTCACGGATCTGCCGGTGCAGCGAGCGGATCGCGCCAATGACGCCGAAATCCAGGTAGCGCCGGTAGACGAACGGTTTGACGAGCGCCTCCAACTGCCCGGCGAGCCGGCGGGCCGCGTCGCTGTCGTGTTCGGAAACGAGCCGTCCCTTGATCCAGGCATAGCGCTCCCACTCGCGCCCCTGGACGTAAAAGTACTCTTCGAGCATGCCCAGGCTGCAGACGAGCGGGCCGGAATCGCCGTTCGGGCGCAGCCGCATATCGACGCGAAAAACATATCCGTCCGCCGTCTGCTCGGCGAGCGCGCCGATGAGGCGCCGCCCGAGCCGTGTGAAAAACTCCTGGGTCGAGATGGCGGCGCGGGCGCCGCCCGCGGTCTCGCCGTCGTCCTCGTAAACGAAGATGAGGTCGATATCGGACGACACGTTCAGTTCGCGGCCGCCCAGCTTGCCCATGCCGACGACGCCGAGGGCCAGGCGATCGCCGTCGGCCGAGCGCGGCTCGCCGTATAACGCCTCCAGTTCGGCCGAGAGGATGTCGAGCGAACGCTGGATCGCCGCTTCGGCCAGGTCCGTCATCGTGCCCGTCACTTCGGCCACGTCCGCCCGGCCGGCCAGGTCGCGCTCCATGACCGCACAGAACACCTCGGTTCGCAGACGGCGCAGCGCACAGCGAAGCGTGTCCTCGCCGATCGGCGCGCCGGGCTCGACGCCGTGCGTCTTGCGGTGCTCGGCGATGAGCGCACGCAGGCGCGCGTCGATACGCTCGCGCGTAATGGGCGCTTGCGCCCAATCGGCGACGCGCTCGGCCAATTCGGGACGCGCGGCGATCGCCCGCGCGGCGTAGGAAGAATAAGCGGAACTCAGCAGGGCGGCAGCAGTCATGGAAAAGGAGAAGGCGTGGCTCGCTTGTTGCAACGGATGGCAGCGGCAGGCCGAGCGAGCCGCGTCTGCCGCGGTGCAGCACGACCGGCGCGCTTTCGCCGAGCCTAAGCGCGGCGGGCGGCCAAAGCAACCCGGACGGCGTGCGCTCGCACACGGGGACGACTGGCCGCTGTGATACATTTCGTCGTCCGAGACGCCAAACTACCATATCCCCGATTCGCCGCAGTATGTCCGACAGCAAGGAATCCGCCGAAGCCGCCGTTGCCGGACACGTGCGTGACGATCATCGGCGGCTGCGCCGCATCCTCCGCGTGGCGCTCGCGGTAGCCATCTTCGTCTACTTCGCCGCCGCCGCGCTCTTCATCGGCCTGCGCTATGTGGTCCTGCCGCGCATCGACGACTTTCGTCCGCGCATCGAAACGATCGTCTCGGAGCGGCTGCATGCCAACGTCCAAATCGGCAAGCTGGCTCCGCATTGGGCCGGGCTCGAGCCCGGCGTCGACGTCACGAACCTCGTGATACGCGACAAGCGCGGAAACCGCGCGCTATCGGTGCCGCACGCGACGGGCACGTTGTCGTGGAGCTCGCTGCTGCGCGCTCGGCCGGTGCTGGCGAGCCTCGTGATCGAGCAGCCCGACGTGTTGGCCGCGCGCGAGCCTGACGGCACGTTATGGGTCGCAGGCGTGCAGGTGCCGACCACGCATACGGGCAACGATACGTTTTCCAGCTGGCTGCTGTCGCAGCAAGCCATCGTCTTGCGCGGCGGCACCGTGCGCTGGCTCGACGGCCTGCGCGACGCCCCCGAACTCGCCTTGCACGACGTACGCCTCGCCATCCTGAACCGCGGCCTGTTCCACCGTGTGGCCTTGCAGGCGCCCGCCGAGGGCACGCTGCTCGACGGGCCGATCGATTTTCGTGCGCGCTTTCGTCATACGCCGCTCATGTCGGCCGGCAAGCCCGAGAACTGGACAGGGCAAGCCTATCTGTCGACGGGCCCAGTCGATCTGCCGAAGCTCGCGAAGTACGTAAAGCTGCCGGTCACCGCATACGCGGGCCGCGTCGACAATGCGATTTGGGCGCGCTTTTCCGGCGGGCATATCCGCTCGGCTCAAGGCACGCTGCAAGGCTCGGACATCTCGCTGCGCGTGCGTCCGACGCAACCCAAGCTCGAGATGCCCGTCGCGAGCTTCGGCTGGGCCCTGCAAGTGCAAGCCCAGCGCGACTACCAGTTGCGGCTCACCCATTTGCGCGCCGAATTGGGCCAGCCGCCGCTCGCCGACGGCACCCCCGTTTCTCGCACGCTCACGTTCGACACGCTGACGGGCCGCTATCGCGTGCCCACCGTGGAACACGGTCAATTGATGAGCGTGACCGGCGATCGCGTCGATCTCGGCATCCTCGCCGAATTCAGCCGCGCCCTGCCCGTGCCGCGCCGCTTCCTGGACGAACTGGTCCGGTTCGATCCGCGGGGCATGGTCGCGAACTATACGATCGAGGTCGAGCGCGCCCGTCCCGAATCCGCGCTCGCCGCCAGCGAAGAACGCGTCGCGGGCACCGCGCCGATCGTGCGCTACCGCTTCAAGGGCGACTTGCAGGGCATCAGCCTCGGCGCGCAAGAGCCTCCGCCCGGGCTTTCGCCGGCGGGGCACCCGCGCGCCGGCCTGCCCGGTTTCGAAAATCTGTGGGGAAGCATCGACGCCGACGAACGGCACGGCACGCTGGCCGTCGACACGGTCAACGCGGCCGTCACGATCCCGGGCGAATTCGACGACCCGCGGCTCACCTTCGACCGGCTGCACGTGCGCGGCGACTGGACCGTCAGCCCGACGCGCTTGCCGGGAGAAGCGCACAAGGCGTTTAAAGTGAACGTGCCTGAGTTGAGCGTCGAAAACGCGGACACGGCGGGCCGCCTCGCCGCAACGTATTCGAATCCGGGCCACGGACGCGGCGCGCTCGACCTGAAGGCGACGATCGCGCGCGCGAAGGCGTCGACGATTCCGCGCTATCTCCCGACGAGCATCGGCGATCATCTGCGTCACTATCTCGGGCACGGGCTGCAAGACGGGGTCGCCCACGATGCGACGATCGAAGTGCACGGCGGCCTCGACAAGTTCCCGTACTCGCGCGACCCGAAGGCGGGCATCTTCCGCATCGTCGCACCGTTCTCCGGCGGAAAGTTCGATCCGTCTCCCTACCCGCCCAGAACGCAGGCGAACGGCACACCCGACCTCTGGCCCGCGATCGATTCGATCGATGGCGTCTTCACGCTCAAGGAAAACCTGCTGCGCTTCGACATCTCGCGCGCACGCTACAAGGGCGTAGCGATCACCCGTGTGACGGGACGCATCGACGATCTCGGCAACCACGGGTCCGATCTCGTCGTCGACGGCGATGCGCACGGCCCGCTCGCGGACATGCTCGACTACGTCAATCGCAGCGCGCTGGCAGGCATGTCGAATCATATCGGCGACAAGGTGCGCGCAAGCGGTCCCGCGACGCTGGCGCTGAAGCTCACGGTGCCGCGCACCCAGGAGCCGCACGTCGGCGTGGAAGGGACGATCGGGCTGAACGGCGATACGCTGTCGGCGCCGCAGTTTCCGCCGCTCGAAGGGCTCGAAGGGCGCGTCCGCTTCACGAAGCAAACCTTCGCGCTCGAGCATGTCACGGGCCGCTGGCTCGGCGGCAACGTGCGTGCGAGCGGCGCGCTCCAGGAAAACGGACGCTACGCATTCGACGTAGCCGGGCGCATTGCCGCCGACAGCGCGCGCGGGCTCGACGTAGAAGGCCCCGCCGCGACGCTGCTCGGCCATGTGTCCGGCGACGCGCCCTATACGATCTCCGTGCGGGGCGTCAAAGACGCACTGCCGACGGTCTCGGCCACGTCCGACCTGACCGGTCTCGCGCTCGACTTGCCCGCGCCGCTCGGCAAGCCGCTTGGCACGCCGATGCCTTTTTCGCTTTCGGTTACGCCGTTTTCGCCAAGTTCATCCGAAAACGGCAGAGGCAACGGCAAGCGCAGCGGCGGCGAGGCCGATGAAGGCGCCCGCGCGCACGCTGCGCTGCGCCTCGGCCCCGTTCGAGCGGAATACGTCGTCGAACGCGTGGGCGCCGCCGACAAGGGCGAGCCCGGCATCGCCGTGGCGCAAGGCGCAATCGGACTGAACGAGCCGCCGCAATTGCCGGCGCGCGGCGTGACCGCGAGGCTTACCGCGGACTCGCTCGACGCCGATGCCTGGCGCGCATTGGCGACCGAGTTGAACGCGGGCGGCATGCAAGCGCCGACGGCCGCAGCCTCCGGGCCACGGCAAACGCCATCGCAGCCGGCTCCCGGTGCGGCGCCCTCGCGTACGGCGCAATTCATGCCGAGCCGCATCGCGGCGCGCGTCAAGACGCTCCAGTTGATGAACCGGCAATGGACGAACGTCGTCGTCGATGCGACGCATGCGGGAGCGGGCTGGCAAGCCGATATCGCTTCCGGCGAAGTGGCGGGCAACATCGCGTGGGAACCCGGGGCCGGCGACTCCCCCGGCGGCCGATTGCGCGCACGGCTTTCGAAGGCGACGATTCCGGTAGCGGTCGGCCACGATTTGCTCGGACAGCTCACGCCGAGCGCGAACGAACACATGCCGGCGATCGATCTCGTCGTCGACGATTTGAAGATTCGCGAGCACGACATCGGCCGCCTGGCTGTGAACGCGCACAACTTCGACGAAAACGGCGTACCGGTTTGGCAGGTAGATAAACTCGAAGTCACGAACCCGGCCGCGCACCTGCTCGCGACAGCCAACTGGCGAACGGCGCGCCACCTCGGCGCCGATGTCGAGGCCGACACGCCGCGCCGGACGGTCGCCGATTTCAAGCTCGACGTGACCGACGCAGGCGCGCTGCTCGAGCGCTTCGGCCTGCCGCGCACGGTGAAGGGCGGCTCGGGCTCGCTGGCCGGCAAGGTCGTGTGGCATGGCGGCCCGACGGCGGTCGATTACCCCACTTTGAACGGGCGCTTCACGATCGACCTGCATCACGGTCAGTTCCTGAAGGTCGACCCGGCCGTCGCCAAACTGCTCGGCGTGCTGAGCCTGCAAAGCCTGACGCGCGTGCTCACGCTGAACTTCCGCGACGTGATCGGCGAAGGGCTGCCGTTCGAAAGCGTGACGGGGACGGCCCTCGTCGAAAACGGCATCGCCCGCACCAAGGACTTCCGCGTGGTGACCGCGCCGATGCGGGCCGATCTCTCAGGTGTCGTGGACCTCGCCCAGGAAACCCAGCACTTGCGCGTCGTGCTCACGCCGACGCTGAACGCCGGCTCCGCCGTCATCGCGGCAACGGTCGTCAATCCGCTGCTCGGCCTCGGCGCGCTCGTCGCCAACGTCGCGCTGTCGCAGTCGATCTCGCGCGCGTTCGCACAGGACTATTCGGTAACGGGGTCATGGTCGCATCCGCTCGTCGAGCGGGTCGAGGCCGATCGGGGTAAGATGACTGCTCCGGCCGGGGCGACGGGCCCCTGAGTGGCCCAAGTGGCCCAGGGGGTTCGCCCCCCGGCATCCGACACCGATTTCATGAGCGAACGACCCGACCACCCGACGCCGTTTCGCGTCGCCGCGCTGCAGATGGTGAGCACGCCCGAGCGCGAACGCAACATTCAGGACGCCGAGCGCCTCATTGCGCAGGCCGCAGCCGACGGCGCGCAACTCGTTTTGCTGCCCGAATACTTCTGTTTCATGGGATACAAGGATTCGGACAAGCTGACCGTACGCGAAACATACGGCGACGGCCCCATCCAGCGGTTTCTCTCGGATAGTGCGCGCCGCCACGGCGTATGGGTGATCGGCGGCACGCTGCCGCTCGCGGTCACCGAGCCGGCGCCCGATGCCCACCGCGTGCTCAATACCACGCTCGTGTTCGATCCGAGCGGGACGCAAAAGGCGCGCTACGACAAGATTCACCTGTTCAATTTCGAGAAAGGCGCCGAATCGTTCGACGAAGCGCGCACGATCCAGCCAGGCGGCGAGGTTCGCACGTTCGACGCGCCGTTCGGGCGTGTCGGCTTGTCCGTCTGCTACGATCTGCGCTTTCCCGAGCTCTACCGGCGCATGGGCGACGTTGCGCTCATCGTGGTGCCGTCGGCGTTCACGTATACGACGGGCCGCGCGCATTGGGAGATGCTGTTGCGCGCCCGCGCCGTCGAAAACCAGTGCTACGTGCTGGCCGCCGCTCAAGGCGGCTCGCACGAAAACGGCCGCCGCACTTGGGGGCACAGCATGTTGATCGACCCGTGGGGCGACATCGTGGCCGTGCAGGACGAAGGCCCAGGCGTCGTCGCCGGCGATATCGACCGCGCGCGCATCGACGAAGTACGGCGCAGCCTTCCGGCGTGGCGCCACCGCGTGCTTGCTTAAATTCTTACGCATCGAACCGACCGCATGAACATCATCGAACCCGGCATTCGCAATCTCGCGACCGCGAAAGACGTCCTGCTCACGCCCTACGGCCTCGACGAGGCGCGTCTTACGCGCACGCTAGCCGATATCTTCACGCATCGCGTCGACTACGCCGATCTGTACTTCCAAGCGACGCGCAGCGAAGCGTGGAGCCTCGAAGAAGGCATCGTGAAGTCGGGGAGCTTCAGCATCGACAAAGGCGTCGGCGTACGTGCCGTCGCGGGCGATCGGACGGCCTTCGCGTACTCCGACGACCTGTCGGTCGAAGCGCTCGCGCAAGCGGCGCACGCAACCCGCTCGATCGCGAAATCGGGCGGCGGCAAACAGAAGATCAAAGTCGCGAGCGCGCTCAAAGGCGTGGCCGGACGCGATCTTTATCTGACTGCCGACCCGCTCGCCTCGCTCGACGCCACCGAAAAAGTCAAGCTGCTCGAGCGCATCGAGCAGATGGCTCGCAGCCGCGACACGCGCATCACGCAAGTGATGGCGGGACTCGCGGGCGAGTACGACGTCGTGCTCGTCGCCCGCAGCGACGGCGCGCTCGCCGCGGACATCCGCCCGCTCGTGCGCGTATCGGTCACCGTCATCGCCGAACAGAACGGCCGCCGCGAAATCGGCAGCGGCGGCGGCGGCGGACGGTTCGACTACGGCTATTTCACCGACGACATCCTGGCCCGTTACGTCGACGATGCGGTCAAGGCAGCGCTCGTCAACCTCGAAGCGCGCCCCGCGCCGGCCGGTGCCATGACGGTCGTGCTCGGCCCCGGCTGGCCCGGCGTGCTGCTGCATGAAGCGATCGGCCATGGGCTCGAAGGCGACTTCAACCGCAAGGGATCGTCGGCATTTGCCGGACGCATCGGCGAGCGCGTGGCGGCCAAGGGCGTCACGGTCGTCGACGACGGCACACTGCCGAACCGCCGCGGATCGCTCAACATCGACGACGAAGGCAATCCCACGCAATGCACGACGCTGATCGAGGACGGCGTGCTCCGAGGCTACATCCAGGACACGCTGAACGCGCGGCTCATGAAGATGCCGGTCACCGGCAACGCGCGCCGGGAATCGTACGCGGCGCTGCCGATGCCGCGCATGACGAACACGTACATGCTGGCCGGCCATCACGCACCGCAGGAGATCATCGAATCGGTGAAGCACGGGCTGTACGCCGTCAACTTCGGCGGCGGCCAAGTCGACATCACGAACGGCAAGTTCGTATTCTCGGCTTCCGAGGCGTACATGATCGAGAACGGCAAGGTGACCTATCCCGTCAAGGGCGCGACGCTGATCGGCAGCGGCCCCGAATCGCTCAAGTACGTCAGCATGATCGGCAACGACATGGCGCTCGATACGGGCGTCGGGGTGTGCGGCAAGGAAGGCCAGAGCGTGCCGGTGGGCGTCGGCCAGCCCACGCTGCGCATCGACAATCTGACGGTTGGCGGAACGGTTTGATCGGGCGCGCGGCGCAGAATTCATGCGCCGCATGAGGCTTTTATGCGGAATTTCCGCATTATCGGCCGCACCGACTTGCTGACGCCGCTCAACCGGCGTATAAAGTGGAACGCACCTTTTTGAAGAGCATCGCCCCCATCATGTCCACGAAGTTTTATTTTTACTTCTTTTGGCATCTCAGTCCGCTGGCGGATCGAGAGGGGTGTTAGCGCGTTAAGCAAACCCGAATTCCCGAAAAACCGCCAGCGAACCTGGCGGTTTTTTTTCGCCTCGGCCATGTCGATCGCCGACGAAAAACGCAAAGAACCGATGAGGAGAACCGTAGCATGCCCCCGCACAACACCGATGACGTACGCATCCGCGAATTGAAGGAACTCACGCCTCCCGCCCATTTGATCCGCGAGTTCCCGTGCGGCGAACGCGCATCCGATCTCATCTTCGGCACGCGTCGCGCATTGCACCGGATTTTGCACGGGATGGACGATCGCCTCATCGTGATCATCGGGCCGTGCTCGATTCACGATCCGAAGGCGGCGCTCGAATACGCCGGCCGGCTCGTCGAACAACGCAAGCGCTTCGCCGGCGAACTCGAAATCGTCATGCGCGTTTACTTCGAAAAGCCGCGAACGACGGTGGGTTGGAAAGGCCTCATCAACGATCCGTATCTCGACAACAGCTTCAAGATCAACGACGGGTTGCGCGCCGCGCGCGAGTTGCTCGTCGGCATCAACGAACTCGGGCTGCCGGCCGGCACGGAATACCTCGACATGATCAGCCCGCAGTACATCGCCGATCTGGTCTCGTGGGGCGCAATCGGCGCGCGGACGACCGAATCGCAAGTGCATCGCGAACTCGCCTCCGGGTTGTCTTGCCCGGTCGGGTTCAAGAACGGGACCGACGGTAACGTCAAGATCGCTGTCGACGCGATCAAGGCCGCGTCCCAGCCGCACCACTTCCTCTCCGTGACGAAGGGCGGGCATTCCGCCATCGTTTCGACGGCCGGCAACGAAGACTGCCACGTGATTTTGCGCGGCGGCAAGACGCCGAACTACGATGCGGCAAGCGTCGATGCGGCCTGTGCCGACATCGGCCGCGCCGGCCTCGCGGCCCGCCTCATGATCGACGCGAGCCACGCGAACAGCTCGAAGAAGCACGAGAACCAGATTCCGGTTTGCGCCGATATCGGCCGGCAAGTGGCGGCGGGCGACGAACGTATCGTCGGTGTGATGGTCGAGTCGCATCTGGTGGCGGGACGCCAGGACTTGCAGCCGAACTGTCCGCTCGCCTACGGCCAGAGCATCACCGACGCGTGCATCGGTTGGGAAGAAAGCGTCGCCGTGCTCGAAGGGCTGGCCGACAGCGTCAAGCAGCGCCGCATCGCGCGCGGCAGCGGCAACTGATCCGCGCGGCCCCGCCCGCAAGGACGAACGGGCCGCCCAGCCTTGGGGAAGAACGAGCTCCCCGGGCCGGGCGGCCCGTTTCATTTCGATAGGACCGAAGCGGGTCGATTTCGGCGGTCGCAGCTGGGCCGCCGCGCCGAGGCGGCCCGCGTTCCCCCTCGGTTAGGCCAGCGCACCGGTTCCGAACACTTCGCTGTGGATGCGCGCCGGGTCGACGCCCTGTGCGACGAGCGCGTCGCGCTGCGCTTCCATGAAGGCCATCGGCCCGCACAGGTAGTAATCGGCGTCCGGCAAAACGGCCTGGTCGGCGATACGCGAGAAGTCGATACGGCCCTCGAAGTCGTAATCGACGCCCTGCCGGTCGGCGGCGCTCACTTCCTCGTAAAACACGGCGCGAGAGAAATGCGGATGCGCGGCCACGGTCTGCGCCAGCCACGCCTTGAATGCGTGAACCGCGCCGTTGCGGCATGCGTGCACGAACGCGACGCGGCGATCGCTGCCTTCGGCGGCCAACGTCGAGAGCATCGAGGTCATCGGCGTGATGCCCACACCGCCCGACACGAGCACCACCGGCGTCGATTTCGTGCGATCGAGGCGAAAATCGCCCATCGGCGCCGTCACTTCGACGACCGTGCCTTCCTCGACACCGTCGTGCAAAAGCGTCGAGAGTCGGCCGGCCGGCACCGCTTCGTTGCCGCCCTCGCGCTTGACTGAGATGCGCAGCCACTTGCCGTGCGGCGCATCGGACAAGCTGTACTGACGCGGCTGATCGACGCCGAGATCCCCGACATAGCGCTTGACGGTCACGAACTGCCCCGGCTCGAAGCCGGCGGCCGGCGCACCGTCGGCGGGCGTCAGGTAAAACGAGGTGATTTCGTCACTTTCCACGACCTTGCGCGACACGACGAAGGGGCGGTAGCCGCTCCAAGCGGCGCTTTCGTACAGCTTCGCTTCCGCGCCGATCATGATCTGCGCGAGCTGCGCGTAAGCCGCACGCCACGCGTCGAGCGTGGCTTCGTCGACGGCGTCGCCGAGCACTTCCACCACCGAAGCCAACAGGTTTTCACCGACGATCGGATAGTGTTCCGGACGGATGTTCAAGCTCGCATGCTTGTGCGAGATACGGCCCACGGCCGAACCGAGCGCACCGAGATTGTCGATGTTGGCCGCATAGGCATAGACGGCGTGCGCGAGGACGTCGGCCTGGCTGCCGCTTGCCTGATGCGTTTGGTTGAACAGGTTGCGCAACTCCGGACGATTCTCGAACATCCGGCGGTAAAAGTGCTTCGTGATCGTCGCACCATGCTGCGCAAAAACGGGGGCGGTCGCTTTGACGCGGGAGATTTGGTCGGGGGTGAGAGCGGAGGTCATCGATTCGCGTTCCTCATTAAGATGTATCAAGAATACATTTTAACTGGGTGCGCAAACCATACGACACTTTGTCGCAGGGCAGCATGGCGCGCGGGCCACTGCCGCCCGGCTTCGCCGGTGTCGCCCCGAGGGCGCGTGCTGCGGCTGCGCTACTCGACCCGTCGCTCGGGCTGCCAGAGCACGTCGCTGCCGCCGCCGGCGCGATTGAGCACACGCGCGAGCACGAACAATAGATCGGAGAGACGGTTGACGTAGCGGCGCGGGAAGTCGGCCAGCGTCTGCTCGGCGCCGAGCGTGACGATCGCGCGCTCGGCGCGCCGGCAAATCGTGCGGCAGACATGCGTCAGCGCCGCGGCGCGCGTGCCGCCGGGCAAGATGAACTCCTTGAGCGGCGGCAGATCGGCGTTGTAGTGCGCGAGCCAGCCGTCGAGCCGCGCGAGGTGCGCGTCCCCGATGACGGTGTGGCCCGGAATACAGATTTCGCCGCCCAAATCGAACAGATCGTGCTGGATCGCCGTCAGCGCGTCGCTCATATCTGCAGGCAGCGGCTCGGTCAGCAAAACGCCGATCTGCGAATTCAATTCGTCGACGTCGCCCATCGCGGCGACCCGCGCGTCGTCCTTGCGCACGCGGCTGCCGTCGCCGAGGCCGGTCGTACCGTCGTCACCCGTGCGCGTCGCGATCTTGCTCAAGCGGTGGCCCATCGTCGTTGCTCCTTTTGTCCGTTCACGGCGCTTCGCCGCGCAAAAGCGACCCATTATAGGCGCGCCGTGCGAGCCTTCGGGAGGCTTGCGCATCGGCCGTTCGGCCGATTCTGGCAGCCCGGCGAACGGCGTAGAATGAGGCAACCTTTGAACTGGAGGTCGGACGCAACGCTCGCCGCACACGCGGCGTTCGCTCCGCCATGACATAGACGCGCGGCTTTTGCCCGCGAGCCGCGCGAGGAGACGCCACCCGTGAACCATCCCGTGCCCCCGGCCGCCCTACGTCCTCGCCGGCCCTTCCCCGCGGAGCTATTCGCGGCGCTGCAAGCCGCGTTCGGCGAGCGCGTGTCGGCCTCCGAAGCCGTGCGCGCGCATCATGGCCGCGACGAGTCGCCGTTCGATCCGCAATTGCCGGATGCCGTCGTCTTCGCCCAGAGCACGGAAGACGTGCGCACCGCCGTCGAACTGTGCGCGCGCCATGACGTGCCGATCATTCCGTATGGAAACGGCTCGTCGCTCGAGGGGCAATTGCTCGCCGTCGAAGGCGGCGTGACCATCGATCTGTCGGGCATGAACCGAATCTTGTCGGTCGCGGCCGAGGACATGACGGCTACGGTGCAGGCCGGCGTCTCGCGCAAGACGCTGAACGACGCCCTGCGCGATACGGGGCTGTTCTTCCCGATCGACCCGGGCGCGGATGCGAGCCTGGGCGGCATGTCGGCCACGCGCGCCTCCGGCACCAACGCCGTGCGTTACGGCACGATGCGCGAGAACGTCCTCGGGCTCACCGTCGTCCTCGCCGATGGCCGCATCATCAAAACCGGCACGCGCGCGCGCAAATCGTCGGCCGGCTACGACCTGACGCGCTTGTTCGTCGGCTCGGAGGGCACACTCGGCGTCATCACCGAAGTCACGGTGCGGCTCTATCCGCAGCCCGAAGCCGTTTCGGCGGCCGTCTGCGCCTTTCCGTCGATGGCCGAGGCCGTCCGCACGGTCATCGAAACGATTCAGCTCGGCGTGCCGATCGCGCGTGTCGAGTTCGTCGACGCGCTCGCGATCCGCGCCATCAATCGGCATTCGAATCTGACGCTGACTGAATCGCCCACGCTATTTTTCGAGTTCCACGGCACCGATGCAAGCGTCAAGGAGCAAGCGGAGCGCGTCGAAGACATCGCCGCCGAGCATGGCGGCAGCGGCTTCGCTTGGGCCACGCGGCCCGAGGAGCGCAGCCGCCTTTGGAATGCGCGGCATACCGCCTATTTCGCGATGCTGCAGTTGAAGCCGGGCTGCCGTGCGGTCACTACCGACGTTTGCGTGCCGATCTCGCAACTGGCCGAGTGCGTCGTGCAAACCGAACAGGATCTCATCGGCTCGTCGCTGCCGTGCCCGATCGTCGGCCACGTGGGCGACGGCAATTTCCACGTGGCGATGTTGATCGATCCGCTCAAGCCGGAAGAGCTCGCCGAAGCCGAACGATTGAACCGGCGCGTGGTCGAGCGCGCGCTTTCGATGGGCGGCACGTGCACGGGCGAGCATGGCATCGGCCTGCATAAAATGGATTTCTTGCTCGAGGAACATGGCCTGGCGGCCGTCGACGCCATGCGCGCGATCAAGCATGCGTTCGATCCGCGCAATTTAATGAACCCGGGCAAGATTTTTTCGTATACGGCCTGAGCGGCCGACGGGGGAGCTTATGGAAGCCGTTGCTTTGCCGACCGCCGATATCCGCGCCGAACGCCAGCGCGAAGTGGTGCAAGCGCTCATGGCCACGTTGCCTGCGCACTGCCTGCTCTATCGCGATGAAGACACGGCGCCGTACGAGTGCGACGGCTTGAGCGTTTATCGCCAGTTACCGCTCGCCGTGGCGTTGCCCGAGACCGAAGCGCAAGTTCAGCGCATCCTGCAGATCTGCCGCCGGCTTGGCGTGCCCGTCGTGCCGCGCGGCGCGGGAACGGGGCTGTCGGGGGGCGCCACGCCTATCGCGCACGGCGTCGTCCTTTCCCTGTCGCGCTTCACGAAGATCATCGAGGTCGACTCGTATGCGCGCACAGCCACCGTTCAGCCCGGCGTGCGCAATCTGGCCGTTTCCGAGGCGGCTGCGCCGTATGGTCTCTATTACGCGCCCGATCCCTCGTCCCAGATCGCCTGCACGATCGGCGGCAATGTCTCGGAGAACTCGGGGGGCGTGCACTGCCTGAAGTACGGCTTGACCGTCCATAACGTGCTGCGCGTGCGTGCGGTGACGATGGACGGCGAGATCGTCGAATTCGGTTCGCTGGGGCCCGATGTCCCGGGGCTCGATTTGCTTGCCGTCATGATCGGCAGCGAAGGGATGTTCGCCGTCGTGACGGAAATCACCGTCAAGCTCATCCCCAAGCCGCAGACGGCGCAGGTCGTCATGGCGAGTTTCGACGACGTCGTAAAAGGCGGGGAAGCGGTAGCGGCCATCATCGCCGCCGGTATCATCCCGGCCGGCCTCGAGATGATGGACAAACCGGCCACCCGCGCCGTCGAGGCATTCGTCGGCGCGGGGTACGACCTCGACGCGGCCGCGATCCTGCTGTGCGAATCGGACGGCACGCCCGAGGAAGTCGCCGATGAAATCGTGCGGATGACGGCGGTGCTCAGAGAGCACGGCGCGACGCGCCTGCAGATCTCGCGCACGGAAGCCGAGCGGCTACGCTTCTGGTCCGGCCGCAAGAATGCGTTTCCGGCCGCCGGCCGCATTTCGCCCGACTACTACTGCATGGACGGCACGGTGCCGCGCCGCGCCATCGGCCCGCTGCTCGCGCGCATCGAAACGATGGAGGACAGGTATGGCTTGCGGTGCATCAACGTCTTCCATGCGGGTGACGGCAACATGCATCCGCTCATCCTCTTCAACGGCAACGACCCGGACGAACTGCGGCGCGCCGAAGCGTTCGGCGCGGAGATTCTCGAAACGTGCGTCGAATTAGGGGGCACCGTCACCGGCGAGCATGGGGTGGGGCTCGAGAAGATCAATTCGATGTGCGTGCAGTTTTCCGAAGCCGAGCGCGATGCTTTTTTCGCGGTCAAGCGTGCGTTCGACCCGGCGGAGCTACTCAACCCCACCAAGGGCATCCCCACGCGGGCGCGCTGCGCCGAGTACGGCAAGATGCACGTACGCGGCGGTCTTCTGCCGCACCCGGACTTGCCGCGTTTTTGAGCCGTTAGCTCCGTTGCATCGGCTCTATCGGCTCTATCGGCTCATACCGCGCCGGCAAGTGCGACGGCGTGCGGCGAGCCGTCCCTGTTTCACCGCTTCGGGGGACGCGTAATTACCCCTAAGCAGGCTTGCTCCGGCTTGTCTCGCCGCGCTCGGTCGGTACAATCTGACCATCAAGGCATGACTTGCGAAAAGCCGGGTGCACCGGATGAACGACACGACGAAGCGGGAAGCCATGCAGGAAGAGGACATCGTGGCCTACTGGTCCGAACGGATTCGGGCGGCCACGGCTGAAGCGCGCCCACTGCGTTTGCGCGGCGCCGGCAGCAAGGACTGGTACGGACAGCAGTTGCAAGGCGAGATACTCGATACGCGCGCGTACCGGGGCATCGTCGCGTACGACCCGGCCGAGCTCATCATCACGGCGCGGTGCGGCACGCCGCTGGCCGACATCGAGGCGGCGCTCGCCGAACACGATCAAATGCTGGCATTCGAGCCGCCTCATTTCGGGCGCGCGTCGACGATCGGCGGCTGCGTCGCCGCCGGCATTTCGGGCCCGCGCCGGGCGCAAGCGGGCGCGGCGCGCGACTTCGTGCTGGGGGCCACGATCATGAACGGTGCGGGTGAAATCCTGCGCTTCGGCGGACAGGTCGTCAAAAACGTCGCGGGTTACGACGTCGCGCGCCTGATGGCGGGCTCGCTCGGCACGCTGGGGCTCATTCTCGATCTCTCGATCAAAGTGATGCCGCGGCCCGCTGTCGAAGCGACGCTCAAGTTCGACGCGAACGGCACCGATGCCGTGCGCAAGCTCAACGAATGGGGTGGCCGGCCATTGCCGATTTCGGCTAGCGCCTGGCGCAACGGTACGCTCGCGGTACGTCTGTCGGGCTCGGAGAGCGGCGTCAAGGCGGCGCGCAATATGATCGGCGGAGAAGTCGTCGATGCCGTCGAGGCCGAGCGGTTCTGGGAAGGACTGCGCGAACAAACCGACCCGTTCTTCGCTTCGATTCCACCCAACGCGGCGCTATGGCGCCTCGCATTGCCGTCGATTACCGAGCCTTTGCAACTGCCGGGCGCGCAATTGATGGAATGGGGCGGCGCGCAGCGCTGGTGGATCACCGATACCGATGCGCAAACGGTGCGCATCAGCGCCAAACAGGCCGGTGGGCACGCAACGATTTTTCGGACGGGCCGTGCGTTCGATCGCAGCGTGGGCGTGTTTACGCCGCTGCCGACGCCACTCATGAAGATCCATCGAGGATTGAAGGCGGCTTTCGATCCGGCGCGCGTATTCAATCGAGCGCGCATGTATCCCGATTTCTAATGCCGGCATTTTCGTTTCGAAGGAGCGCAGTGCAACCACGAACCACGCAAGCGAGCAAAGGATAGGAGCGCAGCGATGCAGACCCAGCTTGCAGACTTCATCCGCGACACGGCCGACGGCGAAGAGGCCGATGCCATCTTGCGCAAGTGCGTGCACTGCGGTTTTTGCACGGCCACCTGCCCCACCTATCAGTTGCTCGGCGATGAGCTCGACGGCCCGCGCGGGCGCATCTACCTGATCAAGCAGATGGTGGAAGGCGCGAACGTCACGCGCAGCACGCAGCTTCACCTCGATCGTTGCCTGACTTGCCGGAGTTGCGAAACGACGTGCCCGTCGGGCGTGCAGTATGGACGGCTTGTCGAAATCGGCCGTCAACATATCGAAGCGACGGTGCCGCGGCCGTTCGGTCAGCAGTTGCTGCGGCGCGTGCTGGCGAGCGTGCTCCCGAACAGCGCGATCTTCACGCCGGCGATGCGGCTCGGGCAACTCGTGCGGCCGTTCCTCCCGCGGCGCTTGCGCGACAAGGTGCCACCACGTCAGCGGCTGCTCGAATGGCCGACGAAAGGGTTGACCGCCGGCCCGAACGCCAGGCTGCCCCCCGCCGCCGCTACGGCCGATGCCGCTGCCGACACAGACGCGCCGGCCGCAGCGCGCCGCATGTTGATGCTGGCCGGCTGCGTGCAGCCGGCCATGCTGCCGAATATCAACATTGCGACGGCGCGCGTGTTGCATGCGGTCGGCATCGCGACGCTGATCGAGCCCGAGGCCGGCTGCTGCGGCGCGATCCGCTTGCACCTCGGCTATCGCGATGAAGCCCTCGACGATGCGAGGCGCAACATCGACGCTTGGTGGCCCCATGTCGAAGCGGGCATTGAAGCGATCGTCGTCAATGCGTCGGGCTGCGGCGCTACGGTGAAGGAATACGGCCACTTGCTGCGCAACGATCCGGCCTATGCCGATAAAGCGCGCCGCATCACCGAGCTTTCACGCGACGTCGCCGAAGTGCTCGCCGGGTTCGAGAGCGAGCTCGTCGCGCTCGCGCGGCGGCGCGGCGTGCATACGGTTGCCTATCATCCGCCTTGCACGCTTCAGCACGGGCAGCAAATTCGCGGCACGGTCGAGCACCTGCTCACGTCGCTTGGCGTGGACACGAAGCTACCGGCCGACAGCCATCTGTGTTGCGGCTCGGCCGGCACGTACTCGATCACGCAGCCTGCGCTCTCCTATACGTTGCGCGATCGGAAGCTGCAAGCCTTGCAAGCGCTGGAACCGCAGATGATCGTTTCGGCCAACGTCGGCTGTATCGCGCATCTGCAAAGCGGGACGGCACTGCCGGTCGCGCATTGGATCGAGTTGGTCGAGCATTTGATTTATGGCTGACGGGGCTGTCAATTTTCCTCCGTTAAAAGCTCGCGTCAGACCGCATCGGGACTGAGGACTGAGGACTGCGTGTCTCATGGCCTCGAACTCCGATCCGCAGGCAGCGATACGCAACCCAGCTTTCCCGAAGCTGGGTCGTCGAAGTTCGCATGAAGCCGACTAGCGATGCGGCAGCCGCGTCCCCTCCCCCCGCACCTTCGCCCGCATCGATGAACCATCCAACGTCGAGCCGTATAATCCGCAGCTGACTCCGAGCCAGGCTCAGGCCGAACCCATGTCCCATATCGCCGACAATCTCTTGGACGTTCATCGTCGCATCGCCGAAGCGGCGCGCAGCGCCAACCGCTCCGCTGACTCCATCCGTCTGCTGGCCGTCTCCAAGACGTTTCCGGCCGACGACGTTCGCGCCGCCTTCGAAGCCGGCCAACGGGCCTTCGGCGAAAACTACGTCCAAGAATCCATCGCGAAAATCGAAGCGCTCGCCGATCTACGCGCGCAGCTCGAATGGCATTTCATCGGTCCGTTGCAGTCGAACAAGACGCGTCCCGTCGCCGAGCACTTCGATTGGGTTCATTCGGTGGATCGGCTCAAAATCGCTCAGCGTCTCTCGGAACAGCGGCCCGGTACGCTGCCGCCGTTGAACGTCTGCCTGCAAGTCAACGTGAGCGGCGAAGCCTCCAAAAGTGGCGTCCCACCAGAAGAAGCGCCGGCCCTCGCCCGCGCAATCGCCGAATTGCCGAACCTGCGCCTGCGGGGCCTCATGTCGATTCCCGAACCGGCCGACGATCCGGCGGCCCAACGAGAACCGCATCGCAAGCTGCGGCAACTCTACGAAACGATGCTGGCCGAAGGCCTCGGGCTCGATACGTTGTCGATGGGCATGTCGGGCGATCTCGAAGCGGCCGTGCTCGAAGGCGCGACGATCGTGCGCATCGGCACCGCGATTTTCGGCAAGCGCGACTACACGCACTGAACGGCGGTTTCGCTTGGACGGGCGGGCACACATCTGCCACTTTCCGAAACGCACGCGCGATGGCCCTCGGCTTCGCGTCCCCGCTGCACGTCGCGCTCGATTCGGTTGCACCCCAGGGTTGCGCCCAACTGAACGACCGTTAGCGGCGGTCTATAATCGGCCGCTGCTCCCCTCCCCAACGCTTCCATCCATCATGAAGATCGCATTCATCGGCGGCGGCAACATGGCCGCGGCACTGATCGGCGGCTTGATCAAGCGCGGCGTCGCCCCCGCGGACCTCTACGCCGTCGACGTCAACGAAGACGCCCGAGCACGCACGCAGACGCAATTCGGCGTCGCCACCGGCGCTCAACCCGACGACTCACTGCGCAGCTACGATGCCGTCGTCCTCGCGGTAAAGCCGCAAGTCCTCAAGGCCGTGGCGGCCTCGCTCGCACCGCACTTGTCGGCGCAACTCGTCGTCAGCATCGCGGCCGGCATTCGCGGCGCCGACCTGTCGCGCTGGCTCGGCGGCTATACGCGCGTCGTGCGGGCGATGCCGAACACGCCCGCATTGATCGGCCAAGGCGTCACGGGGCTCGCGGCATTGGCGGGCGTCGACGAAGCAGGCCGCACGCTGGCGGCCGACATCCTCGGTGCCGTCGGCACGACGGTATGGTTCGACGACGAAGCAAAAATCGACGCGGTCACGGCCATCTCGGGCAGCGGCCCGGCCTACGTCTTCTATTTCATCGAAGCGATGCAGGAAGCGGCCCGCCGCCTGGGACTCGGCGAAGAAGAAGGCCGCGCACTCGCGCTCGGCACGTTCGCGGGCGCAGCGCAATTGGCCGTGCAATCGGACGAAAGCGCCGCCGTGTTGCGCGAACGCGTGACGTCCAAGGGCGGAACGACCGCCGCCGCACTGGCCGCATTCGACGCGCAAGAGATCAAGGAATCGATCGTCAAGGGCGTCCTAGCCGCCGATGCGCGCGCGAAGGAAATGGGCGACGAGCTAGGCCGTCAATAAACCGTCCACACGCTCACGCCGGCACACGCCCGAGCCTGCTTAGCGCCGGCTCGAGCGTCGCCGGGAGGATGAGCCGCGTCCGACCGAGCGGCACACGTTGAAGCGAACGGCGCGCGGTAGCCGCCATGCCACAACCAGAGCCGCCAGCGCCGTGCCTCAGCGCCCCGACACCACGTAATGCGCAGCGATGCCGGCGAACAGCGCCCCCCCCAGCCAGTTGTTGTGCAGAAACGCCTTGAAGCACGGCATACGCTCGCGTCCGCGAATCAACGTGTAGTGATAGAGCGCGCAACCGAGCGCGGCGGCCCACCCGGCCCAGTAGAGCCAGTCGAAGCGCAACGCCACGCCGATCGCGGCATAAATGCCGAGCGTGCCCGCATAGCAAAGCATGATGGCGGCCACGTCGAAGCGGCCGAATGTCAGCGCCGACGTGCGAATCCCGAGCTTGACGTCGTCGTCCCGGTCGACCATCGCATATTCGGTGTCATACGCCACCGACCAGAACACATTCGCCATGAGCATGACCCAGGCCAACATCGGCACGTGGTTTTGCACGGCCGCGAACGCCATCGGAATGCCGAACCCGAACGCAATGCCGAGATACGCTTGCGGGATCGCAAAGAAACGCTTCGTGAACGGATAGCTGCCGGCCACGAACAACGCGACGACCGACAATTCCTTCGTCAATGCGTTGAGCGGCAAGATCAAGAGGAACGAGACGATGGATAACCCGGCCGCGATCGCGACCGCTTCCCACGCGCGGATCTTTCCCGAGG
The DNA here is from genome assembly GCA_036384755.1 of Trinickia sp. Classification (GTDB taxonomy): domain Bacteria; phylum Pseudomonadota; class Gammaproteobacteria; order Burkholderiales; family Burkholderiaceae; genus Trinickia. The sequence continues at coordinate 12,464 of DASVLS010000107.1, read as the reverse complement.
TGATCGGCCGCGATTCCGTGCGTTTGACATAGCGGTCGAAGTCGCGATCGGCGTAATCGTTGATCGCGCACCCGGCCGAACGCATGAGCACGGTGCCGACGACGAAAATAAGGAGCAGCAACGGCGACGGCCTCCCGTTAGAGGCAATCCAAAGCGCGTTGAGCGTGGGCCAAAGCAGCAGCAGGCTGCCGATCGGCTTGTCCATGCGGATCAAGCGCAAATAAAGCGGGAGACGGGCGAACATGGGCGCGTACATAAGCGAAACGGCCGAAGACAATGGGCGATCGCCGTATTGTAGAGCCGAAATGGCGAGGGCCTCCCGAATTGGGAGGCCCTCGGCCGCGAAGGCTACACGCCATTACGTCGCTCTAAGCGGGTTAGCCGCGTTGAGCGAGTCGAGCGCGTTAAGCGAGCATCGAGCGCAACATCCACGCGGTTTTTTCATGCGTTTGAAGACGCTGCGTCAGCAGATCGGCCGTCGGCTGGTCGTTGGCGCCGTCGGCGGCCGTGAACACTTCGCGCGCGGTCCGCGCGACGGCCTCTTGGCCCTGCACGAGTTGGCGAATCATCTCTTCCGCGGACGGCACGCCGTCGGCCTCGGGGATCGACGACAGTTTCGCAAAATCCTTATAGCTGCCCGGCGCATGCACGCCCAGGGCGCGAATGCGCTCGGCGATCGCGTCGACGGCCAGCGCGAGCTCGTTGTACTGCCCTTCGAACATCAGGTGCAGCGTGTTGAACATGGGACCCGTCACATTCCAATGAAAGTTGTGGGTCTTCAGATACAGCGTGTACGTATCGGCAAGCAGCCGCGACAAACCGTCCGCGATCTTCTTGCGGTCCTTGTCGCTGATGCCGATGTCGATTTGCACTGCGGTGTTTTTCTTTGCCATGGCGATTCCTTCCGAAGATCGAACGAAACGGAGATGCGGGGAAGACAGTCGAACGCGCCCGCGGCTGATTGTGCGAACCAATCAGCGAGCGCAGCCGACGCACTTCTGCCGGAAGACTACGAATGCGAGTGTAGCCCAGCCGCGTAAAGCAATGCCGGTTCCGCGTCATCCGGAAGCCATCTTCGCCCTGACGTACCGCGTAAATCGCTAAAACGGGAGGGCGAAAAATGGAAAGGCAGCGAGACGCGTGCGCGTCGATCAAGCGCCGAGCGCGCGATCGGCCAACAGCGAAAACGCCGTGGCTCCGGACCGGCGTAGGGCAACGGACAACCGAGCACCTGCACGCGCACGGGCGGACGTGGAAACGACTCGGGCGATCAATTGCGTCATGACTTCCTCCGTTTGCTGGAGCAGCGCGGGAACCGCGCCCCCAATGGAAGAAAGCATAAGTAAATCTATTGATAAGTTATAGTTGATTGTTTTTATCTATTCGATAGCCGTCTCAATTGACGACGGCGGGCATGTCGAGTTTGCTGACGCCTGGCAAGTCGCACGCCGCAATAGCGTCGCTGATCGCGTCGATGGCGGGCATGCGCGTGAAGCTCTTGCGCCAAGCCAGCACGACGCGCCGGTCGGGCACGGGCTCGTCGAAAGGCACATAGCTGAGCAGCCCGGCGTCGGGGCCGCCGGCGTGCGCTCGCACGTCGGGCACCGACATGCGCGGCAGCACCGTGATGCCCACGCCGCTCGCGACCATGTGCCGAATCGTTTCGAGGGACGAGCCTTCGAACGTCTTCTGAATGCCGTCCGCCGTCTGGGAAAACCGCATGAGCTCCGGGCAGACGCCGAGCACGTGATCACGAAAACAGTGGCCGGTGCCGAGCAGCAGCATGGTTTCCTGTTTGAGATCGGTCGCATCGATCTTCTTGCGCGACTCCCACGCGTGCCCCGCCGGTAATGCCACGACGAAAGGCTCGTCGTAGAGCGGGCGCACCATGAGCCCGGTTTCCGGAAACGGCAGCGCCATGATCGCGACGTCGATCTCACCCTGCTTGAGCAGTTCGATGAGCTTGAGCGTGTAGTTCTCCTGCAGCATCAGCGGCATCTGAGGAACGCGCTTGATCATCTGCTTGACGAGGGTCGGCAGCAAGTACGGCCCGATCGTATAGATGACGCCCAGGCGCAGCGGACCGACGAGCGGATCCTTGCCCTGCTTGGCGATCTCCTTGATTGCGAGCGTCTGCTCGAGCACGCGCTGCGCCTGCGTGACGATCTGCTCGCCGATGGGCGTCACGCTGACCTCGCTCGTGCCACGCTCGAAAATCTGAACGTTGAGCTCGTCTTCGAGCTTCTTGATGGCCACGGACAAGGTCGGCTGGCTGACGAAGCACGCCTCGGCGGCTCGGCCGAAATGCCGCTCGCGCGCAACCGCCACGATGTATTTCAGTTCAGTGAGCGTCATTGGGGGACCAATCAGGGCATTGGAATCGATAGGTTTATCTTATACACCCGTGCCGTGGATTCGCCAACTGGGGCCGCATGCCCTTGGCCCATGTCTTGCCGAGCCGCAGCGCCTTGGACGAGCGCGCGACCCCGTTCGACGTCCATCGCCTTACAACGTTCGACCATGAGCCGGCTCGGTGCCGACGCCGCTCAGGCCTTGAGGAACTGCTCTCGCCCGCCCAGCCATCGCGCCAAGTGCTGCAGAACGACGTCCGGATGGTCGGCGATGAGCCGCGCCGCCGCTTCGCGGGCCGGCTCGATGAGCCAAGCGTCGTTTTCCAGGCTGGCGAAGCGCAGCATCGCCGCGCCCGACTGCCGCGCGCCGAGGAATTCGCCCGGCCCGCGAATCTCCAAATCGCGCCGGGCGATCTCGAAGCCGTCCGTCGTTTCGCGCATCGTCTTCAAGCGCTCGCGCGCCGTCAGCGACAGCGGATTGCTATAGAGCAGCACGCAGATGGACGCCGCGCTGCCGCGCCCCACGCGTCCGCGCAGTTGATGCAGCTGTGCGAGACCGAACCGCTCGGCATGCTCGATCACCATCAGCGACGCATTGGGTACGTCGACGCCCACCTCGATCACCGTCGTCGCCACGAGCAATTGCACCTCGTTGCGCGAGAACGCGTCCATCACGGCGGCTTTCTCGGCCGGCGGCAACCGGCCGTGCACGAGACCGACGCGCAACTCGGGCAACGCTTGCGCCAGCGTCTCGTACGTCTCGATAGCCGTCTGCAACTGCAGCGTCTCGCTTTCTTCGATAAGCGGACAGACCCAATAGACCTGCCGCCCCGTCAACGCAGCTTCCCGCACACGTGCGATGACCTCCTCGCGGCGAGCGTCGGAAATCAGTTTCGTCACGATCGGCGTGCGCCCCGGCGGCAGTTCGTCGATCGTCGACACGTCGAGATCGGCGTAGTAAGTCATGGCCAGCGTGCGCGGGATCGGCGTTGCCGACATCATCAATTGATGCGGCTGAAAGGCCGCCGCGCCGTCGGCTGCGCGGTCCGCCTTGGCGCGCAGCGCCAGCCGCTGCGCGACGCCGAAGCGATGCTGTTCGTCGACGATGACGAGGCCGAGCCTCGCGAACTCCACGGTGTCTTGGATGATCGCGTGCGTGCCGATGACGAGCTGCGCCGAGCCCGAGGCCGCCGCCTCCACGGCTGCGCGCTTCTCCTTCGCTTTGAGGCTGCCCGCAAGCCACGCGACCGTCACGCCGAGCGGCTCGAGCCAGCCGCGCAGCTTGCGCGCGTGCTGCTCGGCGAGAATTTCCGTCGGCGCCATCATGGCCGCTTGATAGCCGCAGTCCATTGCTTGCGCCGCCGCGAGCGCGGCGACGACGGTCTTGCCGCTGCCCACGTCGCCTTGCAAGAGCCGCTGCATCGGATGGGGCGCATCCAAGTCGGCCGAAATCTCGGAGACGACGCGCGCCTGCGCCTGCGTCAGCCTGAACGGCAGCGCGGCGAGCAACCGCGCGACGAGTGTAGCGCCGCCCGCACCGCGCGGCATCGACGGCGCCGAGCGGGCCCGGCGCTCCTCATGCGCGCGCTTGAGCGAGAGTTGCTGCGCAAGCAGCTCGTCGAACTTGATGCGCGTCCAAGCGGGATGGGTGCCGTCGACGAGCGCCGCCTCATCCGCGCTCGCGCTCGGGTGGTGCAGCACACGCACGGCCTGTGCGAGCGGCGGCAGCGCCAGCGGCCGGCAATACTGCTCGGCCACGCGCTCGGGCAAAATCTCCGGCAGCGGCGTGCGCTCGAGCGCGTTGTCGATCGCTTTGCGCAGGTAGGCCTGCGAAACGCCCGCCGTACTCGGATAGACGGGTGTCAGCGCCTGCGGCAACGGCGTGTCTTCTTCGACGGGGCGCACGCTCGGATGGACCATTTCCAGCCCGAAGAAGCCGCCGCGCACGTCACCGCGTACGCGCAGCCGCACACCGACGGCCATTTGCTTGACTTGCGAGCCGTAGAAATTGAGAAACCGCAGCGCGAGTTCGCCGCCATCGGCGTCGCGCAGCTTGACGACGAGCTGCCGGCGCGGCCGGTAGGCGATCTCGTTGTCGACGACGATGCCTTCCGTTTGCGCCGTCTCGCCGGGCAGCAACTCGCCGATCGGCGTGAGCGTCGTTTCGTCCTCGTAGCGCATCGGCAGATGCAAGACGAGATCGATGTCGCGCGTGAGGCCGAGCTTGGCGAGCTTATCGACCGTCTTCGCCGCCTTTGCGGCGGGCTTGGCGGCGGGCTTTGCCACGGCCTTCCGGGCGGGCTTGGCGGCGAGCTCGTCCGCTGCGGCCGGCGCTTGCGCGTCACGCGCTGCTTGGCGCTGCGTCCGTGAGGACGCAGGCGGCAACGTTTCTTCATCGTGATCGGAGCGGCGCAATCGGGGCAACGGCATGAGTCTGCGGACAAGTACAATAACGGTTTATCTCAACGAACGGCAGCGGGGCCGCATCGGCATCGCGCTTCGCGATCATAGCGGCTCGTGAGCCGTCTCGCCGCGCCCTCGCCGCCGATCAACGCAGCATGTTCACGCTTTCCGATTTCGATTTCAATCTGCCGCCCGAGCTCATTGCGCAAACGGCGCTGCCCGAGCGCAGCGCAAGCCGCCTGCTCGAAGTCGATACGACGGCCGCGCCCGCGCGCCTCGTCGACCGGCGCTTCGCCGAGCTGCCCGAGTGCCTCGCCCCCGGCGACCTGCTCGTCTTCAACGATACCAAAGTGCTGAAGGCGCGCTTCTTCGGCCAAAAGGCGAGCGGCGGCAAAATCGAGGTACTCGTCGAGCGTCTGACCGGCGCGCGCACCGCGCTCGCGCAGATTCGCGCCAGCAAGAGCCCCTCGCCCGGCACGACGCTCAGGCTCGCCGACGCGTTCGACGTCACGGTCGGCGAGCGTGTCGAGCCGTTCTACACGCTAGATTTCCCCGACGACTGCCTCACGCTGATCGAGCAGTACGGCCGGCTGCCGTTGCCGCCCTACATCGAGCACGACCCCGACGCGACCGACGAAACGCGCTACCAAACGGTCTTCGCGCAGAATCCGGGCGCCGTAGCCGCGCCGACAGCGGGCCTGCACTTCGACGAAGCACTGCTGGCGAGGCTCGACGCGCAAGGCGTGGAGCGGGCGACACTGACGCTGCACGTCGGCGCGGGGACGTTCCAACCCGTGCGGGTCGACAATATCGCCGAGCACAAGATGCACAGCGAGTGGTACCAATTGCCGCAAACGCTCGTCGACAAGATCGCGGCCGCCCGTGCGCGCGGCTCGCGCGTCATCGCGGTAGGCACGACGTCGATGCGCGCCCTCGAAGCCGCGGCGCGCGACGCCGAGGCGGCAGGCCGCCCGCTGGCGGCGACGTCGGCGGAAACGGACATCTTCATCACGCCGGGCTATCGATTTCGCGTGGTGGACCGGCTCGTGACGAATTTCCATCTGCCGAAGTCGACGCTCTTGATGCTCGTGAGCGCATTCGCGGGCATCGAGCCGATACGCGAGGCTTATCGGCATGCAATCGAAGAACATTACCGTTTTTTCAGCTATGGCGATGCCATGTTGCTGACGAGGGCAGATGGCTGAGGCTCGTTTGAGCTTGTCTCGGCTCGACGCTGGACAGATGAATTACCCCCTTTCACGCGCTACCGGGCATCTCGGATAGTGATTTTCCATGCGCCGGATTGGCGATCCGGAGTTGGCGCTTTAGCGCCCACTCCGGTCTCAAACCAAGCTGCTTCCGGTGGCGATAGGAGTTCCGCATGACCCAAGGTCATCACCCCAACGGCGACGGCCACGTTCACGCCGGCGGCGACTGTGCATCATCCCCCGCGCACGGCCCGAACGGCCTGAACTTCGAACTACTCAAGACCGACGGCCGCGCGCGCCGCGGACGCCTGACGCTCAATCACGGCGTCGTCGAGACGCCGATCTTCATGCCCGTCGGGACTTACGGCACCGTCAAAGCCGTCCAGCCCCGCGAGCTGGAGGAAATCCGCGCCCAGATCATCCTCGGCAACACGTTCCACCTCTGGCTGCGGCCGGGGCTGGAAACGATCGCGGCGCACGGCGGCCTGCACGGCTTCATGGGCTGGCGCCGGCCGATTCTGACCGATTCGGGCGGCTTTCAAGTCTTCTCGCTCGGCGATCTGCGGAAGATCACGGAGGACGGCGTCACGTTCGCCTCGCCCGTGAACGGCGACAAACTGTTCCTGTCGCCCGAAGTGTCGATGCAGATCCAAAAAGTACTGAACTCCGACATCGTCATGCAGTTCGACGAATGCACGCCCTATGCGACCGACGGCGTGCCGACGAGCCATGAGGACGCCGCCGCGTCGATGCGCATGTCGATGCGTTGGGCCAAACGCTCGATCGACGAATTCGGCCGGCTCGGCAACCCGAACGCGCTGTTCGGGATCGTTCAAGGCGGCATGTTCGAGGATCTGCGCGACGAATCGCTCGCCGGGCTTTCGGAATTGGGCTTTCATGGCTTGGCCATCGGCGGGTTGTCCGTCGGCGAGCCGAAAGAAGACATGATGCGCGTGCTCGAGCATATCGGGCCGAAGCTGCCGGCCGACAAGCCCCACTATTTGATGGGCGTGGGCACACCGGAGGATCTCGTGGCCGGCGTCGCGGCGGGCATCGACATGTTCGACTGCGTGATGCCGACGCGCAACGCGCGCAACGGCTGGCTGTTCACGCGCTTCGGCGACCTCAAGATCCGCAACGCCACCCACAAGAATTCGCTGCGCCCGCTCGACGAGACATGCGGCTGCTATACCTGCCGGCATTTCACGCGCGGCTACCTGCATCACCTGCATCGCGTGGGCGAAATCCTGGGCGCCCAACTCAACACGATCCACAACCTGCACTATTACCTCCAACTCATGAGCGAGATCCGCGAAGCCATCGACGCGGGCACGTTCGAAGCCTTTCGTCTGCGTTTTCGAGACGAAAGGGCGCGAGGTGTGGACTAGCCGCCGCGCGGCCTGCCGCGCGTGGCGGTACGCGAGGATTGCCGCCGCGAGGGGCTGCAGGGCTCGCGCCGGGCCCCGGCCCAGTGCGCCGCGAGCGCGCACGGGCTTGTCCGAAGGCGGCGGTGGTAAAATACGCGGCTATTTTTCGATCACCTAAGATCATTCCGAATCGTCACCAACGGAGAAACCAACGTGTCGCTGATTACCAACGCATTCGCGCAAGGCGCAACCGGCGGCGGCGCCGAGTCGAGCCTGATGAGCTTTTTGCCGCTCATCCTCATGTTCGCGGTGCTTTACTTCATCATGATTCGCCCGCAGATGAAGCGCCAAAAGGAGCATCGCAACATGCTCGCGGCGATGGCCAAGGGCGATGAAGTCGTGACGAACGGCGGCCTCGTCGGCAAAGTGACGAAGGTCGGCGAAGCGTATGTCGGCATCGAAATCGCCGAGGGCACGGAGATCACCGTGCAGAAATCGGCTGTCACGACGATTCTGCCCAAGGGCACGATCAAGTCGCTCTGACGCGGCTCGCCGCCCTGCCCGGCCCGATCGGCGCCTCACGTTTAGCGTGTCGCGCCGCGCCGGCGGGCCGGCAAAGCAGCGGCACGCGCCGCCCACACGCCAACCCACCCGTTCGGCTTCCCCATGAATCGCTACCCCCTTTGGAAATATGTCGTGATGGCCGTGGCACTCGTCATCGGCCTTCTGTACACATTGCCCAACTTTTTCGGCGAAGCGCCGGCCGTGCAGGTGCTGAGCGGCAAGGCGACGGTCAAGCTCGACGCATCGACGCTCACCGAGGTCGAATCCGCGCTCGCGGCCAATAAGATCGCGGCGGACGACATCACGTTCGACAACGCCGCGGCCAACGCCAATATTCGCGTGCGCTTGAAAGACACCGACACGCAGTTGCGCGTGAAGGACGTTCTGCAAAAGGCGCTGAACCCCGATCCGAACGATCCGCAGTTCGTCGTCGCGCTGAACCTGCAAAGCGCGTCGCCGCGCTGGCTGACGGCGTTGCATGCGCTGCCGATGTACCTCGGCCTCGATTTGCGCGGCGGCGTTCACTTCCTGATGCAAATCGACATGGCGGGCGCGCTCAACAAGCGGCTCGACTCCGACGCCTCCGATGCGCGCACGCTCCTGCGCGACAACAACATCCGCGAAGGCGGCGTGAACCGCGTCAATCAGTCGGTCGTCATCGAGTTCGCCGATCAAGCCGCGGCCGATGCGGCCCGCGAGCAGCTCACGCGCGGCATCACGGAACTGCAGTGGGCCACGCGCACCGCGCCGAGCGGCGGCGTGCAGGTCGTCGGCACGTTCGCGCCGGCGCAGTTGAACGCGGTGGAAGAAGCGGCCGTCAAGCAGAACATCACCACGCTGCACAATCGCGTGAACGAGCTCGGCGTGGCCGAGCCCGTGATCCAGCAGCAGGGCGCCGACCGTATCGTCGTCGAGCTGCCGGGCGTGCAGGACACGGCGAAGGCGAAGGAAATCATCGGCCGCACGGCCACGCTCGAAGCGCGTCTGGCCGACCCGGTCAACACGCATCCCGCACCGGGCGAAGCGGTCCCGCCCGGCGACGAGCTCTTTACCGAAGGAAGCCAAGCGCCGGTGCTGCTGCGCAAGCAGGTGATCTTCACGGGCGACAGCATCATCGACGCCTCGGCCGGCTTCGACGAGCATCAGCGCCCGTCGGTAAACATCCGCCTGAACTCGTCGGCAGGCCGCGCGGTGCGCGACGTCTCGCGCGACAACATCGGCAAGCCGATGGCGATGGTGCTGTTCGAGAAAGGCAAAGGGCAAGTGCTGACGGTTGCGACGATCCAATCCGAACTCGGCGATCGCTTCCAGATCACGGGCCAGCCCACGCCGCAAGCGGCCGCCGATCTCGCGCTGCTGCTGCGCGCGGGCTCGCTCGCCGCGCCGATGGACATTATCGAAGAGCGCACGATCGGCCCGAGCCTCGGCGCCGATAACATCAAGAAGGGCTTCGACTCGGTCGTCTACGGCTTCGCCGCGATCACCGTGTTCATGATCGCCTACTACTTGCTGTTCGGTCTGGTTTCGGTGATCGGCCTGTCGGTGAACCTGCTGCTGCTCGTCGCCATCCTGTCGATGCTGCAGGCCACGTTGACGCTGCCCGGCATCGCCGCTATCGCGCTCGCGCTCGGTATGGCGATCGACGCGAACGTGCTGATCAACGAACGGGTGCGCGAAGAATTGCGCAACGGCGCGCCGCCGCAGCTAGCGATTCAAAACGGCTACGCACACGCATGGGCGACGATTCTCGACTCGAACGTCACGACGTTGATCGCCGGTTTGGCGCTGCTGGCTTTCGGCTCCGGCCCCGTGCGCGGCTTCGCGGTCGTGCACTGCATCGGCATTTTGACGTCGATGTTCTCGGCTGTGTTCTTCTCGCGCGGCCTCGTCAACGCCTGGTACGGCGGCAAGAAGAAGCTCAAGTCGCTCGCGATCGGGCAGGTTTGGCGGCCGGCCGGAGAAGGTGCACCGTATCCGCAGGTCGGCAGCGAGGCCGATGCCGACACGGACACGATGCGCGCGACGAAGACCGTCGCGTCGCAGCCTAGGGGCAAGAGCGGACGCAGCGGCGCGAAGCCCGTTCTGCGCAATCGCGCGCGCGAAGGCGCCGCGCCGCGCAAACCGGGCTCGTCCCGCTAACAGGTTCGGACCGGAGACAAAACCATGGAATTTTTCCGCATCCGCAAAGACATCCCGTTCATGCAACGTGCGTTGATCTTCAACGCGATTTCGTTCTTGACGTTCTTCGCCGCGGTGTTTTTCCTGCTGCATCGCGGGCTGCACCTGTCGGTGGAGTTCACGGGCGGCACCGTCGTCGAAGTGCAGTACCCGCAGGCCGTGCAGCTCGACCCTGTCCGCAAGACGCTCGACACGCTCGGCTACGGCGACGCGCAGGTGCAGACGTTCGGCACGTCGCGCGACGTGATGATTCGCCTGCCGCTGAAGCATGGCCTCACGTCGGCGCAGCAGAGCGATCAGGTCATGACGGCCCTGAAGGGGCAAGACGCCGCGGCGCAATTGCAGCGCGTCGAGTTCGTCGGGCCTCAGGTGGGTAAGGAACTCGCCACAAACGGGTTGCTCGCGCTGGCGTGCGTCGTCGTCGGCATCGTCATTTATCTGTCGATCCGATTCGAATGGAAATACGCTATCGCCGGCATCATCGCGAACTTGCACGACGTCGTGATCATCCTCGGCTTTTTCGCGTTCTTCCAATGGGAGTTCTCGCTCTCGGTGCTCGCGGCCGTCTTGGCCGTGCTCGGCTACTCGGTGAACGAATCGGTCGTTATCTTCGACCGGATCCGCGAGACGTTCCGCCGGGAACGCAAGATGTCGGTGATGGAAGTCATCAACCACGCGATCACGAGCACGATGTCCCGCACGATCATCACGCACGGTTGCACGCAGATGATGGTGCTGTCGATGTTCCTGTTCGGCGGCCCGACGCTGCACTACTTCGCGTTGGCGCTGACGATCGGTATCTGCTTCGGCATCTACTCGTCGGTGTTCGTCGCCGCGGCGCTCGCGATGTGGCTCGGCGTGAAGCGCGAGGATCTGCTCAAGGAAAAGAAGTCGCTCCATGATCCGAACGATCCGAATGCGGGAGCGCAAGTTTGAGCGGGAGGCGGTAATCGTTAGGCCCTAGACGCTGTGTTTGCATCAGATCCGCATCACAGATGCCTGGGGCCTTCAAAAAACGGCGCGCATCGCGGTTGACACCGCAGCGCGCCGTTTTTGTTTGAGCGCTTGGACGTTACGGGTTGTTTTCGGGACGCGACATCATGCACGAATGCAACTTGCCCTTCGTCTTCGTATACGAACCCATGCTCGACGGGCTACGCGCCGTTTAACGCCGTCACACTCTTCACAACTCCTTAAAGGTCGAATCGTCGAAGCGATCGGGAATTTCGGGTTGCTTGTTCGCCTTCGACCGCTTTCGGCATGGCGGCGCTCGGATTTATCGCCGTCTTCATTCCCGAAACGCGCCGCCTGGTCACTTAGTCGTCGTGCCCGTGCCCGTGACCGCTACCGTGACCGTGCCCGTCGCGGTCGACACGGCAAACGCCCTCATGCAGACGTTGCGGTTGGAAACCAGGCAGTTCCGCCGGATCGAACGCGAACACGAAGAATTGATTCGGGTTCGACGCGCCGTTCGGGTGATGCGTGTCGGTGACCGTGCCGATGAAGTCGTTGTCGTTCGCGATGAAGAGCGTGTGTTTTTTCGCGCCGCCGACGGTGATGTCGTAGCCGAACGTGATGCTCTCGAGCTTCGCCGGAATATCGGCCGGGGCAATGCCATGCGCGGTCAACACGCTCACTACGTCGAGAAAGAGCGTTTTCGCGAGCGCATAGGGAGTGAGCCTCCGCCGTTCTCGCCTTTCATCTCGCTTTTCCTAGAGGCTCGATGCAGCCGACGCCGGGAGATTCTTGCGCAGGATGTCCAGGCATTTCTGTTGATCGTCGGGGCGCATTTCGATCCATGGCAGCCTGGCTCGCCGCAGCTTGGCGCCATGCACGTCGTCGCTGCGTCGGTACAGAATAGTCAACAAAAACCGCCCGCGCTCCACGCGAACGATATCTCGGTATGCAATCGAAGTGCGTTGCGTTTGACAGTAGTCGTCAAAGAACGTGGCGCGCGTCATAACGCATAAACGCGTGAGTCCAGCCAGTGGCACGACGAAGGGCATCATGAACGAACCGAAGCTGAAAAACGGATTTTGCGCGCACCAAACGAGGGTAACCAAGATTGCGATCACGGTGAGGATAAACGCCGGCATCGCGAAACGGCTCCCGCGCACGGTAAGCGCAGGTTGAGAAGTTTGAGACAGTGTATTCATAGCGTCAGAGAAGGTTTAGGCATGGCCTATATCAGCCAGGGGAAATGGTCTTGACTGCGTTCGTATGGCACGCGACATCGCTTAGCGGTTAGGTGCGACAGACTCGCCGCCATTTTTCTGGCCGTTATCGGCGCTTGGATCATAAGCCACGAGTTGCCAAACGGTGTTGATCCCATGCTTCTGCTGCCGCCCTGTCAGCCGATCGACGAAGGACTGCTTGCCAAACACTTGCACGAT
>DASVLS010000106.1:0-27516 GCA_036384755.1 Trinickia sp. | reverse complement strand
CCCCGGCCATCCCCACCGTCGCGAAAATTTGCTAGCATCCGCGGGTTTTACGACATTTTTCAATCGATTACGGCGCAGGCGGACATTTCGCGCCGCCCCCTCGGATGGCATCAGACAAGGAACTCGCCGATTTTCTGGCGGGCGTCGAAAGGCGCGCGTTCAAGCAGACCGTCTACGCCGTGCGCGACGACGATGCCGCCCTCGACATCGTCCAGGACGCGATGATCAAGCTCGCCGAAAAATACGGCGACCGCCCCGCGGCCGAGCTTCCGCTACTATTTCAGCGTATCTTGCAGAATGTGACGCACGATCATTTTCGGCGTCAGAAGGTGCGCAATACGTGGGTCAGCCTGTTTTCGTCGCTCGGCGGCAGCGAAGACGAGGATTTCGACCCGCTCGAGACGATCGAAGCCCAAGAGGGTTCGAGCGTCGGCCAAAGCAGCGAGCAAAAGCTCGAGCGCGAACAAGTACTTGCGCTGATCGACGGAGAAATCCAAAAATTGCCGGCGCGTCAACGGGAGGCGTTTCTCATGCGTTATTGGGAAGATATGGATGTCGCCGAGACCGCCGCCGCCATGGGCTGCTCCGAAGGTAGCGTGAAAACGCACTGTTCGCGAGCGACGCATGCCCTGGCCGCCGCGCTCAAGGCCAAAGGAATCACGCTATGAGCTTCGCTCCGGATAAAGAATTCGAGTTCGCCGGCAAAATGCGCCGCGCGCTCGACGAAAGCGCAGCCGGTTTGCCCGCCACGACGCTCGACCGGCTCGCAGGCGCGCGCCGCCTCGCCCTCGCACGCAAGAAGCCCGAAACCGTCGCCGCCAAGGCATTCGCGCCGGTGCTCGCGCCGGCGCTCGGTCCGCAGGCCGCGCCGAGCACCGGCGAGCGCCGCCGTCTGTCGCCGCTCGGCCGGCTGCTGCGCGTCTGGCCCGTCATCGCCCTCGTCGGCGGCATCGCCGTTATCGCTTACTGGGAAAACCTGCAGCGCGCCGCCGAGCTCGCCGATATCGATGCAGCCATGCTCAACGACGACTTGCCGCTCAACGCGTATCTCGACCACGGGTTCAACGCGTACTTGTCGCGTGCACGCTAACGCAGCCGGAGAGTGACGGGGTGAGCTATAAGCGCGGCCTGGCCGTTGTATTCGGGTGTGCGATCGCAACCGCCGTTGCGCTCGCCGCCACGTACCCGCGGTTCTTCAAACCGGCGCCCCCGCCGCAAGCGGCGGGCGTGCACGGCGCCGCCGCGTCGTCGCCCACGCAGCTCTCCGTCGAATTTCCGCCGCTTGCCGTCGACGCGAATCCGTTGGCGTGGGCGCGCCTGAGCGCCGCCCAGCATGCGGCCCTCGCGCCGTTCGCGTCCGAATGGGACACGTTCAGCGACGAGCGCAAACGGAAATGGATCAGGATCGCGGTGCGTTTTGCGAAGATGTCGCCCGAAGCGCAAAAGCGCTTGCACGAGCGCATGGCCGAGTGGATTCGTATGACGCCCGAGCAGCGGCGTGTCGCGCGCGAAAACTATCAGGTGTCCAAAGCGCTGCCTCCCCAAGCGCGCAAGAACGCTTGGCAGGCGTATCAGCAGCTCACGCCCGAGCAAAAAGCCAAGCTCGCAGCCGCCGAGCGCAAGCGCCGGCCGACGATCGTCAGCGCCCCGCCGTCGGGCCAGCGCAGCGAAATCCGCGGTTTGAATCGCCTCGTGAACCCGCCGGCCGCCAGCGGCGCTTCCTCCGCCATGCCGCCGGAAACGGCTAGCGCGGCCTCGGCGTCCGCGGCCGCCTCGGGCGCTTCGGGTCCCGTCAATCCGACCGTGCCGGTCCCGCCGACGCCGGTGTCGCCATCGGAGGCGCCGTCCATCTTCCGCGGCGCCTGAGCGCGAGCCCGTCGCACCGACATGACCGCCCTTCTCGCGCCGCCGCCCACCATCCGCCGCCGGCTCGCCGCGCTCGTCTACGAGAGCGTCCTGCTGTTCGGGATCGTGTTCGTGGCCGGTTATTTGTTCAGCACATTGACGCAACAGCGCAATGGGCTCACGCACCATAACCTGCTTGCGGCATGGATCGCGCTCGTCGTCGGCGCGTATTTCGTCTGGTGCTGGACACGCGGCGGCCAGACGCTGCCGATGAAGACATGGCGCCTGCGGCTCGTCGCCGCGCAAAGCGGCACGCCGCCGCGCCCGGCCCGCGCCCTCGCGCGCTATCTCGCCGCGTGGCTCTGGTTCTTGCCGCCGCTCGCGCTGCACCCGCTGCTGCATCTATCCGTGCCGGCCACGCTCGCCGTCACGGCCGCCTGGTTCGCGGCCTGGGCCGCCGCGGCTCGCCTCGACCCCGCCCGTCAATTCCCGCACGACCGCCTGGCCGGCACCCGCATCGTCGTCGCCGAGCACGGTTGATCGACCGCGCGCCGAATAACCGTACCCCGAATAACCGTAATAAGAACTTCTCGTGACTGTCATGTGGCAGTCACGGGCGCATGGCGCAATGAGCGCCATGTTCAACTCGACGCGAGAAGCCATGGACCGCAAGATGTCCGCGACTTCGCTCCTCAGGCAACTCGGCGCAAGCGTCGATTCCGTCCCCTTTCAATCCGCCGCGCCAAGCGGCGGCTCCGCGCTGGCGCCGGATGCCGTATCGGCCGATGCGACGGGGCCGCAGCACGACGACGGCGTCGGCGATCCGCTGCGCTATCGCACGATCTGGCTGTCGGACATCCATCTCGGATCGAGCGGCTGCCAAGCGCCGTATCTACTCGATTTCCTGCGTCACAACGAGTCCGAATATCTTTACCTCGTCGGCGACATCATCGACGGCTGGCAGTTGAAGAAGGGCTGGTACTGGCCGCAAGCGCACAACGACGTCGTTCAAAAGATCCTGCGCAAGGCGCGCAAGGGCACGCAGGTCGTCTACATCCCCGGTAATCACGATGAAGGCGCCCGGCAGTTCTGCGATCTCGCGTTCGGCGACATTCACGTGCGTGGGGAAGCGTTTCATACGACGTTGAGCGGCCAGCGTCTGTGGATCGTGCATGGCGATCTGTTCGACGGCGTCATCCAACACGCCAAGTGGCTGGCTTATCTCGGCGACACCGCCTACACGGCGATCCTCGTGCTGAACCGCTGGTTCAACCGGCTGCGCAGCCGCTTCGGCCTGCACTACTGGTCGCTGTCGCAATACCTGAAGCATCAAGTGAAGAACGCCGTCAATTTCATCTCCTCGTTCGAGCACGTGATGGTCGAGGAGGCGCGCCGGCGCGGCTGCGACGGCGTGGTCTGCGGCCACATTCACAAGGCCGAAATCCGCGACGTCGACGGCCTGCTCTATTGCAACGACGGCGACTGGGTCGAAAGCCTGTCGGCGCTCGTCGAAACGCTCGACGGCGAGCTCAAGGTGGTCTACTGGACCGTCATGCGCTCGCCGGCGGCTCAACCGCGCAAAGCCAAGGCAACGGCCTAGCCTCATTTCAGCGAACCGGAACCGCCCGCATGAAAATCATGATCGTCACCGATGCCTGGGAACCGCAGGTCAACGGCGTGGTGCGCACGCTGAAAAACACGATGCGCGAACTCACGGCGCTCGGCCATCGCGTCGAACTCATGACGCCGCTCGAATTTCGCACGATCCCCTGCCCGACCTACCCCGAGATTCGCCTCTCGCTGCTGCCTCGCCGCCGCGTGAATGCCCGTATCGAGGAATTCGCCCCCGATGCCCTGCACATCGCGACGGAAGGCCCGCTCGGGCTGGCCGCCCGCGCGTACGCGCTGCGCCGGGGGCTGCCGTTCACGACGGCGTACCACACACGCTTTCCCGAGTACGTGCAGGCGCGCTTCGGCATTCCGACGTCCGCGACCTATCGCTTTCTGCGCTGGTTCCATGGCCCCTCGCTCGCCGTCATGGCGCCGACGCCCGTCGTGAAAAGCGATCTCGAAAAACAGGGTTTCGACAACGTCGTCCTCTGGACGCGAGGCGTCGATCTCGAGATCTTTCATCCGATGGATTCGAAGGTGCTCAATACGGCGCGGCCGATCTTCCTGTACGTGGGACGCGTGGCGATCGAGAAAAATGTCGAAGCGTTTCTGAAGCTCGATCTGCCCGGCTCGAAGTGGGTGGCCGGCGAAGGGCCTGCATTGGCCGAGCTCAAGTCCCGCTACCCCGAGGTCAACTATCTCGGCGTGCTGAGCCAGGGGGAACTGGCGAAGGTTTATGCGGCGGCCGACGTGTTCGTCTTCCCGAGCCGCACCGACACGTTCGGCCTCGTGCTGCTCGAAGCCCTAGCCTGCGGCACCCCGGTTGCGGCCTATCCGGTGACGGGCCCCATCGACGTCCTCGACGGCGGCCACGCGGGCGCGATGAACGAGGACCTGCGCGAAGCATGTCTCGACGCGCTCAAGATCGATCGGGCCGAGGCTCGCGCTTGGGCCGAGCGCTTCTCGTGGCAGGCCGCCTCGGCGCAGTTCGCCGCTCATTTGAAGCCGCTTTCGCGCACGCAGACGCGCGAGGAAAACGCCGCCGCATGAAACGCGACGAGCCGCTCGCGCACGACGAGCATGCCCCCTCCGACGGCGCGGCCGACCCGCACGAGCCGTTGTCGCCCGACGATCCGCTCGCGCCGCTGCCGTTCAATCCCTACAAGGGCAATCGCGGCCTCACCCGCGCCTGGCATGCGCTGAAGAATTCGATCGCCGGATTTCGCGTGGCGATTCAGGAAGAAAGCGCGTTTCGGCAAGAGTTGGCGCTCGCCGCCGTCCTCGTGCCGTGCGGCGCGCTCGCGCCCGTCGACGCCGTTTCGCACGTGCTCTTGATCGGCTCGGTACTGCTCGTGCTCATCGTCGAACTGTTGAATTCGAGCGTCGAAGCGGCAATCGACCGCATCTCCCTCGAACGCCACGAATTGTCGCGCCGCGCGAAGGACCTCGGCAGCGCGGCCGTCACCGTGGCGCTATCGGCGTGCCTGCTGACCTGGGCGCTCATCGTCGGCCCCGTCGTCGCCCGCTGGATCGGGGGCTGACGCACGCGCGGCCGCGGCTCCCCATGAAAACCCTAGCCGTAAGTTCGGAAAACAGAACGACCGGTTTATAATCGCCCGACGCAGTGCAAGATACCAACCGAGCCGGGCGCATGAACGCAGCGTCGCGCGAGCGCCGAGCGTGCCCGGCATATAGGGCCGGACGACATGGAAGCCAAAATTCCCCGCCGCACCCGCGAACGGATTCTCGAGCTGTCGTTGAAGCTGTTCAACGAGATCGGCGAACCGAACGTGACCACCACGACGATCGCGGAGGAAATGGAGATCAGCCCAGGCAATCTCTACTACCACTTCCGCAACAAAGACGACATCATCAACAGCATCTTCGCGCAATTCGAGCAAGCGATCGAAAAGCGGCTGCGCTTTCCCGAAGACCATCGTCCGACGATCGACGAAACTTGGTCGTACCTGCAGTACATGGCCGATTTCATGTGGACTTATCGGTTCCTCTACCGCGACCTGAACGATTTGCTCGCACGTAACCGTACGCTGGAAACGCACTTCAAGCAGATCATCAGCCACAAGGTGCGCTTCGCGAAGGAGATGTGCGAGCTGCTCGTCGCCGACGACGAAATGGTCGCCACGCCCGAGGAAATTCAGGTCATCGCGACGAACATGGGCGTGATCGCCACGTACTGGCTCTCTTACCAATTCGTCATGAATCCGCGCAAATACAACGACCAGGGGGCGATTCGCGACGAGCTCCATCAAGTCAGCGTGCACGTGATCTCGATCATGGCGCCGTATCTGCGCGGGCGCTCGCGCCAGCTGTTCGACGACCTCGTGTCGGGCAAGCTGCCCAAACGCGAATTCCACGACTACCTGCCCCCGCGCGATGCCGGCGCCCGGGCGGGCGGCGCCAAGGACCCGGAATGAAATCGGTCTGCGTCTATTGCGGCTCGTCGATGGGAGCCAAGCCCGAATATGCGCAAGCGGCGCAAGCGTTCGGCCGTGCGCTCGTCGATGCGGGCTGCTCGCTCGTCTACGGCGGCGGGCGTGTCGGGCTCATGGGCGTCATTGCCGACGAAGTGCTCGCCGCGGGCGGCCGTGTCGTCGGCGTGATTCCGGAACTGCTCGTCGACAAGGAAGTCGGGCACGAGGGGCTCACCGAACTGCATGTCGTCCCCGACATGCATCAGCGCAAACGCATGATGGCGGATTTGTCCGATGCCTTCGTCGCGCTGCCCGGCGGCGCCGGCACGCTCGAGGAACTGTTCGAGGTCTATACCTGGGCTCAACTCGGTTATCACAAGAAGGCGATCGGGCTCTACGACATCGGCGGCTATTACGCGCCGCTCATCGCCTTGCTCGAGCACACGGTCCGCGAAGGCTTCATGCAACAGGCTTATCTCGATATTCTGCAGATCGATGGGCAAGCGCGTTCGCTACTCGACAAGCTCGAACGCTACCATCCGCCCGGCCGCGATAAGTGGGCCACTCAACGCGAAGCCGTCTGAGCCGCATGCCGAAACTCGCGGCCCCACTTCGCCCGCCTCGTCCTGTGTTGCCGGAGGCTGTCCGATGAACGCCGAAACGCGCGTCGTTCTCATTACCGGCGCGAGCCGGGGAATCGGCCGCGCGACGGCCGTCATGCTCGGCGAGCAAGGCGCGGCGGTCGGCCTGAACTACGTGAGCGATCGCTCGGCGGCCGAACAAACCGCCGGGGAGGTCGAACGCGCGGGCGGCCGCGCCCTGCTGCTCCAGGGCGATGTAGCCGACGAGTGCGCGGTCCTGTCCATGTTCGACGCGCTGGAGCGCTCGTGCGGCCGAATCGACGCGCTCGTCAACAACGCGGGCATCGTCGCGCCCTCGCTGCCCCTCGCGCAGATGGACGCGGCGCGGCTCAAGCGCATGTTCGACGTGAACGTCTTCGGCGCCTACCTTTGCGCACGCGAAGCCGCCCGCCGCCTGTCCACCGATCGCGGCGGCCACGGCGGCGCCATCGTCAATGTATCGTCGGCCGCTTCGCGCCTCGGTTCGCCGAACGAATACGTCGATTACGCGGGCTCGAAAGGCGCCGTCGATACGATGACGATCGGCCTCGCCAAGGAACTCGGACCGCGCGGCGTGCGAGTCAATGCCGTCCGCCCGGGGTTGATCGAAACCGACATCCACGCGAGCGGCGGTCAGCCGCGGCGGGCGGCGGTGCTCGGCGCGCAAACGCCGCTCGGCCGGTCCGGCCACGCCGACGAAGTGGCGCGCGCCATCGTCTGGCTCCTCAGCGATGCGGCGTCGTACGTCACGGGGGCATTGCTCGACGTCAGCGGCGGCCGCTGACCGCCAAGCCGCTCGGCAGAGCGCTCGGCACGCGCTCGACGCTCAGGACTGCCACCCTTCAGAACGACGAACCGGGCTCGCTCAAGAACGCGCGCTCCTCATCGGTCGACGTGCGCCCCAACACGGCATTCCGATGCGGGAAGCGGCCGAATCGCTCGATGATGGCTGCGTGCCGATACGCGTAGTCGAGGTAGCAGCCCGGACCTGTCTGCCCCGTTTCACGCGCATGCCCTTCGAACAAACGTACCGACTCGCGCTGCGCATCGAGCGATTCGGCATGTTCGAACGGCAAATAGGCGAAGACGCGATGCTCCGGCGTCGGCAGATCCCTATCGGCTCCGGAAGCGACGAGGCGGCGCGCGGCTTCGAGCGCTTGGGCGTCGGCGGCGAACGCGTCGGGGTGGCCCCGGCACGTGTTGCGCGAGAACTGATCGAGCACGATGACGAGCGCCAGCGCCCCTAACGGGGTGCGTTGCCAATCGTCGCACTCGCCGCGCCGCGCGGCCGCCAGCGTAGCGCCAAAGCGCTCACGGATCAGCGCGTCGAATGCGTCGTCGCGCATGAACCAGCTTTCCGACGCCTGCCCGTAGCGAGGCGTGCCCGGTTGGCCAAACCAAAAATCGAGGACGGCGCACGCGGCGGGATCGAGCGCGGCGTCTTGCTCGTCCGCGTGCGTCCGCGGCCGGTCGCCGTCGCCGGTTTCGCGATTCGTGTCGTCAGGCATCATTCGAACTCCAATACGAGGCGGCGCCGTACCGGACGATCAACCGGGCCGGTTGCGCATCCAGTCAGCCGTATCGAAAAAGGACGTGACCAAACGTTCGCGCAACCCCTCCGGCATGCCGACGTCTTCCATCGCCCAGGCCATGCAGCGCACCCATTGGTCGCGCTCGGAAGAGGCGATCGCGAACGGCAAATGACGCGCGCGCAACCGCGGATGCCCGAAGCGCTCGATATAGTGGTCGGGGCCGCCGAGCCAGCCGCACAGAAACCAAAACAGCTTGTCCCTCGAGCCGTCCAGCGAGGCCGGATGCAATGCGCGGATCCCCGCGAACTCGGCCTCGAGGTCCATCAGGTCGTAGAAGCGGTCGACGAGCTCGCGCACGCGCGCCTCGCCGCCTACGAGCTCGAACGCGCTCGGCTCGCGAGCCTGCACGTCATCATCGGTCGAATCGGTCATACGGTAGATCGAAATACGTTTCTGCGAATTAAAAAAACAAAAAAACGGCGCGCCAGCTTCGGACAAGCGCGACTCGCGCATGCCCTGCGGCGTACACCGCCGCCGTTCATGCATCGCGCAACGATTGCGCTGCCGGGCGGCTCAGCACGCGACGCAAGCTGAGCCAGCCGCCGACACCCGAGCAGGCAATGCCGGCCGCGATACCGGCCGGCACCATCCATGGGTCGACGTCGAGGTGAAAGTCGAATACCCGCGTGGCCAGCACGATGCCGAGCGCCTGCGCGCCGGTGGCCGCCATCAGTCCCGCCAGTGCACCGACGACGGCGAACTCCGCCACGTGCACCGAGCGCACCTGCCGATGCGACGCACCGAGCGCGCGCAACAGCGCCGATTCTCGCACGCGCTCGTCACGCGTGCCGGCAAGCGCCGCGTAAAGCACGAGCAATCCCGCCGCGAGCGTGAACGCGAAAAGGAACTGGACAGCGCCGATCACTTGATCGAGCACGTGCTGGATTTGCGCGAGAATCGGCGTCGTATCGATCGCCGTGACGTTCGGGTGCGCGGCGATCAAGCCGTCGAGCACGGCCCGGCGTTCGGCAGGCAGGTGAAAACTCGTGATGAACGTCGCCGGAAACTTCTCGAGCGCGGCCGGCGGCATCAGCACGAAGAAGTTGACCTTGAATGTGCCCCAGTCGAGTTTGCGCACGCTCGTGACGGGCGCGTCGATGCTCATGCCGGTCACATCGAAACGCAGCACGTCGCCCAGCTTCACGCCAATGAGCTTGGCCAGCCCCGCTTCGATCGAGATCTCGGGGCGCGTCGCCCCGCCGTACCATCGCCCCGCCACCACGCGATTGTCGTCGGGCAATGCACTTCGGTAGGACAAGTTGAACTCCCGATCGACGAGGCGCCGCGCGTCGTCGTTCTTGTACGACTCCGGCACGATCCGCTTGCCGTCGATCGACACGAGCCGGCCGCGCACCATCGGCTCGAGCGTCACGTCGGCGATGCCGTGCGCGTGCAAGTAGTCGAGTACCGCTTGGCGCTCGTCCGGTTGAATGTCGATGAGAAACTCGTTGGGCGCATCGCGCGGCGTCGACTTGCGCCAGCCGGCCACGAGATCGTCGCGCGTCATCGCAATGAGCAGGAGACACATGAGGCCGATCGCGAGCGCGGTCATCTGCAGCGCGCTCGCCCAACCGCGCCGCTCGAGCGAGGCCAGCGCGTAGCGCCAGCCGACGGACACCGCCACGCGCCGTCCGCCTTCGCTGCGGGCGATGCGCGCGCATACCCAAAGCGCAGCGCGGGCCACTGCCGTGAAGACGACGAGCCCCACGGCGAACCCGCCCGCCACGATTCCGCCCAGCTTGAGCTCGCCGGCCGCAAGGACGAGCAGCCCACCGAACAATGCAATGCCGACGGCGTATGCCCACCAAGCGGTGCGCGCCTGTCCGTCCCACTCTCGGCGCAACACGCGAATCGGCGGCACACGCGTGAGCGGCAACAGCGGCGGCAGGGCGAAGCCAAACAGCAGCACGAGCCCCGCGCCGACCCCTTCTATCGCGGGCAGCAGGCTCGGCTGCGGCAGCGCGGTGGCGATCAGTTGGCCGAGCCAGACGAGCAGCGCAAAATGCCCCGCGTAACCGAGGGCAGCCCCCAGCAAACCGCCTGTCAGGCCGACGAACGCGAATTCGAGCGTCACGAGCGCGCGCAGTTCGCGCTCTCCGAGTCCGAGGCAGCGCATGACGGCGCAGCCGTCCAGATGCCGCCGCGTGTAGCGATACGCGGCCATCGCGATCGCCACGGCAGCCAGCAGCGCCGTCAGCAGCGCGACGAGCCGCAGAAAATGCCCGGCTCGATCGAGCGTTTCACGCACTTGCGGCTGTCCGTCCTTCAACGATTCCAGCGCTGTGCCTCGCAGCTTGCCGCCGTCGACGCGCTCATGCGCAAACGAGGCGAACCGCGCGACGGCGGCATCGTCGCCCGCGACGAGCAGCCGGTATGTCACGCGGCTGCCATAGCCGATGAGCCCGGTCGATGCGAGTTCGTCGGCGCGCACCATGATGCGGGGAGAAAAGTTGATGAAGGCGAAGCCGCGATCGAGCTCGCGCGTGATCACGGCCCCGATCGTGAAGCGCCGATCGCCGAGCTGAACGACGTCGCCGACGTGCGCGTGCAGCGTCTCCAGCAGTTGCGCGTCGACCCAGACCGTCCCCTTGGCGGGAATGCTGTCGGCGCGGCGATCGGGGGCATCGGCCCCGGAGGCGATACGCAGGGCGCCGCGCAAGGGATAGCTTGCCGAGACGGCTTTCACGGCCGCCAGCCGGGCGTTGGACAGCCCCTCGTCGCCCGCGCCGCTCGCTCCGATGCGCGCCACCATGCTAGGAAAGATGACGGTCGTGGCCGTACGCAGGCCCAGCGCGCGCGCTTCGTCGAGAAACGCCGCGTCGACCGGGTGGTCGGCGCGCACGACGAAATCCGCGGCAATCATGCGCCGAGCGTCGCGCTCCAGCCCTTGCTGCAGGCGATCGGCCAGAAAGCCGACGCTGGAAAGCGCCGCGACGGCCAGCACGAGTGCGAGCAACAGCATCGTCAATTCGCCGGCCCGCCAGTCGCGCGCCGTCATGCGCGCCGCCTGCCGGACGAGCCCGATGCGGCTCGCCGGCGGGCGCGGACCGGTACGAAGCGCCGCGTCGCTCAATCGCGCTTGCCTCCAATCGAACCGAGGCGCGTGACCATATGCGCCGCCATTCCCCGGAAGCCGCCTTGCACGCCTCGCCAAAGACGCGGCAGCGCCCAGGCCGCGAACGCCAGAAAGCCCGCCATGAGCACCAGGAAGACGAACGGCGCCAGTAACGCAAGGGCAAGGCCGATGCAGACGAGCACGTCTTCCGTCGAAGACGCGACCCAGTTCGAGAACGGCTCGGGCGATAGATTGATGAGCGCGCGCGTCCCGGCTTTGGCCAGATGCGCCGAACCGGCAAGGGCGCCGCCCGCGAGCGCGGCCACGGTCAACAGCGTCGGATCGGCGTGGCCGAGCGAACCGGCGGCGAGCAGCGCACCGGCCGGAATGCGGATGAACGTATGAATGGCGTCCCAGAGCGAATCGAAAGCGGGGATGCGATCGGCCAGGAA
The DNA here is from genome assembly GCA_036384755.1 of Trinickia sp. Lineage (GTDB taxonomy): Bacteria > Pseudomonadota > Gammaproteobacteria > Burkholderiales > Burkholderiaceae > Trinickia. Next base: position 15,909 of record DASVLS010000106.1, on the reverse strand, counting down.
TTCGACGACGGCCAGGATGGCCGCCACGCCGATGACCCAACCCGAGGCGAGCGCCGATAACGTATCGGGCAGATGGACGATGCCGAGCCGTGCGCAAACGCCGACGACCAAGACCGTCAAATAAAGCCGCAAGCCACTGGCCCACGATAGGCCCGCGCCGAGCGAAAGTGCGTCGAGCATTGCCCCTCCCAGCCTTGGCGGCGACTCAGGCCGCGCGCGGCGCCGGTCCCCGGGCTCGCACGCCGCGTGCGCACGCTCGCGGTGCGCACTTCACATGTGTCTCATTATAGACAGGTGCGGCGAATGGGCGACGGCGCGCACGCTACGCCGCTCGCGCGAAATCGGGGCTGCCCTCGCCCGCTCGCGCGAGCGACGCCCCTCACGGAACGAGCACCGTCGAGCCCGTCGTCTTGCGCCCTTCGAGCGCGCGATGCGCCTCGCCCACGTCCTTGAGCGCGAAACGCTGCCGCACGTTCGTCTTCACCTTGCCCGACGCGATGACGTCGAACAATTCGGCGGCCATCGAATCGAGCCATTCGCGCTTGGCGATATAGCTGAACAACGTCGGCCGCGTGAAGAACAGCGAGCCGCGATTGGAAAATTCGGCGGCTTCGATCGGCGGCAGAGGGCCCGACGCGCTGCCGAAGCTGACGAAATAACCGAGCGGCGCAAGGCAGTCGAGCGAGCCCTTGTACGTGTCCTTGCCGATCGAATCGTAGACGACGGGCACGAGCGCGCCGTTCGTGATTTCCTTGACGCGCTCCGTGAAATTCTCACGCGTGTAGACGATCGGGTAATCGCAGCCGTGCGCCTTCGCGAGCTCGGCTTTTTCATCGGAGCCCACCGTGCCGATCACCGTGGCGCCCAGCGCTTTGGCCCACTGGCAAACGAACAGGCCCACGCCGCCGGCAGCCGCGTGGATCAGGATCGTCTGTCCGGGCTCGACACGGTACGTACGGCGCAGCAGATATTGAGCCGTCAAGCCTTGCAGCATCGCCGACGCCGCGTCGTCGAAGCCGATCGAATCGGGCAGTTTGACGAGCGCGTCGGCAGGCAGCACGCGCTCCTCGGCGTAAGCGCCGGGCGGCCGCGCGACATAGGCCACGCGATCGCCCGCCGCGAAGCGCGTCACCCCCGCGCCCACCTCGGTGACGACGCCCGCCGCCTCCATCCCGAGTCCGGCCGGCAACGGCAGCGGGTAATGCCCCGTGCGAAAGTAGACGTCGATGTAATTCAAGCCCACCGCGTGCTGCTCAATGCGCACCTCGCCCGGGCCGGGCGCGCCGACATCGACATCGACCCACTGCATGACTTCGGGACCGCCGGTGCGCTCGATTCGAATCGCCTTGACCATGTCTTTTCCTCCTTTTCGAGCCTGCGGCTCGATTCCGTCCGATGTATCCATCCGCACAGGGCGGCGTTCAGCGAGACCGCTCAGGCCGCGGCCGTCTTTTTCGCAAGGGTGTCGAGCAACATCCGCGCCGTGGCGACGTTCGTCGCGCAAGGGACATCGTGGACGTCGCACGCTCGCACGAGCGCGTTGATGTCCGGCTCGTGCGGCTGCGGCGTCATGGGGTCGCGCAAGAAAATGACGAGGTCGACCTTCCCTTCGGCCAGCAGCGCGCCGATCTGCAAGTCGCCGCCGTACGGGCCCGAGAGCATGCGTTCGACTTTCAAGCCGTGCGCGTCCGAAATGCGACCGCCTGTCGTGCCCGTCGCGATGAGGTTGCAGTGCTGCAGCGTCTGCGCATATTCGCCCGCAAGGGCGACGATGTCGTCTTTCTTGTGATCGTGCGCGATCAGCGCAACGCGAGGGGTCATGGCACGGCTCCTTCGTAGTCAGGCTCAGGCAAATCAGATCATTAAAACACGCCGATCGAACCGTTCGTCGATCGGGCGAAGCGCGGTGCGCGACGTTCAGAACGTGCCGGGGTAAGCGCCGCCGTCGATGAGCCAGTTCTGGCCCGTAATGTAGCTCGCATGCGCGCTGCACAGGAAGGCGCAAGCCTTGCCGAACTCGTCGGGCTGTCCGAGCCGCTGCGCGGGAATGCCCAACGCGCGTTGATGCCGCGCTTCGTCGAGGCTGATCCCCTTGGCCTGCGCTTGCGCCTCGAGCGTGGCGGCGATGCGGTCGGTGTCGAACAGCCCCGGCAGCAAATTGTTGATCGTGACGTTGTGCTGGGCGACCTTGCGCGCCACACCCGCCACGAAGCCCGTCAGCCCGGAGCGCGCGCCGTTGGAAAGCCCGAGCACGTCGATCGGCGCCTTCACGGCCGAACTCGTGATGTTGACGATGCGGCCGAAGCCGCGCTCGATCATGCCGTCGATCGTCGCCTGCAACAGCGCGATCGGCGTGAGCATATTGGCCTCGAGCGCTCGGATCCAATCGTCGTGCGTGAACTGGCGAAAATCGCCGGGTGGCGGGCCGCCGGCGTTATTGACGAGGATGTCGGGCGCGGGACAAGCGGCGAGCGCGGCCTCTCGTCCCTCGGGCGTCGTGATGTCGCAAGCGACCGTGCGCACGGACACGCCGGTTGCCGCGCGAATGTCGGCCGCAGCGGCCTCGAGGGTCTCGCGCGTACGGGCAACGATGACGAGGTTCACGCCCTCGGCGGCGAGCGCTTGCGCGCAGCCGCGCCCGAGTCCCTTGCTGGCCGCGCACACGAGCGCGGTGCGTCCTGCGATTCCAAGATCCATGCGTGTGTCCCCAATATGGGAAGGCAATGGGGGCGATTGTAGAAGAATCGCCGCAAGCGCGCCGAGCGCGTCCCGCTTGGCGCGCCGCGATGCCCATGCGGCGCGCCGCCAGTCGCCTCAACGGAAAACCGGCGCGATCCGTTTCTTTCGGTAAACTTGCGCGAACCATCTCAGAATCGCGCCGCCTCGCGCCCCCGCCATGAAACAAGACAGCCGCTTCCCGAATCTGTTCATCCTCGATCACCCGCTGATCCAACACAAGCTCACGCACATGCGCGACAAGGACACGTCGACGCGCACGTTCCGCGAGCTGCTGCGCGAGATCACGTTGTTGATGGGGTATGAGATCACGCGCGACCTGCCCATCACGACGCGCCGTGTCGAGACACCGCTCGTCGAAATCGACGCCCCCGTCATCGCAGGCCGCAAGCTCGCGATCGTCCCCGTCCTGCGCGCGGGAATCGGCATGTCCGACGGCTTGCTCGAGCTGATTCCGTCGGCCCGCGTCGGGCACATCGGCGTTTATCGCGACGCGGAACACCGGCCGGTCGAGTATCTCGTCCGGCTGCCCGACCTCGAGGACCGCACGTTCATTCTCTGCGACCCGATGGTGGCGACGGGCTACTCCGCCGTGCATGCCGTCGACGTATTGAAGCGGCGCGGCGTAGCCGGCGAGCACCTCTCCTTCGTCGCGCTCGTGGCGGCGCCCGAGGGCGTTCAAGTTTTCCAAGACGCACACCCCGACGTCAGGCTGTACGTCGCCTCGCTCGATTCGCACTTGAACGAGCATGCGTATATCGTGCCGGGACTCGGCGACGCGGGCGATCGGCTGTTCGGCACGAAAAACTAGAAAGGTACGCATAGCCGAACGGGCGGCGCGGCGGTCAACGCAAGGACGAAAGTTTCGGGGAACCCTCAACCTCCGCACTCGCCGTGCCGATATAAGTAGCGAATACATTCGCGCCATTACGAGTCGGGCATGCACGGCACTTTTAATCTTTGGCTCGTCGGGCTGTCGCTTGCAGTTGCGACGCTCGCCTCCTTCACGGCGCTCGACCTTTCCGGTCGTATCGCTTCGGTGCTTCACCGAAAGCAACGCCAGGCATGGCTCGCCGGCGGCGCGGGCGCAATGGGCGTCGGCATTTGGTCGATGCACTTCATCGGCGTGCTGGCGTTCACGCTGCCCATTCCGCTCGGCTACGATTTCCAAATCACCGCCGCCTCGCTCCTCATCGCGATACTCGTCTCGTACTTCGCGCTGCGCGTCATTGCGCACGAGCGCCTCGGATACATGCGCCTAGCCGCCGCGGCGGTTCTGATGGGACTCGGCATCGCGGGCATGCATTACACGGGCGATGCCGCGATGCGTATGAAGCCGGCGATCGTGTACGACCCTTGGCTCGTCGCGGCGTCGATCGTCGTGGCGATCGTCGCGTCGGGCGCCGCGCTCCATATGGCTCACACGCTGCGCGCCGACGATCAGAAGCACGTGCTCTTCAAGCGCGCGCTCGCCTCGCTGGTCATGGGCCTAGCCATCACAGGCATGCACTACACGGCCACCGCCGCCGCGACCTACCTGCCCGGATCGATCTGCGGCGCCGCGGACGGCATAGATTTGCGCTGGCTCGGCACGACGATCTCCATCTTCACGTTCGCCATCTTGATCGTGACGCTGATGCTCTCGCGTTTCGATGCGCGCACGGCGTATCTCGTCCGGTCCGTGTCTCACCTGAACAGCCGAGTCTTGCACATGGCGGCGTTCGACCCGCTGACCGACCTGCCGAACCGCCGAACGCTCACCGAACACATGGAACGCGCGATCGAGCTCGGCAAGCGGGGCCGGGGGACGTTCGCGGTCCTGTTCATGGACCTGGACGGCTTCAAGACGATCAACGATTCGCTCGGCCACACCGTCGGCGACGAGGTCCTCAAAGCCTTCGCGCAACGGCTCATCGACTGCGCGAGCGCCGGCGATACCGTGGCCCGCCTCGGCGGCGACGAATTCGTCATGTTGGCGCGGCACGTCGGCATGCCCGGGGATGCGACGCGCGTGGCGCAAGCCGTGCTCGCACGCATGCACGAAAGCATTTGGGTCGACGAACACCCGCTGCAGGTGGCGCCGAGCGTGGGCATCGCACTGTTTCCGCGCGACGGCGAGACGGTCGAGACGTTGCTGAAAAATGCCGACGCGGCCATGTATGCCGCTAAAAGGGCCGGGCGCGGCACGTGCCGCTTCTTCGAACCGGACATGAGCGAAGAGGCCACGCGCACGCTGCTCATTCAGCATGCGATGCGCGAAGCGCTTGAAAAAGACTACTTCTCGCTGCATTTCCAGCCCAAGTTCTATGGCCGCGACGGCACGCTGGCCGGCGCCGAAGCGCTCTTGCGGCTCAATCATCCGACGCTCGGCCTGCTCTCGCCCGCCGAATTCATTTCGATCGCCGAGCGCAACGGCCAAATCGTGCCGATCGGCTACTGGGTCGTGCGCGAGGCATGCCGGCAAATCCGGCGCTGGCAGGCGCAGGGGCTGCGCCCGACGAAGGTCGCGATCAATTTGTCTCCGCGCCAGCTCGCGCAGCACGACTTGCTGACGACGATCCTCGACATCCTGCGCGAGGAGGAGTTGCCCGGCGACGCGATCATGTTCGAAATCACCGAAACGGCGGCGATGCACGACGTTCGCCGCACGGCCGACATGGTGCATGCGTTCCAAGAGAGCGGGTTCGAAGTCGCGATCGACGATTTCGGCACCGGCTATTCGAGCCTCGCCTACTTGCAGCGGTTTCGCGTCCGCCAACTGAAGATCGACCGCTTCTTCGTCGACGGGCTCGATAAGCAAAGCGACGAGGGCACGGCGATCGTCTCCGCGATCATCGCGCTCGCCCATTCGCTCGGGATGGACGTCGTGGCCGAAGGGGTCGAAACGGCGTCGCAGCGCGACAAGCTCAAATCGCTGCGTTGCGACGAAATGCAGGGCTTTTTGCTCGGCAAGCCGCTGGCCGCGGACGCCTTCGGCGCCCTGCTCGGTCAAATGGCCTCGCACGCCCAAGCGCCGGGCGAGCCCAGCGCGGCGTGGTAAAATCGCCGTCTGCTCTCCGGACGGCTCGCCCCACTCTCATCGCGGCCGGCGTTCCCGGAGAAGCGAGCGCTACGCCCCGCCCAACTCGAGGGCCGCCGGCACGACTCGCACGGCTCACACGATTCGCAATCGACAAAACGCATCATGCGTGTGCCAGATCGGCACGCGCCACGGAGAAACGTATGGCTGGTCATTCCAAATGGGCCAACATCAAGCATAAGAAAGCCGCTGCCGACGCCAAGCGCGGCAAAGTCTGGACGCGCCTCATCAAGGAAATTCAAGTCGCGGCCCGCATGGGCGGCGGCGACATCGACTCGAACCCGCGCCTGCGCCTGGCCGTCGACAAGGCGTACGACGCCAACATGCCGAAAGACAACATCAACCGCGCGATCCAGCGCGGTGTGGGCGGCGTCGACGGTGCGAACTACGAGGAGATCCGCTACGAAGGCTACGGCATCGGCGGCGCGGCCGTCATCGTGGACACGATGACCGACAACCGCACGCGCACGGTCGCCGAAGTCCGCCACGCGTTCTCGAAATTCGGCGGCAACATGGGCACGGACGGCTCGGTGTCGTTCCTGTTCGACCACGTCGGCCAGTTCCTGTACGCCCCCGGCACGCCCGAGGACACGCTCATGGAAGCGGCGCTCGAGGCCGGCGCGAACGACGTCGTCACGAACGACGACGGCAGCATCGAAGTGCTGTGCGGGCCGAACGATTTCGCCAAGGTCAAGGAGGCGCTCGAAGCCGCCGGCTTCAAGGCCGAACTCGCCGAAGTCACGATGAAGCCGCAAACCGAAGTCGAATTTGCCGGCGAAGACGCCGTGAAGATGCAAAAGCTCCTCGATGCGCTCGAAAATCTCGACGACGTGCAAGAGGTCTACACGAACGCGTCGATCGCGGACGAGTAAGAGACGCAAGGGAAGAATCCAATGAAACTACTCGTCGTCGGCTCCGGTGGCCGCGAGCACGCGCTCGCTTGGAAGCTCGCGCAGTCGCCCCGCGTTCAACTCGTCTACGTCGCGCCCGGCAACGGCGGCACCGCGCAAGACGAGCGCCTGCGCAACATCGATATCACCGATCTCGATGCGCTCGCCGATTTCGCCGAAAAAGAACAGATCGCGCTAACGGTCGTCGGTCCCGAGGCGCCGCTCGCGGCCGGTATCGTCAATCTGTTCCGCGGTCGCGGCCTGAAAGTGTTCGGACCGACCCGAGAGGCGGCACAGCTCGAAAGCTCGAAAGATTTCGCCAAGGCGTTCATGAAACGGCACGGCATCCCGACGGCCGAATACGAGACGTTCTCCGATGCGGCCGCGGCTCACGCTTACATCGACCGCAAAGGCGCGCCGATCGTCATCAAGGCCGACGGTCTGGCCGCGGGCAAGGGCGTGGTCGTCGCCGCGACCGCCGACGAGGCGCATGCCGCCGTCGACATGATGTTGGCCGACAACAAGCTCGGCGATGCGGGCGCGCGTGTCGTCATCGAGGAATTCCTGACGGGCGAGGAAGCGAGCTTCATCGTCATGGTCGACGGCAAGCACGTGCTGCCGCTCGCATCGAGCCAAGACCACAAGCGTCTGCTCGACGCCGACGAAGGCCCCAACACCGGCGGCATGGGCGCCTACTCGCCGGCCCCGATCGTCACGCCGCAGTTGCATGCGCGCGTGATGCGCGAAATCATCTTGCCCACCGTGCGCGGCATGGAGAAGGAAGGGATCCGTTATACCGGGTTCCTCTATGCCGGCCTCATGATCGACGCCGACGGCAATCCGAAGACGCTCGAGTTCAACTGCCGTATGGGCGACCCGGAAACGCAGCCGATCATGGCGCGCTTGAAGGGCGACTTCTCGAAGGTGATCGAAAGCGCCATCGCCGGCACGCTCGACACCGTGGAGCTCACGTGGGACCGCCGCACGGCGCTCGGCGTCGTGCTCGCCGCACACAACTATCCGGATACGCCGCGCAAGGGCGACCGCATCAACGGCATCCCGGCCGAGACCGACACAGCGGTCACGTTCCATGCCGGCACGGCGCTCGTCGACGGCAAGCTCGTGACGGCGGGCGGGCGCGTGCTGTGCGTCGTCGGCCTGTCCGATTCGGTGCGCGGCGCGCAATCGGCCGCCTACGAAGCGATCAATCAAATTTCCTTCGACGGCATGCAGTATCGCCGCGACATCGGCTACCGAGCATTGAGCCGCAAGCACTGACGCCACGCGGCCGCGCATCGAGCGCGCCGCCGTCAAACGCCCCGGGCCCCATGCGCCCGGTCTCTCGTTCCTCATTGCGTGCGTCATACCATGCCTGACACGACTTACGACGTTTCTTCCGTGCGCAGCTATCTGCAAGGGCTGCAAACGCGTATCGCCGACGCGATCGGCGCGCTCGACGGCAAGCCGTTCGGCGTCGACGCCTGGCAGCGCACGCCCGGCGAGCATCTGCGCGGCGGAGGCGTGACGCGCATTCTCGAGGATGGCGCGCTGATCGAGCGCGGCGGCGTCGGGTTCTCCGACGTGGCCGGCGATAAGCTGCCCCCTTCGGCCAGCGCGCTGCGGCCGCATTTGGCGGGCCGCGGATTCGAGGCGATGGGCGTTTCGCTGGTCATGCATCCGCGCAACCCGTACTGCCCGACCGCGCATATGAACGTGCGCATGCTTGCGGCGACCAAAGAGGGCGAGGCGCCCGTCTTCTGGTTCGGGGGCGGGATGGATCTGACGCCCTACTATGGCTTCGAGGACGACGCGGCGCATTTTCACCGCGTCTGCCGCGATGCGCTGGCGCCGTTCGGCGCCGATCTCTACCCGCGTTTCAAGCGCTGGTGCGACGACTACTTCTTTCTCAAGCACCGCGGCGAAACCCGCGGCGTCGGCGGCGTCTTTTTCGACGATTTCGACGAACTGGGCTTCGAGCGGTCGTTCGAGATGGTCAGGAGCGTGGGGGACGCATTCGTCGAGGCTTACCTGCCCCTCTTGGAAAAACGCAAGGCCATGCCCTACGGCGAACGCGAGCGCGCATTCCAGAGCTATCGCCGCGGCCGCTACGTGGAATTCAATCTCGTGTTCGACCGTGGCACACTGTTCGGGCTGCAAAGCGGCGGCCGGACCGAGTCGATTTTGCTATCGATGCCGCCTGTCGCGAACTGGCGTTACGACTGGCAGCCCGAGCCGGGCACGCCCGAAGCGAAGCTGTACACCGATTTCCTGAAGCCGCGCGATTGGGTCTGATGCGAGCCAACCGAGCCACGAGGACCGATATCTGAAGCCGACCGCCCCCGCCACGTCTCGCCCGGCTTCCGATGGGCAGCTGATGCTGCCGCGTCGCGTCGGCCTGCTGGGCGGCACATTCGATCCGATCCACAACGGCCACCTCGCGCTCGCGCGCCGGTTTGCCGACCTGCTGCAGCTGACCGAACTCGTGCTGCTGCCGGCCGGCCAGCCCTATCAGAAATCGGGGGTCTCGTCGGCACGGCACCGGTTGGCGATGACGCGTGCGGCAGCGGCCTCGTTTGCGCTGCCGGGTGTCGCCGTGACGGTGGCGACCGACGAGATCGAGCACGTCGGCCCCACGTACACCGTCGAAACGCTGGCACGCTGGCGTGCGCGCGAAGGCGAGGATGCTTCGCTTGCATTGCTCATCGGCGCCGATCAGTTGCTTCGACTCGACACCTGGCGCGATTGGCGGCGTTTGTTCGATTTCGCGCACGTGTGCGCCGCCACGCGGCCGGGCTTCGATCTATCGAGCCTGTCCGCCGCCCTGGCGGCGGAGCTCGGCCCGCGCCGAGCCGACGCGCAAACGCTGCAGCGTACGAGAGCGGGGCATCTGTTGATCGACGATACGCTGGCGCTCGACGTTTCGGCCACCGATATTCGCGCTCACGTCAAGGCAAGGCTGGCGCAGGACAGGGAAGCGGGCGGCGCGGCCGTCACACTCGGCGCCGGGCGCCATACGGCGCCCGAGCCCATTCCCGAGGCCGTCTGGAACTATATTCTTCAACATCATCTGTACCATCCGTAACCATGGATATCCGTAAACTACAGCGCGCCATCATCGACGGTCTGGAAGACGTCAAGGCGCAAGACATTCGAGTCTTCAACACGACGCATCTGACCGAGCTCTTCGATCGCGTCATCGTCGCAAGCGGCACCTCGAACCGGCAAACGAAGGCGCTCGCCTCGAGCGTGCGCGAAAAAGTGAAGGAAGCCGGCGGCGATATCGTCAGCACGGAGGGCGAGGACATCGGCGAATGGGTACTCGTCGATTGCGGGGACGCAATCGTCCATATCCTGCAGCCGGCGCTGCGCCAGTATTACAACCTCGAGGAAATCTGGGGCGATAAGCCCGTTCGCGTCAAATTGTCGAGCACGAGCCCCTTCTCGGGCGCCCGCGTGAACGATGACGACGACGAAGAGAGTGAAGGCGAAGACGAGGGGGAAGACGCCGCACCCGTGGCCAAGCCCGCGCGCAAGACGCCTGCCCGGAAAAGCCCGGCGCGCAAAAACAGCGCCAAGTAACGAAACGACGGCGTCCGCCCGCCACGACGCGTGTGCGGCGCCCTGTTCGACGATGAAACTGCATATTCTGGCCGTCGGCCATAAGATGCCCGACTGGATCGCCAGCGGCTTCGACGAGTACGCCAAGCGTATGCCCCCCGAATTGCGCATCGAACTGCGCGAGATCAAGCCCGAGCCGAGGACGGGGGGCCGCTCGGCGCAAAGCGTCATGGCGGCGGAGCGCCAGCGGATCGAAGCGGCGCTGCCGAAAACGGCTCGCGTCGTCGCGCTCGACGAGCGCGGCCGCGACTGGACGACGATGCAACTGGCCGGCGCCCTGCCCGACTGGCAGCGCGACGGTCGCGACGTGGCATTCGTGATCGGCGGAGCGGACGGCCTCGATCCGGCAGTCAAAGCACGTGCGGAAGTGCTGCTGCGCTTGTCCAGCCTGACGCTTCCGCATGGCATGGTCCGCGTTCTGCTTGCGGAACAGCTTTACCGCGCGTGGAGCATCACGCAGAATCACCCCTATCACCGCGTCTGACGCGGCGTCCGTCCTCGTGAACGGGCGCCTACGCCCAACGAGAACGACACATGCCGCAGCCGAGTATTCGCCCTTCGCTTCACCCCTACGTCTACCTCGCTTCGCAAAGCCCTCGCCGGCAGGAACTGCTGTCGCAGCTCGGAGTGCGCTTCGAATTGCTGCTGCCTCGGCCCGAGGAGGACGCCGAGGCGCTGGAGGCCGAGTTGCCCGGCGAGCCGGCGCACGCCTACGTGCAACGCGTGTGCGCGGCGAAGGCCGAGGCGGCGCGCGCCCGACTCTTGGCGAACCGTCAAGCCGCCGCGCCGATTCTCGTCGCCGATACGACGGTGACGATCGACGACACCATCCTCGGCAAGCCGAACGACGTCGAGCATGCCGTCGAAATGCTCGCGCGGCTCGCGGGCCGCGAGCATGAGGTGCTGACGGCCCTAGCCGTGATCGATGCCGAGGGCACGCTGTTGCCGCCCGCGCTATCGCGGTCGACCGTGCGCTTTGCGGCGGCGCCCCTCTCGGCGCTGACGCGCTACGCGATGACCGGCGAGCCGCTCGGCAAGGCGGGCGCCTACGGTATTCAAGGCCGTGCCGCTGAGTTCATCGAACGGATCGAGGGTTCCTATTCGGGTATCATGGGTCTGCCCCTATTTGAGACGGCCGCGCTGCTGCGCCAAGCGCGCGTCGACTTCTGAAGCGATTCGAAAGCCGACAATGAACGAAGAAATCCTGATCAATGTCACTCCGCAGGAAACGCGGGTCGCGCTGATCCAGCAAGGCGCCGTGCAGGAGCTGCACGTCGAGCGCACGCTATCGCGCGGGCGCGTGGGGAACGTCTACCTGGGCAAGGTCGTGCGCGTGTTGCCCGGCATGCAATCGGCGTTCATCGACATCGGGCTCGAACGCGCTGCGTTCCTGCATGTGGCCGATATCTGGCACCCGCGCTTGGCGGGTGAGCACGCGCCCGCGCAGCAGCCCATCGAAAAGATCGTGTTCGAGGGCCAGACGCTGACCGTGCAGGTCATCAAGGACCCGATCGGCACGAAAGGCGCGCGCCTGTCGACGCAAATCAGTATCGCGGGACGGACGCTCGTGTATTTGCCGCAGGAGCCGCACATCGGCATTTCGCAAAAGATCGAAAGCGAAGCCGAGCGCGAAGCGATTCGTGCGCGCCTCACGGCTGTGCTGCCGGCCGACGAGAAGGGCGGCTATATCGTGCGGACGATCGCCGAAGACGCCACCAGCGAGGAATTGGCAAGCGACGTCGCCTATTTGCGCAAGACGTGGGCCACCGTCGTCGCGCAAGCGCAGCGCATGCCGCCGACGAGCTTGCTTTACCAAGATCTGAACTTGTCGCAGCGCGTGCTGCGCGATTTCGTCACGGACGAAACGACGCGCATTCAAGTCGATTCGCGCGAAACATACCAAATGCTCACCGAGTTCGCCGCCGAGTTCACGCCCGCCGTGAGCTCGAAGCTGCATCACTACACGGGCGAGCGGCCGCTGTTCGATCTGTACAACATCGAGACCGAGATCCAGCGAGCGCTTTCGCGTCGCGTCGATCTGAAGTCGGGCGGCTATTTGATGATCGATCAGACGGAAGCGATGACGACGATCGACGTCAACACAGGCGGCTACGTGGGCGCGCGCAACTTCGACGATACGATCTTCAAGACGAATCTCGAAGCGGCGCATACGATCGCGCGTCAACTTCGCCTTCGCAATCTCGGCGGCATCATCATCATCGACTTCATCGACATGGAGAACGCCGAGCATCGCGATGCCGTGCTCGGCGAATTGAAAAAAGCCCTTTCGCGCGATCGCACACGCTCGACCGTGAACGGGTTTTCTCAGTTGGGGCTCGTCGAGATGACGCGCAAGCGCACGCGCGAATCGCTCGCGCACGTGCTATGCGAACCGTGCCCCGTCTGCCAAGGCAAGGGGCAGGTGAAAACTGCGCGCACTGTCTGCTACGACGTGTTGCGGGAGATCCTGCGCGAGTCGCGGCAGTTCAACCCGCGCGAGTTTCGCGTCGTGGCGTCCCAGCAAGTGATCGATCTGTTCCTCGACGAAGAATCGCAACATCTGGCGATGCTGATCGACTTCATCGGCAAGCCGGTATCGTTGCAGGTCGAATCGAATTTGAGCCAGGAGCAATACGACATCGTGCTGATGTAAGAGAAGTAAGAGCACGAGGACGACCGGCGCGCCACTGGAGCGCGCTAATCGTCGTAAGGAAGGGAGATCCGCCTTCCCTTGCTCATGCCTCAACGACCATGGTGCCCGCCGCGGCCGCCGTGCCAGCCTCCGCCACCGTGCCAATCGCGGTCGTGATGATGCCAACCGCCACCCCCGCCGAATCCTATCCCGATGCCGACCGATGTCTCGGGATAGGCCGGGTACGGATAATAGCCAGGGCTGTAATAGCCGTAGTCATAGCCCGGTGCATAGTAGCCATACGCAGGCTCCGCCGGCGCCACGACGCAGCCCGTCAGCGAACCGGCTACCCCGGCCGCCAAAAGCGCATACGTTAGGACAACGAACGACTTCCTCATGATTCTCCTCCTGTTGCCCCTTAGAGCGGTGCGAGGCTCCTCGCGTTCGGCGTCGACTTGTGTCAGCGCGTAAAAGGTGTAATGCGGCTTGTAATACGAAAATCGCAGTTGCATGGCGGTTGTCGTTCGTTAAACGGGGCCGCATCTCGCCTCTTCCGCTAAAAATCGACGAATCGCCGGTTTCCGGCAAATCTCCTAGAATTTTTGTAGCAAGTCGTTCGCAAGGAGAGCGTCATGGTCCAATCGATCGGAGATGCAGTCGTCGGCGTGGTGCTGCTGTTCGCAGTGGTGATCATCGTTGCGTCGCACTATCACCGGGAGCATCAGAAATCGCGATGGCTGCACCGGATGGATAACACACGACTGTTGGACCGGCTCAAGCATCGCCATTGACGCTCGCAAGGAGAATACCGTGTCCGAAGAAGATGCCCTCTGGCAGATGACGCAATACGAAGGCTTCGAGGTCCATGTCGCCCCGCTGCCCAGATCGCATGGCGAGGCGCCGTTTTCCGACGACGAGGGCTATACGTACATCGGCTATGTGTGCCATCCGGGCGCCGATCCGAAATTGCCGGGCCACGCGGTTCCGTTTCACGCGGATGGGGACGTCGGCTTTGCGAGCGCGGACGAAGCGCTCGACGAGGGCATGCACGTCGGCCGCACGATCGTCGACGGCACGCATCCCGACTTAACGGTGTTGCCGCTGGTTACCGGCGGCGTTTGATCGCCCCTCGACGCGCCGGCGCCGACGGGACGTCGCGCGGCCCCGCCGTCAAGCCGCTTGCTGCTGGTACTGGATACGATGCAGATGCGCGTAGAGGCCGTTTTGCCGGAGCAGCGCATCGTGACTGCCTTGCTCGACGATGCGGCCCGCTTCCATGACGAGGATGCGATCGGCCCGCTCGATCGTCGATAGACGATGCGCGATGACGAGCGTCGTGCGGCCCTTCATCAGCGTTTCGAGCGCCGCCTGCACGTGGCGCTCGGATTCCGAATCGAGCGCAGACGTCGCTTCGTCGAGAATCAAGATCGGCGCATCCTTGTAGATCGCCCGCGCGATGGCGAGACGCTGGCGTTGCCCGCCCGAGAGACGCATGCCGTTGCCGCCGACGAGCGTGTCCATCCCCTCCGGCATGGCCTTAACCGTGTCCCACAAGTTGGCTGCCGCGAGCGCCGCCTGCACGCGATCGCGATCGGGCGTGCAGCCGTAGGCTACGTTCGCGGCGATCGTATCGTTGAACAGGACGACATCCTGGCTCACCATCGCAATCTGGCTGCGCAGATCGTGCAGGTCGTAGTCCTCGATCGGCGCGCCGTCGACGAGGATACGACCGCTCGTAGGCGCGAAGAATCGCGGCAGCAAGTTCACGAGAGTCGTCTTGCCGCTTCCCGATGGGCCCGCGAGCGCGATCATCTCGCCCGGGCTCGCGACGAACGACACGTGATCGAGCGTTGGCCTATCGGGTTGACCATAGCTGAACGTCACGCCGCTAAACTCGATCTCGCCGCGCGCGTGCTCCAAGCGGCGCGTTCCGCCCGCCGGCTCGAGGGGCTCGTCGATGAGGCCGAGGATGAACTCCGCTGCCGTCACGCCGCGCTGCAACGGTTGGTTGACGTCGATCAGATGCTTGAGCGGCGAAATCACGAGCAGCATCGACGTGACGAAGGCGACGAAGCCGCCTACCGTCGTTTGGTTGTGCGCCGACTGGACGACCGCGATCGTAATGACGATCGCAAGGGCGAACGAGGCCAGGATTTGCGTCAGCGGTTGCGCCAACCCGCCCGCGATGGTCATACGCATGGCATAGCCGCGCAGGCGTTGGCTCATGGCGGCGAAGCGGTTCATTTCGTACGTTTCGCCGTTGTGGATTTTGACGACCTTATAGCCGGCAACCGTTTCTTCGACGATGTACGACAGTTCGTTCGTGAGATTCTGTTGCTCGCGCCCGAGCCGGCGAAGCCGGCGATTGATCTTGCTGACGAGCCAGCCGATGCCCGGCAGGATCAGCGCGACGATCAACGTCAGGCGCCAGTTCAAATAGAACAGGTAGCCGAGCAGAAAGAACACCGACAGCGAATCGCGCACGAGCGTCACCATCACGCTCGTCAGCACGCCTAGAATCTGATTGACTTCGAACACGATCGCATTGATGACCGTGCTGGCCGTCTCCCGCTGGAAAAACGACGCGCTGGTGTGGATCATGCGCTGGAACATGTCGAGCCGCAGTTGGAGCAGGATGCGGTTCGAGACGTACGACAGCAGATACTGAGACGCATACTGGGAGACGCCGCGCACGATCGCGAGGCCGATCACCGCGAGCGGGACGTACCATCTGGCTTGCGTGTTCGCGTTCGCACCGAAGCCGTGGTCGAGCAGCGGTTTCAAGAGTGCCGGGATGCCGGCGTCGGTGGCGGCGGACAAGCCCATCGACGCGATGGCGAGCGCGAGCACCCAAACGACGGGCTTCAGATAGGGCCACAAACGCCGCATGACGGCCGGGGTCGACGATTGCGCGCCGCCGATCGTTTTTCTCAAAGTGGCTCGGTTTTCCAATG
>DASVLS010000105.1:0-8765 GCA_036384755.1 Trinickia sp. | reverse complement strand
TCAAGCAGCGATCACGGCTGGTGACGTTGCCGCCGGTTCGGCTATGCCGGCGGGAACTGGCGCAGCAGTAACAGGCGCGGCTGGGGCGGCAGGAGCCGCCGCCGCTACGGCGGAGGGAAGGGCGTCGACTTCGACGCTGGCCGCGGTGACTGAGGCGCCGGCCGTAGCACCTACGTCGTCGCGCTGGCCAATGCTGCAATGGACCAGGTGCGCCGCGACGAGATGCGCGGCTCGGCCGAGACGATTCGCAAAGCGGCCGACACGTACGGCAAGCACACGCTGCGGCAACTGCTGTGGGGCATGCGCAAGAATCCGGCGCAGTGGAGCCAGGCGCAGTCCGAGGCAATGCATTGGCTACAACGCTCGAACTTGAAAAGCGCGCGGGCGTGGCGCCTGAAGCAGGCGCTGCGGTCGGTCTACCGCGAAGCGCTCGCCAGCAATCGCGAGGACATCGCCTTGGCAGCGCTGAACAAGTGGATGAATTGGGCACGGCGCTCGCGCTTGGAGCCCTTCAAGCGTTTGGCGTGCGCGCAGGCCTCGCACCGTCCTTCGACGCATAGCCGAACAGCCACCGGCTCACCTCGCGCGCGTCAGCGCCAGTGAGCCTCTCTGCTTCCTGCAGCGTATAGAGGCCAATTCCCGTCAGATCCATGGATGCGTTCTACCAATGATGCTTGCACAGACGATTCTAGTCCTGTCTCCCCTGGCACGGGCGGTCTGACGGGTCGACACACGCTTGGCATCGAGCCGCAAACAGCGCCCCGAAGTCCCCCCACCATGTCGCGATCCTACAAGTAACCCGTCGCGATCCTCCAATCGCGGCACCCGTTCGCGCGCTATCCTGCCGTTATTCCGTACTGCGCTTCCGTCGTCCGCCCCCTCCTTCGCGAACCATGAATGCGATCGAGTGGCCCTTCGATCATTCCGGTATCCGCCCGCCCACCCCATGAACGACGCTCGCATCAAATCCCTGTTGATTGCCAACCGCTCCGAGATCGCGATTCGTGTGATGCGAGCGGCCGCCGAGATGGACATCCGCACCGTGGCGATCTATTCGAAGGAAGATCGTCTCGCGCTCCATCGCTTCAAAGCAGACGAAAGCTACCTGGTAGGCGAAGGCAAAAAACCGCTCGCCGCCTATCTCGACATCGACGACGTCCTACGCATCGCCAGGCTCGCCAACGTCGACGCCATTCACCCAGGCTACGGCTTCCTCTCGGAAAACCCCGATTTCGCGCAAGCCGTCATCGATGCCGGCATCCGTTGGATCGGCCCGTCGCCCGACATCATGCGCATGCTCGGCAATAAGGTCGCCGCCCGCAACGCGGCGCTGGCCGCGGGCGTGCCGGTCATGCCCGCCACCGATCCTCTGCCCCAGGACCTCAACGAATGCAAACGCCTGGCAGCCGGCGTCGGCTATCCGTTGATGCTCAAGGCAAGCTGGGGCGGCGGCGGCCGCGGCATGCGCGTGCTGGAAAGCGAGCAAGATCTCGAAGGCGCGCTCGCCGCCGCTAGGCGCGAAGCGCTCGCCGCGTTCGGCAACGACGAGGTCTACGTAGAGAAACTCGTGCGCAACGCGCGCCACGTCGAAGTGCAAGTGCTCGGCGACACGCACGGCAACCTCGTGCACCTCTACGAACGCGACTGCACGGTGCAGCGCCGCAACCAAAAGGTGGTCGAGCGCGCCCCTGCCCCCTATCTCGACGACGCCGGTCGCGCCGCGCTCTGCGACGCCGCCCTGCGACTCATGCGAGCGGTTGGCTATACGCACGCGGGCACCGTCGAATTCCTGATGGATGCCGATTCGGGCAAATTCTATTTCATCGAAGTGAACCCGCGCATCCAGGTGGAACATACGGTCACCGAGATGATCACCGGCGTCGACATCGTCAAGGCGCAAATCCGTATTACCGAAGGCGGCGCGATCGGGCTCACCGAAGATACGCTGGACGAACACGGCGCAGTCAGCCGGCGCGCCGCTGGCGTGCCGGCTCAGGCGGCCATCGCGCTGAACGGGCACGCGCTGCAATGCCGGATCACGACGGAAGATCCCGACAACGGCTTCTTGCCCGATTACGGGAGATTGACCGCCTATCGCAGCGCGGCAGGCTTCGGCGTCCGCCTCGACGCCGGCACCGCGTACGGCGGGGCCGTCATCACGCCGTACTACGATTCGCTTCTCGTCAAAGTCACGACCTGGGCGCCGACCGCCGCCGAATCCATCCGTCGAATGGATCGCGCGCTACGCGAGTTCCGGATTCGCGGCGTCGCGTCGAACCTCCAGTTCCTCGAAAACGTCATCAATCATCCGGCCTTTGCGCGGGGCGATGTCACCACGCGCTTCATCGATCTGACGCCCGAGCTGCTTGCTTTCACGAAACGCCGCGACCGCGCGACCAAACTGCTGCGCTACCTCGGGGAAGTCTGCGTCAACGGGCACCCGGAAATGGTCGGCCGCTCGCTGCCTCCGTTGCCACTGCCAAGACCGGTAACGCCTAAAGTCGATACCGCCGGGCCGATTCCCCCAGGCACGCGCGATCGGCTGCGCGAACTGGGCGCCGAAGCCTTCGCGCGCTGGATGCTCGAACAGAAGCAAGTTCTGCTGACCGACACGACCATGCGCGACGCGCATCAGTCGCTGTTCGCCACTCGCATGCGCACCGCCGATATGCTGCCGATCGCGCCGTTCTACGCGCGCGAACTGCCGCAACTCTTCTCGATGGAGTGCTGGGGCGGCGCGACGTTCGACGTGGCCTTGCGCTTCCTCAAGGAAGACCCATGGGAGCGTCTGGCGCAGCTGCGCGAACGCGTGCCCAACATCCTTTTCCAAATGCTGCTGCGCGGCTCGAACGCGGTGGGCTATACGAACTACGCCGACAACGTCGTCCGCTTCTTCGTGCAGCAAGCCGCTCGCAACGGTATCGATCTCTTCCGCGTATTCGACTCGCTGAACTGGGTCAGCAACATGCGCGTGGCGATCGACGCCGTACGTGAAAGCGGCGCGCTATGCGAAGGCGCGATCTGCTATACCGGCGACCTGTTCGACGCTTCTCGCCCGAAGTACGACCTAAAGTATTACGTCGGCATCGCACGCGAGCTTCAGCGCGCCGGCGTGCATATCCTCGGCATCAAGGACATGGCGGGCGTCTGCCGTCCACAGGCCGCCGCCGCCCTCGTGAAAGCGCTCAAGGAAGAAACGGGGCTGCCCATCCACTTCCATACGCATGACACGAGCGGTATTTCCGCCGCCTCGGCGCTCGCCGCGATCGATGCGGGCTGCGACGCCGTCGACGGCGCACTCGATGCAATGAGCGGCCTCACTTCACAACCGAATCTCTCGAGTATCGCCGCCGCGCTGGCAGGCAGCGAACGCGATCCAGGCCTCGATCTCGAGCGGCTGCACGAAGCGTCGATGTACTGGGAGGGCGTGCGTCGCTATTACGCGCCGTTCGAATCCGAAATCCGAGCCGGCACGGCCGATGTCTATCGTCACGAGATGCCCGGCGGGCAATACACGAACTTGCGGGAGCAAGCACGCTCGCTCGGAATCGAGCATCGCTGGACGGAAGTGTCGCGCGCCTATGCGGACGTCAACAAGATTTTCGGCGACATCGTCAAGGTGACGCCCACCTCGAAGGTGGTCGGCGACTTGGCTTTGATGTTGGTCGCAAACGACCTCACCGCCGCCGATGTCTGCGATCCGACGAAGGAAATCGCGTTTCCCGAATCCGTCGTGTCGCTGTTCAAGGGAGAACTCGGCTTTCCACCGGACGGCTTTCCCGCGGACCTCTCGCGCAAGGTCTTGCGATCGGAGCCGCCGGCCCCTTACCGGCCCGGGGATCGCATCGCAGCCGTGGACCTCGAAGAAGCACGGGCACGGGGCGAAGCCGCCTGCGAACATCCGCTCGACGACAAGCAGCTCGCCTCGTATCTCATGTATCCGAAGCAGACTGCCGACTACCACACGCACGTGCGCACCTATAGCGACACCTCGGTCGTGCCGACGCCGGCTTTCCTCTATGGGCTGCAACCTCAGGACGAGGTCGCCATCGACATCGACGCGGGCAAGACGTTGCTCGTTTCGCTGCAAGGTCAGCATGCGGACACCGACGAAGGCTTGGTCAAGGTCCAGTTCGAACTGAACGGACAGTCTCGCACCGCTGTCGTGGAGAAGCGCGAGGCCGCGTCGACAGGGCCGGTTCGCAAGGGTCGAGCTGTCGCGGATCCGGAAAACCCGCTGCACATCGCAGCCCCGATGCCGGGCTCGATCGTGACCGTGCCCGTCAAAGCGGGCCAACGCGTGTCGGCCGGCAGCACGCTCGTTGCGCTGGAAGCGATGAAGATGGAGACGCATATCGCAGCCGATCGCGACTGCGAAATCGCCGCGGTTCATGTTCAGCCGGGCGATCGCGTGGCAGCGAAGGATCTCCTCATCGAGCTCAAAGCGGCGGGCGAATAACGAGAAATGAACGCGCGGGCGGGAGCGCGTCGCAGTCGGATCGGCTCGTCGTCGGCGGGAACGCGAGCGGCAGTACGGCGATCTCGGTCGAGCAGTCGGGCGCCGGTGTGCGCAAACCGTGGGCAACGGCATCGAGCTCGTGCAGGCGAACGGGACATCCAGCGCTGACAGCTTCGCTGCGCGGCCGCGAGGGGTTCAGGTTATTCACCGCCAATCGATGGAACGATTCGAAGACTTCGAGCGTGACGCCCTCATTCACCGCCGACGTACTGCACGATTTCTTCTCGCCTGGGCAGATGAACGTCGGCGGCACGACGCTGGCCAATCGGCTCGGCAAGACCTGGTACGAACTCGGCGTGGGCCTGACCGGCAGCTTCGGAAAACGCTCGACGCTCTACGCAGACATTCGGCACGCGCACAGCATGGGCGGCGGCTACCGGCGCACGGCGTTTTCGATTGCCGCCCGAACCGCCCCGCGCCTGGCCGCTTTCCACGCGGCGAACGAAAGCATCGCCGGCTCGATCTCAGACAAGCCAAGCGGCGCCAAACAATAGAACGCGTCCTCCCAATCCGGCACCGGTACGGGCTCGACCGTACGCACGCTCGAGCTTCCCGGCCGATACGCCTGGGACGGCCAAAACACCGGCATCATCTCTCGCCGCTGCAACCCTCGCAGCAGCCAGTCGGGCCCGCCCGCGTCCACGACCGTATCGCACTGAAACGCCCACTCGTCCGCATCCCATGCCACGAACACGGTCGGATCGCCCTGCGCGTCGAACATCAGTACGACATTCTGCTCGGACCGCCAGTAATATTCGACACAGCGCCCCTCGGCCACGCACTCGTCCAATAGCCTGACCACCCGAGGATCGCAATACGTCGAGCCCACGCCATGAACACCGATGCATCCGCGCAAGTTGCAGTGCTTTTTCTTTGCATCGGCCAATACGGCCGCCAGCTTGACAGGCATGGCGGGATCGCCTTTTCGTAGATAGAAGTCGATCAGGCCGGCATTGAACGCGGTAACCGCCTCCGAGTCGCCCGCCGCCCCCGTCAGCAGAATCTTCGCGCAAGCGATGTCGCTAATCGACTCGAGGAACCGAATGCCGTCGATTTCCGGCATTTCGTAATCGACGACGACTGCGGCTATGTCCTCGAATCGGGCATCGTCATCGAGCGCGTCCCGGCCCAGTGCGTGGGCGCCGCCTCTTTCCACCTCCGAATATTCGGGCCCGGCGATCCGGGCATGGGGCACACCGCGGTCGTGCGACACGACGAAATCCAGCGCCACCAGAGGATCCGTAAAAAAACGATTCAGCTCGCGATCCGAAACAACGCCTCTCAGTCCATCTAAAAAATCCGCGTTGTCATCGACAAAAACCACCGACGTGGGGTGAAACATGGGTTGCCTGACAAACGAATTCATACCTGCCTCAGTAGGAAACGGATCGCACCGAGCGACGGCGAATGGGCCGCCGCGCTTTTCAGGGTCGGGCCGCGGTGATTATCCAACGTGTCGACACTAAGGGCAACAGGCTCAAAAACACAAGAAATTTCGCTCGAACGGGATCAATTCAAAAAAACAGGAATCGGGTAATTCCGCGGACGACGACGTTGCCGAATATGAGCGGTAAGAATCTCGCATTTCCCGCCGCAGGGAAATGCGCCGCTACCGCTCGTAGCGCTTTTCTGAGGAGTAGCTGATGTTTACTCACGATTCAATCCCCGTCGTTCTTTCCAATGGCGCCGCACTGCTCACGCCGGAAGCCCTGAATGTGAAAGCCGAGAAGACGTTTCATCACGTCATCGACATCTATCTCAAAGACTCCAACGCCTTCATGAATACCTACTTCGCCCGTTACTTCGAATGGCAGGGAATTTGCCGCGAACGCTGGTTTTTCGAATGTATCGACGGTAATTTGCTCGGCACCGGCGGATCATTCGTCACCAAGCGCGCACACCAGGAATATGTGCAAGAGACGTTTCCCTTTCAGCGTGTCGACTGTTATCTCAATACCGTGAAAGTCCGTCAGTGCTCGGCCTACCTGCTGTTCCGCTTTTATGTGGATGGCCGACCGGTTTCGATGGGATACCAGCAAATCCTGTTCGCCGGCCCGGACAAGCGCATTCGGCGATTCCCGGCGGGAATCGTCGACCGCGTCACGCAGTACCAGCTGACCGACCCGCACAGCGCCAGCTGACGGGCGCGACGACACCGACGCGTTAGCGTCAAACCGGCTGCGGCAGGTCGCGCAATCTGCGATCGGCCGCAGCACCGGGCGCCGGCAGCCGCAGCGTGAACGTGGTCCGGACGCCCGGCTCCGACTCGCAGGCGATACTGCCGCCGAACGCTTCGCACACGCGGCGGCAGAACGCCAGTCCCATGCCGGCGCCGCGGCCGTGCCGCTTCGTCGTATAGAACGGCTCGAAGATTCGCGGCAGCATGTCGGCGCCGATCCCCGGCCCGTTATCGGCGAATCGAAGAACGCAAAACCCCTCCATGCGATAGGCGTCGATCTCG
Organism: Trinickia sp.; assembly: GCA_036384755.1. Lineage (GTDB taxonomy): Bacteria > Pseudomonadota > Gammaproteobacteria > Burkholderiales > Burkholderiaceae > Trinickia. The sequence goes on along the minus strand of DASVLS010000105.1, from coordinate 1,785 downwards.
ATGCGGCCCTTGCCGACCGCGTGAATCGCGTGCAGGGCGTTCTTCAGCAAATTGAACAAAACGAAGACGAGCAGCGAATCCGAGCCGGAAAAACGCAGCGCAGGATCGATGGCGGCAACCGAGACGAGATCCCGGTCGCCGGCACGAAACGGGAAGCGGTCGAGCGCGGTTTGCACGCATTCGCTCAGCGAATGGACGGCGAATTCGCGTCTGTCGATCCCGTTCAGCGTCAGCGACGCCAGCGACATTTCGACGACGGCGCTCGTACTGTCCACGTGACGCCGGATGGCCGACGCAAGGCGCGGCAGCCGTTCGGGCTCGTGCGATAACAGCAGGCGATCGCTGCAGAGCCGGTGCTGGACGGCCAGGCTGTACCCGCGCATGAGTTCCGGCAGCGCCCGGCGCAGTTCATCGGCGTGCAGGCCGATCGTCGCCAGCGGCGTGGCCACTTCGTGGGCAACGGTCGCCAGCATCAGCTGCGGCCCCATCAAGCCATATCGGACGATGGACACGGCCAACGTGCCTAGGCTGATCGTGATGAAGACGACGCCGAGCGGATAGAACGCGAGACCGTAATTGACGGCGTAGTCGGTGGCGGCGACCGAGTACAGCGCGAGGCTCACTAGACATAGCGTCAGCAGCTTTCGGGGGCCGGGCGTGTGGGTCCGGCGCCTCGCCTGCCACAGCAGCCAACCGCTGCGGCCGGCGAGCAGAACCGTCTGCGCCACATGAACAGGATGAAGCGGCCCCGCCCAAGGATACGCGCCGAAGAAGTAAGAATGGTAACCGTCGACGACCGCGTTAGTCGTCAAGAGCAACAGCGCGAGAACGATACATAAGCCGTACGAAATGCGCAGCCATAGACGTTCGCTGCCGCTCGACACGACTTCCGTGATGAAGTGATAGAACGTCGTCGGCAGAAATAGGATGAAAAGGTAACCCGTTTTGACGAGCAGCAAAGCGAGACTCGGGCCCGTCGTTTGGAACAAGAATGCCCAAGCAGCCTGCCAAGCAAACGTTGTCCCGCACATGGCGACAAACGGCACCGAAATACGCGTCACACCCTCCGTGATCAACACGTACGCACCGAAGCCGAGAAAAAGCGCGGAAACGAATGCAGGCAATAAGGAGTACATGAGCGAGGGACCGGTTTCGAGGCATTGCGCGAGCGCGTCGATTGCTTGCATCGCAAGTCCGGCCCGGGCAGCGGTCACATATTAACGCATGAGACGCTCCGGATTCGCGGTCCCGACTTGCCAAGATTTGGGGAAATATTCGAATGATGTGGATTTTCAAGGTGCCGAGATATGTGTAACATTCTGTATTTAGCGGTTTTGGACCGACGCTGATTTGCCGAAGCGGATTATTGACGGGCACGGCCTCATACAGCCGCCGCCCAAGGCTCGAGTGCCCTGCGGGTACAGCGAGGCCACGGGCTGCTTAACGGCTCTTTCCTGTACCGGAACGCTCTGACGTTCGGACCGGCTCGAGCCCACTGCGCCAACGGAGCGACACCCGATGCTTGAACTCAGACCCGGCTGCGAATGCTGCGACAAGGCTCTTCCGCCGGAGGCCGGCGACGCCCTCATCTGCTCGTTCGAATGTACGTTTTGCGCCGCTTGCGCGACGAACGTCCTGAAGGGCGTGTGCCCGAACTGCGGCGGCGAACTCGTCGCCCGGCCGCGACGCCCGGCCAGCAAGCTGGCCAAGAACCCGCCGTCCACGAAACGCGTGTTCAATCCGGACTGCGCCTCGCAGCACTGATTGCGCCTCCCGCGCTCGGCG
>DASVLS010000104.1:0-27550 GCA_036384755.1 Trinickia sp. | reverse complement strand
CCGGCGCCCCCGCCCCTGCCGGGCCGGCTGCGCTCGCCGGGCGCGAGCGATGGGCGCTCGGCGCAACCGTCTCGCTCGTGGCCTTGATCGTGCTTGCCTTGGCATGGGAGCGCTGGCTCGCCCCGCTGCGCCCCGGCGGATCGGCGCTCGTGCTCAAAGCGCTGCCGCTCGCATGCGCCTTGCCCGGCGTCTGGCGGCGCAAGCTCTATACGCTCCAATGGGCCTCGATGCTCGTGCTCCTATATGTGGCCGAAGGCATCGTGCGCGGCATGACCGACGGCGGTCTGTCGGCTCGCCTCGGCTGGGTCGAGGTAGCGGCAGCCACGCTGTTCATCGGCTGCGCGCTCGCCTATCTCGCACCGTTCAAGCGCGCCGCGCGAACGGCCCGCCGCGAAGCCGCGAAGGCGAGCGATGCGGGCGACACTAGCAAAACGGGCGACACCGGCGATACCGGCTTAAGACGACGATCATGACCGCATCCACCTCATCCGCCCGCGACGCATTCGTCGCCGCCTGCCGCGACGCGATCGGCGCCGCGCACGTCCTGACCGATCCGCACGATACCGCGCCGTTTCTGACCGACTGGCGGCGTCGCTATACGGGCGCCGCATGCGCCGTGTTGCGTCCCGGCACGACGCAAGAAGTGGCCGCGCTCGTCAAACTGGCCAACGCGCATCGCGTCGCGCTCGTCCCCCAAGGCGGCAACACGGGGCTCGCGGGCGGTGCGACGCCCGACACGACGGGCGAGCAAGCCGTCTTGAGCGTCGCGCGGCTCAATCGCGTACGCGCACTCGATCCTCATAACAATACGATCACCGTCGAGGCGGGCGTCATCCTTGCCGAAGTGCAGCGCCACGCTCGGGAAGCCGGCCGCCTTTTTCCGCTCAGCTTGGCCGCCGAGGGCAGCTGCACGATTGGCGGCAATCTGTCCACGAATGCCGGGGGAACGGGCGTCCTTCGCTACGGCAATACGCGCGAGCTCTGTCTCGGCCTCGAAGTCGTCACGCCGCAAGGCGAAATCTGGGAGGGCCTGCGCGCACTGCGCAAGGACAACACGGGCTATGACCTGCGCGACCTCTATATCGGCGCGGAAGGCACGCTCGGCATCATTACGGCCGCCGTCATGAAGCTGCACCCGCAGCCGGCCGCGCGCGTCACCGCGCTCGCGGCGCTTGCGTCGGCGGATGCCGCGCTCGAGTTCCTCGCGCTCGCGCAGCGATGCGCCGGCCCGCTGCTGACGGGCTTCGAGATCATGTCGGATTTCTGTCTGCGCCTGGTCGGCAAGCATTATCCGCCGCTGCGCTACCCGTTCGAGCAATCTCACGCGCAAATCGTGCTGCTCGAGCTGTCGGACAACGAGAGCGAAGCGCACGCGCGCACACTGTTCGAACGGATGATGGAACAAGCGCTCGAATCGGGCCTCGTGGAAGACGCCGTGGTGGCCGAGAACCTCGCACAATCTCGCGCGTTCTGGGATCTGCGCGAGCACATCCCGCTCGCGCAGGCCGAGGAAGGCCTGAACATCAAGCATGACATCGCGGTCCCCATTTCGCGGATCGGCACGTTCATGGAGGAAACCGACGCGGCCATCGCAGCCGCCGTGCCCGGCGCGCGCATGGTCACGTTCGGCCATCTCGGAGACGGCAACCTCCACTACAACGTGCAAGCGCCGGAGGGCGGCGACGCGCGGGCATTCCTCGCGCAATATCAGGCGCAGTTGAATCGCATCGTCTACGACAGCGTGCACCGTCACGGCGGCACGTTCAGCGCCGAGCATGGCCTGGGACAATTGAAGGTCGACGAACTCACGCACTACAAATCGCCGGTCGAGGTCGGGCTCATGCGCGCGCTCAAGGCTGCGCTGGACCCGGACGGACTGATGAATCCCGGCAAAGTGCTACGCTAAAGGGGCATCGCCGAGCCCGCGTCGTACGAGAACGCCGCCGTGCCCGGCACCGCGCGTGCACCCCCAGCATGCATATCGAGCAACGAGGCGTTTCGTGAAAATTCGCGTATTGTCCGACCTGCACCTGGAGTGCGACGAGCCTGAGGTCATCCCTCATGCGCAGGCCGATCTCATCGTCCTCGCGGGCGACATTCACAATCATGCCGAAGGCATTCGCTGGGCGGCCGAGACGTTCGCCGACAGCGTGCCCATCGTCTATGTGCCCGGCAATCACGAGTACTACGACGGCGAATTCGGCGCGCTCGAGGTGGCGATGCGAGACGCGGCGTCCAGCGTCGAACACGTCCACTACCTGAACAACGCCGCGCTCGTCGATCCCGGCGGCCGCTGGCGCGTGCTCGGCACGACCTTGTGGACCGATTTCGAACTGTTCGGCGCCAGCAGCGAGGCCGTCGATGCGTCGATTGCCGCCGCCGAAAAAGTCATGCTCGATTTTCGCGGGCCGATCCAGGTGGCCTGGCCATCCGGCACGCCCGCCGCATCGGCCGCTAGCGGAACGCCGCGCCTGTTCACGCCGGCGGACACGCTGGCGTTGCATGCGCATGCGCGCGAATGGCTCGAGCGGGAGCTTGCGAAGCCGTTCTCGGGCAAGACGGTCGTCGTGACCCACCATGCCCCGCATCGCGACAGCCTTGCCGAACAATTTGCTAGCGATCTCGCCTCCGCCGGCTTCGTCAGTCATTTGACCGACCTCGTCGGCCCGCCCATCGACCTATGGATTCACGGGCACACGCACACGCCGTTCGATTACGTCGCCAACGGGACGCGCGTCGTCTGCAATCCGCGCGGCTATATCGATCGACGTCGCAATCGGCTCGAAAACCCGCTCTTCGACTGGAACAAGATCGTCGAAGTCTGAAGGCCGCACGCAAGAGAAACGGGAACGGCGCGGCACGACGCGCACTCGTGCCGCTCGTGCTGCTCGTGCCGCGTAACGGGAAGGCTCGGCGCGAACGCCTGACGACGAGCCGCCAATACGGCTATGACAACTCGCGCGCTTGCGCGGCGTGCAGCGGAATGCGCACGGCAATCGTGGTGCCGCGCCCTGGCGCCGACTCGATATCGAGTTGCCCCTCCACGAGATAGGCGCGTTCGCGCAATCCGGCCAACCCGAACGAGTTCGGCTTGCGCGCTTGCGCCGGATCGAATCCGACTCCGTCGTCACGCACCGTCAAGACGATCCGATCGCGCTCGCGCATCAAGTGAACGTCGACGTGCGATGCATGCGCATGGCGCGCCACGTTCGTCAGCGACTCCTGCACCATGCGGAACGTCGCCGTCGCGTACGGCTCGCCGAGTTCGAGGTCGGCCGGCTCGACGGTCAGGTCGCACGTGGCGCCGCTGCGCTGCATGAAGGCCTGCACGAGCCATTGCAACGCCGCCACCAACCCGAGGTCGTCGAGCACGAGCGGCCGCAAGTCGGACGCGATGCGACGCGTCGAGGCCACGGCATCGTCGAGCAGCAACCGCATCGCACCGAGCCTGCGTTGCGCCTCCGTGTCCACGGCTTCATCGGCAACCGCTTCCCTCAATCGATCGGTTTCTATCCTCAGAGTGCCCAGCGTTTGCGCGAGCTCGTCATGCAACTCACGCGAAATTCGACGCATCTCCTGTTCGCGCGCCGAACTGCCGATGGCCGCCACCTCGCGCAATTCCTCCTGCGACGCCACGAGCGCGTTTTCTGCACGCTTGCGCTCGGCCACTTCGCGTATCAAATCGCGATTCGATTCGGCCAGCGCAGCCGTACGGGCCGCCACACGCGCTTCGAGCAGCGCCTTTGCTTCGTTCAACTGCTCGGTGCGCTGCTGCACGAGACGGTGCTCGGCACGCTCGCGATCGAGTGTCTGCACGACGCGTGCATAGAGCTTGATGTTGTCGAACGTCAGCGCAACGAGCACGAAACTCGATGCAATGAGCCCATAGATGCGTCCAGCATAAAAACCGACGTCGAAGCGCGCGTGATTGAGGACGGCCGACAACGCGATATCGAAGATCCACGCGCAGAGCACGACGATCATCCATAGGTCGAGCACAGTGCGCGCGCGCCGCACGAGCAATGCCGCCAATGCGACGAAGTTGAGCGCCCAAACGATGGAAACGACCCAAAGGAGCGCCGGGGCTTCCTGCGAGCCCTGCATGATGGGGGGCAGCCAAGCGTGACCGACCGTGGCGATGGCCGCCATCGCGCACGCCGCCGCAATCGCGGTCACGACGCACCATAGCGCCGAGCGCCAAGGCGCCGGCGGACGCGCGCCGCCGCCAGGCGATCTGTGGCAGGCGTAGCCGATCACGGCGAGCGGAAACCCGCCATGCCACATCATGTAAAGCCAGGCTGTCGTCTGCGGACCGGCCCCGAGTAGGCCGGTGGGTGAAAACAGGCCGGGGAACGAGAGCATGTGCGCGATCGCCATGCTCGCGCAAAAGAGATACCCGCCTGCAAGCAGCAAGAGCGGCCGCCAGAAGAGGATGCTGTATTGACCGATGAACAGCGCCGCGGTCAAGAGGTCGCAAACGGCGAGCGCCGATTGATAGATGGGAACGAATCCCCAGACCGGCGCCAGTTGCGTTTTGGCGAAAGGCGCCAACGCTGCGAAGACGACGATCGACACCGCCACCGCGCCGAGCGCAAGCAACCGCTCCGGACGTCCGGGCCATAACGTCGAAAGGAATACCCTCGCCTCGTCGGCCGTCTCATCCAAGCTGGCCCCTCCCCGTGATCGATCGCGCGGTGGTTGTCTTGCTCGCGCCTGACCGTCACATTATGGGACGCGACCATGCGCGAGCAAAGCGAAAGTCATTCACTGTTGCGCTTGCGCGATTGGCCGATGGCAATGCCGTCGTTTGTATATAGTGGTCGGAGCGATAGGATTCGAACCTACGACCCTCTGATCCCAAATCAGATGCGCTACCAGGCTGCGCTACGCTCCGACGAATCCGAGATTCTAGCCGTGCTGGGCACCCGCGGTCAATCGCAATGCGAAAGCATGCCCATCGCCGTCCGGTTTGCGCGCTCGAATTCATTCGCTAGCCGTTTTTGCATCCGATGACCGATGGCGCCCCGAGCGCCCCACGCTAAAGGAGGCAACGACATGGATTTGATTCTCTGGCGTCATGCGGAGGCCGAGGAGTCGGCCCCGAGCGACGCTGCCCGTCAACTGACCTCGCGCGGCCGCAAACAAGCGCAAAGCGTCGCCAAGTGGCTTCGGCACCGCCTGGAGCCCGACGCCGTGATCCTTTCGAGCCCAGCCGCGCGCACCGTGCAGACGGTCGAAACGCTGACGGATCAATACCGCACCGTGGAGCTCATCGGTCCCGGCGCTGGCCCCGATGCAGTGCTGACGGCCGCAGGGTGGCCCGACGGCATCGCCCATATGGTCGTCGTCGTCGGACATCAACCCACTCTCGGTCTCGTCGCCTCGCAACTCGTCGCCGGCGCGAGCGCCGCATGGACCATCAAAAAAGGCGGCCTCTGGTGGATCACGGGCCGCGAGCGCAGCGACGCACGCGGCAACGCCGCGCCCCAAGTCGTCGTCCGCGCCGTTATCTGTCCGGATTTGACGTAGCCAGATGAAACGCGCGTGTCCGTCGCGCGACATGTCATCGCATCGACACGCATTTGCCATGCAAACGTCATCGCCCGTTACTACATTGGCGAAGACCCAGCATTCCTTTCATCGTCATTAGGAACCAGGAAACCCTATGCGAGATCTGCCGACGCCCACCCTGCCCCTCGCTTCGATCCCGCTCGATTCGCGCCGCCGTTTGCCGCGCGAAAAGGAAACCGTCACGCAGGAGCATCGTCTGCAAGTGGTCTGGGCGCGCACCGACGAGGAGCTTCGCGAGGCCCAGCGCCTGCGCTTCCGCGTCTTCGCCGAAGAGATGGGCGCGAGCGTGTCGGGCCCCGCCGGCCTCGACGTCGACGCCTTCGACGCCTACTGCGATCACCTGCTCGTGCGCGACCTCGATACGCTTCAGGTCGTCGGCACTTACCGCGTCCTGCCGCCGCATCAGGCCGCCCGCATCGGCCGCCTTTACGCGGAGGGCGAATTCGATCTGTCGCGCTTGGCGCACCTGCGCTCGAAGATGGTCGAAGTGGGCCGTTCGTGCGTGCATGCCGACTACCGCAGCGGGTCGGTCATCATGTCCCTGTGGGGAGGCCTTGGCACGTACATGATGCAGAACGGCTATGAAACGATGCTCGGCTGCGCCAGCGTGCCGATGGCCGACGGGGGGCACTTCGCCGCCAATCTGTACGAATCGCTGCGCGAGAACGCCATGACGAGCCCCGAATACCGCGCATTCGCGCATACGCCGCTGCCCGTCGAGGAGCTACGCACGGGCGTGCGCGTGGCGCCGCCGCCGCTCGTCAAAGGCTATCTGCGCCTTGGTGCGAAGATCTGCGGCGCACCGGCTTGGGACCCGGACTTCAATTGCGCGGACTTCCTCACGCTGTTCCGCCTATCCGATATCAACGCACGCTACGCGCGGCACTTCCTCGGCTGAGCTCGAGCGGCCGCAACGGCCGGCCGGCGCGTACGTCGTGCGGCCGCCGTTGCGCGCTTATTCTTCGGTATAGATGACGCGGTAGCGAATGCCGACCTTCTCCCATTCCGCCGCCTCTTGGATCAGGCTGTAATCGGTGAGCGGATTGCCCGCCACCCACTCGTTCGGCAAACGTACCTCGTAGCCGCCGTTCGATCTCGCCACGCGAATGCCGGGCAGCCCCACATCGGTCCGGCGTCGACACAGCAGCGCCGCGAGCCGCAGGCAAAACAGCAGCGGCCACTCGACTTCGCGCGCTTGCGACAGCTTGCCGAGCTTGCCCGCATGACCGAGCACGAGCGCGGCCAGCCGGGCTTGGTCCGTGCGCGAAAAGCCGGGCATGTCGGCGTTGCTTGCGATATAGGCCGAGTGCTTGTGGTAGGCGCTGTGCGAAATCGACAGGCCGATCTCATGCAGCGCGGCCGCCCAGCCGAGGAAGATGCGATCTTCTTCCAAGCGATCCTGATCGGTCTCGCCGAGTTGGTCGTAGAAGCCCACGGCGAGATCGCCGATCCGCTCGGCCTGAGCGCGATCGACACCGTAGCGGCGCATGAAGCCTTCGACCGTGACGGCACGCATGTCTTCGTGTTGCGTGCGGCCCAGCAAGTCATAGAGCACGCCCAGGCGCAACGCCCCGTCCGTCGTGTCGACATAATCGATGCCGAGTTCCTCGAAGACGGCCAACATGATCGACAAGCCGCCGGCGAGCACGGGCACGCGATCGGGTTTGAGCGCGACGAGCTTGAGCCGGTTGACGTTCTCGGCCTTGATGAGGGCGCGCTTCAGGCGCTCGAGCCCCCCGCGCGAAATGCCGTGCGAGACGCCCGGATCGTTGAAGCCGTTGGCTTCGACGAGTTCGGCCAGCGCCCGAGCCGTGCCCGACGAGCCGATCGCTTGATCCCATCCCGCTTGCTTGTATTCTCGCGAGATGATTTGGATTTCGCGCTTGGCCGCGAGCTCGGCCTGACGCATCGTGTACTCGTCCACGTTGCCGGCCGGAAAGAACGTGCGGCTATGGCTCACACAGCCGATATAAAGGCTTTCCATGACGAGCGGCGTGTAGTGCTGGCCGATGATGAACTCGGTCGAGCCGCCGCCGATATCGACGACGAGCCGCTTGCCGGAAATCGCCGGCACCGAATGCGCGGCGCCCGCGTAGATGAGGCGCGCTTCCTCGCGCCCCGCGATGACTTCGATCGGAAACCCGAGCGCGCTTTGCGCTTCGCCGAGGAACTCGGGCGCGTTCTTGGCGACACGCAGGGTGTTCGTCGCGACGGCGCGCACGTGGTCGGGATGGAAATCGCGCAGACGCTCGCCGAAGCGTTTGAGCGCATCCCAGGCGCGCACCTGAGACGCGCGATCGAGCATTTTATCGGCCGAGAGCCCCGCTGCGAGCCGTACGGGCTCGCGCAGCGCGTCGACTTGATAGATCTGCGCGCCGGCAGGCGTTTCTTCGACGCGGCCGACGATGAGCCGAAAACTATTCGAGCCGAGATCGACCGACGCAAGAAGGTGCGGGGTATTGGGCATGAGGCAAGCAAGCTCTCGTTAGCGCAGGAGACGGAGCCGTCGTCGATGCGACGGGACCGGCGCGACGCAGGTCAAAAACGCCATTTTAAGCAAATAGTCTTTCGCCTCGGTGGACGAATGCGTCGTCCCGGGTGCGACATCGCGCCGGCACACGCCCCGGTGCGAACCATGCTGCAACTCATTCGCCTCTCTACAGTCCGCGAAATATCCGTAGAATAAGTGACAGTATGACTTTTCATCGCATTGACACCGAACTATGAGAATGTCCGAGCGCACATTCGTTTCTTCATCCGACCCCTCTCATTTGCTGCCGATGTCGCTGCGTTATCCCCTGCTGAACCGTGAGTTAGGCATTCTAGGCTTCAACGAACGCGTCCTTGCGCAAGCCGCCGACCCTTCCGTGCCGCTGCTCGAGCGGCTGCGCTTCATCTGCATTACGAGCAGCAACCTCGACGAGTTCTTCGAAGTTCGCATGGCGGGGCTGCAGGAGCAAATGCGCGACAACCCGGGCACGCTCGCGCCGGACGGCATGTCGTTGCAGCACGTCTATGATCTCGTCGTCGAGCGTGCGCACAAGCTCGTGAATCGGCAGTACTCGATGCTGCATGAAACGGTGCTGCCCGCACTCGAGCAAGAAGGCATCTACTTCCATGGCGCCGAAACGTGGACGGAGCCGCAAACCGAATGGGCGCGCCGCTACTTCGTCGACGAGTTGCTGCCGGTGCTGACGCCGATCGGCCTCGACCCCGCGCACCCGTTCCCGCGCGTGCTGAACAAGAGCTTGAATTTCGTCGTCGAATTGGAAGGCAAGGATGCGTTCGGCCGCCAGGCCGTCATGGGCATCGTGCAGGCACCGCGCGCGCTGCCGCGGCTCGTTCGAATGCCGCAGGAGCTGTCGGGCTTCGCCTATGGCTTCGTTCTGCTGAGCTCGTTCATGCAGCGCTTCGTGCACGAGCTGTTTCCGAATCTCACGATCCGAAGCTGCAATCAATTCCGCATCACGCGCAACAGCGAGTTGTTCGTCGACGAAGACGAAATCACGAATCTGCGCGTCGCCCTGCAGGGCGAATTGCCGGCGCGCCATCTCGGCAATGCCGTGCGGCTCGAAGTGTCGGCCGATACGCCGCCGCATCTCGTGCGCCGTTTGCTCGACGAGAGCGGCTTGAGCGAAAAGGACTGCTACCGCGTCGAAGGCTCGGTCAACCTCGTGCGGCTCATGCAGTTGCCCGATCTCGTCGATCGGCCCGACCTCAAATTCGTCCCGCATGTGCCCGCCACGCCGCCCGTGCTGGCGAACGCCGCCAACCTGTTCGACACCCTCGATCAAGGCGACGTCCTGCTCCATCATCCCTACGAGAGCTTTCAGCCCGTCCTCGAACTGCTGTTGCAGGCGGCGCAAGACCCGAACGTCGTCGCCATCAAGCAGACGATCTATCGCACGGGCACCGATTCCCCGTTGATGGATGCGCTCATGCAAGCGGCGCGCAACGGCAAGGAAGTCACGGTCGTCGTCGAGCTGCTTGCGCGCTTCGACGAAGAAACGAACATCAATTGGGCCTCGCAGCTCGAGGCCGTGGGCGCACACGTGGTCTACGGCGTCGTGGGCCATAAATGCCATGCGAAGATGATGCTGATCGTGCGTCGCACCACGCACAACGGCAAGGCGACGCTCAAGCGCTACGCGCACTTGGGCACCGGCAACTACCATCCGCGCACCGCGCGGATCTACACCGATTTCGGCCTGCTGACGGCCGATCAGCGCATCTGCGAAGACGTCCACCACGTGTTCCAGCAACTCACCGGAATCGGCGGCGAACTGAAGCTGCACGATCTCTGGCAGTCGCCGTTTACGTTGCATCCGAAGCTCGTCGAAGCGATTCGCGCCGAAGCGGACCACGCGCGCGCCGGGAAAAAAGCCCGAATTGTCGCGAAGATGAACGCGCTGCTCGAGCCCACCGTCATCGCCGAGCTGTACGAGGCGTCGCAAGCGGGCGTGAAGATCGACTTGATCGTCCGCGGCGTGTGCTCGCTGCAGCCCGGCGTCGAAGGGCTATCGGACAATATCTCGGTACGCTCGGTCGTCGGCCGCTTCCTCGAGCACCATCGGATCTTCTACTTCTTTGCCGATGGGCAAGAGCAGGTCTATCTGTCGAGCGCCGACTGGATGGACCGAAATTTCTTCCGACGCGTCGAAGTGGCTTTTCCGATCAAGGACCGGCGGCTGAAACGGCGCGTGATCGCCGAAGGGCTGTCCGCGCTGCTCGGCGACAATCAATCGGCGTGGGTCATGCAAAGCGACGGCCACTACCGGCGCAGCCGTCCCGGCAAGACCTCGCGCAACGCGCAACTGGGGCTGTTGCTGAAGTTCGGCTGCTGACGAAAACACTTTACGCGTGCGCTGCCTGGCGGCGCATCGTGCGCTGAACGGGAAAGCGCACGCTGAACGTACTGCCCCTGCCTTCCTCGCTCTTGACCTCGAGCGTCGCATCGTGACGCTGCAGCACATGCTTGACGATGGCGAGCCCGAGCCCCGTGCCGCCCGTGTCGCGCGACCGGCTGCGATCGACGCGATAAAACCGCTCGGTCAGGCGCGGGATGTCGGCGGCGGGAATGCCCAAGCCCGTGTCCGTAACCGAAAACACGGCCTCGTTGCCGACTTGCTTCCACACGACATCGATCGAGCCGCCGTCGGGCGTATAGCGGATCGCGTTCGTGACGAGATTGCCGAGCGCGCTCAAGATCTCGGTATGCACGCCCGACACGGTCAGATCTTCGTCGGCCGTAAAAGCAAAACGATGGCGCCCGGCCGAGAGGTTCGCGGCGTCTTCCTGCAAGTGCGAGATGACGGCGCGCATATCGATCGCGCGATCGCTCGGAGGCTTCGCATCGCCTTCGAGTTTGGCCAGCACGAGCAGATCGTCGACGATATTGCGCATGCGCGAAGCCTGCTGATCCATCAATTCCAGGTAGCGTGCGCGATCGGCCTCGCTCAGCGGAATGTCGCGCATCGTCTCGAGAAAACCCGAAAGGACCGTCAGCGGCGTCTTCAACTCGTGCGAGACGTTTGCGACGAAATCGCGCCGCATGGCGTCGGTCCGTTCGAGCTCGGTGATGTCGGCCGACAGCACGAGCTTGCGATTCTCCCCGTACGGAAAAGCCTGCACCGACAGGACGTTCTGCCGCTTTTCCCCCATGCCGCGCATGACGAGCATTTCGTCGTACTGATGGGAATTGAGGTAGCGCACGAAGTCGGGGTGGCGCACCAGATGCGTGATGTGCTGGCGCAGGTCGCGCTTCGCGTCGAGCCCGAAGTGCTCCTCGGCGATCGCGTTGCACCACTCGATTTGATCGTGATCGTCGAGCATGGCGACGCCGTTCGGCGAAGCCTGAATGGCCTGAATGAAACGCGAATGCTGCTGTTCGACTTGGCGCACTTGCGCATGCCAGCGCTTCGCGAGCTTATGCAGCCGGTAGTAAATCTCGCCCCAGATGCCGGGTGCGCTCGGCACTTCGCCGTAGACGGGCGCATCGAGCAATCGCCACAGGCGTTCGGTGTGATAGGTGGAAAACAGCGTTTGCGCGATGAGCGCCACGATGGCGAAACTCAAGGCCGTGCGCGCGTTCGTCACGGCCGCGATCGCCGCGCAGACGAGCGCGAGCAGCAGCAACGACACGATCGAGCGCGCCCAAATGATATTCATGGCGTTGTCGGTGGATCGAATGGGATGCGCGCTGCGACGGTGCTCGCAGCGCGCCTGGCGGTGCGTTACGCGCTCTTGGCGAGACGATAGCCGCTACCGCGCACCGTTTCGATCATAGCATCGCAGCCCGCCGGCTTGAGCGCGGCCCGCAGTCGCTTGATGTGGACATCCACCGTCCGCTCCTCGACGAAGACATGATCGCCCCAAACCTGATCGAGCAGTTGCGTGCGGCTGTGCACGCGCTCCGGGTGCGTCATGAAGAAATGCAGCAGCCTGAATTCGGTCGGACCGAGATCGAGCTTGATCTCGTTGCCTGACGAATGCGCGGCGACGCGATGCGTGGCCGGATCGAGCTTGAGCCCGTTGATCGCGACCACGTCCTCGGTCAATTGGGGCGCGCGCCGGCGCAGCACGGCCTTGATGCGCGCCATCAGCTCCTTCGGCGAAAACGGCTTCGTGACGTAGTCGTCGGCGCCGATTTCGAGCCCGAGCACCTTGTCTTGCTCGTCGCCGCGCGCCGTCAGCATGATGATCGGGATGTGCTTCGTGCGCTCGTTGTTGCGCAGATCGCGCGCGAATGCAATGCCCGACTTGCCCGGCAGCATCCAGTCCAGCAGCACGAGATCGGGCAGCACGTCGCTGATCAGCGCCTGCGCCTGCTCCGCGTTGTAAGCACGAATGGGGCAATGCCCCGCGTGCTGCAGGTTCACGGAAATCAGTTCGGAAATAGCGGGCTCATCTTCGATGATGAGAATGCTGCTCGGCATCGCCACCTCTTGATACGTTTAACTAAGGGCTTCGCGCTCGAGGGTGTCGCGCGACTTATGGCGCACGTCGGTCCCCTTCACGATGTAGATGATGAACTCCGCGATGTTCTTGGCATGATCGCCGATGCGCTCGATCGCCTTTGCGATGAACAGGAATTCGAGCCCCGCCGAAATCGTGCGCGGGTCTTCCATCATGTACGTGACCAGCTTGCGCACGAAAGCGCGGAATTCCTCGTCGATCGCCTTGTCGTCGCGCACGATCTGCGCAGCGGCGACCGTGTCGAGCCGAGCGAACGCATCGAGCGCCCGGCGCAGGATCGATACGGCCATCTCGCCGGAGACCTTGATCTCGGCGATGTTCACCGTTCGCGACGCGCCGTCTTCCATCAAACGCTTGACGCGCTTAGCGATTTTTTCCGCCTCGTCGCCTGCGCGCTCGAGGTTCGTGATCGTCTTCGAGATCGCGAGCAGCAGACGCAGATCGCGCGCGGCCGGCTGGCGGCGCGCAATGACGTTGCTGCACTCTTCGTCGATCTCGACTTCCATCGTGTTGACCGTTTCCTCGGCCGCGATCACCTGGTCGGCGATCGAAGCGTCGAATTCGTTCAGCGCCTGCATCGCACGCGTGATTTGCGCTTCGACGAGGCCGCCCATTTCCAACACTTTCGACGAGACCAAATTGAGGTCCGCGTCGAACTGGCTCGACAAATGCTTGTCCGACATTCCAGTCTCCCTATTTCATCAGCCGAAGCGGCCGGTAATGTAATCCTCGGTTTCCTTGCGGACCGGCTTGATGAAGATCTTTTCCGTATCGCCGAACTCGATCAACTCGCCCAGATACATATACCCCGTAAAGTCGGAGCAACGCGCCGCCTGTTGCATATTGTGCGTCACGATCACGACGGTGTAATCGTTTTTCAATTCGGCGATGAGTTCCTCGACGCGGCCCGTCGAGATCGGGTCGAGCGCCGAGCACGGTTCGTCGAGCAGCAGCACTTCGGGGCGGATCGCGATGCCGCGGGCGATGCACAGACGTTGTTGCTGCCCGCCCGAGAGGCCATAGCCGCTTTGATGGAGCTTGTCTTTCACTTCCGTCCAGAGCGCGGCTTTCGTCAGCGCCCACTCGACGCGGTCGTCCATCTCCGAGCGCGACAGCGATTCGAACATCTTCACGCCGAACGCGATGTTGTCGTAGATCGACATCGGAAACGGCGTCGGCTTTTGAAAGACCATGCCCACGCGCGCGCGCAGCAGCGAGATGTCGCGGTTCGTCGTGAGCAGGTTCTCGCCGTCCATCATGATCGCGCCTTCGGCGCGTTGCTCGGGATAGAGGGCGAACATCTTGTTGAACGTGCGCAGGAGCGTCGACTTGCCGCAACCCGACGGGCCGATGAACGCCGTCACCTTGCCTTCGGGAATCGCGAGGTTGATGTTCTTGAGCGCGTGGTACTTGCCGTAGTAGAAGTTCAGATCCTTCACTTCGATCTTCGGCGTCAGGGGCGCGAGCGGGCGCTCGCCCTGAATCGGCTCGAAACCGGCGGGAGCGGCGGGACGCTCGACTTGGGAAAGGTGACTTTCAGCCATGTTCATATTGGGCGCTCCGTGGCCTTACTTCTTGCCGAACATCGAACGCGCGAGGATGTTCAATCCCAGCACGCCGAGCGTAATCAGAAACACACCGGCCCACGCGAGCGATTGCCACTGCGGGAACGGACTCATTGCAAACTTGTAGATCGTGACGGGCAGATTCGCCATCGGCTGGTTCATGTCGACCGAGAAGAACTGGTTCGACAATGCCGTGAACAGCAGCGGCGCCGTTTCGCCCGCGATGCGCGCAATGGCCAGCAGCACGCCCGTCACCACACCGGCCATCGAAGCCTTCAGCGTAATCGACAGCACCATCTTCCACTTCGGCACGCCGAGCGCAAACGCCGCCTCGCGCAATGCATTGGGAACGAGGTTCAGCATGTTCTCGGTCGTGCGGATCACGATCGGAATCTGCAGCAGCGCGAGCGACACCATGCCGGCCCAGCCGGAAAAGTGCCCCATCTTCGCGACGACGATCGCATAGACGAACAGGCCCACGACGATCGACGGCGCCGACAGCAGGATGTCGTTGATGAAGCGCGTCGCGCTCGCGAGCCAGCCTTTGCGGCCGTACTCGGCCAGGTAGACGCCGGCGAGCACGCCGATCGGCGTGCCGAGCACCGTGGCGGCGCCGACGAGCAGCAGCGTGCCGACGATCGCATTGGCGAGGCCGCCGCCGTCCGTGTTCGGGGGCGGCGTCGATTGCGTAAAGAGCGCGAGCGACAAGCCGCCCACGCCCAGGCTCAACGTCGTATAAAGAATCCAGACCAGCCAGAGCAGCCCGAACGCCATCGCGGCCATCGACATCGCCAGCGCAATCGCGTTGACGGTGCGCCGGCGGCGCTGCAGGCGATCGCGCGTCGCCGCGAAGACTTCGGGGCTCGCCGAGCCCGGGATGTGCGTCGACGGCCCGCTCATTTCGCGCCCTCCGCCTTTTCCAGACGCAACAGCATCAGCTTCGAGATCGCGAGCACGATGAACGTGATGACGAAAAGGATCAACCCGAGCTCCATCAATGCCGACGTATGCAGACCCGGCCCTGCTTCTGCGAATTCGTTCGCGAGGGCCGAGGTGATGCTGTTGCCGGGTGAGAACAGCGAGACGTTATCGAGCAAGTTGGTGTTGCCGATGACGAAGGTGACGGCCATCGTTTCGCCGAGTGCGCGCCCGAGACCCAGCATCACGCCGCCGATGACGCCGCTCTTCGTGAACGGCAGGACGATCTTCCACATCACTTCCCAGGTCGTGCAGCCGATGCCGTACGCCGATTCCTTCAGCAGCACGGGCGTGACTTCGAACACGTCGCGCATGACCGATGCGATGTACGGAATGATCATGATCGCGAGAATGACGCCCGCGCAGAGGATGCCGATGCCGATCGGCGGACCCTTGAAGAGCGCGCCGATGAACGGCATGGGGCCGAGGACGGCGCCGATCGGCTGCTCGAAGTAGGTCGCAAAAATCGGAGAAAACACGAGCAAGCCCCACATGCCGTAGACGATCGACGGAATGGCGGCGAGCAGTTCGATGGCGATGCCGAGCGGGCGGCGCAGCCAGACCGGCGAGAGCTCGGTCAGAAAAAGCGCGATGCCGAAGCTCACAGGCACCGCGATGATGAGTGCGATGATCGACGTGGCCACCGTGCCGTACACAGGCACGAGTGCGCCGTAGACGTCGCTGGGAGGATCCCAATCGGAGGTCCAGAGAAAGCTCAAACCGAATTTTTCGATCGTCGGCAGCGATGCGACGATCAGCGACACGATGATGCCGCCCAGCAGCACCAGCGTAACGATCGCGGCCAAGCGCGCGAGATTGCCGAAGATGACGTCGCCGAGCGCACTCGGCGCCCGTTGCGCATGCTCGGCTGGCGCGGTCGACATGAGTCGAGTGTCGGACATGTGAACCCGTTTGCTGATGCCGCGCCCGGGATGGCCGCGGCAGATGGCGATGCCCGGCAACGCGCATTCGCCTTGCCGGGCCTTCCCTTCTTACTTCCGAATGCTACTGCTTACTGCTTGCTGCCGATTACTCCGCGACAGCCTTGCCCGATGCGTCCTTGATGTTCGCCTTCCACTGCTTTTCGATTTCAGCCGTCACCGACTTCGGCAACGCGATGTAGTCGAGGGACGACACGGCGTCGCTGCCCTTCTTGAAGCCCCAGTTGAAGAACTTCAGCGTTTCCGCACCTTGCGTCGGCTTGTCCTGCGTCTTGTGCAGCAGCACGAACGTCGCACCGACGACCGGCCAGGCCTTCGCACCCGGTTCGTTCGTCAGGATTTGATAGAACGATTTGCTCCAATCCGCACCGGCGGCCGCGGCCGCGAACGTGTCCGTATCGGGCGTCACGACCTTGCCGTCGTGATTCTGCATCTTCGTGTAGACCATGTGGTTTTGCTTCACATAGGCCCACTCGACGTAGCCGATCGCGCCCGGCAGACGTTGAATGAACGCGGCGACGCCGTCATTGCCCTTGCCGCCCGTGCCCGTCGGCCAGCTGACCGTCGTGCCTTCGCCGACCTTCGACTTCCATTCCGGGCTGACCTTCGAGAGATAGTTCGTCCAAATGAACGACGTGCCCGAACCGTCGGCGCGGCGCACCACGGCGATGGCCGTATCCGGCAGTTTGACGCCCGGGTTCAGCTTGGCGATCGCCGGGTCGTTCCACTTCGTGATCTTGTTCAGGTAGATATCGGCAAGCACTTCGCCCGACAGCGTCAACTCACCGGCTTTCACGCCCGGCAGGTTGATCGCAGGCACCACGCCGCCGACCACCGTCGGGAACTGGAAGAGGCCTTGCTTTGCGAGCTCGTCATCCTTGAGCGGCATGTCCGAGCCGGCGAAGTCGACGGTTTTCGCTTCGATCTGCTTGATGCCGCCCGACGAGCCGATGCCTTGATAGTTGACCTTGCCACCGCCGTTCTTGGCGTAGGCGTCCGCCCACTTCGTGTAAAGCGGTGCTGCGAAGGTGCTGCCCGCGCCGGTGATATCGGCGGCTTGCGCGGAAACGGCGAAAAGCACGCCAGCCAAGCCAGCGAACGCGGTCTGCATCAATTTCATGGAATTATCCCCTAGTGGTGTGGTCGTGAAAACGCGACACCGCGAAGATTAGGTCCAAACTGTGACAGTAATGTGACGATCAATGAAGCGTAGATGACACCAGCCTTCCCACCTGGAAGGAAAATCATACAATTGACGAACGATGCCGCGAGTTAGGCGAAGATGGGGGCGCCGCGCGCTGCCTGGGTAGAACGAGCGGAGACGAAAAACGCTGCCGAAGCAGCGTTTTCCCTGGGGCGTTCGCGTCGCCCCGGCACCGCTTCGGCCGGTTGTTATGCGGTCGCTTGGTCGACGACGCGGGCAATGTCCTGCGCGTGGCGCACGGCCACTTCGCGCTGGCTCGCCTCGACCATCACGCGCAGCACGGGTTCGGTGCCCGAAGCGCGAATCAGGACGCGGCCGCTGCCGTCCAGCGAGCGTTCGGCCTGCTCGACGGCCTGGGCAATGGCCTCGCTCTTCTTCCACTCGGCGCCCGGACGCATCCGCACGTTGATGAGTTGCTGCGGAAAGAGCGAGACGCCTTCTAGCAGTTCGGCCAACGTGCGGCCGCTGCGCTTGATCGCCGCGAGCACGAGCAGCGCCGAGATAATGCCGTCGCCCGTCGAATGCCGATCGAGCGACAGGATGTGTCCCGAGCCCTCCGCGCCCAGTTGCCAGCCGCGCTCGCGCAGCTGCTCGAGCACGTACCGATCGCCGACCGCCGCGCGAACGAACGGCACGCCCTCGCGCGCAAGCGCGACTTCCACCGCCATGTTGGTCATCAGCGTGCCGACCGCCCCGGGCACGCGCCCCTCGGTGGCGATCCGGTCCTTCACGAGCACGTAGAGCAATTCGTCGCCGTTGTAGAGCCGGCCCGCTGCGTCGACCACCTGCAGCCGGTCGGCATCTCCATCGAGCGCAATGCCGAGATCCGCCCGGTTCGCGCGGACGGCGCGAACGAGCGCGTCGGGCGCCGTCGCACCGACGCCGTCGTTGATGTTGAAGCCGTTCGGCGCCACGCCGATCGGCACGATATCGGCGCCGAGTTCGTGGAACACATGCGGCGCGATGTCGTACGCCGCACCGTGCGCGCAGTCGACGACGAGTTTCAAGCCGTGCAGGTCGAACGTCGCCGGAAACGTGCTCTTGCAGAACTCGATATAGCGCCCGGCTGCATCGTCCAGACGGCGCGCCTTGCCCAGCTGCTCCGAGCTCGCGCAGGCGAGCGGCTGCTCGAGGTGTTCCTCGATACGCAGCTCCACTTCGTCGGGCAGCTTGTTGCCGTCGGCGCTGAAAAACTTGATGCCGTTGTCGTAGTACGGATTGTGCGACGCGCTGATGACGACGCCCGCCGCCAGCCGCAAGGCGCGGGTGAGATAGGCCACGCCCGGCGTGGGCATCGGCCCGGCCAGCATGACGTCGACGCCCGCAGCGGAAAAGCCGGACTCGAGCGCGGCTTCCAGCATGTAGCCCGAAACGCGGGTGTCCTTACCGATCAGCACCGTGGGACGCGAACCGGCTTTCGCCCATCGATCCGCCTCGGCTAGCACCTTGCCGGCGGCATAGCCGAGCCGCAACACGAAGTCGGGCGTGATCGGCGCCTCGCCCACTTTGCCCCGAATGCCATCTGTGCCGAAATAACGACGTGCCATCCTTTGATCCCTTTGCTCTCGAGTGTATTGAATCGTTGTTCGTATCCGTCAGCGCGCAGCGTCTTGCGCCTCGCGAACGGCGGCCCATACCTTCAAAGCGTCGACCGTTTCGGCCACGTCGTGCACGCGGATGATCGCCGCGCCCCGCTCCGCCGCGCATACCGCCGCCGCAATGCTCGCCGCGACGCGCTCGCCGGGCGTCTTGCGGCCCGTGACGGCGCCGAGCATCGACTTGCGCGACATGCCGGCCAAGATCGGCAACGGCGCTTGCCCGGCTGCCGGCGTCGGTGCGCTCTCGCTCAAACGCGCGAGCAATGCGAAATTATGCTCGCGCGTCGCCTTGCCGAAGCCGAAGCCCGGGTCGACGCAAATCCGCGCGCGCGCAATGCCCGCCTGCGTCAGCGCATCGACACGCGCCTGCAAAAACGTGCGGACGTCTTCGACGACGTCGCCATAATCGATCTCGCCGCGCTGCATTGTCTGCGGCTCGCCTAGCATATGCATCACGCACAGCCCGCACCGGCTGTCGCGCACGGCTTCTATCGCGCCAGGCTGGCGAAAGCCCCAAATATCGTTGATGAGGTCGCCCCCCGCGGCCAAGGCCGCGCGCATGACCTCGGGCTTGTAGGTATCGATCGAGAGCGGCACGCCGATGCCGGTCAGGGCCTCGACGAGCGGCACGACGCGCTCCAGCTCCTGCTCGACGGGCACGGCCGGCGCTCCCGGCCGCGTCGACTCCCCGCCGATATCGAGGATATCGGCGCCGTCCGTCAGCATTCGCTCGGCCTGACGCAGCGCATCGTCGCGTGCGACATAACGCCCGCCGTCCGAAAACGAATCGGGGGTGACATTGAGAATGCCCATGACGAGCGGGCGAGAGAACGTCAGGGTGTAGCGCCCGCAAACGAGCGGCTCTGGCGTGGCGGGGCGGGCGGGTTCAGGATTCGACACGGAACGACCGGCAGTGCGAAGGCCATCGCGAGGCGCCGGCAGCTTGGGCCGCACGTTTGCCCCCGCGCCCGGCGGCCAGCCGGAACGATTCGACGGGAGAGCGCCGAAGCGATTGCGCGACGAGCGGATGCTCGCGAAAACCAGGAAATTAAAAAAACGGGCCGGTGCTTCCTCGCACCGACCCGTCGTCTCTTGCTTGGCCGCGTCAGGCCGGTGCGGTCGCGCTGCCCGGCCGCACTTCGGCGCCGGGGCTGCCGCCGCCCGACGACGTATCCGTCGACGGCACGCTCTTGGGCGAGCGCGGCGGACGGCCTTCCATGATGTCGTTGATCTGATCGGCGTCGATCGTCTCCCACTCCATCAGCGCAGCCGTCATGGCTTCCACCTTGTCGCGGTTTTCTTCGAGCAGACGCCGCGCCAGGTTGTACTGATCGTCGAGCAAGCGGCGGATTTCCGCATCGACCTTCTGCTGCGTCGCCTCGGAGATCGTTCGCGTGAAGCCGCGGCCGAACGGCGACGCATCGTTTTCGTCGTCGACGTAGACCATCGGCCCGAGAGCGTCGGTCATGCCGAACCGGGCGACCATCGCGCGCGCCGTCTGCGTCGCCTTATTGAAATCGTCCGATGCGCCCGTGCTGATCAAATTCAGGAACAGTTCTTCGGCCACGCGGCCGCCGAACAGGATCGCCAGGCGGTCGAGCAGATACTCCTTCGAATAGGTCTCGTTGTCGTGCTCGGGCAACTGCCATGTGACACCGAGCGCACGTCCGCGCGGAATGATCGTGACCTTGTGGACGGGGTCTGCCTTCGGCAATAGCTTCGCGACCACCGCGTGACCCGACTCGTGATAGGCCGTGGCGCGCTTCGCATCCTCGCGAATGACAGCCGACTTGCGCTCCGGGCCCATGAAGATCTTGTCTTTGGCGTCTTCGAAATCGAGCATTTCGACGATGCGCTTGCCGCGACGCGCCGCGAACAGCGCCGCTTCGTTGACGAGATTCGCGAGATCGGCGCCCGAAAAGCCCGGGGTGCCGCGCGCGATGACCGACGCATCGACGTCGTTCGCAATCGGCACCTTGCGCAGGTGCACCTTCAAGATTTGCTCGCGGCCGCGGATGTCGGGCAGGCCGACATAAACTTGGCGGTCGAAACGGCCCGGGCGCAGCAGCGCCTTGTCGAGTACGTCGGAGCGGTTCGTGGCAGCGATCACGATGACGCCCGAGTTCGCCTCGAAGCCGTCCATCTCGACGAGCATCTGATTGAGCGTCTGCTCGCGCTCGTCGTTGCCGCCGCCCATGCCGGCGCCGCGATGGCGGCCGACCGCGTCGATTTCGTCGATGAACACGATGCAAGGCGCATGCTTTTTCGCCTGTTCGAACATGTCGCGCACGCGAGCCGCGCCGACACCGACGAACATTTCGACGAAGTCCGAGCCCGAAATGCTGAAGAACGGCACTTTCGCTTCGCCGGCGATGGCGCGCGCAAGCAACGTCTTACCGGTTCCCGGGGGGCCGACCAGCAGCACGCCGCGTGGGATGCGCCCGCCGAGCTTCTGGAATTTTTGCGGATCGCGCAGGAAATCGACGAGTTCGGAGACTTCCTCCTTCGCTTCGTCACACCCGGCGACATCGGTGAAATTGATCGCGTTGTTGTTCTCGTCGATGAGTCGCGCCCGGGATTTGCCGAACGAGAAGGCTCCGCCTTTGCCGCCCCCCTGCATCTGTCTCATCATATAGAACCAAAAGCCGATGATCAGGATCGTCGGCCCCAGGTAATAGAGGGCGGAAACGAGCGCGTTCGGTTCTTCATCGGCCTTGCCGCTCACTTGGACGCCGTACTTCATCAGATCGCCGACCATCCAAATGTCGCCCGGCGACACGATCTGGTACTTTTGACCGTCTGCTGGAGTGACCGTCAGATTGCGCCCCTGGACGATAACGCTCTTGACCTTTCCGTTCTTGGCGTCGTCCATGAACTGCGAGTACGAAACGCCTTCCTGAACGCGGGGCTTGTCGAACTGCTTGAACACCGTAAACAGCACCAGTGCGATGACCAGCCACACTGCTGCCTTCGAAAACATATTGTTGTTCAAAGCCCACTCCTTCCTCATAGACGGGTGCCTACAGTTACCTTGCGGCACACCAAAGCATTCTAATCCAGTCGGCTAGCCCCTGCCATAACGTTTCGCTACCGCGAAAATAGCGTTTTCCGGCATGCCGAGGGCGTTTTTTGCGCCGCGGCGGGCAAACCGCCTTCAATTCGGCCCAATTATGCGGGCCGCTTCAAAACCTTGCCCAAAATGAACGTTTCCGACGACTTATCGCGCGACGCCTTGGGCTTGCGCGCAGCGACGATTTTGAACTGGCGCTTGAATTTCTCGACGATCTGGCTGTAGCCGCTGCCGTGGAAGCACTTCACGAGCAAGGCGCCTTCCGGTTTCAGATGCGCTTGAGAGAATTCGAGTGCGAGATCGCAAATATGTTCGATCCGCGCGGCGTCGGCGACGGCCACGCCGGACAGATTGGGCGCCATGTCCGAAATTACAAGGTCCACGCGACGATCGCCGACGACTTCCTCCAATTGCGCGAGCACGCTGTCCTCGCGGAAGTCGCCCTGGATGAAGTGGACATCGGCAATCGGTTCCATCGGAAGAATGTCGAGGGCGATGATCGTGCCGTCGATCCCGCCTTCGCGCGCCGCATCGCGCTGCGAACCCTGCGCGAGCTTGTTGCGGGCGTACTGGCTCCAGCTGCCGGGCGCGGAGCCGAGATCGACGATGACTTGCCCCGGCCGGATGAGCTTGTCCTGCTCGTCGATTTCCTTCAGCTTATACGCGGCCCGCGCGCGATAGCCTTCGCGCTGCGCGAGCTTCACGTACGGGTCGTTGATGTGATCGTGAAGCCAAGATTGGTTGAAACGGTTTTTTGCCATCGAAAAGTCGTCTGTTGCCGCTGGCCGCTTGCTGCAGCACTTTTACTGCGTCTGGCCGCACTTTTGGCGGATAATACGCGTTTTGCCGGCGCGCCGTCCGGTCCCGCCGGCCTTCGGTTCGGCCTGCCGGATCGGTCCACGCACCTATCCACGCACCTACTGCGCGGCCGCCCCTATTTTAGTCGAGTCGTTCACCGCCCTATGCCAGCCCTCAAAGTCTCTCCTGCCCAACGCGCCGATTTGCGCTCTCAAGCCCACGCGCTCAAACCGGTCGTGCTGATCGGGGCCGAAGGGCTGACCGACGCCGTGCTGGCCGAGATCAAGGTCCATCTCGCCGCGCACGAACTGATCAAGATCCGCGTGTTCGGCGACGAACGCGACGATCGCCTCGCCATCTACGAGTCGATCTGCGACACGCTGAGCGCCGCGCCGATCCAGCACATCGGCAAGCTGCTCGTCATCTGGAAGCCGCAAGCGGCGGCGGCGCCGGCCGCGAAGCCCACCGGCGCCAAAGGCAAGCCGGCTGCGCCGACCGCCCGCGAAGCGGCGGGCGGCTCGCCCAAGCGCGGCGCGGCGCCGCGCGTCGTCAAGGTCGTCAAGCAATCGCAGTCGAACACCGCGCGCCGGCCGAAGCCCGAAAAGGTGCTCGTGCGCGGCAACGAGCGCGTCACGGCAGGCGGCACTGTCAAGCGGGCGAAAAAGCGCCAAACGAGCGCGAAGCGTCAGCATCAAACGGCGAAGTGAGTGAGCCATTGACCGGCGCGCCGCGCCGTTCGCGGCGCCTCGCCGGTGCGTATCGATCGGCTTCGCTGCTGTCCGCCCGATCCGTTCGGCGCCCTCCGTCCGACTAGGCTGCAACGTTGGCGGCCCCCACCGACGGGCCGTGCTGCCCCGCCGGCAGCACCCAGACGAGCGCGAGACCGAGCAGCGTCTCGACGACATAGAACAAGCTGGCAATGCCATGCAGCACGCCGAAGCGTGCGGCGTAGGCCGACTGCGCGATATCTTGCCCGGCGTCACGGGCGGCAGTGCGCAGCGCATCCATGAACGGCTGCAGACCGAAATACCCGATCAGCACGCAGATCAGCATGCCGGCGACGAGCCAGCGCAGCCGCCGGTACTCGAGCATGCCACGCCGCACGAGCATATTGCCGAGCGCGAGCGACAAAATGCCGCACGTCACGCCGACGAATGCCTCGATACGAAAGAGCCGGGCCGCGACGTCGCCCGCGACCGAGCGTGCGAGCATCGCGAAGAGCGTTGGAGCGACGACATAGCCGATCGTCAGCGCGCTGCCAACCCAAATCAAGGCCAGCAGCCGAAACAAGCGATGGGGAGCGGAGGACACGAGAGCCGAGCCAGCGTGGCGATCAGACGTAACGAACCGCCATGATTTCATACTCGCGCACGCCGCCCGGGGCTTGCACCGCGGCAACGTCGCCCTCGAACTTCCCGATCAGGGCGCGGGCGATCGGCGAGCTGACCGAGATCAGGCCGTGGTCGATATTGGCTTCGTCGTCGCCGACGATCTGATACGTCACCTTATTGCCGGAGTCGAGATCCTCGAGTTCCACGGTGGCGGCAAAGACGACGCGGCCCTCGGCGTCGAGCGTGGCCGGATCGATGACTTGCGCGGCCGCCAACTTCGATTCGATTTCGGCGATGCGCCCTTCGATAAAGCCCTGCTTTTCTTTCGCGGCGTCGTATTCGGCGTTTTCGGACAGATCGCCCTGCGCGCGCGCTTCGGCGATCGAATTGATGACCGACGGGCGCTCGACCGATTTCAAACGCTGCAGCTCGTCACGCAGTTGATCGGCGCCTCGCTTGGTCAAGGGAATCGTGCTCATAGACAGATCAGTAAACAAAAAAACGGCAATCAAAAAAGCACCGCGGTTAAGTGCATCCCGCCTCATAAGACGTCTGGGCGGGATACCGCTTAACCGCGGCACGTGGGGCGTGATGCGACCCCAGCTTGAATGGAGTGATCGAAGGCCTAGTTTAGGCGACCATGTAGTCCTTGTAAATCATAGACTTCCAAGTTCTTCAGGTAGCGCAATCCTTCGACGGCCGCGCGCGCACCCGACATCGTCGTGTAGTACGTGACCTTGTTGGCCTGAGCGCTCATGCGAATCGAACGCGAATCGGCAATCGCCGCGCGCGTTTCGTCGACGGTCGTAAATACGAGTGCGATCTCGCCGTTCTTGATCATATCGACGATGTGCGGACGGCCGTCCTTCACCTTGTTGACGACCTTGACCGGCACGCCGGCGGCAGCGATCGCCGCGGCCGTACCCTTCGTCGCGACGATAGGATAGCCGAGTTCGTGCAACATCGACGCCACTTCGACCGCCTTCGGCTTGTCGGCGTCCATCACGGTCAGCAGCACCGTGCCCGACTCGGGCAGGCGCGAACCGGCCGCCAACTGCGACTTGAACAGCGCTTCGCCGAACGTCTGCCCCACACCCATGACTTCGCCGGTCGAACGCATTTCGGGCCCAAGCACCGGATCGACCGTCGGGAACTTGACGAACGGGAAGACGGCTTCCTTGACGCTGAAGTACGGCGGCTCGACTTCCTTCGTGACTTGCTGCTGCGCCAGCGACTGGCCGACCATCGCGCGCGCGGCGATCTTCGCGAGCGGCAGGCCCGTGGCCTTGGAGACGTACGGCACCGTCCGCGACGCGCGCGGGTTCACCTCGAGCACGTAGATGATGTCGTCGATCTTGCCGCTCGCATCGCGCACCTGCTGAATCGCAAACTGCACGTTCATCAAGCCGACCACGTTCAGCGCCTTGGCCATGGCGGCCGTCTGGCGCTTGAGTTCCGTCACGGTCGTTTTCGACAGCGAGTACGGCGGCAGCGAACAGGCCGAATCGCCCGAGTGGACGCCCGCCTGCTCGATGTGCTCCATCACGCCGCCGATGAACACGGCCGTGCCGTCGGAAATGCAGTCGACATCGCATTCGATCGCATCGTTCAGGAAACGGTCGAGCAGCACCGGCGAATCGTTCGACACCTTCACGGCCTCGCGCATGTAGCGTTCGAGGTCGCGCGGCTCGTGGACGATTTCCATGGCGCGGCCGCCCAGCACGTACGAAGGACGCACGACGAGCGGATAGCCGATTTCGTCGGCCAGCGCGAGCGCCTCGCTTTCCGCGCGCGCCGTACGGTTCGGCGGCTGGCGCAGACCGAGGTCCTGCAGCAGCTTTTGGAAGCGTTCGCGGTCTTCGGCCGCATCGATCATGTCGGGCGACGTGCCGATGATCGGCACGCCGTTCGCTTCGAGATCGAGCGCGAGCTTCAGCGGCGTTTGGCCGCCGTACTGCACGATCACGCCCAGCGGCTTTTCCTTGTCGACGATTTCGAGCACGTCTTCGAGCGTCAACGGCTCGAAGTAGAGACGATCGGACGTGTCGTAATCGGTCGACACCGTTTCCGGGTTGCAGTTGACCATGATCGTCTCATAGCCGTCCTCGCGCATCGCAAGCGCCGCATGCACGCAGCAGTAGTCGAACTCGATGCCCTGCCCGATCCGGTTCGGACCGCCGCCCAGCACCATGATCTTCTTGTTCGAGGTGGGCTGCGATTCGCACTCTTCCTCGTACGTCGAATACATGTAGGCCGTTTTCGTGGCGAATTCGGCGGCGCAGGTATCGACGCGCTTGTAGACCGGGCGCACGTTCAACTCGATGCGACGACGGCGCACGTCGGCCGCGCTCGCCTTCAGGAGCTTGGCCAGGCGCCGGTCGGAAAACCCGCCGCGCTTCAAAAACAGCAGTTCGTCCTTCGACAAGCTCTCGAGCGCGCGGCCGGCCAGCGCCTTTTCCGTTTGCACGATAGCTTCGATCTGCGCGAGGAACCACGGATCGATCGCCGTTTCCTCGAACACTTCGTCGAGCGTCATGCCGAGCCGGAATGCGTCGCCCACATACCAAATGCGCTCGGGCCCCGCCTCGCCGATCTCGCGAACCACTTCGTCCCGATCGCCCGTCTTTTCGTCGAGGCCGTCCACGCCGACTTCCAGGCCGCGCAAGGCCTTTTGGAACGATTCTTGGAAGGTGCGGCCGATCGCCATCACTTCGCCGACCGACTTCATCTGCGTCGTCAGGCGCGAATCGGCCTCCCGGAACTTCTCGAATGCGAAGCGCGGAATCTTGGTGACGACGTAGTCGATCGTCGGTTCGAACGAAGCCGGCGTTTGACCGCCCGTAATTTCGTTCTTGAGCTCGTCGAGCGTATAGCCGACCGCGAGCTTGGCCGCGACTTTCGCGATCGGGAACCCCGTCGCTTTCGACGCGAGCGCCGACGAACGCGACACGCGCGGGTTCATCTCGATCACCACCACGCGGCCGGTATCGGGATTGATGCCGAACTGCACGTTGGAGCCGCCGGTATCCACGCCGATCTTGCGCAGCACGGCGATGGATGCATCGCGCAACCGCTGGTATTCCTTGTCGGTAAGCGTCTGCGCCGGTGCCACGGTGATCGAGTCGCCGGTGTGCACGCCCATCGGGTCGAGGTTCTCGATGGCGCAGATGATGATGCAGTTGTCCGCGGTGTCGCGGACCACTTCCATCTCGAACTCCTTCCATCCCAGCACGGATTCGTCGATCAGCACCTCGTGGGTGGGCGACATGTCGAGGCCACGCTTGACGATGGTCTCGAACTCTTCCTTGTTGTAGGCGATGCCGCCGCCGGTGCCGCCCAGCGTGAAACTGGGCCGGATGATCACCGGGAAACCGAGCCGGGCCTGGATCTCCACCGCGTGCTCGAAGTTCTTGGCCACGTCCGACCTGGGGCTGTCCAGCCCGATCTCGGTCATCGCCTGCTTGAACAGCTCGCGGTCCTCGGCCATGCGGATGGCCTCGCGGCGGGCGCCGATCAACT
>DASVLS010000103.1:0-79972 GCA_036384755.1 Trinickia sp. | reverse complement strand
GAACGCCTTGAGCGCCAGATGCAGCACCACCACCGAATCCTTGCCGCCCGAGAACAGCAGCGCCGGCTTGCTGCACTCGGCAACGAGCTCGCGCAGGATGTGGATCGATTCGGCCTCGAGCCAGTCGAGGTGGTCCATGCGGGTGGTCGTGACCGTGAGCGGTGTCGTCGCTGAGGGTTCGAGAATCGTGCTCATGTTTAACGGTTTCCTATCGTTTGCTCGCCAGCCGCCACGAATTGAACGGTCGATACGCTCGATACGTTCGAAACGTGCAAGCCGCATTCCTTCGAGTCGCGCGACTCCCACCACCAGCGCCCTGCCCGGCTGTCCTCGCCGGGGCGAATGGCGCGCGTACACGGCTCGCAGCCGATGCTCGGATAGCCGCGCGCATGCAGCGGATTGACGGGGACGTCATAGGCCTTGAGGTAGGCCCAGACTTCGCCCTCGGCCCAATCCG
Organism: Trinickia sp.; assembly: GCA_036384755.1. GTDB lineage: Bacteria > Pseudomonadota > Gammaproteobacteria > Burkholderiales > Burkholderiaceae > Trinickia. Next base: position 79,515 of record DASVLS010000103.1, on the reverse strand, counting down.
CGAGCGGATTGTACTTCGCGATGTTGCGCGACGCGTCGTGCTCTTGCTCGTGCAGCTCGGCGCGCGTCACCGACTGCTCGCGGCGCTGGCCCGTGACCCACGCCTCGACGCCGGACAGCGCACGGTTCAAAGGCTCGACCTTGCGGATCTCGCAGCAACGCTTGCGCAGATCCACGCTTTCGTAAAAGGCGTTGAGGCCATGCGCATTCACATATGCGTCGACTGCATCGGCCTGCGGATGAAACTGTTCGATGTCGTAGCCGTAACGCTCGCGCACGCGGTCGATCATGCCGAGCGTTTCGGCATGCAAACGGCCCGTGTTCAACGAGAAAATGCCGATCGACAAGTGTTGCGACAAGATCGCATGCGTGAGCACCATATCCTCGGCCGCCAAGCTGCTAGCCAGCTTGATCGCAGCGTGACGCTCGGCGATATCGCCGAGGAACGCGTGCAGGCGGTCGATCTTCGCTTGCAGCGCTGCGTCGAACGGCGCAGCGGCCGGTGTCCGATCCGAGCTCATGCGCGCGGCTCCGTCTCGAGCGCCGCACGGCGGCGGAACAGCGGCTCGGGCGTGTCGAACGCGCCTTGGTACTTGACCGAGAACTCCTCGAACGCACGCAATGCGTCGTGGATATCCTTGTCGGCCCGAACGGCGAACGCGTCGAAGCCGCAGCGCGACATGAAATTCAGTTGATCGAGCAATACGTCGCCGATCGCACGCAACTCGCCGCGCCAACCGTAGCGGTCGCGCAAAAGCCGCGCGGTGCTATAGCCGCGGCCGTCGCGAAACACGGGGAAATCGACGCCGACGAGGGCAATCTTCTCGAGATCGCCGGCGAGCTCGCCCGGCTCGTCGTCCGGCGCGAGCCACACGCCGAGTTCTTCTTTCGAACGCGATGCGACAAGCGCCTCGCGTGCTTGCTGCCAGAGCGGGAACGGCACGAGCACGCGACCGGGCGGCAGCGTATCGACCGCGGGCAGTGCGCCGTTCTCGTCCGCGCGCACGACGGTCCAGTCGTCGGACACCACGGAGCGGTTCTTGATAATCGAAGTCATCTGCAAATATCCCTCGTTCGCGCGGTGATTACGCGTGCGCCGGCTGGCGCGACGCGTAGACGCGTTCCTTGAACGGCGCCACGCCGATTCGATTATAGGTATCGATGAAACGCTCGCCGTCGATGCGATTCTCGATGAAGGTGTCGATGACCTTCGCCATGACGTCCGGCATTTCCTCGGCCGCGAACGAGGGACCGATCACGCGGCCGAGCCTAGCGCCCGTCGCGCTCGTGCCCTGCTCGCCGCCGAGCGTCACCTGGTACCACTCGGAGCCGTCCTTGTCGACGCCCAGAATACCGATGTTGCCGACGTGATGGTGTCCGCACGAGTTGATGCAGCCGGAGATGTTCAGCGACAGATCGCCCAGGTCGTACACGTAGTCGAGGTCGTCGAAGCGGTCTTGGATCGCCTGCGCGATCGGCAGCGATTTCGCATTCGCGAGCGAGCAGAAATCGCCGCCGGGGCAGGCGATGATATCTGTAAGCAAGCCGATGTTCGCGGTCGCGAAACCTTGCTTCTTGGCTTCTTCCCACAGCGCGAACAGATCGCGCTTTTTCACGTCGGCGAGAATCAGGTTCTGCTCGTGCGACACGCGGATTTCGCCGAACGAGTACTGGTCGGCCCAATCGGCCACCGCTTCCATTTGCTCGGCGGTCGCGTCGCCGGGCGCACCCTTGGCAGGCTTGAGCGAGAGCGTGACCGCCGCATAACCCGGCACCTTATGCGGGCGCAGGTTGCGTTCGATCCAACGGGCGAACGCACGGTTTTCGAGCAGATGCTTTTCGAACGAAGCGTCGGTGTCCGACAGCTTCTCGTATTGCGGCGGCGCGAAGTGACGAGCGACGCGATCGTATTCCGCTTGCGTCAGCGTCGAGGGGCCGTCCTTCAAATGCTGCCATTCCTCTTCGACTTGCTGCGCGAACTTCTCGGGCCCGAGCGCCTTCACGAGAATCTTGATCCGCGCCTTGTACATGTTGTCGCGACGGCCGAAGCGGTTGTAGACGCGCAGCACGGCCTCGCAGTAGGTAAGCAAGTGCTGCCACGGCAAGTTTTCGCGGATGATCGAGCCGATGATAGGCGTGCGGCCAAGGCCCCCGCCCGCGAGGATCGCGCAGACCACTTCGCCCGCTTCGTTCTTCGACAGGTACACGCCCAGATCGTGAATTTGCACCGCGACGCGGTCTTCCTTCGACCCCGACACGGCGATCTTGAACTTGCGCGGCAGCCAGCTGAATTCCGGGTGGAAGGTCGACCATTGACGGAGGATTTCCGCCCAGGGCCGCGGATCGATCACTTCGTCGGGCGCGACGCCCGCGAACTGATCGGCCGTGATGTTGCGGATGTCGTTGCCCGACGTCTGGATGCCGTGCATCTGCACCGACGCGAGATCGGCCAGCAGATCCGGCGTCTCTTCGAGCTTGATCCAGTTGTACTGGATGTTCGTGCGCGTCGAGAAGTGCCCGTAGCCGCGGTCGTACTTGCGCGCGATATGCGCCAGCATACGCAGCTGGTCGCTGCGCAGATTGCCGTACGGAATCGCGATGCGGTGCATGTACGCGTGACGCTGCATGTAGAGGCCGTTCTGCAGACGCAGCGGACGGAACTCGTCTTCGCTCAATTCGCCGGACAAGCGGCGGCGGACTTGGTCGCGATACTGCGCGACGCGCTCGTCGACGATGGTCTGGTCGTACTGATCGTATTGATACATTCGGGACCCCAGGTTGTGTCGCGCCGCGGCCTGGTCCGCGGCGCCCGAATCTCTATCGATTGCAAGCGGAGGGCCATCGTTCAGACCTTCCGCTCATGGGCTAATGACGAAAACAGCTATAGATATTGAAAAACGTCCGTCGATCGTAATAAACTGCCCTTATATTTCAAACGACTAAAAAATTCTTTCCTTATGCTCGTAGGGTTATAAATGAACTTGCACCAATTTCGGTTCGTGCGCGAGGCGGTCCGCCAGAACTTCAATCTGACCGAGGCGGCCAAGGCGCTCTACACCTCCCAACCCGGCGTATCCAAGGCGATCATCGAGCTCGAGGACGAGTTGGGGGTCGAAATCTTCACTCGCCACGGCAAGCGCGTTCGCTCGCTGACCGAGCCGGGGCGCATCATCCTGGCGTCGGTCGAGCGGATTCTGCAGGAGGTGGAAAGCCTCAAGCGCATCGGCAAGGACTTCGCGGCGCAGGATCAGGGGAACCTCGTCATCGCGGCGACGCATACCCAGGCGCGCTACTCGCTGCCCGGCGCCATCGCGGAATTCAAGAAGCGCTTCCCGAAGGTGCATTTGTCGATCCTGCAAGGCAGTCCGACGCAGGTGGCCGAGATGGTCATGCACGACCACGCAGACATCGCCATCGCCACGGAGGCGATTTCGTCATACAAAGAGCTCGTTTCGCTGCCTTGCTTCCAGTGGCACCACGTGGCCGTGATGCCCGACGATCATCCGCTGCTGCAACGCAAGCAGTTGTCGCTAGAGGATCTGGCTCAGTATCCGTTGATCACGTACGACAACGCCTTTGCCGGCCGCACGAAGATCAATCAAGCGTTCTCGCTGCGTGGCCTATCGCCCGACATCGTGCTCGAAGCCATCGACGCCGACGTCATCAAGACGTATGTCGAGCTTGGCCTGGGCGTGGGCATTATGGCCGATATCGCGTTCAACGCCGAGCGCGACCGCCATTTGCGGGCGATGCCGGTCGGGCACTTGTTCGGCAGCAATCTGACGCGCGTGGCGCTCAAGCAAGGCGCCTACTTGCGCAGTTATGTGTACACGCTCGTCGAGTTGCTCTCGCCCACGCTGAACCGAAAGCTCATCGAGCAGGCGCTCAAGGGCGAGCACGAAAGCTACGAGCTTTGAAGACGACGTTTCGAGACGCCGAGGGTCGCCCGGCCCCTTGGGCCGGCCCGGCCGCGCGTTTTACCCTTTTCTACCCAGAACCCCTCGTGGAGACCATTGCATGGCGTTGACCGCATCTTTCCGCCGCGTGCTTGCGCTCGCGGCTTTCGTGCTTGCCGGCACGGCGCCCGCCGCCCCGGCCTATGCCGACATCAAAGTCGGGATCGATTTGTCGACGACCGGCCCGGCCGCCGTCATCGGCATCACGAGCAAGAACGCGATCTTGATGTGGCCGAAGACGATCGCCGGCCAACCGGCGCACTACATCGTTCTCGACGACGGCTCCGATCCCGGCGCGGCCGTCCGCAATATCCGCAAGCTCATCAACGAAGACCATGTCGACGTGATCGTCGGGCCGAACGTGACCCCGGCTGCGCTGGCGGCGCTAGACGCGGTGGCCGACTCGCATACGCCGATGGTCACGCTGATCGGCTCGGCCAGCGTGGTGGAGCCGCAGCAAGGCAAGCGCGTTTGGGCCTTCAAGATGGCGCAGACCGACAGCGCCATGGCCGACGTGATGACCCGCTACATGGCCAATCATGGCGTGAAGACGGTCGGCTTCATCGGTTTCGCCGACAGCTACGGAGAAAGCTGGCTCAAGGAGTTTTCGACGTTCGCGAAGCTGCGGCACATCGAACTCGTCGCGACCGAGCGCTACAACCGCACCGATTCGAGCGTCACGGGCCAGACGCTGAAGCTGATCGCCGCGCACCCCGACGCCATCCTCGTCGCCGGAGCGGGCACACCGGCAGTGCTGCCGCAGCGCGAGCTGATCGAGCGCGGCTACAAGGGGCCGATCTATCAGACGCACGGCATTGCCACGCCGGCGTTCATCAAGCTGGGCGGCAAGGACGTCGAAGGCACGCTGTTTCCCACGCAGCCGGTCGTCGTTGCGCGCACGTTGCCGGCCGATCACCCGGCCAAAAAGGCTGCGCTGGCGTTCGTCGACGCGTACGAGGCACAGTACGGGCCCGACAGCGTGACGCAGTTCGCCGGCGACGCGGCGGGGGTGTATCCGCGCCTGAACGATGCCGTCGCCCGGGCGTTGAAGACGGCGCAGCCCGGCACCGAAGCCTTCCGCACGGCATTGCGTGCCGCGCTCGAACAGGCGCATGAACTCGTCGTGCCGAACGGCGTGGTCAACACGAGCGCGACCGATCACGTCGGGCTCGATCAGCGTGCAAGCGTGATGGGGATCATCAAGGGCGGGAAGTTCGTTTATCTGAGTCAGTGAGGCAGTGCCGTCGGCTGTCGGGCGGTTCCCGTCGCGAGCGTGTTCCGCGGCGGCGCCCGCCGTCGTCCGGTTTTGGGCGCCTCGCTGATGCGAGCCGACGGCCAAGGTTCTTGCCACCGCAGCCGTTTTCGGCCATAATCGCGCTCTTCTGTCCGGCGCATTCTGGCGTCGGCAAAAGCCCAGGTGGTGAAACAGGTAGACGCAGGGGACTCAAAATCCCCCGCCGCAAGGCGTGCCGGTTCGAGTCCGGCCCTGGGCACCAACAGTTCTTCCGGCGAACGCCGCAGAATTCCAAGAAACCCCATAAGATCAAGCTCTTGTGGGGTTTTTCTTTTGGATCGGCTCTCCATGCTTCGGTCGCGAGTACCCTGTCCCGGGTGCGCGCCGGTCACGAGAAAGATGCCGTGGTGATGCCGCTGAGCAACAGCGCGAGCTGTAACGCAGAGATCAGCAGGATCGCGCCGATAGCACCGGTTGCCACAACCCGCCCTGCGCGCGGGGAACGGATGCGTAGGCGCAACGCGAGCCGCGCAATCGTCCGGTTTGCCCCGATGCTGCCAAGACCGATCAGTGCGACGGTCGTCGCGACCCCTGCGGCCATCGCGAATGTCGCGACGACGCCGGCCGTGAGCGCCCGGGCCGCCATCGACGTAACCAGTGCGAAGATCGCGCCAATGCACGGTCGCACACCAGCCGCGAGTCCGAGCGTCGCGATCTGCCTGATGCGCGAGGGCGCCGGCCCCTTCGGCACCAAGCGAGCATCGACTGCCGTTCGAAGAGAGCGAGGCGCATGACGGCCCCTCGCCTCCAACGCATCCGTCAGGCGAGCGCGGAGGTATGCGCCCTGAACCGGCTGATCGCGGCTCGCGACATCGATAGCGCTTGGGATGGGATGCCACGCGCCGGCGTCTTCATCGCGTGGAAGCCTCACGATCGGCGGTTCGTCGCAGCATCGATTGCGCGCGCGACTCGATCGGATTGCCCACACGCTCGTCACGCAGAGCAACAGATAGCTGACGGCTTCCATCGATGCAGCGTGGGGCATGACGTTCACGAGACCCGTGTGCGTGAACCAGGCGGCGCCGAGCACGAGGCTAATCGCGCTCACGGCCTGAACGGTGGCCGTCCAAATGCTCAACAGCACTGCGTCCGTGACACGCGCGCGACGCGACCCGAGATAGGTACTGACGACGAGCTTGCCGTGGCCCGGGCCGAGCGCGTGCACCGCACCGTACCCGAACGATACGGCAATCAGCATCGCCCATGCAGCCAGCGAGGCGCCGTGCGACCATTGCGCCAGAAAGCCCTCGATCCGGGCGTTCCAGCTCGCTTGCACCCGCAGCCAGTCGCCGACGCCAGTCCGAACGATATTCGGCATATCGCGGGTCCACCACGACGGCGGGGGCGTCGCGCTGCTTGGCGCGGAGGCGGCGTGGGCGACGACGCCCGTCGGTTGCCCGAAGACGTCCAGTGCTTGGGCATGCGCGCAAACGGACGCAGTGCCAAGCATCAGAACGATCAGCAGCGACAGGGCCGATGCCCATTTCCGACGACACAGTCCGCCGCGCGGCGCCCGTCCGGGGGCAATCGCCGAGCGGGCGAACAGACGGCGGGAGCGCGTAAGCAAGTCGGCTAGCATGCAATTGCGCTCGCGTGCGGCAAGACGAAGCCGTTGAAGATCGGGTGTGATTTGTCGACGAACGATCGAATCGAACAGCTCTGGGGCGCCCCTTGTGCGAGCGACACCGCCTGGTCCGACTTCGCCTCGTAGTCGACGTAGAAAGACGGGTCCCACACACCGAGTTCGGCATTCTTGCCGCGTACGTCCACGGGAGCGGCGAGCGGCAGCTGAAACGAATACATGATCTTGCCGTCTTCCACCGACACCTGGAAGCCAGTCGGCTCGCCGAAGGCCTGTGGATTGCCGTCGACGAAAAGATGAGTGAAGTACGAAGCGTGTGCGAGCGACGCGAAGGCCTGATCGTGAAAACGCTTCGTTTGCGCCGCATCGAGCAGGCCGCGCGCCGGCAATTGATCGATGCCGACGAGCTGTACCGGAAAGCCTTCCGTAAAGCGCCAATGCTCGTCGATGGCGACGATCGATGTGCCGTGCATCCGGACACTCGCCGTATACGCGATCCACACGTGTGGATGTGCCATTGCAAGGCTCGCCGGCCATAGCAGGCACGAGAGCAAGGTTCGCAGCAACACGACGGAAAGGCGAGCGTAGCTAGGCATCGGACAAATCGGACCGTGAAGGGTAGCGCGCATTATCGCATCGGACCTCGATGGTAAATGGCCGAACTGGCGCGGCAATCCGCCCCTCCTCCGCAAAAGGAGCGGACCCGCGCATTGCGCTGCTCTCGGCTATCGATTCAATCGCGGCGCGACGATGGCCTCGGCAGTTCCGCCGGACTCGAGCGTGAAATGCGCGCTTACAAGCGCTGACAGCTATTAATGTTCGGCGTCGCTAAAGTGGTTGTCAGGCGAACGACGGAAATCGAAGTTTCGGTTCCGGCCGGTTCAGCCGACGCTCGTACCGACAATTTGATAGGGAGAATCGCCATGAACGCCTCGAACAAAGTATCGCGCGTCGTGATTACCGCGCTGCTCGCCGGCGGCGCACTGATCGGCGCTAGTAGCGCGTTCGCGCAGTACGCGCCCATGCACATGCCGCCGCCCACTTATGCTCAGCCGCACATGATCCCGGCGGGGTTGCACGTCTCCATCGGATGGCACGGCGACCGTTACTGGGACGGGCACCGCTACTGGCGGCACGACGAATGGATGCGCCGGCACCCGCATGATCGTGACCCGTATCGTGATCACGACCACCGTCCGCCTCCGCACCGTTACTAAACCGTTCGCGGCCCATCGCGCGGCATGATCGAGGATCGTACCGCGCGAGCGGCGTGGGGTGATTTCAGAATTCGGATAGTCACGCCCAAGCGAGAAGCGACAACTGGTCGAGTTGTGCGACTTCGGCGGCGTGTTCGGCGGGCTGCCGATGCTGGGCTGGGCACAGGTGCTATCGGGCGGCGCGGCCGAAGCGACGACGACGCTCGCTCCGATCGTCGTCGTCGGGACGACACCGCTTCTGGGCATCGGGACGCCGCTGTCGCTCGTACCGGCCAATGTCCAGACGATCCACGGTCGCGAGATCGACCGGCAACACAAGAACACCCTGACCGAATACTTCGAGAAGGACGTATCGAGCGTCGACATCAACGAAGACGAAGCGCAAGGCAACCCTTACCAGACCGATATCGGTTACCGGGGCTTCGCGGCATCGCCCGTCCTCGGTACGCCGCAAGGTCTGTCGGGCAGCAACCTCGACTACTACGTGAACGCCAACGCCGCTAACGACAACGGCTGGGCCGATCACAATTCGAGCCGAGTGCGGCAGGCGTTCGGCAAGCTGCGCTACACGGACACGAATACGACGCTCTCTTTGTCGGCCGGCGGGGCCGACAATGCGCTTCAAGGCACGCAGACCATTCCCCGCTCGTTCCTCGACAACCCGAAGCAAGCCTATACGTATCCCGACCTGAACCGGAACAGCACCGGGTACGTCACTGCTTCCGGATTCATAAAACCGTACGTTTGCATGGTTTTTTCCTGCACAGCTTCGTTCTTACGCATAAACCATGTGATCGCATGGTTTTTCTGCATCAACCGCGGACTGGTGATAGAATCCTTGCGATCACAAGGTTTACGATTGAAGTTCCCGATCGCTGCCATAATCTGTGCGGACGCACCGTTTTTGTAGCGCGGCGCGGGGCGATTGGGGCCGAGCGCTGACTGCCACGCTGAATGATGGGTCAATGGCGCCGGGCCCAACCCATCCTTCGAGCAAGTCACGGCATCTCGTTGCAGCAGCGGGCAACCGAGGTCATTGCCACATCGGCTTTTGCCCAGCCGTTGTCGTCCAAGGAGCCAGTCCATATGCGTCACACGATACAGCACGCCTCCGATATCGGCGGCCTGATTCGCGCCGCCCGAAAAGTCCAAAAGTTGCGTCAGGACGACGCCGCGGGCAGCGTAGGGGTAAGCGAATCTTTTATGGCCAAAGCCGAGCGCGGCGCGGACACGGTGCAATGGGGGAAAGTTTTTCAGATCCTTCAAGGCCTCGGTGTGCGAGTGGTCGTCGAGATTCCCGACGCGGACGACGAGTTGCTCACGCGCCAGGCCGCCTTGGCAAACTTTCGCTCCTCGGTGCGCGCGCTCCACGGTGCATTGCGCGCCAATGCCGCAAAAGGTGGCAGAGGTGCGGCAGGAGCAAGGATCGAAGACTTGCTGACTGAGCCACCAATGGGACAGACGGTGCTCTTAAAAGCCGCCGAACGCTTGGCGGCGTCCGTCGGGACCGACAAACCCAGCGCCGAGCTCAGGGCGTTGGCAAGAAAACTCTTAGACGATGCGGAGCGTGTGTCCGATCGAGCGAAGCCCGCTATCGGCGCCAAGGGACGAAAACGACATGACTGAGCGAACGCTCCAGGCTTTTATCGACGGTCAGCAAATCGGCACGCTTCACGAGAACAATGACCTTTGGGCCTTCGAGTACGCTCAGTCGTGGCTCGAAAACCCCGCACGCTTCGCACTGAGCCCTCACCTCCCGCTCGACGGTGGCATGTTGCGAGACGGCGCTACCGCACGGCCGGCGCAGTGGTATTTCGATAACCTGTTGCCCGAGGACACGGTGCGTACCCTGCTCGCCAAGGACGCCGGATTGCCCGATGTCCGCGACGCGTTCGCACTTCTCGCGTATTACGGCCGGGAATCCGCAGGATCCATCACGCTGCGCGCTCCAGGTGACGCGCGGGAGGAAAATGACGACCTCACCGCGCTTGACGACGCAGCCCTCAATCAGCGTATCCTCGACCTTCCTCGGGTTCCGCTCACGCACGACGCACCCAAGAAAATGTCGCTCGCCGGCGCGCAGCACAAGCTCCCTGTCGTGCTACGCGACGGACAGTTATTCGAGCCGGGCGGTAAGGCGCTCTCGACACACATTCTGAAGCCCGACCACCACAACACTCAGGACTACCCGCATTCAGTCGTCAATGAGTGGTTCACCATGCAGCTTGCGGGGCGCGTCGGGCTCGAGGTACCAAACGTCCAGCGTCGCTATGTGCCCTCGCCCGTCTATCTCATTACCCGGTTCGACCGAGAGATCAAGGATGGGACGGTGTCTCGGCGGCATGCGATCGACGGTTGCCAGCTGCTGAACCTGGCGGCTACGATGAAGTATCCCGCTTGGTCGCTCGAGTCGCTTTTCGACCTCGCAGCTAAATGTCGGGCCCCCGCCCCGGCGCGGCTGCGGATATTTCGGTGGCTTGTGTTCTGTATCGCGGTGGGTAATGGCGACTCGCATCTGAAAAACCTGAGCTTTCTCGTTGATCAGCATGGAATCGCGCTCGCACCGCACTACGACCTGCTTTGCGAGGCCGTGTACGAGACACGCGGGGTTAGCGACAAACAGCGTTGGCCTGATCTATCGGAGTTCACGAGCCCTGTTTGTGGAGTCAAACGCTACGCCCTCTTTAACCGAAACGTGCTCAATGAGGCGGGGGACGCTCTAGGACTGGCGCGCGCGACGATCGCACGCCAGATCGATGATTTGCTCCGACGCATACCTCAACAGGCCGATGCTCTGTTCAACGAGGTCGAACAGGAAAACGCCGCGATCATCGCCGCACGTCCCGCGCTTACGGCAACGCTTGGCGGCGAATTGCGATTACTGAGATCGATTAACGGCATCGTCATCAAGGAGATGGTGGCGCGACTGCGTCCGTAAGCACTGGCCGCGCCAGTGCGGCCGGCACCAGGCGAACACGGAAAGCAGGAGCGGTTCGATTACAACGGGCCTACCGCTGCTCCTTCACCCGCGATACCAACTGCGTCGGGCTCACGAACTGCAGCGCGATCAGCACCCAAATCAGCGTGATCGCCATATAGATCATCGCCATCGCATCGATCGATTGCGGCGCTCGCACACCCGTCGAAAATACCGCGTAGTACAGCGCGACGACGAGCGTCTGCGTATCGGGCCCAGCCGTAAAAAACGTCAGCTCGAACATGCCGATCGTGCGCACGAGCACGAGCAGCCCCGCCGCGAGCATGCCCGGCACGAGCAACGGCAGCAGCACGTGACGGAAGTAACGCAGCGTATTCGCTCCGAAGATCCGCGCGGCGGCTTCGAGATTCGGATCGATCTGTTCGATGAACGGCGTCATCACGAGAATGACGAACGGCAGCGCCGGCACGAGGTTCGCCAGGATCACGCCGGTCAGCGTGCCGGCCAGACCCACCTTGTACATGACCGTCGCCATCGGAATGCCGTACGTGACGGGCGGCACCATGAGCGGCAGCAGGAACGTCAGCATCGCGATCCGCTTGCCCGGAAACTGCGCCCGCGCCAACGCGTACGCCGCGGGCACGCCGAGCGCGATCGACAACAGCACGACCGCGCCCACGACCTCCACCGTCACGCGCAAGACGGCGGACAGCTGAAAATCGCTCCACGCCTGCGCATACCAGTGCAGCGTGAAGCCCTGCGGCAGCAGCGTGCCGAACCAGCGCGTGCCGATCGAGTTCACGGCCACCGTGGCGATCAGCAGCAGCACGTTGAGCAAGAAGAAACCCATCGCGCCCCAGACGAGCGCGCGCCACAGCCGGCTGCCGATGCTTTCGGCATGCTTGGGGGGGGCGCTCGATGCACCTCGGCCGGCGCCGGTTTCGGGCATCGACAGCGCGCGAGCGCCTTGATTATCTGTGGCCATCATCCCTTACCTCCCGTCACCGGACCCGTATAGAACATCCGCCGCGCACCGAGCATGCCGGCCACGACGATCAATTGCACGAAGCCCATGACGATCGCGATCGTCGAAGCGAGCGAATAGTCGTAGCTCTCGAAAGCGGCCTCCGATGCGGCGATCGACATCACGCGCGTGGGGCCGGCCGGCGAGCCGAGCAACACCGCCGACGGAAACACCGAAAACGCCTGCACGAACGAGAGACAGGCTGCCATCGTCAGACCGGGCACGAGCAGCGGCAGATAGATCTGCTTGAACTGCTGCCATGGACTCGCGCCGAGCGTGGCCGCCGCGCGAGCGAGCGTCGGATCGATCCCGGTCACGTACGACAGCGTGAGCAGAAACGCGAACGGGAAGCCCGAGACGATGAGCGAGATCAGCACGCCCCAATAGTTGTGCGTCAGCCGCACTTCGTCACCGTACAAGTGCAACGCCCGCAGCGCTTGCGGAAACCAGCCGTTCGGCGAGAAGTAAGTCAACATGCCGTCGGCGATCAATACCGTTCCGAGCGTGACCGGAATGACGAGCAACGTCGTCACGAACTTCTGATAGGGCGATTTGCGGCGCAACGAAAACGCAACGGGCACCGACAGGCCGACATTGATGAGCGTCGCCGGCACGGCGAGCTTCAGCGTGACGAAAATCGTCGGCCACATCGAACTGTCGGTAAAGAAGGTTCGATAATTGGCGAGCACGCCGCCGCCGTTCATCGGCTCGAACGAGAGCATGAGACCGTAGGCGAACGGATAGATGAACAGCGCCAAAATAAACCCGAGCGCCGGCGTGACGAGCCATCCCTTCGCGTCGCGCGGCCCTGTCAGCGTGAGCGCGCTCATGATGCGATCTCCGGGCGATAGACGAGCGCACGCTCGGGCGCGACGGCCAGCGTCACGCGCTCGCCTGCCGCGAATTCGCCTTCCACGCGCGCCCACAGCTTGCCGAACGGCGCGCTGACGAACAGCAGCGAATCGCGCCCGCCGTATTCGACGACGTCGACGTCGACCTCGAACGCATTCGGCGTCCCGGGCTGCGCGCGAACCAGATCGTCGGGACGAATCGCGATCATCGCGTTCTTGCTTTCGAGCGCTTCCATCGGCGTGCCGATCAACCGCACTCCGCTCGCCGAGACTTCCACCGCCTCCCCGGCGGCGCGATCGAGTTCGCAAGAAAGCACGTTGCGGTAGCCCATGAAGCGCGCGACATGAAGGTTCTTCGGCCGGCAGTAAATCTCTTTTGGCGATGCGACTTGCTGCACCACGCCTTCCCTCATCACGACGATGCGATCGGCCATCGACAACGCTTCGTCCTGATCGTGCGTCACGTAGATCGTCGCGCGATCGAGGCCGCCGTGAATGCGCCGGATCTCGGCCCGCATTTCGATCCGTAGCTTCGTGTCGAGGTTCGACAGCGGCTCGTCCATCAATACGACGGGCGGCTCGATCACGATCGCACGCGCGATCGCGACGCGCTGCTGCTGACCGCCCGACAGTTGCCCGGGCAGCTTGCTTTCATGCCCGACAAGTTGCACGAGTTGCAGCGCCGCGCGCGCACGCTTGTCGGTTTCGCTCTTCGACACGCCGCGCATCTTCAAGCCGAACCCGACGTTATCGAGCACCGACATGTGCGGGAACAGCGCATAGTTTTGAAACACCATGCCGAAGCCGCGCTTCTCGGGCGGCAGCACGTCGATGCGCTTGTCGTCGAGCCAGATTTCGCCGCCCGACAGCGGCTGCAAACCTGCGATGCAGTTCAGCGCCGTCGACTTGCCGCATCCCGATGGCCCCAAGAGCGCGATGAACTCGCCGCGGTCGATATCGAGGTCGAGGCCTTTGAGTGCCGCCACTTGTTCGCCCTCGGCGTTCGCAAAGCTGCGGTACACCGAACTCAGACGCAAACGATCGAATGTATGCTTCATGATCTTTCCTAACTGACGTCTTGCCATGCAGCCGGCGCAGCCGGCCGCATGGATTTTTCGCTTGCCCGATTACTTCGTCTTCTGCGCGCCGACTTCGCGGTCCCACTTCTGGAACGCGGCGACCATCTTGTCGGCCGGCAGCGGCTGCACGTTCGGATACTTCGCGATCCACGCACCGTACTCGGGGCGGCCATACTTCTCGATGACCACGCGGCTCTTTTCAGGGGCGTCCGAAGGCGTCAAGCCTTTGATCGCGGGGCCCGGGTAGAAGTACCCGTCGTCGTAGGTCATCGCTTGCTGCGCCGGCTGGAGCATGAAATCCATCATCTTCAGCAGCACCTTGACCTTTTCCTGCGGCACCCCCTTCGGAATCACCATGTAGTGGGCGTCGTTGACCCATTTCATGTTGTCGAAGGCCTGCACCTTGAAGTTGGCCGGCACGATCCCGAGCGCGCGGGGATTGATGTCCCAACCGGTGACGGTCACCGTCATGTCGCGCGTGCCCTCGCCCAGCTCCTTCATGACCGCCGACGTGCCGCCCGGATAGTAGGGCACGCAGTCGTTGAGCTGCTTCAGATACGCCCAAGTCTTGTCCCACCCGTTGATCGGATCCATCGGATCTTTATCGCCGAGGATATACGGCAGCCCCATCAGGAAGGTGCGGCCCGGGCCGGAATTCGCCGGGCGCGCGTAAATGAGTTTGTTCGGATGCGCCTTACACCAGGAAAGCAGCTGCTCGGGCGTCTTCGGCACCTCGTTCTTCTGCACTTTGTCGGGGTTGTATTCGATGAGCGGCCCGGCCGGCATGAAGGTCACTTCGAGACCATAGCCTTGCGCGAGCTTCTGCATCTCCTTGGGACCGGGCGCATATTTGCCGTCCGCATCCTTGAGCACGGTGTCCGGCAGCTTCGACCAAAGTTTTTGCTCGATGCCGGCCGCCAGCGCGTCGGTGCCCGTGAGTACGAGATCGATATCCGAGCGACCCGCCCCCTGCATCGCCTTGATCTTGCCCGGCAGCTGCGGCGCGGGTGCATTCGTGTACGTGATGTTGCTGACGAGATCCGGGTATTTCGCCTTGAACGCCTCGAAGCCGGCTTTCGTCAGCGCAAGGTTCCCCGCAACGTCGACGACGTTGAGCGAGACCGGATCGGCGAAGCTCGCCGTCGCGGTCAACGTGAAGCACAGTACGGCAGCCGCGGTCGTGATACGACGCGCGAGTCTTGAACTTGTCATGTCTCCTCCAAGAAGTTGTACAGATTGGTAGTCACGCGTTTCGGCCTTCTGTGTGCCCGCGCCGATTCTCCCCTTGCGCCAAGCCGGCTACATCTGTCCGGCCTCCGCCATGCTCGCCGGCAGCTTCAACGCCGGTTCGATCAGCCCTTTGACGCCCGCGTCGAGCGCAAAGGTCGCGCCCGAGAGCGCATCCCCATCGATTCGAATCGACGTCACGAACAATGTATCCAGGCGGTCGCCGCCGAACGCGCACATCGCGGGTTTCGCAACCGGCACCCGGATGCTGCGATCGAGCTTGCCCGCCGGCGTGTAGCGGTGCACGAGGCCCGCATCGTTGCCGCAAATCCAATAGCAGCCGTCGGCATCCACGGCCGCACCGTCCGGCCGGCCGAGCCCCGATGCGGCGTCCATTTCGACGAACACGCGCCGCCCATAGGGCACGCCGTCGTCGATGTCGTAGTCGAACGACCAAATGACGCGCCGGCTCGGATGCGAGTCCGACAGATACATCGTGCGTCCGTCGGGGCTGAAAGCGAGACCGTTCGGCACGATCAGCTCGTCGCAGAGGGTTTGCAGCGTGCGCCGCCCCGCTTCGAGCCGATACAACCGTCCCGATGCGCTGGCAAGCGACATGTCGCAGACCATCGTTCCCGCGAGAAATCGTCCTTGCCGGTCGCAGCGTCCGTCGTTGAAGCGCATGCCCTCGCGCGCGTGCGAGACCGTCGCGAGACGCTCGCTGACGTCGATCGCCTCATCCGGCGCAGGATGCCGCGCGAGATAAATGCCGCTCTCCATCGCCAATGCGACGCCACCCTGCGCCAACAATGCAAACGAGCCCGCCATCTCCGGCAAAGCCCACGAATGCGCGCGGCCGCTCCCGGCATCCCAGCGCCACAGCGCGCGGCCGACGATGTCGGTCCAATACAGCGCCGCCTCGCCGACATGCCAAATCGGACTCTCGCCGACGCCGCAGCGCATGTCGCCGATGCGTTCGATGGAACTCGTGCCGGTCATAGTTGCTCAGTCTCCGAAAGGCCCGGTCGTGACGAACGCGCCGCCTTGATAGACGCGCACGGGGTCGTCTTCGCCGCGCTGCGGCTGCTCGCGCTCGATACGCTCGCGCCAAGGCTCGCTCGATTCCGTCGGCACGTAGCCCAAGTGCGCGGCGTGCGAGTTGTCCCACCATACGTCGCGATTGGCCGACACGCCATAGACGATCGTGCAGCCGACCTTCGGCACGAACATCGCGCGCCGCACGAGCTGCTCGAGATCGTCGTAGCCGAGCCATGTCGCGAGCATACGACGGTCCCTCGGCTCGGGGAACGACGAACCGATGCGCAGGCAGACGCTTTCGATGCCGTAGCGATCGAAGTAGAAGCGCGCGAGCTGCTCGCCGAACGCCTTGCTCAAGCCGTAGTAGCTGTCGGGGCGTTGCGGAGCCAGCGTGTCGATGTGCTCGTCCTGCCGGTAAAAGCCCGTCACGTGATTCGAGCTCGCGAAGACGATACGGCGAACGCCATGGCGGCGCGCGGCTTCGTAGAGGTGGTAGGCGCCTTGAATGTTGGCCGGCAGCACTTCCTCGAAAGGACGCTCGACGGACACGCCCCCGAGGTGAACGATGACGTCCACGTCTCGCACGAGCGCATCCACGGCCGCGGCGTCGGCCAGGTCGCACACCACCGCCTCTTCTCCCGTTCGCGCTTCGCCCACGGGCGCAATGTCGGATACGCGCAGCACCTCGGCATAGCGGGTCAGCCGCTCGCGCAATACGCGACCGAGGCCGCCGGCAGCGCCCGTCAGCAGGATGCGGCCGCATTGAGTACGGATGCCGTCCAAAGGATCGGCGTTTTGAAGCGCGTGCGTCATATCAGGTTACAGGTGCGGGATTGAACAAAACGAGATCGTTGTGCAGGCCGAGTTTGTCGGCGCACACTTCTTTGCGGCCGCTCGCGACATCGAGAATCATATGGAAAAGCTCCCAACCTATGTCGGCGATGCTTGCTTCGCCCGTGGCGATGCGGCCGGCGTCGAGATCGATCAGATCGTGCCAGCGCTCGGAGAGCGCCTTGCGCGTCGAGACCTTGATGACCGGCGCCATCGCGAGGCCGTAAGGCGTGCCGCGGCCCGTCGTAAACACTTGCAGGTTGATGCCCGAGGCGAGCTGCAGCGTGCCGCAAACGAAATCGCTCGCCGGCGTCGCCGCGAAGATCAGCCCCTTGCGACGCATTTTTTCGCCGGGGCCGAGCACGTCGACGATCGGGCTCGTGCCCGATTTGACAATCGATCCGAGCGCTTTCTCGACGACGTTCGAGAGCCCGCCGCGCTTGTTGCCCGGCGACGGATTGGCGCTGCGGTCGGCACGGCCGCCGCTCAGATAGTCGTCGTACCACGCCATTTCGCGCAGCAACGCTCGGCCGACGTCCTCGTCGGCGGCGCGCGGCGTCAGCAAATGAATGGCGTCGCGCACTTCGGTGACTTCCGAGAACATCACCGTGCCGCCCGCGCGAACGATCAAATCGGCCGCATAGCCCACGGCGGGGTTCGCCGTCACGCCGGAGAACGCGTCGCTGCCGCCGCACTGCACGCCGATGACGAGATCCGAGGCGGGGCAAGTCTCGCGGCGGCGCTCGTTCAAGCGCGCGAGACGCTCGTCGGCCATCGCGAGGATGGCATCGACCATCTCGCCGAACCCTTCATAGGCCTCGTCCTGAAGCGAGAGCACCGGAGACTGCGGCTTGCCCGCGACCTCGATGGGAATGCGCCCGCCCGGCGCGAGATCCGACGGCACGAGCCGCTCGGGCACGAGCTTTTCGCACCCCAGGCCGATCACCATGACTTCGCCGCCGAAGTTCGGATTGACGGCCAGATTCTGCAGCGTGCGGATCGGGACGATGGCAGCGGGCGCGTTGATCGCCACGCCGCAGCCGTATGTGTGGGTCAGCGCCACCACGTCGTCCACGTTCGGGTAGCGCGGCAGCAGTTCGCGCTTGATGCGTGTAACGACATAGTCGGTCACGCCCGCCACGCACTGCACGCTCGTCATGATACCCAGCACGTTTTTCGTGCCGACAGTGCCGTCGGCATTGCGATAGCCCTCGAACGTGTACCCTTCGAGCTTGGGCAGATCGGGCGCCTTGCGCGTCGCGAGCGGCAGCGCGTCCAGCGCCGGCGGCTGGGGCAGTTGCACTTTGCTCTCGTCGATCCAGCTGCCGCGTGCGAGCGGTTTGGCCGCATAGCCGATGATCTCGCCGTAACGCACGATCGCATCGCCCTCGGCCAGATCGGTCAGCGCGACCTTGTGCCCTTGCGGCACGCCTTGCACGAGCACCGTGCCGTCGTCGAGCACCGTGCCCTCGGGCAAGCCGCGCGCGTTCACGACGATCGCGACGTTGTCGCGCTCGTCTACGCGTATCGTGAGCGCGCGCTCTCTAGCGGCGTCCGGCGCGGAAGTGGAAGCAGACATTGCAAAAGACTCCATCGTTTATTGCGTGTTCGTGCGGGGCGCGCTTGGTGCGGCACGCACGCATTCATCGCACCATGCAAGGGCGCTTGTTGTCGAACGCCCAGCCCGGTATCAAATACTGCATGGCGGCCGCATCGTTGCGACTGCCGAGCCCATGCTCGAGATACAGCGCATGCGCGCTCGCGAGCGCATCTTCGTCGAGCTCGACGCCGAGCCCGCCGCGCGAAGGCACGGCCACTTGCCCTTGTTCGATCTTGAACGGCTCGCGCGTGAGCCGCTGACCGTCCTGCCAAATCCAGTGCGTGTCGATTGCGGTGATCTCGCCGGGAGCCGCCGCCGCGACGTGCGTGAACATCGCCAGAGAAATGTCGAAGTGATTGTTCGAATGCGAGCCCCACGTGAGGCCCCACTCCGCGCACAGTTGCGCGACGCGCACCGAACCGCGCATCGTCCAGAAATGCGGATCGGCCAACGGGATGTCGACGGAGCCGAGGGTGACCGCGTGACCGAGTTGACGCCAATCGGTGGCAATCATGTTCGTCGCCGTGCGCAAGCCCGTCGCGCGTCGGAATTCCGCCATGACCTCACGGCCCGAGTAGCCGTTCTCCGCACCGCACGGGTCTTCGGCGTAGGCTAGCACGTCGTCTTTGCCGCGGCACAGGCGCACCGCCTCGGCCAGCGACCAAGCGCCGTTCGGATCGAGCGTGATGCGCGCGTCCGGAAAACGCTCGGCCAGCGCCGTCACCGCGGCGATCTCTTCGTCGCCGGCCAGCACGCCGCCTTTGAGCTTGAAGTCGTGGAAACCATAGCGCTCGTGCGCCGCCACGGCCAGACGCACGACCGCCTCGGGCGTCAGCGCGGGCTCGTTGCGCAGATGGAACCAGGGATCGGCCGCATCGGTTTCGCTGCGGTAATCGAGGTCGGTGCGCGCGCGCTCGCCGACGTAGAACAAATAGCCGAGCATCGGCACGTGCGTGCGCTGCTGCCCTTCGCCGAGCAGCGCGGCCACGGGCACGTCCAGATGCTGGCCGAGCAGATCGAGTAGCGCCGCCTCGACCGCCGTCACCGCATGCACGGTGATCCGCAGGTCGAACGTCTGCGTTCCGCGGCCCCCCGCATCGCGATCGGCGAAACGCCGGCGCATCTCGTTGAGCACGTCTTGCCAGCGGCCAAGCGGCTTGCCGACGACGAACGCGCTCGCCTCTTCCAGGGTGCGCCGGATCGATTCGCCGCCGGGCACTTCGCCGAGGCCCGTCCGGCCGGCGCTATCCTCGAGCACGACGATGTTGCGGGTGAAGAACGGCCCGTGCGCACCGCTCAGATTCAACAGCATGCTGTCGCGCCCGGCTACAGGCACGACCCGCATGCGCGTGACCACAGGGGTTTGGGAAGACTGGGAAGGCATCGTCGAATTCGTCATTGCTTCTTACTTCATCGGTTCAAGTTGTTGGCTGAGTCCGCACGCGTCACGCGGCTGCCGCCGCCGCGTCGCCGCGCTCAGCCGCCGCGCGCCGCCCGCCCGAAACTCGGGCGCTTCGGGTCGTAGGCCCAGCCGGGGACGAGGTAGCGCATCGCCATCGCATCGTCGCGCGCGCCGTTGCCGAGCGACCGGTACAGCGCGTGCGCCTGCTCCACGCGCTCGATATCGATCTCGATGCCGAGCCCGGGGCGCTCAGGCACGGCCACCTGTCCGCCGTCGATGGCGAACGGCTGACGCGTGAGCCGCTCCGCCCCCTCCTGCCAGATCCAGTGCGTATCGATCGCGGTAATCGGCCCCGGGGCCGCGGCCGCGACATGCGTGAACATCGCGAGCGAAACGTCGAAGTGGTTGTTCGAATGCGAGCCCCACGTCATGCCGAATTCGCTGCAAAGCTGAGCCACGCGCACCGAGCCTTGCATCGTCCAGAAATGCGGATCGGCGAGCGGGATGTCGACGGCGCCGAGCGAGAGCGCGTGCCCGAGTTGGCGCCAGTCGGTGGCGATCATGTTGGTGGCGGTCGGGATACCCGTCGCGCGCCGGAATTCGGCCATCGTCTCGCGGCCCGAATAACCGTTCTCCGGCCCGCAGGGATCCTCCGCGTAGGCCAGCAAGTGGCCCTGGCCGCGGCACAACGCGATCGCCTCGTCCAAGCCCCAGGCGCCGTTCGGATCGAGCGTCGCGCGCGCATGCGGAAACTGCGCCTTGAGTGCCGCGATCGCTTCCATTTCCTCGGCGCCGTCCATCACGCCGCCCTTGAGCTTGAAGTCGGCGAAGCCGTATCGCTCGGTCGCGGCCTGCGCCAGCCTGACGATCGCCGCCGGCGTCAGCGCCTGTTCATGGCGCAGGCGCAGCCAATCGTCGCGCTCGCCTGCGCCCTCGACATAGGGCAAATCGGTCTTCGCGCGGTCGCCGATATAGAAAAGGTAAGCGAGCATCGGCACGCGATCGCGCTGCTGGCCGCTGCCGAGCAATTCGGCCACGGGCACGCCCAGACACTGGCCGAGCAGGTCGAGCAGCGCCGCCTCCACGGCGGTCAGCACGTTGTCCATGCGCAGATTGATTTCGTGCGGCTGGCGCAGCACGGCCGATTCCGCCTCGGAACCGACTTCGTACACGGTGCCGCCGTGCGCCGCACTGCCGCCGAGCGTGCGGCGGATGGCGTTGAGCGTGCCGTTCAGGCGCCCGATCTCGGTGCCGACGACGAGCGGCACGATGCGCTCGAGCGCACCGCGGATCCCTTCGCCGCCGGGCACTTCGCCCGCTCCCGTGCGCCCGGCCGAATCGGTCAGCAGCACGAGGTTGCGGGTGAAGAACGGCGCGTGCGCGCCGCACAGGTTCAGCAGCATGCTGTCGCGGCCCGCGACCGGGATCACGCGCATGGCGGTCACGCGCGGCGTACCGCTTTGCGTGAGGGAATCGGTCGTTTGCCGCTCCACTTTGATGCCTCTCCTATTCCAATCAACTGATGCGAACCGGCTCGGACTGCCTAGCGCGGTTCGCGCGAATCGATCATTGGGCTGCGCCGAGCTTCACGCGTTCGATTTTCCCGACGACGAACAGATAGCAGACGCACGCCACGAGCCCGTGCAAGCCGACGAAGACCAGCGCGCCGTTGAACGAACCCGTGTGACCCACGATGTAGCCTACTGCGATCGGCGTCGTGATGCTCGACAGGTTGCCGAACGTGTTCATCAACGCGCCGCTCAGGCCCGCGATTTCTTTGGGCGCCGTATCCGAGTTCACGGCCCAACCGAGCGCGCCGAGTCCCTTGCCGAAGAAGGCGAGCGCCATGACGGCCACGACGATCGCCTGCGCATCGACGTAATTGCAGATCACCATGCTCATCGACAGCAGCATGCCGAGGACGATCGGCACTTTGCGGGCGACCGACAGCGAAGCGCCGCGCCGCAGCAGCGCATCGGAGATGATGCCGCCGAGGATGCCGCCCAAGAAACCGCAGACAGCGGGAACCGATGCGACGAAACCGGCCTTGAGGATCGACATGCCGCGCGCTTGCACGAGGTAGACCGGGAACCAGGAAATGAAGAAGTACGTGAGGGCGTTGATGCAGTACTGCGCGAGATAAATGCCCATCAGCATGCGGCTGCGCAGAAGCTGCTTGATATGGCGCAGGTCGGGGCCTTTGGGCTTGACCGATCCCTTCTGCGCGCGATCGAGATCGACCAGCCCGCCGCCCGCTTCGATGTACTCGATCTCGGCGCGGTTCACGCGCGGATGATCCTTCGGATCTTTCATGAACAGACGCCAGGCGAGCGCCATCACGATCCCGAGCACGCCCATGACGACGAACACGTAGTGCCAGCCGAACGAATGCACGAGCCAGCCCATCAACGGCGCGAAGATGACCGTCGCCGCATACTGCGCGGAATTGAAGATCGCTGCCGCCGTGCCGCGCTCGTTGGCCGGGAACCAGGCCGCGACGATGCGGCTGTTAGCCGGAAACGAGGGCGCTTCTGCGATGCCGACGAGAAAGCGCAGGGCGAACATGGCCGTGATGGCCGCCGCCCCCGCCAGAAACCCGATCGTGCCTTGGAACAGCGTGAAGAGCGACCAGAAGAAGATGCTGACGCCATAGACGCGGCGCGAGCCGAAGCGGTCGAGCAGCCACCCGCCCGGCAACTGGGCGATCACGTACGACCAGCCGAACGCCGAGAAAATATAGCCGAGCGACACGGCGTCGATGCCGAAGTCCTTCTGCATGGCCGAGCCGGCGATCGAAATGCTCGCTCGGTCGGCGTAATTGATCGTCGTCGCGATAAACAGCATCGCGAGGACCAGATAGCGAACGCGCGTGGCGCCCAAGGCCTGCGGTACGCTGCGCGCGCCCACTGCCGGATTTTCGGTTTGCATCGTCTCCTCCTTCGCAGCGGCAATCGAAGCGCCACGCTTGAGTCTTTCGTCCGGGCTTGATTGCCCAAGTTTTACTGATCGGCGCGCGTCCTGCGCGCGCCGCTTCTCGCCGACTAGACGACGGTTATGCGATGCGTGCGATGAGCGTCTTGAGCTCCGCCGATTCGGCTTCGGTCAAATCGGTCAAAGGTGCGCGCACGGGACCGGCGCTGCGGCCGATCGCCGTCATGCCGGCCTTGACGATCGATACGGCGTAGCCGCGCTTGCGGTTGCGCAGCGCGATGTACGGCAGCACGAACTTGTTCAGGTCGGCATACACCTTCTCTTGGTTGCCCGCACGCACGGCCGTGTAGAAGTCGAGCGCGAATTGCGGAACGAAGTTGAAGATCGCCGACGAGTACGTCGTGACGCCCAGCGTCAAGTACGGCAGCGCGAACGTTTCCGCCGTGGGCAGACCGCCGATATACGTAAAGCGATCGCCCAGGCGCGAGTAAATGCGCGTCATCAGTTCGAGGTCGCCCACGCCGTCCTTGAAGCCGACGAGGTTCGGGCAGCGCTCGGCCAAACGCTCCAGCGTGACTTCGTCGAGCACTTGATTGGCGCGGTTGTAGACGATGACACCGAGGCGCGTCGATTTGCAGACTTGTTCGATGTGTGCGGCGAGGCCGTCGGCCGGCGCTTCGGTCAGGTACGGCGGCAACAGCAAGATGCCGTCCGCGCCGGCGGCTTCCGCCGATGCGCAAAGCTGCTTGGCCATCGCCGTGCCGTAACCGGCCGGCGCGATGACCGGCACGCGGCCGCCCGTCTGTTCGACGGCGGCGCGCACGACGCGCTCGACTTCGACCGGCGTCAGGGAGAAGAACTCGCCCGTGCCGCCCGCCGCGAACAGGCCCGCGGCCGGATGGCCGAACAACCAGTCGAGGTTCGCGCGATAAGCGCCTTCGTCGAACGAGAAGTCGTCCTTGAAGTGGGTGACGGGAAACGAGAGCAGGCCGGCGCCGATCTGGCGCGCGAATTCGGTAGGCGTATAACGTGACATAGCGTGCGTAGCGCGGGAAAGCGTCAAGTGATGAGCAATGCGACGATTCTTGCACCGCCAACGATTCACGTCCAAGATAACGAATGTTTCGATTGATTCAGGATTTGTATCGATGTTCGAATTGAGCCAGCTTCGCTGTTTCGTTGCCGTGGCCGAGGAACTGCACTTCGGCCGCGCCGCGGAGCGGCTCCACATGACGCAGCCGCCGCTGTCGCGGCAAATCCGGTTGCTCGAACATCAGGTCGGCACCGAGCTTCTCGCGCGCTCGAGCCGGTCGGTCAAGCTCACGGCCGCCGGGCGCAGCTTTCTGCCCGATGCGGCGCGCATTCTGCGCTTGGCCGACGAAGCGGCGGCGACGGCCCGCCGCGTGGCCGCGGGCTCCTCGGGCACGCTCGCGATCGGCTTCACCGCATCGGTCGGGTACGGCGTGCTGCCGGCGCTCGTGAGCGCGGTGCGCGCAGCCTCGCCGGGGGTCAGATTGACGTTGAAAGAGATGGTGAGCGGCGCGCAGTTGGAGGCGCTGGACTCGCGCGAGATCGATTTTGGCTTGCTGCGTCCGCCTGTCGAACACGGCGAGCTCATCGACCGCCCTTGCCCGAACGACGCGCTCGTCTTGGCGCTGCCGGCCGCCGTGGCCAAGGAGTGGCCGGCGAGCCCCACGCTCGGCGACTGCGAGGGCCGCCCGCTCCTGATGTATTCGCCGTACGAGGCGCGCTACTTTCACCAGCTGACGAGCGGCCTGCTGGAACGCGCGGGCGTGCTGCCCGACATCGTCGAATACGTGAGCCAAATTCACTCGATGCTCGCGCTCGTGCGCGCCGGCATCGGCGTCGCGCTGATTCCGGCCGCCGCGGCGATGCTGCACTTCGAAGGCGTCGTTTATCGTCCGGTTCGCACGACGCCCGCGAAGCCCGTCGAGCTGCGCTTCGTCTATCGCAAAGACAACGACAATCCCGTGTTCGACGCGCTGAAGGACGATTTGCACCAGGCCGTGGCGCGCGCGCGATGAGCGCAGTGCGGTGCCCGGCGGCCCGGGCTCGGACCGTCCTAAACGGTCATTTCACCGTGAAGCTGTAACGCCCCTGCGTGCGGTGGCCGTCGGCTGCCACGGCCACCCACGACACGGTATAGGCGCCCGGCTTCAATGCCTGCAGCGCGACGCTCATGCGCTTCTTGTCGTTCGTATCGACGCTCGATTTCGCGCTCGTCACGGACTGCCCCGCCGCGTCGGTTACATGAATGGAGCTGAACGCAGGCTCCAGCGGATCGTCGAATTCGATCGACACTTGCTTCGGTTCGCTTGGCCCGGCGCCGACCACCGCCCCCGCGGCAGGCATACGCTGAGTGGGATGCGCGTGGGCGCATGCCAATTGGGTGAATGCGAGGGCCATCGCGGCCGCGAGCGCGCGAATGGACAGCGAGACAGGAGAAGTTTTCATCAGGATGGCGGCGCACACGGCGCGAGAAGATGGCAGGAACCGGCCGATTATGGTCCACCCCGACCGGCCGGCGCAAGGCCGCTGCGGCGACCGGCTTCGCTTTTTTGCGGCAGCGTCCAGCGTAAAATCGCGGCCATCTCGATTCGATGCATCTCATGGACCTCGAAAGCATTCTCTTCACGCAAGGATTCGGCTCCCGGCGGCAATGCCGCTCGTTGATCGCGGAAGGCCGCGTGGCGATCGCCGGGCGCGTCTGCACCGACGCGGACGAGACGTTCGATCTCGACGCACTGACGTTCGATGTAGACGGCGCGTCTTGGCCTTATCGCGAGCGCGCCTACGTCATGCTAAACAAGCCGGCCGGCTATGAATGCTCGCGCGAACCGCAGCATCACATGAGCGTATTCGCCCTACTGCCCGCGCAGTTGGCCACGCGCGGCGTTCAATGCGTGGGCCGCCTCGACGAGGATACGACCGGTTTGCTGCTGCTATCGGACGACGGTCAGTTCGTTCACACGTATACGTCGCCGAAACGCAAAGTCCCGAAGACTTACCTAGCGGCAACGCGCCACGCCTTGGACGAGCGTCAACTCCAGGCGCTGCGCGACGGCGTCGCGCTCCACGGGGAGAAAGCGCCGATCGCCGCCGCCGGTGTTCGCTTGCGAGCCGAAAGGCTGCTGGAAATCACGGTGAACGAAGGCAAGTATCACCAAGTGAAACGCATGATCGCAGCCGCAGGCAACCGCTGCGAGACATTGCACAGGGAACGGATCGGCGGCTTGGCGCTGCCCGAGACGCTTGCCCCCGGCGCATGGCGATGGCTCGACGAAGCGGAACTGAACGCATTGCGGCAGCGCTAGCGCCGCTGCGCCTGGTGCGGCGGCGCACGTTCGCCGCTAAATGGTCGCCCCGTATCGGGTCCGGCCCCTATGGGGTGCCTAGGGTCCCCGCCCTATACTGCCTTCAACGAACCGCAAACGCGCGCCGCCGAGCGCGCGGATCCAGCGCATAAAGCGTTCGAAGGGAGACGCATCGTGGTTACCAACGGCACGTTCGAGATTTCGTACGTGGTGCTCGCGTTCGCCGTGCTCGCCGCCGTCGTCATCGGCGTCGTGGCCGCGGTGATGCACGCGCGACGCCAATATCATCCGAATCTGATCGGGGCACTGATCGGCGCGCTGCTGTGCTTTCTGCTGCTCGAGGCGCTGCCCGCGCTCATCTAGCGCTCGCCTCCGCCCTATCGCACGATCCTCGATCGGCGCGCTCGGCGGAGTAGGCCGAGGAAGCGGAAAAGCGCGCGCTAGCGCTTACGGCTTCGCAGTCGGGGCCACGGCCGCCGGCGCGCGAGAAGCATCGGCAAGGAAATCGTCGACGCTCGGGTAGCGCAGCGTCACGCGCAGTTCGCGTTTGAGCCTCCTGTTGGACAAGCGCCGGGACTCGCGCATGAACGACAACACCATCGGGTCGAGCGTGCGCTCGGCCGTTTCGCGCGTGATGCGCGGCACGCGCGCCAGCCCGAACGCGTCGGCGACGCGATCGAAGTAATCCCCCATTTTCAACACCGTGTCGTCCGACGCATGGACCACGCGCCCGATGCGTCCGCGCACAGCCGCGCGCAGCATGATCGTGGCGAGATCGTCGGCGTGGATATGGTTCGTATAAACGTCGTCTTCCTCGACCAGAGCGGGCTTGGCCTGCTCGATGCGCGCCAGCGGCAGCCGCTCGCGCGCGTAGATGCCCGGGATGCGCACGATGCTCGCCGCCACTATCCCGCGCGCGTTCGCCTGCCGCAGCCGCCGCTCGGCCGCCGTGCGCCGCTTTGCACGCGCATTGCTCGGCTGCACGGGACGGGTTTCGTCGATAAGCGCGCCCGCGCAGTCGCCATAGACACCCGTCGTGCTCGCATAGACGAGGCGTACGCGAGGGCGCCCCTCAGGCGTCCAGGGGGGCTCGGTTACAATACGTCCGATTTGGGTCGAGAAAGCGCCGTTCGCCGTTGGCCGTTGCGCGCCGATGTGCGGCGCCGCGAAGCGGCGTGCGCTCCAGTCGCCGGCGGCCCGTCGCCGGCGATAAGTGCCGGGCGTCGACGGACGGGCTGCTCGACGCCGAACGCGCGCGCCGAGCGCCGCGATCAGCGCCTGCGTGCGCGGATCGTCGGCGCCGTGCGACGGCGGCGGCGCAAGATGCAGGACGATCGGAGCGAGGCCTGTCAGTCGTCGCAGGCTGCGGGGGGCATCGAGATCGCCGCGAATCGGCGTGAGGCCGCATGCCCTCAATTGGCCGGCGCGATCGGCGCGCGTCGTCAGCGCGATCACGCGCGGCGGTGCGGCCCGTGCGAGCAGTTGCCGGGCGCAGCGCAGTCCGACATCGCCGCACCCGACGATCAGTACGCGGGGCCGGCGCAAGAGTCGTGTGGCTTTCATGTTGCGCGCATTGTAGCGGTCCGCCGCGCTGCGTGCTTCGACCCGGCGGTTTTTTGGTTTTTGGTATCGATCGAGCTATGGCATATAACGTGACCCTCCGGCAAAGCGGCCGGCAGTTTCAGGTAGAACCCGACGAACCCGTGCTCACCGCCGCCCTGCGCCAAGGCGTCGGCGTGCCGTACGGCTGCAAGAACGGCGCATGCGGCTCATGCAAGGGTGCGGTCGTTTCGGGCGAGATCGAGCAGCGCGCGCACTCGTCTTCCGCGCTCTCGAACGACGAAAAAACGCGCGGTATGGCGCTCTTTTGCTGCGCGACGGCTCAGTCCGACCTCGTCATCGACGTGCGTGAAATCGCCGGCGTGGGCGACGTTCAAGTGAAGAAGCTGCCCTGCCGCGTCAACGCGCTCGAGCGCCGGGCCGACGACGTCGTGGTCCTCAAACTGCAATTGCCCGCAAACGAGCGGCTGCAGTATTTGGCCGGCCAGTACATCGAATTCATCCTCAAGGACGGCAAGCGCCGCAGCTACTCGATGGCGAGCGCGCCGAACCAGGAAGGCCCGATCGAGCTGCATATTCGCCATATGCCCGGCGGCGTGTTCACCGATCACGTCTTCGGCGCGATGAAGGAGCGCGACATCCTGCGCTTCGAAGGGCCGCTCGGCACGTTTTTCCTGCGCGAAGATTCCGACAAGCCGATCGTCCTGCTCGCGTCCGGCACGGGCTTCGCCCCGATCAAGGCCATTGCCGAGCACGCGTTCTTCAAGAACATCGATCGGCCGATGACGCTTTATTGGGGTGCGCGCCGCAAGAAGGACATCTACATGCTCGAACTCGCGGAAACCTGGGCGAAGGAACACCCGAACTTCAAGTTCGTGCCCGTGCTGTCCGAGCCGGATCCGAGCGACAACTGGACGGGCCGCACGGGCTTCGTGCACCGCGCGGTGGTCGAGGACCTGCCCGATCTGTCGGGCTACCAGGTCTACGCATGCGGTGCGCCCGTCATGGTCGAATCGGCGTTGCGCGATTTCACGGCGCACCACCAGCTGCCGGCCGACGAGTTCTACGCCGATTCGTTCACGAGCGAAGCCGATCTCGTCAACGCCGTTTGATCGAAAGCGATGAGAACGAAATACGACAGATGATGGCCCGCCGCGATTGCATCGCAACGCACGCTGTCGTATTCTTGCGCCCATGACCTGCCACCTGTCCGCCCTCCGACGTCGCCGCTCGCTCCCCGCAAGGGAAGCCGTCGGCTCGTAAGCGGACGCGCCTCGTCAAGCCGACAGTCGGCGCGGGGCGCACCGGTCAAACCGCGAAAGCCACGGACTTCCGTGGCTTTTTTCATTTTTTCTTCTTACTTACTCGTTTATCGCGGAGCCGCGCCATGCAATCGACAGAGAACCCGACGCAGTCGCTGATGTACATCACCAACCGGCCGGACATCATCTTCACGCGCGGCTCGGGCTCGTGGATTTTCGACAGCGAAGGCAAGCGATACCTCGATTTCATTCAAGGCTGGGCGGTGAACAGCCTCGGACATTGCCATCCGGCGATGATCGAGGCGCTGGAGACGCAAGCGCGCGCGCTCATCAACCCGTCGCCGGCGTTCTATAACGAACCGATGGCGAATCTCGCGACGCTGCTCACCGAGCATAGCGTGTTCGACAAAGTCTTCTTTGCGAACAGCGGCGCGGAAGCCAACGAAGGGGCGATCAAGCTCGCGCGCAAGTGGGGCAAGAAGTTCAAGAACGGCGCCTACGAAATCATCACGTTCGACCACGGCTTTCACGGCCGCACGATCGCCACGATGTCGGCCAGCGGCAAACCGGGCTGGGACACGCTCTACGCGCCTCAAGTGCCGGGCTTCCCGAAGGCCGAGTTGAACGACATCGCCTCGGTCGAAAAGCTCATCGGCGAGAAGACTGTCGCCGTCATGCTCGAGCCGATACAAGGTGAAGGCGGCGTGATTCCGGCCACGCGCGAGTTCATGCGCGAGTTGCGCGAGTTGACGCGGCGCCATGGCCTGTTGCTCATCGTCGACGAAGTGCAAAGCGGATGCGGACGCGCGGGCACCCTATTCGCCTACGAACTCGCGGGCATCGAGCCGGACATCATGACGCTCGGCAAGGGCATCGGCGGCGGCGCGCCGCTCGCGGCGCTGCTTTCGAAGGCCGATGTAGCCGTGTTCGAGGCCGGCGATCAAGGCGGCACGTACAACGGCAATCCATTGATGTCGGCCGTCGGCTATGCGGTCATCAAGACGCTGACCGCGCCGGGCTTTCTCGAAGGGGTGCGCGCACGCGGCGAATATCTGCGCGAGAAACTGCTCGAACTGTCGGCGGAGCGCGGCTTCGAAGGCGAACGCGGCGAAGGCCTCTTGCGCGCCCTGCTGCTCGGCAAGGACATTGGGCCGCAAATCGTCGAGAAGGCGCGCGACCTGCAGCCGACAGGCCTGCTGTTGAATGCGGCGCGGCCGAACCTGCTGCGCTTCATGCCGGCCTTGAACGTGACGAACGACGAAATCGACCAGATGATGGCGATGTTGCGCACGGTGCTCGATTCGCTTTGATCGCAAGCGCTGAGCGCTGAGCGCTGAGCGCCGAACGCCGAACGCCGAACGCCGAACGCCGAACGCAACCGACGGCGTAGCGCGGAGCGCTTACCCGCGCACATCGTAGAAAAAGCCGCAATGCGCTCACACGCGTTGCGGCTTTTTGCATTGGCCTAAGCCGAGCACAAGGCGATTACATCGATACCTTGTTGATGAACGACCGCTTGCCTTCCTTGTAGCCGTAGATCGAGATGACGCCGTGCTTGAGGTCGCCCTTCGCATCGAACGTCGTTTCGCCGATCACGCCCTTGTAGTCGGTCGTGGGCATGGCGGCGAGGATCTTGGCCGGATCGGTCGAGTTCGCACGCTTCATCGCATCGACAATGATGTACACGGCGTCGTACGTATACGGCGAGTACAGCACGACATCTTGGCCGTAGCGTTGCTTGTACTTCGACGCGAACGCCGAGCCGCCGGCCATCTGATCCAGGCCGATACCGGCTTGCGAGCAGACGATGTTGTCGGCCGCGGGGCCGGCCAGATCGGCGATGCTTGCCGTGCACACGCCGTCGCCGGCGAGAATGCGCGCGCGCAGGCCGAGCTGCTTCGCTTGCTTCGCGAACGGCCCGCCCGTGGCGTCCATTGCGCCGACCATGATCGCATCCGGGTTCTCGCCCTTGATCTTGGTCAGAATCGCGCGAAAGTCGACGGCCTTGTCGTTCGTCGCGTCATGCGAGACGACCGTCAGGCCGGCTTTCTTCGCAGCCGCTTCGAACTCGCTCGCGAGACCTTGGCCGTACGCCGTCGAATCGTCGACGATGGCGACCTTCTTCACGTGCATTTCCTTGGCGGCATAATTTGCCAGTGCGGGACCTTGCTGCGCGTCGGTGGCGACGACGCGATACGTCGTCTTGAAGCCTTGCTGCGTGTACTTCGGATTCGTCGCCGACGGCGAGATCTGCACGATGCCGGCATCGCTGTAGATCTTCGACGCGGGGATCGACGTACCCGACGTTTCGTGGCCCACGACGGCAACGACCTTGTCGTCGACGAGCTTTTGCGCGACCTGCGTCGCTTGACGCGGGTCGCCAGCGTCGTCTTGCGGGTCGAGTTGGAGCGTGACCTTTTGACCGCCGATCACGAGACCCTTCTTGTTGATCTCTTCGATCGCGAGACGAGCGCCGTTTTCGTTGTCCTTACCTTGGTGAGCCGAACCGCCCGTGAGCGGAGCAACGTGGCCAATCTTGACCGTCGTGTCCGCTTGGGCGGCATTGCAAAGTGCGAAAGAAAGCGCGGCGGCTGCTGCACAGCCGGTGAGAAGCGACTTATTCACTGTTGTATTCCCCTTGTTGGATCGGGTTTTTGGAACGACAGACTGCTGGACTACTGCGGGCCGTAGGCCCTTTGACGGCGTCCGTGCCTGGCGGCACGGACGCACGAGAGAGTGGCGTTATTCGCCGAGATATGCGGCCCGCACTTTCGGATCGTCGAGCATTTGCTTCGCATCGCCCGACATCGTGACCATACCGGAATCCATCACATAGCCTCGGTTAGCCGCTTGCAACGCGAGGCGTGCGTTCTGCTCGACGAGCAGCACCGTTAGGCCTTCCTTCGAAATGTCGCGCACGACTTCGAAGATCTTCTCGACCATGATCGGCGACAGGCCCATCGACGGCTCATCGAGCAGCAACAGCTTCGGACGGCTGATGATCGCGCGCGCCATCGCCAGCATCTGCTGCTCGCCGCCCGAGAGCGTACCGGCCAGCTGCTTCGCACGCTCCTTCAAGCGCGGGAAGTAGCCGAACATGCGCTCGACGTCCTTCTGGATGCCGTCGTTGTCGCTGCGCAGATAGGCGCCCATCTGCATGTTTTCCAAGATCGACATGCGCGCGAAAATGCCGCGGCCTTCCGGCACCATCGCCAACCCACGCTTGAGCAGTTCGTGCGGCGGCACGCCCTTGATCGACTGGCCCTCGTACTCGATATCGCCCGCCGAGTAGGGCTTAAGGCCCGTGATGGCCTTCATCGTCGTCGTCTTGCCTGCGCCGTTGGCGCCGATCAGCGTGACGAGTTCGCCCTGCGCGACTTCCATGTCGACGCCCTTGACCGCCTGGATGCCGCCGTAATTGACCTGCAGGCCCTTGATTTTCAACATTGCCGTAGCCATCAGTGGACCCCCGCGCCCAGATATGCCTCGATCACCTTCGGGTCCTTCTGCACGTCTTGCGGCAGACCTTCAGCGATCACCTTGCCGTAATCGAGCACCGTCATGCGGTTGCACAGGTGCATCACGAGCTTCACGTCGTGTTCGATCAACAGAATCGTCTTGCCGTCGTCGCGGATCTTTTCGAGAAGACGCGTGAGTTCGACCTTTTCCGTCGCGTTCATACCGGCCGCCGGCTCGTCCAGCGCCAACAGCTTCGGATCGGTCGCGAGCGCACGGGCGATCTCCAGACGGCGCTGGTGGCCGTACGAGAGGTTGCGCGCCGTGTAGTCGGCGTACTGCAGCACGCCCACGTATTCGAGCAGCTCGAGTGCGCGCTCCTTGATCTCGCGCTCTTCCTGACGCTCGGCCGGCGTTTGGAACACCGCGCCGAACAGCCCGTGCTTCGTGCGCACGTGGCGGCCCACCATCACGTTCTCGAGCGCCGTCATGCCGCCGAACAAACGAATGTTTTGGAAGGTGCGCGCGATGCCGGCCTGCGCCACTTGATGCACGGCCGTCGGCGTGTAGTTCGTGCCGTCGAGCTTGAACTCGCCCGAATCGGGCGTGTACAAGCCGGTAATCACATTGAAGAACGTCGTCTTGCCGGCGCCGTTCGGGCCGATCAGCCCGTAAATCGTGCCTTCCTCGATCTTCAAGCCCACGTCCGACAGCGCTTGCAGGCCGCCGAAGCGCTTGTTCACGCCGCTGACGGACAAGCGAATGCTTTTGTTGCTCATGTGTTGGTTCCTCTGCTCTTTACGCGCGCGCCGGCTTCTTGGCGCTGCGCTTGGCCAATTTTGCGATCTTGTCCTCGTGCTTCGGCGAAGGCCACAACCCTTCCGAGCGGTAGAGCATGATGAGAACCATCGCCAGGCCGTACAGCAGCTGACGAATCACTTCCGTATCGAGGATCTGATGGCCGAACAGCCAGTGCTGCAGCGGGCCCATCGTCGAGCGCAGGAACTCGGGGAAGATGGCGAGCAGGACGGCGCCCAGGATCACGCCGGGGATGTGGCCCATGCCGCCGAGCACCACGCAGGCCAACACGACGACCGATTCCCAGAACGTGAACGACTCGGGCGAGACGAACCCTTGGAACCCGCCGAACATCGCACCCGACAGGCCGCCGAACGACGCGCCCATCGCGAACGCGAGCAGCTTGACGTTACGCGTGTTGATGCCCATCGCCTTCGCCGCGATTTCGTCTTCGCGAATGGCGGCCCAAGCGCGGCCGATCCGCGAGTGTTGCAAGCGCGTACAAACCCAAATCACGAACAGCGAGCACAGCACGAACAGGTAGTAATAGAGGTACACCGAAGGCAACTGGACGCCGAAGATCGTGTGCGTCTGCGCGAGGCTGAAGCCCGCGACGTGCACCGGATCGACACCGGTAATCCCTTGCGGCCCGTTCGTGATGTTCAACGGACGGTCCAGGTTGTTCATGAAGATCCGAACGATTTCCCCGAAGCCGAGCGTGACGATCGCGAGGTAGTCGCCGCGCAGCCGCAGCGTCGGTGCGCCGAGCAGCACGCCGAACAGCGCCGCCAGCCCCATGGCGATCGGGACGACCAGGAAGTACGACAGGTGCAGACCGTTCGGCCAGATCGCGTGAATCCACGCGAACTGATTCGAAAGGTGCGGCGAAGTCAAGAGCGCCGCCGTGTAGGCGCCCACCGCATAGAACGCGATGTAGCCCAAGTCGAGCAGGCCGGCGAACCCGACCACGACGTTCAAACCCAGCGCCAGCATCACGTAGAGCATCGCGAAGTCGAGCACGCGCACCCAGTAGTTACCGCCGGCTGCGCCGATGATCATCGGCGCGGCAATGACGAAGACGGCCGTCAGCACGCCGACGACGAGCGTCTTCGCGGCGTTTTTCTCGGGGATGAGCGTCGTGGACGGCTCGATCGGTTGAATTGAAGTCATTTTCTTTGCTCCTTGCCCTTACGCGCGGTCCGCGACACGTTCGCCGAGCAGGCCCGACGGACGGAAGACCAAGACGATGATCAGCACGATGAACGCGAACACGTCTTGATAGTTACTGCCGAACACGCCACCGGTCAGATTGCCGATGTAGCCCGCGCCCAGCTGCTCGATCAGGCCGAGCACCACGCCGCCGACCATCGCACCGCCGAGGTTGCCGATGCCGCCCAGCACGGCCGCGGTGAACGCCTTCATGCCGGGGATGAAGCCCATGTAGAAGTGGACGTTGCCGTATTCGGAAGCGACCATCACGCCGGCCAGCGCAGCGAGGGCCGAGCCGAGCATGAAGGTGGCCGAGATCACGAAGTTCGGATTCACGCCCATCAGGCTCGCGACGTTCGGGTTCTCGGCGATCGCGCGCATCGCGCGGCCGAGCTTGGTTTTGTGCACGAGCAGGAGCAGGCCCCCCATCACGAGGAACGCCACCGCGATGATCGTGATTTCCGTTGCCGAGATCACGGCGCCGACGCTCGTGTCGGTGGCCTTGATGACGTTGATCGGATCGGTCGAGATCAACTGCGGGAACGGCAGCGGGTTACGCGACCAGATCATCATGGCCAGCGTTTCGAGCAGGATCGACACGCCGATCGCGGTGATCAGCGGGGCGAGGCGCGGCGCGCGGCGCAGCGGCCGGTACGCGACGCGCTCGATCGTGTAGCCGACGACGGCGCAGACGGCCGCGGCGACCACGAGCCCGATGATGAGCGTCGGAATGTTGCCTAGCTCGGGGAAGTGGTTGTGCAGCACCGTGATGGTCGATAGCGCGACCATTGCGCCGACCATCAAGACGTCGCCGTGAGCGAAGTTGATGATGCCTAAGATGCCGTACACCATCGTATAGCCCAGTGCGATGATGGCGTAAACGCTACCAAGCACCAGCCCGTTGAGGACCTGCTGGATGAAGATATCCATTTAAAGCTCCTTAGCCCGTGCGACTGGATTTCCGCTTCGCGCCGGTTGTAACCGGACGGTCGGCGAAAACCGCAACGGCACTGCGGGTACTGATAAAAAAACCGGTAAGGGTCGGCCGCCTCACGAGTACCGCTGAAGCCGTGATTCGGCGGCAGACCCGTTGAGGCGGATGCAAAAACGGCACCGTCAGGTATCCGGTGCCGTCGCGCTGCCATGCTCCGTCACTACACCTCCACGACGTCGAGGACCGCATGGAGGCTGTCCTTGAAGTCGTGAAGCGTAATGGCGCCTTCTTGCGAACCGCCTTCGGCGCGAGATGCGACGGGGCCCGGCCGCGTGCTTGCGCACGCGCTGGACATCGTCTCTAGCCGCTTGGGCGCTTCGATCGAGTCGGCGCACTTCTGTGCGTCCGGCGCCGCGCGAGCGGCGTCGATCGCGAACGGCGCCGCAACCGGCGCCCGCGTGCGGGAGCGGCCCTCGCCATGCTGCGCGAAGTCTGCATCCTGGCGCCGGCAAGCAGGCATCGAACCCGCCCGCGCACCGGCGCGATGCCGACGCGCAACGAGCGCCGACGACATCACCTTGCGAGCATGCACGCCGCCTACAAGGATTTTTGCTCCGATTTCGAGCGCCGCCTGCGTTGCAGGCAACACACTCGCCAAAAATGTTCCGCCATACCTGCACGCGCTCGATCGAGCGCGTCCGATGCGGGTGGGGAGAGTCGTTCGCGCCGCCGTGCGCAATGACACGACGCGGTGCAAACGAGCCGGCCGCGCGTGTCTGTTCGACCGCGCCGCCGCCTGCTGCATATTTTCGTTGTCCTGATCGAAAGGCGCCGAACGTCCCGCCAACCGCACGGTTCGCTTCAGGGTGAAGATAGTCGCCGTCTCACTCGTCGGCGCCGCAGCGGCCCGTGCCGCGACACCGATGCTCGCCTCGCCGCCCCACGTCATGCTCGATGCGGCGGAAGCAAACTTGACTTGCATTAACTAGGTCTCCTGCGCCTTACTCAATACGATGCCAGAAGGCCCGGGGACCTTGAGGACGCGCGCATTGTAACTCTAATTATCGAACGGCCAATATGCTGAATCGCCAGGGTTTTCCTGCATTGCAACCTTTTTTTGGGACCCTTATTTCCGCGGCGTCGCAACTCAGTTGCAACATTTGAGCGTTTCGTAGGAGCAACCGTCGTTCGGCCGCCGTTGCGGAAAATAAAAAAGCGCGCCTTCGCACAGGCGCGCTTTTCGCAAAAAATATCGCCGCAGGGAAAACCCCGAGGACGACGAGGCTCAGACATCGGGGCTCGTCGTTTCGCTCAAGCGAACGTCAGCTCGGCAGCGTGAGCCCACGCGGCAAGGGGAAGGCGATGTTCTCCTCGATGCCTTCCAGCGCACGGACGTTGCGCACCCCGAGTTCGCGCAGCCGGCCGATCACGGCTTGCGCGAGCACCTCGGGCGCGGAAGCGCCGGCCGTCACGCCGATGCGCCGCTTGCCCTCGACCCATGCCGGTTCGATCTGCTCCGGCGCATCGACCATATATGCCGGCACGCCGCGCTTTTCGGCCACTTCGCGCAGCCGGTTCGAATTCGAGCTGTTCGGGCTACCCACGACGATCACGACGTCGCACTGCGGCGCCATGAATTTGACGGCGTCCTGCCGGTTCTGCGTGGCGTAGCAAATGTCTTGTTTCTTAGGCTCGCGAATGTGCGGGAATCGCGCCTTGAGCGCCGCGATGATGTCGGCGGCGTCGTCCACCGATAGAGTGGTTTGCGTGACGAAGGCGATCCTCGACGGATCGGAGACCTCGAGCGCGTTGACGTCCTCGATGCTTTCGACGAGATACATGCCCTCGCCGCACTGCCCCATCGTGCCCTCGACCTCGGGGTGGCCCTTGTGACCGATCATCACGATGTCGAATCCTTCCTGGCGCATCTTACCCACTTCGATATGAACCTTCGTGACGAGCGGGCACGTTGCGTCGTATATGCGCAGGTCGCGCGTTTCGGCTTCCTCGCGCACGGCCTTCGAAACGCCGTGCGCACTGAAGATGACGGTGCTGCCCGAGGGCACTTCGTCGAGTTGCTCGACGAAGACGGCGCCCTTCTTGCGCAGATCATCGACGACGTACGCGTTGTGCACGATTTCGTGGCGCACGTAGATCGGCGCGCCGAACAGCTTGATGGCGCGTTCGACGATCTCGATGGCGCGATCGACGCCGGCGCAGAAGCCGCGCGGCTGCGCGAGCAGAATTTCCGCCTCGGCAGCGGCGAGTGAGGTATCCGTGAGGCTCATGTCTACAAAATTCCGATGATGTGCACTTCGAACGTCAGCGCCTGTCCCGCGAGCGGGTGATTGAAATCGAACAGGGCGGACGTCTCGCCGATCTCCTTGAGCACGCCCGCGTAGCGGCCGCCGTTCGGCGCGTTGAATTCGATCAAGTCGCCCGGTGCGAAATCCTCGCCCATCATGCCGTTCTCGCGCAGCGTCGCCAGCGAGACACGCTGAACGAGCTCCGGGTTGCGCGGACCGAATCCTACCCCCTCGCCTAGCTGGAAGGTCGAGTGGTCACCCGTCTTCATGCCCACGAGAATGTCTTCGAGCGGCGCCGCGAGCTGGCCCGCCCCGAGCAGCAGGGTGGCCGGCTTGTCGCCGAACGTGCTGACGACGTCCGCGCCGTCGGCCAGTGAAAGGCGGTAGTGAAGCGTGACGTGCGAGCCGGCTTTCACTTCGGAAATATCGATGATGCTCATGGGATAGCTCTTGGGCAAACGGAACGTGCGGGCCGCGCGAAGCTCGACACTCGATAGGCGCAGGCGGTGGGCCGGAACGTGAGGCCTGCGCGGCGCCCGATACTGGAGGGAGCCCGCTGGGCCTATCGGCGCCCGCGAGGGACGCCCCGCGCAAAGTGGCTATTGTAAGCCACCTCGCGCCGGGCGGCGCGCGCCCTCTTTGTGCACGAGGCGTGCCGGCTGCGTGGCGCAGCGCCATTTATATATAGGGAGATCCAAAAATGCCAGATAGTTCCGCCGTCCTTGCGGCACCCGGCCGCACCCGCGTCGTGTCGAACGCGCCGCGACGCCCGCGAAACGCGGGAACGCGCGACATGCCGCGCGAACGGCTGTTCGGGATCGGCGTGTCGGCCCTATCCGACACCGAGCTCATCGCCATTTTTCTCGGCACCGGGCTACCCGGTCACAACGTCTTCGACGTCGCGCGCTCGCTGCTGGCGCGCTTCGGGTCGCTGCGAGCGATGCTCGATGCGACGCCGGCCGATTTCAACGGCCTGAGGGGAATCGGCCCCGCGAAGACCGCCGTGCTGCTTGCCGTCATCGAGATGGCGCGCCGAGCGCTCGCCGAGCGCGCACGCGAGCAGCCGCTCGTCGATTCGATCGCGGCCGTGCACGACTACGTGCGTCTGCTGATCGGCACGCGGCCGTACGAGGTGTTCGTCTGCCTCTTTCTCGACGCGAGACACCACCTGATCGACAGCGAGGAAACGTCGCGCGGGTCCCTCACGCGAATGGCCGTGTACCCGCGCGAGATCGTGCGGCGCGCGCTCGAAGTCAATGCGGCGAGCCTCGTCGTGGCGCACAACCATCCGTCCGGGGCGGTCAAGCCGAGCGCGAGCGATCGCCAGCTCACGCGCGTGCTGCGCGAGGCGCTTGCGCTCATCGACGTGCGGCTCGTCGATCACCTCGTCGTCGGCCGCCACGATGTATTCTCGTTCGCGAGCGCCGGCTGGCTGTGACGCGGCCGCGACGGCCACCCGGCCACCGGTTTACGGCGGCCGTGACTAAGGAATGCAAATTCGGTTTGATTTTTCGGCGCTTTTTCTGCTAGAATCGCCGTCTGCCTGTTTCCAATCCCGTTCAGTAGCTTGGGGGAGGTTGTCGCGACTGCTTTCCGGTCGGCTTCCTTGTGC
Source organism: Trinickia sp. (assembly GCA_036384755.1). GTDB lineage: Bacteria > Pseudomonadota > Gammaproteobacteria > Burkholderiales > Burkholderiaceae > Trinickia. The sequence continues at coordinate 40,074 of DASVLS010000103.1, read as the reverse complement.
CCTTTCCTGTTAGGCCCGGCCCAGGCTCGAACCCCGAATATAAGCGTTTTAGGAGTGCTCTCATATGGCACGCGTATGCCAAGTAACTGGGAAAGCGCCGATGAGCGGCAACAACGTTTCCCACGCGAACAACAAGACGAAGCGGCGCTTCTTGCCGAATCTGCAATCCCGCCGTTTCTGGGTGGAAAGCGAAAACCGTTTCGTGCGTCTGCGCGTCTCGAACGCGGGTCTGCGCCTCATCGATAAGAACGGCATCGATTCCGTGCTCGCCGATCTGCGCGCGCGCGGCGAAATCTAAGGAGTAAGTCATGGCCAAAGGCGCACGCGACAAGATCAAGCTGGAATCGACCGCAGGCACGGGTCACTTCTACACGACGACGAAGAACAAGCGCAACATGCCGGAAAAGATGGAGATCATGAAGTTCGATCCCGTCGCCCGCAAGCACGTTGCGTACAAGGAAACGAAGATCAAGTAATCGGTTTCCTGCGAGCCAGAAAACTGCGAAGACACGAAAAGCCCCGCCGCGCGCGGGGCTTTTTGTTGTTTGGCTCGCTACCCGTTGTGTCCCCGGCGCGGTATCCTCCTTGGCTTACCCACGCGTTTTTCATACGTCTGCAATCTGCGCGATGGCGTCGGGGGACTTGGAGCACAAAGGACACAGGATGAATTTCGACGTCGTTATCGTGGGCAGCGGGCTCGCCGGCCTGACCGTCGCCCTGAAACTCGCCGACAAGCGGCGCGTTGCCGTGATCGCGAAGCGATCGATGACCGAGGGCGCGAGCGACTGGGCGCAAGGCGGTATCGCCGCGGTACTGGATTCGGCCGATAGCGTCGAAAACCACGTGAACGACACGCTCGTCGCGGGCGGGGGCTTATGCGACGAAGGCGCGACGCGCTTCATCGTCGAGCACGGCCGCGAGGCCATCGAATGGTTGATCGCCCAGGGCGTCCCGTTCACGCGCGACGATGCGGCCGAACTCGGTTTTCATCTCACAAGGGAAGGCGGCCACAGCCATCGCCGCATCATCCACGCGGCCGACGCGACGGGCCACGCCGTCGTGGCCACGCTTTCCGAACGCGTACGCAAGCATCCGAACATCACGCTGCTCGAAGAACACTACGCGATCGATCTCATCACCTCCGATCGCCTGGGCCTTCCCGGCCGCCGCTGCCACGGCCTTTACGCGCTCGATCTCGCAAGCGGGCGCACGGTCACGCTCGAAGCGCCCCATACGATCCTCGCAACCGGCGGTGCGGGCAAAGTCTATCTGTATACGACGAATCCCGACACCGCCACGGGCGACGGCATTGCGATGGCGTGGCGAGCCGGCTGCCGCGTCTCGAACATGGAATTCATCCAGTTTCATCCCACGTGCCTGTTTCATCCGTACGCGAAATCGTTCTTGATCACCGAGGCGGTACGCGGCGAAGGCGGCAAGCTCGTGCTGCCCGACGGCACGCGCTTCATGCCCGAGCACGATGAACGCGCCGAACTCGCACCGCGAGACATCGTCGCACGCGCCATCGATTTCGAGATCAAGAAGCGCGGCATCGACTGCGTTTATCTCGACATCAGCCACCAACCGGCCGCGTTCCTGCGGGAACACTTCCCGACGATTCTCGCGCGCTGCCTCGAGTTCGGCATCGACATCACGAAAGACCCGATCCCCGTCGTGCCGGCCGCGCACTACACGTGCGGCGGGGTGGTGACGGATTTAGCGGGCCGGACGGATTTGGCCGGGCTCTATGCGGTCGGCGAAACCTCGTGCACGGGCCTGCACGGCGCGAACCGGCTCGCCAGCAACTCGCTGCTCGAATGTCTCGTGATCGGGCGCTCGGCCGCCGAGGCGATCGAGCGCGAGGGCTTCGACGCGGCCGCGCATGCGCCGCTGCCCGATTGGGACGAGAGCCGCGTGTCCGACCCGGACGAGGAAGTCGTCGTCGCTCATAACTGGGACGAGCTTCGCCGGCTCATGTGGAACTACGTCGGCATCGTGCGAACCGACAAACGCCTGGCGCGCGCGAAACATCGCATCGCGATGCTGCGCGACGAAATCCAGGAGTACTACGCGAATTTCAAGGTGAGCCGGGACTTGCTCGAACTGCGCAATCTCGTCGACGTCGCCTCGCTGATCGTCGATAGTGCGCGCTCCCGCAGAGAAAGCCGAGGGCTGCATTTTTCGCGCGATTGGCCGTCTGCGCTGCCAAAGGCGCTTCCGACCGTGCTGTCGCCCGAGCGCGTCCGCAACCGGCAAGTTTGAATGGGTGGCCCTCCGCTTTCCGGCGGCTTCGCAGGCTACCCGCCGCGTCTCGCCGGCAGCACACCGCGCGCCGAAAGATCGACGACCAAGCTGAATCGCGAGCCCGGTCGAGCGAGCGCCGGGTCCGGATTCAGATGAGCCGCATCGAGTAATCGGTTGCGCGCACGTCCTTCGTCAACGAGCCGATCGAAATACGGTCGACGCCCGTCTCGGCGATCGCGCGAACGGTATCGAAGTTCACGCCGCCCGATACTTCCAGCAACGCCCGTCCCGCCGTCAGCTTGACGGCATCGCGCATCGCCTCGAACGAGAAGTTGTCGAGCAAAATCGACTCGGCGCGGTGAGCGAGCGCCGATTCGAGTTGCTCGAGGGTTTCCACTTCGATCTGGATCGACACACCGGCCGCGAGCGCGTACGCCGCGTCCAACGCGGCGCCGACGCCGCCGGCCGCCGCGATGTGGTTTTCTTTGATCAAGATGCCGTCATACAACGCAAGGCGCTGGTTCGCGCCGCCGCCTACCCGCACGGCGTATTTCTGAGCGAGCCGCAACCCGGGCAATGTCTTGCGCGTATCCAGAATATGCGCACGCGTGCCGGCAACGGCATCGACGTAGCGACGCGTCGCCGTCGCCACACCGGAGAGCAACTGCAAGAAGTTCAAGCCGTTACGCTCGGCCGTCAGAAGGGAACGCGCCGGACCGCGCAGAAAACACACGGGTGTATCGGCCTTCATGAGGCCGCCTTCTCGGTAGCGCCAATCGATCTCGATGGACGGATCGACTTGTCGCATGACGGCGACGAACCATGGCACGCCGCAGAGCACGGCGTCTTCGCGCACGAGAATACGCGCATCGCGAATCGAATCGGCGGGCACGAGCCGCCCCGTGAGATCGCCCTCGCCCACGTCTTCGGCGAGCGCATCGGCGACATTGCGTGCGAGGGCCGCATCGAATGCGGCGCCGTACTGCGTGCGGATTTCGGCGAAGAGCGGAGAAACGGCGTCGGGGGCCGTCGATGCGTGTTGCACGGTCATATCCTACGTTGTCCTTTGCGCCGTCGGCACCGCACGGGCCCGAGCGGCATGCGAATGAAGGGTCGGCGCCTATGCCGCGGCACGGCGCCCAGTGCGTGGCGCGTCAGGCCGCACCGACGTTGGCGAACAGCGCCGTGTCGCGCGCAAGATCGCCGCTCGCTTGCACGCGCTTCTTATGCTCCGCGGCGAATGCGAGCATTCGATCGATCGGCAGGCGCGCCCGTTCGCCGACGGCGGCATCGACGAAGATCTCGTTGTGCCCGCGCTCGAGCACGTCCACGAGATTCGCGAGCCCGTTCATGGCCATCCAGGGGCAGTGCGCGCAACTCTTGCAAGTCGCGCTGTTGCCCGCTGTCGGCGCCGCGATGAACGTCTTCTCCGGTGCGGCCTGGCGCATCTTATGCAAGATGCCGAGATCGGTCGCGACGATGAAATGCGTCGCGTCGAGCCGCTTGGCTGCGTCGATCAACTGCGTGGTCGAGCCGACGACGTCGGCTTGAGCCACCACGCCGGCCGGCGATTCGGGATGCACGAGCACCTTGGCCTTCGGATGCTCCGCCTTCAGCAAATCGAGTTCGATGCCTTTGAATTCGTCGTGCACGAGACAGGAGCCCTGCCACAGCAGCATGTCCGCGCCTGTCTGCTGCTGGATGTATCCGCCAAGGTGCCGGTCCGGCGCCCAAAGGATTTTTTCCCCGCGCGCGTGCAGATGCGCGACGATTTCAAGACCGATCGACGAGGTGACCATCCAATCGGCACGCGCCTTTACCGCTGCGCTCGTATTGGCGTAGACGACGACCGTCCGATCGGGGTGCGCATCGCAGAACGCCGAGAACTCGTCCGCGGGGCAGCCGAGATCGAGCGAGCAAGTCGCGTCGAGATCAGGCATGAGGATGCGCTTGCCGGGGCTCAGGATCTTGGCCGTCTCGCCCATGAATCGCACACCGGCCACCACGAGCGTCTGCGCATCGTGATCTCGGCCGAAGCGCGCCATTTCGAGCGAATCGGCCACGCAGCCGCCCGTTTCATCGGCCAGCTCTTGCAACTCGGGATCGACGTAGTAGTGGGCGACGAGCACCGCTTTTTCCCGCGCGAGCAAGGAGCGCACACGCGCCTTCAGTTGGGCGCGCTCCTCGGGCGACGGCGCAGGCGGCACTTTCGCCCAAGCCTGCCCGACGCCGCATGTCGCGCCCGCGATCGGCTTGTCGAATTCCACGGTTTTGATGGCCGAATCCATCCTGTTCTCCTCTATTGCGCCTGGCGGCGTGGGCCTCGCGGCTGGCAATCGAGGTGAGCCGAGCGCATCGCAGGGGCCCCAAAAAGCGACACCCCGCCAACGCGGGGTGTGGGTGACGTAACGAAAGTTTAATGGATTTCGCGTAACGGGGCTGTCAGGCGTACCGGCGCAGGCGCATCGCGAATTCCTGCAGCGCCTTGATGCCGCTTTGCTCGGCGCGGTGGCACCAGTCCTGAAGCTGCACGAGCAACTGCTCGCGCGAAGCGTTCGAGCGCTCCCAAATTGCGCTCAGATCGTTGCGCAACTCGATGAACGTGCGCAGCGTTTGGCTGTTCGCAAAGATTTCGGGCAGTTGGCGCTTTTGCGGCTCGTCGAGCCCCGCCTCTTCCTTGTGGAACCACGTGCGCGCACCGCGCATCAACTGATACTTCTCGCGCGAACCGATTTCCTTGAGCCGCGCGAGCTCCTGCCGGTACGCGCGCTTGACCGTCTTGGCGTAACGCGCCATGACCTCGTAGCGGTTGCTCAGCACGGCTTGCAGCGTGTCTTGGTCGAGCACGAGCTTGCCGGTAGTCAGGCGCGGGGTGGGCGCCAGTTTCTTGACCTTGGCGAGCCCGACCGCCGACATCAAGCGGATATAAAGCCAGCCGATGTCGAACTCGAACCACTTGTTCGACAGCTTCGCCGACGTAGCAAACGTGTGGTGATTGTTATGGAGCTCTTCGCCGCCGATGAGGATGCCCCACGGGAAGATGTTCGTGCTCGCGTCCGCCGAGTTGAAGTTGCGATAGCCCCAGAAGTGCGCGAGGCCGTTCACGACGCCGGCCGCCCAGAACGGGATCCAGACCATTTGCACCGCCCAGACGCTGAGCCCGACGATGCCGAACAGCGCCACGTCGATGACCATCATGAGACTTATGCCCAGGATCGGATAGCGCGTGTAGACGTTGCGCTCGACCCAATCGTTCGGCGTGCCGTGGCCGAAGCGGCGTAGCGTTTCTTCGTTCTTGGCCTCGGCTCGGTAGAGTTCGGCGCCCTCGAGCAGCACTTTCCAGATACCGCGCGTCTGCGGGCTATGCGGATCTTCCTCGGTCTCGCACTTCGCGTGGTGCTTGCGGTGGATCGACGCCCATTGGCCCGTGAGCATGCCCGTCGTCATCCAAAGCCAGAAGCGGAAGAAATGGCTCGCGATCGGATGCAGATCGAGCGCACGGTGCGCCTGGCACCGGTGCAGGTAGACGGTGACGCCGATGATCGTCACGTGGGTGACCGCTAGCGCGAACAACGCGATTTGCCACCAAGAAAAGCGCAAGAAACCGTGAGCGAGAAAATCGAGAAGGGAATTCAACAAGGTGTTCTACCCGTATTGCAGCGACCCTCGCGCGCGAACGCGAGCGTCGAAAAGAGGAAAGCTGGCTGGCCAAGGCTGAACCGCATTCTACTTCAATCGCTGCAAGTATTTGTAACAAATAAGATTTTTTGCGGTGCACGATCGCAACGGCACGCGGTTTTTACCGATTGACCGGGGCCGCAGCCGCCTGCGACGTATCGCCGCAACCCGGCTCAGCCACCCGCGGAAGCATCGCGAGCCAATCCCATGCCCGCAGCCGCAGCGGGACCCGAGGCGGGTGCGGCGGCCGGGTCCATCGTCCGATCCTGCGCGATCTCGACCGCGCCGCCGAGCGCGGCCGGCCATCCGCCCACGAGGTGGACATCGCGCCGAGCATAAGGAATCGAAATGCCATGCATGTTGAACAACCGCCAGACGTTGCGGTTGACCGTGGAACGCGTGCCGGCCGTGCCCTTGGCCGCCTCTTCGATCCAAAAGCCGAGTTCGAGATTGATCCCGTCGGCCCCGAAGCCCGCCAGATAGGCCGCCGGCGCGGGATCGTCGAGCACGCGCTCCACACCGTGCGCCGCCTCGACAAGCAGCGCCATCGCTCGATCGACATCCGAGGTGTAGGCGATCTGCACCGTAACCTTGGCATAGCCTCGCGTCAGATAGGACGAGTGGTTTTGGACGACGTCGGCGATGAGCTTTTCGTTCGGAATCAGCGTTTCGATGCCATCCAGCCCGCGCACCGTGGTGTAGCGTGTGCGGATTTCCGTCACCATCCCCTGCAAACCCGCGACGTTGATCGTGTCGCCGATCCTCAGCGAGCGATCGATCAGAATAATGAACCCCGACACGTAATTGCTCGCGATCTTCTGCAGACCGAAGCCCAGCCCGACGCCCAGCGCGCCGCCGAACACGCCCAGCACGGTGATGTCGATGCCGACCAGCAAAAAGCTCACGAGCACGGCCGCGAGCAGGAGCAGCGCCCGCCCGACCCGCGACAGCACGACGCGCAGGTTCGCATCGAGCGAATGGGCCCGCATCACCCGGTCTTCATAGACCGACCCCAGCCACATCGCCGCAATCACTGTGGCGCAGACCCACATCAGGCCAGTCGTGAGCGAGAGCAACGTCATATGCGCGTTGCCGATGCGGAACCGGACCGATGCCATCCACCGCAGCACGTCATCCTGAATGCCCAGCACGGTGATCGCCATGCCGACCCAGACGAGCGCCGATACGAGCTTTTCGGCGATGGCGAGCCAAGCGTGCGCCTGCCCCTTCCGGCCAAACACGCGCCTCGCAACGAAGAACACGATATAAATGAGCGCGATGCCGATGAGCGGGACGAGCGCGAGCTCGAGCAGCGACGTCGACATGTAGTCCTCGAGCACGTTCGACTCGATCCATACGAGCACGCCGCCGAGCAGCGGAAACAACGCTTTGCGCAAACTTTCGGCGCCGAAGCGCGCCGCTTCATGGCGGGCCCGCCAGTGCGAATCGAGCTTGTAGCGCAACAGGCGCGCGAACCCCCACGCCACGAGCAGCGTCCCGAGCAGCGTGCCCGCTTGCCAGATCATCACCGGCTGGCCGTAATCGCGCGCGATTGACGCCAGCATGTGAGAAAGGGTGCGCTCTTGCGTCATTTCGATGCGGCGCTCGCCGAACGTTCGAGCACGGCCGCAAAGAAGCCGTCGGTCGCATGCCGGTGCGGCCACAGGGACAGGTAGTCGCCCATTTCGAGCTCGATGCGCTGTTCGGCAAGCACCTTGCCGGCCGGCACGAGCACGAAATCGGGATGCTCGGCGAGAAACCGGGCGACGATCGCCTCGTTCTCGGCTTCGAGCACGCTGCACGTCGCATAGACGAGACGCCCGCCCGGCTTCACCAGCCGTGCGGCGCTCGCGAGGATCGACGCCTGCTTAGGCGCGAGTTCCTCGACCGACGCGGGACTCTGGCGCCATTTCAAATCCGGATTGCGGCGCAGCGTGCCGAGGCCGCTGCAGGGCGCATCGACCAGCACGCGATCGATCTTGCCCGTCAGCCGCTTGATTTTGGCGTCGTGCTCGCTGTCGATCAGCACAGGATGGACGTTGGACAAACCGCTGCGCGCAAGACGCGGCTTGAGCTTGGCCAAGCGGCGGTCGGACACGTCGAATGCATAGAGCCGGCCGGTCGAGCGCATCGCCGCGCCGAGCGCGAGGGTTTTACCGCCCGCGCCGGCGCAGAAATCGACGACCATCTCGCCGCGCCGCGGCGCAACGAGCGCGCAGAGCAACTGACTGCCTTCGTCCTGCACTTCGATCCAACCGTCTTCGAACGTCTTCAGCTTGGTGAGGGCCGGCTTGCCCACGACACGCACGCCGAGCGGCGCGAACGGCGTGGCCCCCGCTTCGATGCCGGCCTCCTGCAACGCGTCGAGTACTTGATCGCGGCTCGCCTTCACCGGGTTCACGCGCAGATCGAGCGGCGCCGGGTAGTTGAGCGCCGCGGCCAAGCTCGCGAGCTCCTGTGCGTCGAACCGTTTCGAAAGCGCTTCGACGATCCAATCGGGCAAGTTCGTGCGCACGCGCAGCGGCAAGCTCGCGGGGTCGATCTTCGATACGTGTTCGAGCCATGCGCTTTCGGCCTCCGACAGAAACGGAGCCAGCGCGGCTCGGCCGGCCGTTTGCATGAGGCCGAGCAGCGCCAGCCGCCGCGTCGGGCTGCCGCTGCCGCTTTCGGCCAGGTGGGCGAATTCCATGCGGCGGCGCAGGACAGCGAACACCGCCTCGGCAATGACGCCGCGCTCCGCATGGCCGAGCTTCGGGTGCGCCCGGAAAAAGCGGCTAGTCGTGGCGTCGGCCGGACCGGCGAATTTGAGGATGTCGGCCAGCAGCGTTTCGGTCTGTCCGATCAAGAACCCGTGAACCGCCGAATCGCGCCTCGCGCCGGCACCCCGCCCAGCGGGATGCGAGCCCTTTCGCGCCGGCGCCGGGACACCCCTCGATGCGCCCTTCGGCGCGCTTTTCGGCGAGCCCTTTTCCTTTTTCTTCGTGTTGTTCATTCGGCTGCCTCGTTCGTGTCGGAGAAGTACCACTGCGGCTCGGGCGGAGTCACGGCGACTCGCAGTCCCGACAGCGTCAAGCGGCCTTCGACGAACCAGCGCACGGCGCGCGGATAAATCACATGCTCGACCGGGAGCAGGCGCTTGGCGAGCGAGGCCGCGTCGTCGCGGGCGGTGACCGGAATCGCGCCCTGGGCGACGATCGGGCCGTGATCGAGCTGCGGCGTGACGAAATGGACCGTCGCGCCGTGCAGCGCGACGCCGGCTTCCAGCGCGCGCTCGTGCGTGCGAAGGCCTGGAAAGCTCGGCAACAGCGACGGATGGACATTGAGCATCCGGCCCGCGTAGCGCTCGACGAAGCCGGAAGTGAGCACGCGCATAAAGCCGGCGAGCACGACGAGATCGGGCGCGTAGCGGTCGATGACATCGGCAAGCGCGGCGTCGAACGCCTCGCGCTCGGCATAGCCGCCGTGCTCGAGAACGGCCGTGGCGATGCCTTGGGCGGCCGCGAACGCAAGCCCGGCGGCGTCGGGCCGGTTCGAGACGACGGCGGCGACGCGCGCCGGCCAGCGTTCGGCGGCGCAGGCGCGGACGATCGCTTCCATATTGCTGCCGCGCCCGGAAATCAGAATCACGATATTTTTCATCCGGCGATTTTATCACCCGGGGGCGCCGCAAAAGCCGCGCGCAGCCGCGCCGGGCCCCGAGCGTTTATAATCTCTTGCTTTGCGGCATTCGCCGTCCGTTCATCGATGATCGGCTTCGCGCAATCGCGCCGCCCACCCCAACGGCTATCGTGAGAGTCTTCCGCGGTCTTCCCAACGCCGAGAGCCGCGCGCCTTGCGCGCTGACGATCGGCAACTTCGACGGTGTCCACCGCGGCCACCAGGCGCTGCTCGCGCGCGTGCGCGAGGCGGCGCAGGCGCGCGGCCTGCCCGTGTGCGTCATGACGTTCGAGCCGCATCCGCGCGAATTCTTCAACCCGGCGGGGGCGCCGCCGCGCATCGCCATGCTGCGCGACAAGCTCGAAGCGCTGCGCACGAACGGGGTCGACCGCGTGGTCGTCGAGCACTTCAATCACACGTTCGCGAGCCAATCGCCCGATGCCTTCGTCAAGCGCATCCTCGTCGACGGCTTGCACGCGCGCTGGGTGCTGATCGGCGACGATTTCCGCTACGGCGCCAAGCGCGCGGGCGATTTCGCCTCGCTCGAGGCGGCCGGCGAACAATACGGCTTCGAAGTCGAGCAGATGCCCACGATCGCCGATCCGAGCGGTGCGCGCATCTCGAGCTCGGGCGTGCGCGCCTCGCTCGTCGCGGGCGATCTGGACGCCGCGCGCGCTGCCCTCGGGCGCGCCTACGCGATCAGCGGGCACGTCGTTCACGGCCTGAAGCTCGGCCGCGACCTGGGCTTTCCCACGCTGAACCTGCCGATCGCCCACAAGCGTCCCGCGCTCGCGGGCATCTTCATCGTCCGCGTTCACGGGATCGAAGACACGCCGCTGCCGGCTGTCGCGAGCCTGGGCCTGCGGCCGACCGTCGACGATTCCGGGCGCGTGTTGCTCGAAGTGCATTTGCTCGACTGGCATGGTCACGCGTATGGCAAACTCGTGCGCGTCGAATTTCTGAAGAAGCTGCGCGACGAGGAGAAATTCGCCGATCTCGAAACGCTGACGGCGGCGATTGCGCGCGACGTCGCGAACGCGCGCGCGTACTTCGCGGCGCTCGGCGAGTCCGGCTCCGCCGCCGAAGCCGCGCCCGGCAGCCGCACGACGGGGTTTTCGAAGTCGGCGACCGATCGAATTCGCTAGCCGCCGCACGCACCGGCACAGGGCCTACCCAAGCGTAAGCGCGACGGCCCGTGCCGACACCAGACACTCAATACCGACGCGCCCACGGCTCGGGCGCCCACCGTTTTCAGCGATAGCACCATGAGCGAGAAGAAAGCCGATTCGAAGTCCCAGGCCAAGTATCCAGTCAACCTGCTCGATACGCCGTTCCCCATGCGCGGCGATTTGCCCAAGCGCGAGCCGCAATGGGTGAAGGCGTGGCAAGAGAGCAAAATCTACGAGAAGATCCGCGCAGCGAGCAAGGGCCGCCCGCTCTTCGTCCTGCACGACGGCCCGCCCTATGCGAACGGCGACATCCACCTCGGTCATGCGGTCAACAAAATTCTGAAGGACATCATCGTCAAGTCGCGCAACATGGCCGGCTTCGATGCGCCCTACGTGCCGGGCTGGGACTGCCACGGCATGCCGATCGAAATCCAGATCGAAAAGCAATTCGGCAAGTCGCTGCCGGCCGCCGAAGTCCAGCAGAAGGCGCGGGCCTACGCGGGCACGCAGATCGAGACGCAAAAGGCGGGCTTCAAGCGGCTCGGGGTACTCGGCGACTGGGACGATCCGTACAAGACGATGAACTTCGCCAACGAAGCGGCCGAAATCCGCGCGCTCGCGAAGATCATCGAGAAAGGCTACGTATTCCGCGGCCTGAAGCCTGTGAACTGGTGCTTCGATTGCGGCTCGGCGCTCGCCGAGGCGGAAGTCGAGTACAAGGACCGCGTCGATCCGTCGATCAGCGTGCTGTTCCCGTTCGCCGAACCCGAGAAAACCGCGCATGCGTTCGGCCTTGACGCGCTGCCGCGCACCGAAGGCGGCATCGTCATCTGGACGACCACGCCCTGGACGATCCCCGCCAACCAGGCGCTGAACGTGCACCCCGAACTCGACTACGCGCTCGTCGATACGGAACGCGGCCTGCTCGTGCTCGCGCAAGAGCGCGTCGCGGCTAGCCTGGAACAGTTCGGCTTGACGGGCAACGTCATCGCCACGGCGCCCGGCGCCAAGCTCGCGAACTTGCGGTTTCATCACCCGCTCGCTCAAGCGCACCTCGGCTACAAGCGCACCGCGCCCGTCTATCTCGGCGAATACGTCACGATCGACTCGGGCACCGGCGTCGTGCACTCGTCGCCGGCGTACGGCGTGGAAGACTTCGAATCGTGCAAGTCGCACGGCATGGCCGATTCCGACATCATCAATCCGGTGATGGGCGACGGCCGCTATATCGAATCGCTGCCGCTGTTCGGCGGCCTATCGATCTGGGCCGCCAACCCGAAGGTGGTGGAGGCGCTGACGGCCGCCGGCACGCTGCTGCACACGGAAAAATACCCGCACAGCTACATGCACTGCTGGCGCCACAAGACGCCGATCATCTATCGCGCTACGTCGCAGTGGTTCGCGGGCATGGATCTCGCGCCCAACGATGGGGGCGCCACGTTGCGGGAAACGGCGCTTGCCGGTGTCGAGGCCACCGCGTTCTACCCGTCATGGGGCAAGCAACGCCTCTACAACATGATCGCGAACCGCCCCGACTGGACGCTTTCGCGTCAGCGCCAGTGGGGCGTGCCGATGGCCTTCTTCGTGCACAAGGAAACGGGCGAGTTGCATCCGCGTACGCTCGAGTTGCTCGAAGCCGTCGCACAGCGCGTCGAGCAAGGCGGCATCGAAGCGTGGCAAGCGCTCGATGCGCGCGAGCTGCTCGGCGACGACGCCAACCTCTATGAGAAGAATCGCGACACGCTCGATGTCTGGTTCGATTCCGGCACGACGCACTGGCATGTGCTGCGCGGCTCGCACAAAGCGGTTTCGCACTTCCCGGCCGATCTTTATCTCGAAGGTTCCGATCAGCATCGCGGCTGGTTCCACTCGTCGCTGCTCACGGCGTCGATGCTCGACGGCCAAGCGCCGTACCGCGCGTTGCTCACGCACGGGTTTACCGTCGATGGCGAAGGCCGCAAGATGAGCAAATCGCTCGGCAACGGCATTGATCCGCATGAAGTCGCGAACCGGCTCGGCGCCGAGATCATCCGGCTGTGGATCGCCTCGACCGACTACTCGGGCGAGTTGGCCATCTCCGAGGAAATCCTCAAGCGCGTGACCGAAAGCTACCGCCGCATTCGGAACACGTTGCGCTTCCTGCTCGCCAACCTGTCGGATTTCGACTTCGCACAACACGCCGTTCCCGCCGGCGCCTGGCTCGAGATCGATCGCTACGCGGTGGCGCTCGCCGACGAATTGCAGAAGGACATCCTCTCGCATTACGACAGGTACGAGTTCCACCCGGTCGTCGCGAAGCTGCAGACGTTCTGCTCCGAAGATCTCGGCGGCTTCTATCTCGACGTGCTCAAGGATCGCCTTTACACGAGCGCGGCTAATTCGGTCGCTCGCCGCTCGGCCCAAACGGCGCTTTACCACATCGCCCAAGGCCTTTTGCGCGTGATGGCGCCGTTCTTGTCGTTCACGGCCGAAGAAGCGTGGAAGGTGTTTCAGCCCGGCAGCGAGACGATCTTCACCGAGACGTACTACGTCTATCCGAAAATCCCGGCCGCGGAAACGCTGCTCTCGAAATGGTCGCTGCTGCGCGCCGTGCGCGGCAACGTCACGAAGGCGCTGGAAGAAGCCCGCGTGGCGGACCGCATCGGTTCGTCGTTGCAGGCCGAGGTCACCATTCGTGCGACGGGCGCCGCCTACGATGCGCTCGCTAGCCTCGGCGACGACCTGAAATTCGTCCTCATCACGTCGGGCGCGACGCTCGTGAAGGTCGATGCCGAATCGGAAGAAGGCGTCGACGTGATCGCGTCGACGTACCTGAAATGCGAGCGTTGCTGGCACTATCGCGCCGACGTCGGCGCGCACGCCGAGCACCCGACGCTCTGCGGACGCTGCTTCAGCAACTTGTTCGGCGACGGCGAAAAAAGGAGCGCGGCGTAATGGCGAAAACACGTTCGATGCAGGCGAGCGGCGCTTCGCTCGCCCCCTGGCTCGGCATCTCGCTGATCGTGATTCTGTTCGATCAGTTGACGAAGATCGCCGTGACGAAGGTCTTTTCGCATGCCACGCCGTACGTGGTCACGCCCTTCTTCAACTTTCTGCTCCTGTTCAACCGCGGCGCCGCGTTCAGCTTCCTCTCTTCGGCGAGCGGCTGGCAGCGCTGGGCGTTCACCGCGCTCGGCGTGGCGGCGGCCTGCTTGATCGTCTATCTGCTCAAGCGCCACGGCAACCAACGGCTCTTTTGCACGGCGCTTGCGCTCATCATGGGCGGGGCGCTCGGCAACGTCATCGATCGACTCGTGCACGGCCGCGTGATCGACTTCCTCGACTTCCACGTGGGCGCCTGGCATTGGCCCGCGTTCAACTTGGCGGATAGCGCGATCGTCGTCGGTGCGATGCTGCTCGTGCTCGACGAACTGCGACGCGTTCGCGGCGCACGCTGAGCGCCGGGCGCGGCATGTCCCGCCGCCGCTCTACTGCATTCGGAGGCCACGTTGGCAACCTTGGAACTCGAAGGCAAGCATCTGCTGCTGGGCATGACGGGCGGCATCGCTTGTTACAAGATCGCCGAGCTCACTCGGCTCTTGACCAAAGCCGGGGCGACCGTGCAGGTCATCATGACCGAGGCGGCGACGCAATTCATCACGCCCGTCACCATGCAAGCGCTGTCGGGGCGGCCCGTTTTCACAAGCCAGTGGGACGCCCGCATCGACAACAACATGGCGCACATCGATTTATCGCGTGCGGCGGATGCGATCGTGATCGCACCGGCGTCGGCGGATTTCCTCGCCAAACTGGCGCACGGGCGAGCCGACGATCTGCTTTCCATCTCGTGTCTGGCGCGCGAGTGTCCGCTGCTCGTCGTACCGGCGATGAACCGGCAGATGTGGTCCAATCCCGCGACGCAACGCAACGTGGCGCAACTGCGCTCGGACGGCGTGGCCATTCTCGGCCCCGACGCCGGCTCGCAGGCCTGCGGCGAAGTGGGCGAAGGCCGCATGATCGAGCCCGAAGACGCGTTCGAAGCGATCGTCTCGTTCTTTGCGCCGAAGCTGCTCGCGGGGCGGCGCGTCCTGGTCACGGCGGGCCCCACCTTCGAGCCGATCGACCCCGTGCGCGGCATCACGAACCGTTCGAGCGGCAAAATGGGCTTCGCTCTGGCCCGCGCGGCGCAGCAGGCCGGCGCCGACGTCCGCTTGATCGCCGGCCCCGTCGCGTTGGCCACGCCGTGGGGCGTCGAACGGGAAGACGTCGAGACGGCGCAGCAAATGCACGACGCGGTCATGCAATCAGTCGCCGATTGCGACGTGTTCATCTCGGTCGCCGCCGTCGCCGATTGGCGCGTGGCGCAAGCGAGCGCGCATAAGATCAAGAAGACGGCAACGCACGCGGTGCCTACGCTGACGTTCGTCGAGAACCTCGACATCCTCGCGACGGTCGCGCGGCTGCCGAACGCGCCTTACTGCGTCGGCTTCGCGGCCGAAAGCGGCGACCTCGAAGCGAATGGCGAACAAAAGCGTATCAAGAAGAACGTGCCGCTCATCATCGGCAATCTCGGCCCGGCCACGTTCGGCCGCGACGATAACGAAGTCGTGCTGTTCGACGCTTCCGGCACGACACGGCTGCCGCGGGCGGGAAAGGACGCGCTCGCGAGCGAGCTGATTGCCGAAATTGCACGCCGCCTGCCCGATACCAGCCTCATTTCGTGACTGCTCAAACAAACCGCCCATGCGCGGCATCACCGGCCGCCCGCCCAACGGAACCATGAAACTCGATCTGAAGATTCTCGACGCGCGCATGCGCGACTACCTTCCCGCCTATGCGACGCCCGGCAGCGCCGGGCTCGATCTGCGCGCTTGCCTCGATGCGCCGCTGTTGCTCGAACCGGGCCAGACGGTGCTCGTTCCCACCGGTCTTGCGGTTCACGTCGGCGATCCGGGCCATGCCGCACTGATCCTGCCGCGCTCGGGCCTCGGCCATAAGCATGGGATCGTCCTCGGCAACCTGGTGGGCTTGATCGATTCCGACTACCAGGGCGAGCTGATGATTTCGACGTGGAATCGGGGGCATACCACCTTCACGTTGAACCCGATGGAGCGCCTGGCTCAGCTCGTGATCGTGCCGGTCGTGCAGGCGCAGTTCAATATCGTCGACGAATTTGCGCCGAGCGAGCGTGGCGCCGGCGGATTCGGCAGCACGGGCAAGCACTGACGGCGAGAAGCAGCCGGGACGGCCGGTCGGCCCGGTAAGCGGCTTCCGCCAAGCGAAACCAACGCATAAACAAAAACGGCGCTTCCCACTACGAAGCGCCGTTTTTGCGTCGGCGAACCCCTTCGCCTGTCCCTGCTCGATTACTCGACTTCGACTGCCTCCGGGCTCGCATTGCGCGGCGCGGCGTTCTCGTCGAATGTCAGTTGCACCTTGTCGCTATCGTCCACGTCGACCGAGACGCGGCCGCCGTTCATCAGCTTGCCGAACAGCAACTCGTCGGCCAACGCCCGGCGGATCGTGTCCTGAATGAGGCGCTGCATCGGCCGCGCGCCCATCAATGGATCGAAACCGTGCTTGGCGAGGTGCTTGCGCAGCGCATCGGTGAACAGTGCGTCGACCTTCTTCTCGTGCAGTTGATCCTCGAGCTGCATGAGGAACTTGTCGACCACGCGCATGATGATTTCCTCATCGAGCGAGCGGAAGCTGATGACCGCGTCGAGGCGATTGCGGAACTCCGGCGTGAACATCCGCTTGATGTCGGCCATCTCGTCGCCCGTTTCGCGGCGCGTCGTGAACCCGATCGTTCCCTTCTGCATCGATTCCGCGCCCGCGTTCGTCGTCATGATGATGATGACGTTGCGGAAATCGGCCTTGCGTCCATTGTTGTCCGTCAACGTGCCGTGGTCCATCACCTGAAGCAGCACGTTGAAGATGTCCGGGTGCGCCTTCTCGATTTCGTCGAGCAGCAGCACACAGTGCGGCTTCTTCGTCACGGCTTCGGTGAGCAAGCCGCCCTGATCGAACCCGACGTATCCGGGCGGCGCACCGATCAACCGGCTGACAGCGTGCCGTTCCATATACTCGGACATGTCGAATCGGATCAATTCGATGCCGAGCGTAAAGGCCAGTTGACGCGCAACCTCGGTCTTGCCGACACCCGTCGGGCCGGAGAACAGGAACGCGCCGATCGGCTTGTCGGTTTTACCCAAGCCCGCGCGCGCCATCTTGATCGCGGCCGAAAGGGCGTCGATCGCCGGATCTTGGCCGAACACGACCGACTTCAGGTCGCGATCGAGCGTTTGCAGCTTGCTGCGGTCGTCTTGCGACACGCTCTGGGCCGGCACGCGCGCGATCTTCGAGATGATTTCCTCGATCTCGCCCTTGCCGATCGTCTTCTTTTGCTTGGACTTCGGCAGAATCCGTTGCGCCGCCCCGGCTTCGTCGATCACGTCGATGGCCTTGTCGGGCAAGTGGCGATCGGTGATGAAACGAGCGGAAAGCTCGGCCGCCGCCGATAGCGCACCCGACGAGTACTTGACGCCGTGATGCTCCTCGAAGCGCGACTTGAGCCCGCGCAGGATCGCCACCGTCTGCTCGACGGTCGGCTCCGTGACGTCGATCTTCTGGAAGCGCCGCGAAAGCGCCGCATCCTTTTCGAAAATGCCGCGGTACTCGGTGAACGTCGTGGCGCCAATGCACTTGAGCGTGCCCGAAGACAGCGCCGGCTTGAGCAAATTGGACGCATCGAGCGTGCCGCCCGATGCGGCGCCCGCGCCGATCAGCGTGTGAATTTCGTCGATGAACAGAATCGCGTGCGGCCGCTCCTTGAGCTCCTTGAGCACGGTCTTCAATCGCTGTTCGAAATCGCCGCGGTACTTGGTGCCGGCAAGCAGCGCGCCCATGTCGAGCGAATAGACCTGCGCATCGGCCAAGATGTCGGGCACTTCGCCGCGCGTGATCCGCCAAGCGAGCCCCTCCGCGATCGCGGTCTTGCCGACACCGGCCTCGCCCACGAGCAGCGGGTTGTTCTTGCGCCGGCGGCACAGTACCTGCACCACGCGCTCGACTTCCGCTTCGCGCCCGATGAGCGGATCGATGCGGCCGTCCTTGGCCATCTGGTTCAAGTTCTGCGTGAACTGCGCGAGCGGCGTTTCCTTCTGCGACGCGGCATCTTCCGATTCCGCGTTGGCGTCGCCCGCCTTCGCGGCATCGCTGCTGCTCGTCTTGGCGATGCCGTGCGAAATGAAATTGACCACGTCGAGCCGCGTCACGCCCTGCTGCTGGAGGTAGTAGACCGCGTGCGAATCTTTTTCGCCGAAGATGGCGACGAGCACGTTGGCGCCCGTCACTTCCTTCTTCCCGTTCGAAGTCGACTGCACGTGCATGATCGCGCGTTGAATCACGCGCTGAAAACCGAGCGTCGGCTGCGTGTCCACGTCGTCGGTGCCTGGCACCGTCGGCGTGTTGTCGTGGATGAAGTTGCGCAGGTTTTGGCGCAGATCCTCGATGTTGGCCGCGCACGCGCGCAACACCTCGGCGGCCGTCGGATTGTCCAGCAACGCCAGCAAAAGATGTTCGACCGTAATGAACTCATGCCGCGCCTGGCGTGCTTCCATGAACGCCATGTGCAGGCTGACTTCCAGTTCCTGGGCAATCATGCTTCCTCCATCACGCACTGCAGCGGATGTCCCGCTTGCCGTGCGTGGGTAACAACTTGCTCGACCTTGGTCGACGCGATATCCCGCGTATAGACCCCACATACCCCCCGCCCTTCGCGATGCACCTTCAGCATGATCTGCGTAGCGGTCTCTCTGTCTTTATTGAAGTATTCCTGCACGATCATCACGACAAATTCCATTGGCGTGAAATCGTCATTGAGCAGGACAACCTTATACATGGACGGCGGTTTCAGCTCTTTTTCCTGCCGCTCCAGTACGGTGCCATCCTGCTTGTCTGGGATAATCGCCATACACCCATTCTAAACAACTCGGCCGGGCCCGCAATCCTACGAAAAACCCGACCGACCGGTTGGTGGTCCGGGCCGCCCAACGGCGAACCCGCAAGCGCTTGCGCGCTTCGATCGCCCCGGCTTCCCGCATCGTGCGCACCCTCGCGCCGCCGCCCTGCCCGCTCGCGCCTCAATCGCACCGAAACGAGCCTGCCGACCGCATCGAGTATCGCACAGAGCGTGCCGACGTTCCCGACGCCACCTTGCCGGGGGCCCCGCGCAACGCTCGCCGAGCCGCACCGAACACATCTGAGTCGATTATGCGACTTTTCAAGGGCCGCCGCTTGCGCTAGCGCACAAAACCATAAGCGGGAGAAACCCTGAAACGTCGCGTTCGACGTAACGCTCGAGAAACGTCTCAAAATTCACTTGACACCTGCTTAAAGAGATCCAACAATCAAGCTGGCACTTTTTTCAGCTAGCCGCAAGAAGTGAGGGTACGAAAAAAAATGCCGAGGTGAGCTAGTGCGGAGGGGGCGGTCGCATCGAGCGGCTGTCGAGCTTTTCGAGCATGCTCGTGGTAGGACATGAGTTACAGGGGAAGTTGGTATGGCAACTGGTACGGTCAAATGGTTCAACGACGCGAAAGGCTTCGGATTCATCACGCCCGATGAAGGCGGCGAGGATCTGTTTGCACATTTCTCGGCCATCCAGATGAACGGTTTCAAGACGCTCAAGGAAGGCCAGAAGGTGAGCTTCGAGGTCGTGCAAGGACCGAAGGGCAAGCAAGCATCGAACATCCAGTCTGACGCTTAAGACTGCTTCGGCTGCAGTGCCTATGAAGACCCGGCTCCGGCCGGGTTTTTTTCGTCCAGGCGGCCGAGTGCGGCGATCGGACGCCCAAATGAGCGTTAGCGCTGGCTTGCGACGTCCAACGTGTAGGTGAAAAACACGTCGTCGCGCACCCATCCCATCGATTCGTAGAGCGACTGCGCCTTCAGATTCGTCTTGGCCGTCGTCAAATCCATGCGCACCTTGCCGTCGCGGCGCGCCCGCTCATGGGCGGCGGCCAGCAACGCCTTGCCCACGCCGCGCCGGCGCGCATCCGGCGCAACGAACAAATCGTAGAGCACATAGATCGGCCCCGCCGCAACCGAGCAGAACGACGGATAAAGCTGGCAGAAACCGCCTAACACGCCGTCCGCTTCGTCCTCTACGAGAATGACCGATTCGGCCCGTTCGGTTCTGGCTCGAATGAACTGCTCGGCCGCCGCCAAGTCGGGCGACTGCTCATAAAATTGTCGATATAAATCGAACAATCGAGCTGTTTCATGCAAATCGCGCGGCTCGTACGGACGAATCGAAATCGAATCTTTCATGCGGGGCAATATAGGCAGGCGAAGAAATGCAAAAACCCCGGCGGCACGATCATGCTCGCCGGGGCTTACCGGATACCGCGCGCAAACGCGATAAGCGATCTTACATGTTTTCGATCATACTACGTAAATTTCGCCTAACCGGTTGATTAAATGCAACTTTTCGTTTTGCGTTTTGCGTTTTTCGGAGACACTCTAAAAAGCACTCCACGCAAAAGGCGTCCGAAAAATTCTCGCGACCCGAGCACAAGGACCGCTCCCGAGCGTGGATTCTACCTGCTGTGTGTAGCGCATGGCGTGTCGCTCGGTGCAGGGATTTAGATATCCGCGTACGCCGGCAGCAAATCCTGATCGACCAAGCGAATTTCGATGCGGTTTGCCACCTCGACGTGCTCCGGGTTGTCAGCAGAAAAGACACCATCGGTCACGCTCGCGATGAGCGTACCGGTTTGCTTCTTTCCAGCTTCGGGGACCGGGATCAACGCGCGGGCTTCGGGCACCTGCTGAACGGTCAACACTTTCGGCAAGTACAGCATCCAACCCACGCCCGGCTTGTCGTCAAATACCTGTTTTTCGGCATAACCTTCCGGTCCTACTTGGATAATGCCGGGGCTGAATTCAGCCGCGATCAGGCTGACGTAATGCACGAAATCGTCGTAGTTGATCAGCTCGCCGTTTGAAGGCTCAGCCCGATTCGTCAACGATACGCGAAGGAAATCCGGTTCACCCTGCGGAAGAATATGGCACGTCATGCTGCCGCCGATTTGCGTGCCTTCCGGGTGCGCCCACATACCCACAGAAGTCACATCGCGCACGTTGCGGAATTCTTCTTTGATGACCGCCAGCGCTGCTGTTGCCGGCGCGTCGCCATCGAAGGCCGGATACAGCTTCGCCTCTTTCTGCGTGTCGCCCTTTAGGTGCCACTCGCTCTTTGCGATGCCGCCACGCTGCGCGATAGCATCCGCGATCCGACCGAGCCGCGACAGCACTGTCTCGAAGTCGGTCGGCGCAAGGGTTGCGTCACGGAAATTAGCGTGAATTTCGATGCTCGTCATTTCGATGCCTCAAGGTACGACAACGGATTGAATGCCCCAGCTTCGAAGCAAGGTCAGCATTTTTGCGCGGGTCTTCGGGCCTTGGAAATACCACGTGAGTTTAGTAGGCGGGTTCGCGCGGACGATGCGGCCTTGCCTGAGAATCGCGCCTTCCATCGTATCGAAGCCCTTGAACGAATCTTTCGCCCAATCCATTTCCAGAAATTGATCGTAGTTGCCCTTGGCTTCCTGCAACATACACTGCGCCGGAATGAAGCCATCGAAATCAGTGCCGAGCCAATCCCATTCCTGACTCCATCCTTCCTCGACACTGTACGGCCAACCCGTGATGCGGCCTTGGTATTCTCGTGCGGCTGCGCTCATATTGTGGTTAGCGCGGATGAACGCGCCGCCCTCTGGCGGACATTTTTTGCAGCTTTCGCCAGTACGTGGCAACGTGCGTGCGGCCGGCGCGGCTTTGCTGTCGTCCTTTTTCGTGTCGCCCGATACGCTAGCCGTTCCCGCTACCGCTGCCCCGCCCAATAAAGCTGCGCCAGCGCGCGCCAAGGTTTGCCCAAGGGCTTGCACTGCCCCCTCCAGTAACGGAACTGCCAACCCCGCCATAATTCAACCCTCCCCGAAATTCTGGATGCTCGATTTTCCAGCGCATGACGCGCATGTAGTCATGAAAACGTTCGTCTGCCGAGCGGCCCGGACGTGTCAGCCATGCGCGTATCGCGCGTTGCTCGTAAAAGCCCGGTGCATACGCCTCGATGCGCAAAAAGGCGACGAGATTTTCGTCTCGCTCGATCCCAAGCCCACGCGCAGCTTTGAATGCCTTCCCCAGTCGTGAGAAAAGCGTCACATCGTCTGCGAGCTTCGGGTCGTCGTTGCACAAATCCGCGCGCACGCCATCGACGAAACGCTTGGCGTCGATTTCGGCCAGTGCCGCGACCTGCTCTATCGTCAGTTCAAGCATGTGGATGCACTCTGATTAGATCGCCGTTGACCTGTACAAGCCAGTCGAACGTCGGCACGAAAAATTCGATGCGCTGCGTGAACGAAAACAGGCTCGCAATTTCTCCGATCAGGCGTGCGTCATAGAACCGCAACAACGCCGTTCGACCATCGGGCATGCGCGCGTTTAAACGGCCGCGTAGCTCGTCGGCGAGCGCAGGAAAGGGATAGCCACTGATAAGCCAAGAAACGCCTTCTGCGCCGTCTCCTAACGCGAACAACGACTGCCGCACGCTACCGGGTGCATCCTCGAAATCGATCAGCCACGGTCCCGCGTCGGCAAGCGATGCGTCGGGCGTGCCGGCGAATAATCCGATAGTCGCAGCCGGCCGTTCAGCGGGCTCGCCACGTCCATACAGGAGCGCATCGACGAGCGCGTACAAACGAAGGGGTAAACTGACCAGCGCCTGACGCTGCGCGAAGTAGCTTTCGATTTTTGACGGCTGCAAGCTCACCCTCGCATGACAGTCGTTGCGCCACTCTTTGCTGCGGCGAGCAGGCATTCAAGGCAGAGCGTCGGAGTTGGCGACAGCGGCAAAGCAGTAGTCGCTGCAACGGCCGCGCCGGTAGTGGCGTGTCCTTCGCCTTCGTCGGAAATTGTGGAATTCGACTGCGAAGCGATGAGCGTCGCGCCGCATGCAGTGCGCATACCTTCGACGGCTGTATCGCGGCCGTCGACGATGTGCGGGTAACGACGCCCGAGCAAATCAGGCAGGATCGGAAATTTGCCTTTGCATTGCGGGCAAGCAACCATGTGACCGACGCCCGAAATGGGCCGGCCGCCCAATGTTGCGGTCGGATTTCCTTCAAGTACGTTGCCGCCGTGCGACGTGGTGTCCCCGACGCAAATAATGCTGCGTGACACGTGGCCCTCTCTCAGTGCTGTTTTGTCTGAACTTTACATCGGCTCGCGACAAAAAGCACCGGATCGCGACCTCTCAGACCGCAAGGAAGGTTAAATCTTTCGGTTGGTGCCCCCATTTTTCCAAATGGTACCCGTCAATCTGCGTCGTCTGAGTTCACGAAGCCATTCTCCGCAGTGTGGCGCCACTGACACATGAGCATGTCCAAATCGTCAGGTAGCGCGCCCTGCACGTCCGGCCACAGCGCTGTCATAGCGTCGATAGCCTTGACGATGAACGGCATCGTGTACCGCAGGGGCATCGATGACAGTCCGATTGAATCGGGGTCGCCCGCCTTCGCGTTCATTAGTTGGCGGATCGCGAACGGAAACGTATGTACGTACTGCGACAGGAACATCGTGGCCGTCACGTAAAAATCGTGGTTGATTCCATGCGCTAAATTTAACTCCTTCTGGGTAAGACTGAATGGCTCCCCTCTAGCCACGCGCGCTCTCAAATCCTTCGTTGCGTTCGTGAAACGCTCGTGCGCTTTGATCTGTTCCGAGAGTGTGGGGGCCTGCTGGCGAATCTCATCGACGCGAGCATCAACCGATCCGATTTTTTCGAGCATCGTCAGGCGGCGCGCTTGGTCGTGCGCATCCCAAAGCAAAATGCGAAAGTCGCGCTCTGTCTCGCTGATATCGGGCGCACCGATGTAGGCCAAGGCGTCGTATGCTTCGATCAATGAGCGGGCCACAGCGCATACAGAGGGCAAATCCCAAAGCTCGTGCGGAATTCTTGGGTCATGGCTTGCAGAAAGCCGCCGCAAGCTAATACCGTGGTAAATCAACTTCGTATAGATCGTATCGACGTACGCTAAGTGCAGCCCTTCGATCGGCCGACCGGTCAATCGGTTGCCGAGCGTACGAGCATGACCAAGTAACGTATCGAACTCAGCAAGAAATCCCTTGTATTTTTCATGCGTCATACGTCCCCTCGCCGCAGGTGATCGTTGGACTGCTTATGTCATCGCCATGTCGGCACTTCGATAGGCGCAAAGTGTGTTCGGTACAGGAATATCCGTTCGAAGGCCCCGGCGTGGAACACGCGGTGCGGTCGGCGCATCTTCATGCGTTCGAGCGGAATATCCCACTGAGCCTTGTCGAAATTGAATTCGGCCCATTTCGCCCGGAGCACTTCATTTTTCCGGACCATGCTGTACATGAGCATTCGGGCCGCCGCAAGCGTCGTCGGGTCAGCGTTGTGCTGACGACCCAAGGCACGCCAGAAAGCGCCTAGCTCGTCTTCGTTCAGCTTCCGATGGTGTTCGGTTTCCGGCAGTTCGATCACACCTTGCAGCGGCAATGCGGGGTTCTGCTCGATCAGCAGCTTTTGGATTGCGTACTTGAACACCTGCTGAATGACGACACGTACCTTTTCGGCCGTGGCCGGGATCGGGCGCAGCTTTTCGATAATCCGCAGAATGGGCGCGGCTTTACCTCAGTAAGCGACAGGTCACCGATTTCCGGCCAGACGAACCGCTCCGGAAATGACCGCACTTGTGTACGGTAACCTTCGGTCTTGGGCGACATGCGCTCATCAAGCCACACCAACGAGAACGCCTTGAATCGTCCGTCCTCATTGTACTGCGCAGCCCGCTTTTCTTCGCGCTTATAGGCAACAGGGCTTTCGCCGCGCTCGACCATCGCGCGGAATTTTTGCGCCTGCTCGCGAGCTTCGCCCGCACCGATTTCGGGAAACCGACCAATGGTGACTTCCGACCGCTTGCCGCTCAGGCGGTACTGAAAAATCCGTGTCTTTGCGCCGCCCGGCTGGATCAGCACGAGCAGGCCATCACCATCAGTCAGCTTGTACGGCTTGTCTTTTGGCTTCGCGTTGAGGATCGCGCGCGCGTCAGGAGTGCTTGCGGCAAGACTCCCCTCCGATGAGGTCAATATGGAGGGGAATTTTAGCACCAACCCTCCACATCCCCCTCCACACGAAGACCATTCTCCTCCACTGCGCGGCACCGCATGACAATACTCAAAGAAATAAAAAACGCCGATAAATCACTGATCTATCGGCGTTTTTGCTACTGCACGACACCACTTGAGATTGCCTGCAGCTCCGGCTTACATGTTTTCGATCATGACTTGACCGAAGCCCGAGCAGGACACCTGCGTCGCGCCTTCCATCAGGCGGGCGAAGTCATAGGTGACGCGCTTCTGAAGGATCGACTTTTCCATCGACGAAATGATCACGTCGGCGGCTTCCGTCCAGCCCATGTGACGCAGCATCATTTCGGCCGACAGGATTTCCGAACCCGGGTTGACGTAATCCTTGCCCGCGTACTTCGGCGCCGTGCCGTGCGTGGCTTCGAACATCGCCACGGAATCGGACAGGTTCGCACCCGGCGCGATACCGATGCCGCCCACCTGCGCGGCCAGGGCGTCGGAGATGTAATCGCCGTTCAGGTTCAGCGTGGCGATCACGTCGTATTCGGCCGGACGCAGCAGAATTTGCTGCAGGAACGCGTCGGCGATCACGTCCTTCACGATGATGTCGTTACCCGTCTTCGGGTTCTTGAACTTCATCCACGGGCCGCCGTCGACGAGCTCGGCGCCGAACTCCTTCTGGGCGAGCGCATAACCCGCATCGCGGAACGCGCCTTCCGTGAACTTCATGATGTTGCCCTTGTGCACGAGCGTGACCGAACGGCGGTCATTGTCGATCGCATACTGGATCGCCTTGCGCACGAGACGCTCCGTGCCCTCGCGCGACACGGGCTTGACGCCGATGCCCGACGTTTCGGGGAAACGGATTTTCTTGACGCCCATTTCTTCGCGCAGGAACTTGATGACCTTCTTGGCCTGCTCCGATTCGGCCGCCCATTCGATACCGGCATAGATGTCTTCCGAGTTCTCGCGGAAGATCACCATGTTGGTCTTCTCGGGCTCGCGCACCGGCGAAGGCACGCCCTTGAAGTACTGAACGGGCCGCAGGCAGACGTACAGGTCCAGTTCTTGGCGCAGCGCGACGTTCAGCGAGCGGATGCCGCCGCCGACGGGCGTCGTCAGCGGGCCCTTGATCGAGACGACGTAGTCCTTCAGCACTTGCAGCGTTTCTTCGGGCAGCCATACGTCCGGACCGTAGACCTTCGTCGCCTTCTCGCCCGCGTAGATCTCCATCCAGTGAATCTTGCGCTTGCCGCCGTACGCCTTCTCGACCGCCGCGTCGACTACCTTGATCATCACAGGCGTAATGTCGAAGCCCGTGCCGTCGCCCTCGATGTAGGGGATGATCGGCTGGTCGGAAACGTTGAGCGAGAAGTCCGCGTTGACGGTGATCTTGTCACCGCCCGTCGGAACCTTGATGTGCTGATACGGCATGATCGACTCCAGTGTTGGCTGTGCGGGTGGAAAGCAATGGTGTGCGGTTACGGCGCACCCGGGCGCAGTCTCCCGAGCGCTGACACGCAGCACTTGCCCAATCTTCGGTTCGGCGCGCCCCATGCGGCCGCGCCAATGCGGCTGGAGGCTATTCTAGCCCACGTCGGATCGGCGGCTGCGCTACGCGCGCCGCCCGGACCGATCCGGGCATCGAGCACGCCCGATGCGCTGTATCTTGGATGCAGCGACACGGGGAAGACGGACGGCAAGGCGAAGCGGTCAGTCTTGGGTCTTATATAAGACAAAAGACTTAGGCGTTCCGTATTATGCATTAAGATTCCGCCATTTGCCATAGAGGCCGGCCGCCCCGCCTGCAGCTTGTCGCTCACGCGGGCCTGGGCTTCGCGCTCGGGCCGCTTTGTCGTCATCGCTCCGTCCGAAGGCTTTGCCTCGATCGAACCCATGCGCCTCATCGCCCTCAATAAACCGTTCGGCACCATCTGCCAATTCTCGGCTCACGAAACGCGCGCCAGCTTGGGCGATTGGGTCGACGTGCCCGGCGTCTACCCGGCCGGCCGTCTCGACGCGGACAGCGAGGGCTTGCTGCTGCTCACCGACGACGGCGGCCTGCAAGCACGAATCGCCGAGCCGCGTCACAAGCTCGTCAAGCGCTACTGGGCGCAAGTGGAAGGCGCGCCGGACGAGGCGGCGCTCGCCCGGCTGGCCGCGGGTGTCGATCTAGGCGATTACGTAACGCGCCCCTGCCGCGCGCGCATCGTCGATGCGCCCACGGCGCTCTGGCCACGCGTGCCGCCGATCCGCTACCGCGCCGCAATCCCGACGACGTGGGTGGAGTTGGCCATTACGGAAGGAAAAAATCGTCAAGTGCGGCGCATGACGGCAGCGGTCGGATATCCGACGCTGCGTCTCGTGCGCGTGGGCATCGGCGCACTCGATCTCACGACGCTCGGTCTCGCCCCCGGTCAATGGCGGACGCTGCCTGCCGATGCGCCCTGGGACGGCTTGTCGCGCCGAACGCGTGCGAAGCGGCTGGCGGATTAGGCCGACGGTGGCTAACGCATTGTAAGCACACGAGTTTTGACGCCGAGGCCCGCGAACGAACTAGACCGGGTATCGGCGATTCGACTCGCGTTGACATCTCGTTACATACCCCTTGCGTTAAATCGACAAAATCGCGTCAACCGCTTGCGCAACTCGCGCGTTATCTGACGCAGATGCCGCTCAAAGCTATCCGGCATTCGCCTTCGGCCCCGTCGCCGTGCCGTTTTCGCAGTACGGAACGTCGACCGAAGCGCCCGCAGACGCGTCGGCAAACTTGTTCGATGCGGCTGTCAACCGAAAGGTGGATGGCGCGTTTACCGACATGACTCATTGACCGGGTCATTTGGTTAATTAATTCAAGCTGAGGATTTACAAATGAGCAAACTGATCGCCGCTCTGGTCGCTGGCCTGTTCGCAACGGCTGCTTTCGCACAAGCATCGGGCACGGAAGCCGCTTCGGCTGCTGCTCCGGCTGCTGCGTCGGCTCCCGCCAAGCACGTCAAGAAGCATGCTAAGAAGCACGCAAAGAAGAAGGCCGCTAAGGCTGAAGCCGCTTCGGGCGCTTCGGAGTAAGTTCGTTGTAACGACGCAGTCAAGAACAAGCAGTACTGCCGTTCTTCACGGCGTTGAAGGCAGGTGACCGCGAGGCGCCTGCCTTTTTCTTTTGGGGCCGGCGCTTTGCACCGACCGCGCCCGCTCGCGTAACATGCGCGGGTTCTCGTCGTCTAAAAGGAGTGATGCCGTGCGATTTTCGTTTCGCTCGGGGATGGCGCGCCTCGCGCTTAGCCTCGTTTTGCCCGCTTGCGTGCTCGCGGCCGCACAGTTCGTGCCCGGCGCGGCGCTCGCTCAGTCCCTGCCCACCGGCGCCAAACCGCCCGAAGCGTTCCCGCACGTGAAGCTGACGGCGGGGATGTTCGTCATCGATGCGGCCGTGGCCGCGAACGATCCCGACCGCGAGCAAGGTCTCATGTACCGGACGCAGCTTGCACCGAACGAAGGCATGCTGTTCGTGTTCGGCGAAAACGCCGTGCATTGCTTTTGGATGAAGAACACGCTGATCCCGCTGTCGATCGCCTTCATGCGCGCCGACGGCACGATCACCGACATCGACGAAATGCAGGCGGAAACGACCAACAACCATTGCCCGCGCAACAATGGCGTCTATGCACTCGAAATGAGCAAGGGCTGGTTCTCCGCCAAGGGCATCAAGCCCGGCATGAAGATCGACGGCCTGCCCCGGCCGCAGTAACGCCGCCACACCGTTGCGCCGCCGCGCCCGTAACGCCGGCGGCGGCCGTCGTCGGCAGGCCGGCGCGACACAGCGTCCAGCAAAGCAGGCCAAGGCTGGCTCCCAATGCCGAGCGGTTCGAACGACGAGGCCGCGCCGGCCGGGGAGCCGCATCGCCGCGCATCGGCGAGCCGCGCACTCCAACGAACAAACCCGCGAAAACCGGAATCCGTCGAGCAGAACGAAGCCGAGCCGAATTGAGCGGCGATTTATCGTGGTACCGGTACTCTGACATTTATTACAGTTGTCGAATTTTGAACCCGGTGATTTACTGACAACCAATAAAAATAACAACACATCATAAAAAATACGCTCCACCTTAATGCCTCGAAGGATAGCCGTGCTTGCCGCGCCGCTCGCGTCGAGCCGGATCGTCGATGCGGTCGATCACTCAACCGCCGTCATGTTCGCCATGTGCGCCCTGGTGCGCGGAGACCGCGCGAGGGCGTGCCGGTTGCAGACCGGCCGAGCCGCGGCCGCATCCGTCTTTTTGTTTATTGGCATCGACTAAAAGCGACATCCGGGTATTGCCCGGATTAATCGCTGACAGCACTTATATCGGCATCGCCGGAGCCGTCCGCCATGTATTCGGATGGCGTAGCGGCACGCGCCGATCAATCAGCCTCGCTTGAAACTTTCAATCAATCAGAAGCAATGTCGAATGAGGGGTTTTAAAAAATGAAGAAGCTCCTAATGTATGCAGCCGTTTCACTGCTCGGATCGACGATCGCCGTCGGCGCGAGCGCACAACGTGTCAAAACGCTAGGCTCGGTCACGCAGTTCGTGCTGCCGGCCCAACACTCGGACGCCAGCGCCTTGATCGACTTCGAACACGCGCTCCCGATGCCCCTTCCCAACCCCGGCTTCGCCGCGCCCACGCAAGCCGAGTCGTCGTTGGTCGCCCCCACTCTGCTCGGGACGCCGGGCCACACGATGGGCGGCGCCGGCGACGGCAAGCGCACCAACGTTCAGCTCGCGCCGCCGCGAGCGCTCGCCGCCCAGGACGGCGTCAGTCCGCAGGAATTCGGCACGTCGTCGCAACCGTTCACGACGAACCGAGTCGACGCGCTGGGCGACAATACCCAGTTCTACTACGCGTTTCGGCCAACCGGTAAATTGTTCTTCAACATCGGCACGGCAACTTACGTTTGCTCTGCGTCGCTCATCAAGCCCGGAGTCGTCGTCACCGCCGCCCACTGCGTCGCCAACTTCGGCAGGCAACAGTTCTACTCGAATTGGCGGTTCGTGCCGGCCTACAGCAATGGCAGCGCGCCGTACGGCGTATGGACGGCCGCATCCGCCGTCGTCCTGACGGCGTACTACAACGGCACCGATTCTTGCGCGGTAAGCGGCGTCGTGTGTCAGGACGATGTCGCCGTGCTGATCCTCTCGCCGCAAAGCGGCGTGTACGCGGGCAATCGCGCCGGCTGGTACGGCTACGGATGGAACGGCTACGGCTTCAACGGATCCTCGCAAGCGCTCATCGATCAACTCGGCTATCCGGTCGCGCTGGACAGCGGCGCATTGATGGAGCGCAACGATTCGCAAGGCTACCGGTCGTCGAGCTTCTCCAATAACACCATCATCGGGTCGCTGATGACGGGCGGCTCCAGCGGCGGGCCGTGGCACGTCAACCTCGGCGTCGCGCCGAACCTCTCCGGCACGGGTTTCGGCAGCGCCGCCGCCCGCAATACGGTCGTCGGCGTGACGAGCTGGGGCTACACGGACACCACCGTCAAGCAACAAGGCGCATCGCCTTTCACGAGCGGCAACATCGTGCCGATCGTGAACGCCGCCTGCTCGTCCAGACCCGGCGCGTGCTAGGGCAGCGCGCAGATAGCGCTCGGAGGGGGGGAAGGACGGCGGCATCTGCCGCCGTCCCTGCAAAAGGCTTGGGCAAGCGCTATGCTTGTAAGGCTGTTTGCAACGCCGCACGTGCCGAACTGTCCGGGGTCAGCCCGGACAGTTCGCGGCGCCCACATTCCAAGGAGATCGACGTGCCCCGCAAGACTCCCATCGAGCGCTACCGCAACATCGGCATCAGCGCTCACATCGATGCCGGCAAAACCACGACCACCGAACGCATCCTGTTCTACACCGGCGTGAGCCACAAGATCGGCGAGGTTCACGAGGGCGCGGCGGTGATGGACTGGATGGAGCAGGAACAGGAGCGCGGCATCACGATCACGTCGGCCGCGACCACGGCATTTTGGAAAGGCATGGCCGGCAATTACCCGGAACATCGGATCAACATCATCGACACCCCGGGACACGTCGACTTTACGATCGAAGTCGAACGTTCGATGCGCGTGCTCGACGGCGCGTGCATGGTCTACGATTCGGTGGGCGGCGTCCAGCCGCAGTCGGAAACAGTCTGGCGCCAGGCCAATAAGTACAAGGTGCCGCGCATCGCGTTCGTCAACAAGATGGACCGCGTCGGCGCCGACTTCTTCCGCGTTCAGCGTCAGATCGGCGAACGCCTGAAAGGCGTGGCCGTGCCGATCCAGATCCCCGTCGGCGCCGAGGAGCATTTCCAAGGCGTCATCGACCTCGTCAAGATGAAAGCGATCATTTGGGACGAGGAAAGTCAGGGCGTGAAGTTCGAGTACCAGGACATCCCCGAGAACCTGCGCGCCACGGCCGAAGAGTGGCGCGAAAAGATGGTCGAAGCGGCCGCCGAGGCGAGCGAAGAACTGCTCGAAAAGTATCTCGAGGATCACACCTCGCTGACCGAAGCCGAAATCAAGGGCGGCTTGCGCAAACGCACGATCGCCAACGAGATCGTGCCGATGCTGTGCGGCAGCGCGTTCAAGAACAAGGGCGTGCAAGCCATGCTCGACGCGGTGATCGACTACCTGCCCTCGCCCGTCGACGTACCCGCCATCCTCGGTCACGACGAGGACGACAAGGAAGCCGAGCGCCATCCAAGCGACGAAGAGCCGTTCTCGGCGCTCGCGTTCAAGATCATGACCGACCCGTTCGTCGGCCAGCTCATCTTCTTCCGCGTCTACTCGGGCATCGTCAATTCGGGCGACACTGTCCTCAATTCGACGAAGAACAAGAAGGAACGCGTCGGGCGCATCTTGCAGATGCACGCCAACGATCGCAAGGAGATCAAAGAGGTCTACGCGGGCGACATCGCCGCGGCCGTCGGCCTGAAAGAAGCGACGACGGGCGACACGCTTTGCGATCCGGCCAATCCGATCATTCTCGAGAAGATGATCTTCCCCGAGCCCGTGATCTCGCAAGCGGTCGAGCCCAAGACCAAGGCGGATCAGGAAAAGATGGGCATCGCGCTCAATCGTCTGGCCCAGGAAGACCCTTCGTTCCGCGTGCAGACGGACGAGGAATCGGGCCAGACGATCATCTCCGGCATGGGCGAGCTGCACCTCGAGATTCTCGTCGACCGGATGAAGCGCGAGTTCAACGTCGAGGCGACGGTCGGCAAGCCGCAAGTGGCGTACCGCGAAACGATCCGCACGAGCGCCGAGGATGTGGAAGGCAAGTTCGTCAAGCAATCGGGCGGGCGCGGTCAGTACGGTCACGTCGTCATCAAGATGGAGCCGCAGCCGCCGGGCAAGGGCTATGAGTTCGTCGACGCGATCAAGGGCGGCGTCGTGCCGCGCGAGTACATTCCGGCCGTCGACAAGGGCATTCAGGAAACGCTCAAGAGCGGCGTGCTGGCAGGATATCCCGTCGTCGACGTGAAGGTGACGCTGACGTTCGGTTCGTACCACGACGTCGACTCGAACGAAAACGCCTTCCGCATGGCGGGCTCGATGGCGTTCAAAGAAGGCATGCGGCGTGCCAAGCCCGTGCTGCTCGAACCGATGATGGCCGTCGAAGTCGAGACGCCCGAGGATTTCATGGGCAACGTGATGGGCGACCTCTCGGGCCGGCGCGGAATCGTGCAAGGAATGGAGGACATCGCGGGCGGCGGCGGAAAGGTCATTCGCGCCGAAGTGCCGCTCGCCGAAATGTTCGGTTATTCGACGTCGCTGCGCTCGCTGACGCAAGGCCGCGCCACCTACACGATGGAGTTCAAGCATTACGCGGAAACGCCGAACAACGTGTCCGACGCCATCGTCAACGCGAAAGGAAAGTAGCGCGTAGCGCGTCTGCGCATTCGTCCGTGCATGGCTCCGGCGCCCCGCGCTGGAGCAGCAATTGTCGAGCCTGTCGGGGCGCCGCACCCCCGACAGGCTTTTTTTCAGCGGCACCGCGCCGCGTCATCGCTTGCGTTGTGCAGCGCTCATGCGCGCGCCGGTCGAGAGTCGCGCTAAACTGCATGCGTATTCGTCGCCGCCGTACCGCTCGTCAACGCCGCGATGCTCCTTAAGCGCGCCTCCCATACGAACCGGAACCCCCGATGAAGATACCGACAGCGCTTCGCCTCGCTTTGGATGCCGCCCGCCGCGATGCCGGCGAGTTCGGCAATCACGCCATCGACGAATATTTCGCGCATCGCCTCTCCCGCCGCGAACTGCTTCGCTACGCGAGCGTGCTCGGCTGCTCGGGCGTCGTAGCGGCGGCCGGAGCGCTCGTCGTCCCTCCGCGAGCGCTGGCGCAAGGTGCGAGCGGCAGCGCCGCGAGAATCCGCGTCGCGCATCTGACGCCCGCGGGCCGCGTCGATCCCTTGACCGTCGCCGACGCGGCGGGCCTTTGCCTCATCGCACAAACGGGCGAGTTTCTCGTCAACGACGAAGGCGACGCGTCCACGCTGAAGCCGGCCCTGGCGTTGTCCTGGCAGTCGAACGACAAAGGCGACGTCTGGACCTTCAAGCTCCGGCCGAACGTGAAGTTTCACGACGGGCAGACTATGAGCGCAAAGGATGTCGCAGCCACGTTCGATCGGCTGTCGGACACCAAGAGCGGGTCCGCGGCGCTCTCCGTCTTCAAAGGCGTATTGTCAAAAGGCGGCACGCGCGTCGTCGACGAGCATACCGTCGCATTTCATCTCGATGCCCCGAACGGCAACTTCCCGTACTACGTGTCGTCGGACAATTACAACGCGGTGATCCTGCCTGCCGCGTTCAAGGACGATTACGAAAAGAGCTTCATCGGCACCGGGCCGTTCAAGCTCGAGCGATACGAGGCCAAGCGCGGCGCGTCGTTCGTGCGAAATCCCGATTATTGGGGCGACAAAGCGCTGCCCGCACGCGTGCAGTTCGCTTTCTATGCCGACCAGCAAGCCCAGATCCTCGCGCTTCAAGGCCGCCAAGCCGACGTGATGGGCGATCTGACCGTGCAAGGCGGGCTCGGCATTCTGAACAATCCGGAATTCACCGTTCAAAGCGTGAAGTCGAGCGCGCATCGTCAAATCCACATGCGCTGCGATATGGCGCCGTTCAACGACAAGCGCGTTCGCCAGGCGCTCGCGCTCGCCGTCAACCGCGAGGTGCTCGTGCGCGGGCTCTTCAAAGGGCGGGCCGTCGTCGGCAACGACAGCCCCTTCGCACCGATCTTTCCTTCGACGAATCCATCGGCGCCGCAGCGGCGAATCGATGTCGCCAGGGCCAAGAGATTGCTGGCCGACGCGGGGCACCCCAACCGCATCGCCGTCACCCTCACCACGGAAAAATTCATGGAGATTCCCGATCTAGCCGTGGTCCTGCAAAACGAGGCCAAGGCGATCGGCATCGATCTCGCGTTGAAGGTGGAAAGCCAAAGCCAGTATTACGGCAAGGGCACGTTCGGCAATTCCGATTGGCTCGATGCGCCGCTCGGCATTACCGACTATGGCCATCGGGGCGTACCGAATTTGTTCTTGAACGCGCCGCTCGTCAGCGACGGCGCCTGGAACGCCGCTCATTTCAAGAATCCCCAATACGACAAACTCGTGGCCGAGTTCGTCGGCGCCGTCGACGTGGCCTCGCAAAAGCGAATCGCCGGCCAGATCGAAACGCTGCTGCTCGACGAAACGCCGATGATCATCCCGTACTTCTTCGATCAGCTCATCGCCACGCGCAAGAACGTCACGGGCGTGCGCTTCACGGCGATTTCGCAGATGTATTTCGATCGCGCGCAAGTGAAAGCATGAGCGCCCGTTTAGGCGTATGAGGGCCGACGCCTGACAGCACCGACAGCACGCGGCCCTGAACGATCGACGAACCGCCTATCGCTCCCACGATGTCCGACACCGCCGCTCTATTCCGACGACGCGCCCCACGCGGCAGCGCGGAACGCATCGCTCGATTTCTCGCGAACCGGCTTTTGCTGTCGCTCGTATCGTTGTGGCTGCTGTCGATCATCGTGTTTGCGCTCGGCCAGTTGCTGCCCGGCGACGTAGGGCGCGCAATCCTCGGCCCGCTCGCCGACGCGCGCGCCGTCGCCGCGCTCGATCACCAGCTCGGCACCGACAGGCCCGTGCTCGTTCAATACACGCAATGGATCGGCCATTTCGTGCGCGGCGACATGGGCGACTCGTACGCCTATCGTTCGCCGGTCGCGCCGTTCATCGGCCATGCGCTGCTCAATTCGGCCAAGCTCGGCGCGCTGGCTTTCGCGATCGTCGTGCCGCTCGCGATCGCCGCGGGCGTATGGGCCGCGCTGCATGCCGGGCGCTGGCTCGATCGGACGATCATGGTGGTCGGCTTATCCGCGACCGTCGTGCCCGAGTTCGTGTCGTCGATCACGTTGATTCTCGTGTTCGGCGTATGGCTGCGCTGGCTGCCGAGCGAAGCGGGGTATCCCGACGGTGCGAGCTTCGGCACGGCATTGCGCCATCTGATCCTGCCTGCGCTGCCGCTTGTCTTCGTCTTCTTCGGCTATATCGCGAGGATGGCGCGAGCGGGCACGGTCGAAGCGATCGACGCCGATTTCACGCGCACCGCGATTCTCAAAGGGTTGCCCGCACGCGTCGTGATCGTTCGTCACGTCCTACCCAACGCGCTGATGCCGACGATCACCGTGGCGGCGACGCAGTTCGGGTACATGGTGGGCGGGCTCGTCGTCGTGGAAACGCTGTTTCACTATCAAGGCATCGGCTCGCTCATTTATAACGCCGCGACGGCGAAGGATTTCCCGATGCTCGAAGCCGGCGTCCTAACGGTTGGCGTCGTCTACGCAGTCGCCAACCTGGTGGCGGACGCGCTTATCGTCACGCTCGATCCGCGCATGCGGCTCGGTGGCGCGTCATGAGCGGCGCCGCGTCATCGCCGGACGCGCCGGTGAACGACCGCGTTTTGCCGAAGCCGCGCTTCGAGACGCTGCGCGCACTCGCCCGTTCCCCCAGTTTCATCGTCGGTGCCGCCATCCTTGCGTTTTGGCTCGGCTGTGCGCTGTTCGGGCCGCTCGTCGTGCCGCTCGATCCCTATGCGTCCGATCCGCTCAACTCGCTCGTCCCGCCCGATCGCGCACACTGGTTCGGCACCGATCAACTCGGCCGCGACGTGTTCTCGCGCGTGATCGTCGGGGCGCGCGACATTTTGACGATCGCGCCGCTCGCGACGCTCGTGGGCACGTTTGCCGGTACGGCGCTCGGACTCGTCGTCGGCTATTTCGGCGGCTGGCTCGACAATGCCATCGGACGCATCATCGACGCGCTGTTGGCGCTGCCGCTCGTCGTCCTCGCGCTGGCCGCGCTGGCCGCGCTCGGCACGTCGAACTGGGCCGTCATTCTCGTCATCGGGCTGACGTTTACGCCGATCACCGCGCGCACGGTCCGCACGGCCGTGCGTTCCGAACGGCACCTCGACTATGTCGATGCGGCGCAACTACGAGGCGAGCGAGCGCTTTACATCATGTTCGCCGAGATCTTGCCGAACGTGTTGCCGCCGATCGTCGTCGAGGCGACGGTCCGGCTCGGGTACGCGATCTTCGCAGTCGCGACGCTTTCGTTTCTAGGTTTCGGCATTCAGCCGCCGTCGGCGGATTGGGGACTTGCGTTGTCGGAATCGTATTCGCTGATGACGGGCGGCGCGTGGTGGACCGTCGTATTCGACGCGGCGGCGATCGCCACGCTCGTCGTCGGCGTCAATCTGATCGCCGATAGCGTGCAGGGAGCGTTAGACCGATGACCGCCACCGTGCGCCGCCCCCTTCCCGCGTTCGAACCCGCCTCGCCCGCCGAAGACGATGCACTGGCGGTCGTCGGGCTCAGCGTCGCCTACCGCGTCCGCGGCCGGGATCGCGAAGTGCTGCACGACTTGACGTTCCGCGTGCGGCGCGGCGAAGCATATGGGCTCGTCGGCGAATCGGGCTGCGGTAAATCGACCGTTGCGCTAGCAGCGCTCGCTTACCTTGCCCGCAACGGCTCGATCAAGGGCGGCCGCATCGCGATCGCGGGACGCGACATGGCTTCGCTGTCGCCCGATGCGTTGAGATCGATGCGTGCACGCACGGTGTCGATGGTCTATCAGGATCCGTCGCGCGCGCTCAATCCGTCGATGACGATCGGGCGTCAGGTGTCCGAAGCGTTCGAAGTGACGGGAGCGACGCGCGCCGATGCCTTCGCGAGCGCGCTCGATATGCTGCGCCGCGTCCGAATCGCCGCACCCGAACGCGTGATGAACAGCTACCCTCATCAATTGTCGGGCGGCATGCAGCAGCGCGTGGTGATCGCGATGGCGCTCGCCTCGAAGCCTGCGCTGCTGATTCTGGACGAGCCGACGACGGGCCTCGACGCTACGGTCGAGGCGGAAGTGTTGGATCTCGTCGCGAAGTTGCGCGAGGAAGACGGGACCGCAGTGCTTTTCATCAGCCATAACCTGGCCGTGATCGCACGCATGTGCAGCCGCGTCGGCGTGCTTTATGCGGGACGGCTCGTCGAAGAAGGGGCGACTGCCGACGTGTTCGACGCGCCGCGTCATCCCTACACGGTCGGCCTGTTGCGGTGCCTCCCGAGCCCGGGCCGCAGCAAGGACCGCGAGCGCCTCGATACGATCGCCGGCAGCCTGCCGCCGCCGGGCGCGGTCATCGAAGGCTGCGCATTCGCCGCGCGCTGCCGCTTGGCCGACGAGCGGTGCCGGCGCGACGCGCCTGCGCCTCATCGATTCCAGTCGGCCCATGGTCCGCAAATGGCCCGCTGTCATTACCACGAGCAGGCTGCGCAGATGCCGCGCACAGCTTCCGAGCCCATCGCTCGATCCGTTGCGCCCAGCGCCGCGCAAGCCCATGCGCCGCTTGCGCTGCACGCGGCGCATTTGTCGAAGACGTTCGAAGCCGCGGGCGCGCGGCTGCGTGCCGTCGACGACGTATCGCTCGATCTGGCCGCGGGCGAGACGCTAGGCCTCGTCGGGGAATCGGGCAGCGGAAAGACGACGCTCGCGAAGCTGCTCGTCGGCTTGATTGCGCCGGACCCCGGCGGCACGCTGGAGCTCGACGGCAAGCCGCTGCCGGCACGCGTCGCGCGGCGAGACGACGAGCAGGTCAAATCGTTGCAGATTGTCTTTCAGAACCCCGATTCGGCGCTCAACCGCGCGCACTCGGTGAAGCGGCTGATCGGACGTGCGCTCTCCAAACTCGCGGCGCTGCGAGGGCGCGCACACGGTGCGCGGCTCGCCTCGCTTACGCAAGCCGTGCGGCTGCCCACGCGTTATCTCGATGCGCGCACGCGGCAGCTATCGGGCGGCTTGAAGCAGCGCGTGGCCATTGCGCGGGCGTTTGCAGGCGATCCGCGTGTCGTCGTATGCGACGAACCGACATCGGCGCTCGACGTTTCGGTACAAGCGGCCATTCTCAATCTGCTCACCGAGTTGCAGCGCGAGCGCGGCGTCAGCTATGTGTTCATTTCGCACGATCTGCACGTCGTGCGCTATGTCGCCGATCGTATCGCCGTGCTCTACGTCGGCCGGCTGCTCGAGATCGGGCCCGCGCATGCCGTCTTCGACGGCCCCCAACATCCTTACACCGAGGCGCTGTTATCGGCGATGCCGGTATTCGGCGGCGGCAACTCGCTGTCGAAGGCGCGCATTCGTTTGGCGGGCGATCCGCCGAGCGCGGCAGCGCCGCCGTCGGGGTGCGTGTTCCATACACGGTGTCCACGCAAGCTCGGCCGAGTGTGCGAAGAGCATGATCCGCCGTTCGCCGATGCCGGCGAGGGACATCGGATTCGCTGCCATATCCCCGTCGAACAATTGCGCGCGTCTCAGCGCGAAACGCAAAGCGCTTGAGCTTCGATCGCCGCTGTCGGCGCCTTCGAATCGGTTTCGTCTGTTTCCGCTCATTGGCCGAACGACGTCGCGTTTCATCGCTGAAACATATCTTGCGGCTTTTTGCTCAGTCTTTTTCATCGATCGTTCGCAAAGCCATGCACGGCGGGCCGCGCGGTGCGATGGCACGGTTATCGCATCGATACGCCCGCATGGCCGCGTGACCGACGCGAGCCCGGCAAAGAACGATCTTGCGATGTTGCGTCCATCGATGTGTGCGCCTGCGCGCACTCGCGCGATAGACCCTCCTATGTGACGCACGCAGGATCCGGCCCGGGCAGCCATGCTCGCCTTAGGGCGACAGGAGTACGACGACATTCGATCGCCGTTCCTGCCGGGGGAGATGACGATGAAGATCAAAACAATTACTAAGGAGTCCTACATAACTCCTGGGATGCTCAAAGCTACGGCCGTCGCCGTGTTCGCCTTGCTCGCG
Source organism: Trinickia sp. (assembly GCA_036384755.1). GTDB lineage: Bacteria > Pseudomonadota > Gammaproteobacteria > Burkholderiales > Burkholderiaceae > Trinickia. Next base: position 799 of record DASVLS010000103.1, on the reverse strand, counting down.
GCCAATGCGCACGCCGGCTCTGCCGTGGACTTCATGGGCGGACAGCGCGTTGAAACCGGCGCCGCCATGCAAGATGCCACGGCGTATTCGAGCGCTTCGGGCGGCCCGTCGATGAGGAGCCTGAGCGCCGCGCCGTTCGATGCATCATCTTTGGCCGCTGCGCCCGCCGCCGATGAGGGAGGCGTCGTCTCGACATCGGACACGGCGGACGATGAGGCTGGCGCGGGGACTTCCGCGACTTCGACTTCTTCGACTTCTTCGACTGATTCGGCTGCATCGCCCTGCAGAAGCGCCACGGGCAGCGCGGCCTGCGTCGAGGATCCCAATGACGCCGCGGCAACAAGCGGACTCGGCGGCTCGAGCGACGGCACGTCGGCTAGCGGCGACGGCAGCAGCGGGTCGCTCGGCAGCAGCGGGTCGCTCGGCGGCGGCGCGTTCGGCGGCGCGCGCGGAGACGGAGGCGGAAACGGCGGCGGAAACGGGAATAGCGGCAACGGCAAGGGTAGCGGAAGCGGGCCTTCCGGCGGATCGGGTAGCACTGGTAGCACTGGTAGCACTGGTAGCACTGGTAGCACTGGTAGCACTGGTAGCTCTGGTAGCTCCGGTAGCTCTGGCGGTGGCTCGGGCGGCGGCTCTGGTGGCTCTGGTGGCTCTGGTGGCTCTGGTGGCTCCGGTGGCTCCGGTGGCTCCGGTGGCTCCGGTGGCTCCGGTGGCTCCGGTGGCTCCGGTGGCTCCGGTGGCTCCGGTGGCTCCGGTGGCTCCGGTGGCTCCGGTGGCTCCGGTGGCTCCGGTGGCTCCG
>DASVLS010000102.1:0-23956 GCA_036384755.1 Trinickia sp. | reverse complement strand
ACAAGACCCGTTTCTGAACGCACTGCGCAAAGAGCACGTGCCGGTTTCCATCTATTTGGTCAACGGCATCAAGCTGCAAGGGAACATAGAATCGTTCGACCAGTACGTCGTGTTGCTCCGGAACACCGTGACCCAGATGGTCTACAAGCATGCCATTTCGACGGTGGTGCCGGCTCGTCCGGTCAACTTCCACCCCGATTCGGAAACGGCTTAAATTCATCCCAGCGGCCGGCACGGCGCCGACGTTCGGCGGGCCGTGCCGGCCGCTTCTCATTTAGACGCTCATCAATTTGATCAACGCAGCGCTTGTCGGCATCGATTTCGGAAAAATCGATTTCGAAGCCAGTCTCGAAGAACTCAGCCTGCTCGCGCAAAGCGCGGGCGCCCATCCAGCCGTCACATTGACAGGGCGCCGCTCGAGTCCCGATGCCGCCTTGTTCGTCGGCAGCGGCAAGGCGGAGGAACTGCGTCTCGCCTGCGAGGCGAACGACGTCGAAATCGTCATCTTCAATCACGCACTCGCACCGGCTCAGCAGCGCAATTTGGAGCGGGCGCTTAACCGGCGCGTCGTCGATCGCACGAGCCTGATTCTCGATATCTTCGCGCAACGCGCGCGCAGTCACGAAGGCAAGTTGCAGGTGGAATTGGCGCAACTGCAGTACATGGCCACGCGCCTCGTGCGAGCATGGACCCACCTCGAGCGGCAAAAAGGCGGCATCGGGTTGCGCGGTCCCGGCGAAACCCAGCTGGAAACCGACCGTCGGTTGATCGGCGAGCGCATCAAAATGCTCAAGGTCCGGCTCGACAAGCTGCGCCGCCAGCACGGCACGCAGCGGCGGCAACGCGCGCGCAATCGGGCCATGTCCGTTTCGCTCGTCGGCTATACGAACGCCGGGAAATCCACGCTGTTCAATGCACTCACCAAGGCGCAAGCCTATGCCGCCGATCAATTGTTCGCTACGCTGGACACGACTTCGCGGCGGCTCTATCTCGGCGAAGACGCCGGGCAGGTGATCATTTCCGACACCGTGGGCTTCATTCGCGAATTGCCGCACCAGCTCGTCGCGGCATTTCGCGCGACGCTCGAAGAAACGATTCACGCCGACTTGCTGCTGCATGTCGTCGATGCCTCGAGCGCGGTGCGGCTCGATCAGATCGATCAGGTCAACGAGGTGCTCGGCGAAATCGGCGCGCATGCGGTTCGGCAGATACTCGTCTTCAACAAGATCGACGCCGTGCCCGAATTGGCGGCGCGCGGCGAGGCGGTCGAGCGCGACGAGTATGGTAATATTTCGCGCGTCTTTTTGAGCGCGCGCACGGGGCAAGGTTTGGATACGCTGCGCGCAGCCATCGCCGAAATCGCCACCTCAGACCATCTCCCAGATAATAGCGGGCGAGCGCAGCCGGAAGAAGCAACGCCGGGGCATGAGCGCGAAGACTACGACGCGTCGGCGTCGTCGGGCGCGCGAACATGGCGCTCCGATTTGCATTGACCGGCTCTCCCAACTCGAGCGAACGAACACAGGTGAACGAATACAACGAGCGGAGTTTCTGGCTGCGTGCGCGCGCCATTCTTTCTATCAGCGATCCTCGCTGGGGGCGCACCGACGGCAACGGTAGCCGGCAGCGGCCGAACGAGCCGAAGCGCGGCGACGGTGACGGTCCACCCGATCTCGACGAAATGTGGCGCGAGTTCAATCGTCGGCTGTCGCGCTTCTTCGGCGGGAAGGGCCAGGGCGGCGACCCGGGCGGGCGTCGGCCCGACAACGGGCGGGCCGCGCGCGTCGGCGTCGGTATCGTCATCGGCGTGCTGGTCGCGATCTACATCGGCAGCGGCGTGTTCGTCGTCCAAGACGGACAAACGGGCATCGTCCTCCAGTTCGGCCAATATCGAAGCACGGTCGAACCCGGCGTGCACATGCGTTTGCCTTATCCGTTCGAGACGCACGAAATCGTCAATGTGGCGCAAATTCGTTCGGTCGAAATCGGCCGCGGCAATGCGATGAGCGATGCGAGCATGAAGGACGCATCGGTCATTACGCGCGACGGCGATATCGTCGACGTTCGCGTCGCGGTTCAGTACCAAGTGAAATCGGCTAGCGACTACTTGTTCCGCACCGCGGACCCCGACCTCAGCGTGACGCAAGCCGCGCAGGCGGCCGTGCGCGAGATCGTCGGGGCGCGCAGCACGGAAAGCGTCATCGCCGGCAATCGCGACTCGATTCGCGCGCCGCTCATGCAAGCCATTCAGCGTGCGTTGGACCGGTACCGCTCCGGGCTCGCGGTGACGAGCGTCACCGTTCAGTCCATCGAGCCGCCGGCGGCCGTGCAAAGCGCTTACGCCGACGCCGTTCGCGCGCAGCAAGAGCGCGCGCGCGCCAAGGCCGAAGCACAAACTTACGCGGGCCAAATCCTGCCCGGTGCGAAGGAGCAGGCGCAGCGCACGATCGACGACGCGAAGGCCTACGCCGCGCGCGTCGAGTCGCAGGCGCAGGGCGACGCCGAGCGCTTCAAGCAGGTCTATGCCCAATACGCAAAAGCGCCGGCAGTCGTGCGCGAGCGGATGTACCTGGAAACCATGCGCGACATCTACGCCAATACGACGAAGGTGTTCGTCGATAACAAGGCCGGCAACGGCGTCGTGAATCTGTCGATCGACAAGCTGCTGGAGGCGAACAGGCGCGGTGCGCCCCAAACGGGTGCGTCGGCGCCGGCGGCCGCGCCGAACGCGGCGTCGGCTGCGGCCACGCAACCGACGCCCGCCGCGCCTAGCGCGGCGAGCCAAGCGGCGGCCGCGAGCGATGTGCTGCGTTCGCGCGATGCGCTGCGCAGCCGCTCGCGCGAAGACGATCTGCAGCAATAAGGAGCGCTCGACATGAATCGAATCGTTGCGCTCGTGATCGTCGTCGTGGCCGTGCTGTTCGTCGGCTCTTCGACTTTGCTCGTCGTCGACCAGCGTCACGTGGCCGTCGTGTATTCGCACGGCGGCGAAAGCCCGGCCGTCGTCGGCCCCGGCCTGCACATGAAGTTGCCGACGCCGCTCCAATCGGCGATGGTCATCGATACCCGTCTGCGGACGTTGGAGCCGGCCGATGCCGACCGCTACGTCACGTCGGATAAAGCGGAACTGCTCGTCACGCCGGTGCTCAAGTATCGTGTGACCGACCCGCTCAAGCTCTTTAAGGAAACGGACGGAGATCAGCACAGCGCAGTCGACCGGCTGGCCACGCAGGTACGCGGGGCGCTCGGCGATGCCTTCGAAAAACGCGCGCTGAATGAAGTCCTTTCGAACGAGGCTCAGGTCGCGCAAGAGGCGCAGGCCGCCGTCGCGCAGGCCGCGACATCGCTCGGTATCGACATCGTCGATCTGCGCCTCGTTCGCGTCGACTTTCCGCAGGCAACCGCCGAAGCCGTCTACAAGCGCATGGCGGCGGCGCGCGAGCGTATGGCGAGCGACGAGCGTGCGCAAAGCGCGGCGGAAGTGGCGCAAATCAAGGCCGACGCGGAACGTCAGCGCCAAGCCGTGTTGTCCGACGCGTATTCCACGGCGCAGACCGTGAAGGGCGAGGGCGACGCTAAAGCGGCTGCGATCGCAGCCGACGCCTTTGGGCGCGATCCGGCTTTCTACCGGTTCTATCAGAGCCTGGAGGCGTATCGCAGCGTGTTCAAGCCCGGCGACGTCATCATCGTGGATCCCGACAGCGAGTTTTTCCGTTTCATGCGCAGTTCCGACGGAAACGCCGTTTCCACGTCCCCGGCCCCCTCGGCTTCACGCAAACACTGATTCAGGGGCGCCGCCGATCGACAGGCGGCGCCGGCATTCCCATGGACATGGCCGGTTCGTTACTGCTTGCGATCGCACTGATGCTCATCATCGAGGGCATGTTTCCATTCGTCTTCCCGACGGCATGGCGCGAGACCTTTCGTAAAATAGCGGAGCGTCCGGCACACCACATTCGGATCGGCGGCTTGATCGTCATGGCCCTCGGCTTGCTGCTGCTCGTCGCGGCCACCTGAATGCAAATTCGACCGCCCGCGGAAACGTCCGAGGCGTGCTGCGCGCGTCGCTCCACGGGCTCTCGGCTGCGCGCTGCGTGGCTTCACTAATGTCGTAGGATTCAATCGATGTCGACCTGGCTGCTTCCCGAAAATATCGCCGACGTGCTGCCCTCCGAGGCACGCAAGATCGAAGAGCTGCGGCGCGCGCTGCTCGACCGCTTCCGCACCTACGGGTACGAAATGGTGATGCCGCCGCTGCTCGAGTATCTGGAGTCGTTGTTGTCGGGCGGCGGCAGCGATTTGAACTTGCGCACCTTCAAGCTCGTCGACCAGTTGTCGGGCCGCACGCTCGGGCTGCGCGCCGACACGACGCCGCAGGTCGCGCGCATCGACGCCCATTTGCTCAATCGCCAAGGCGTGACGCGGCTCTGCTATGCGGGCAGCGTGCTGCATACGCGGCCGCGCGGTTTGCATGCGACGCGCGAGCAAATCCAGATCGGCGCCGAAATCTACGGTCATGCCGGGCTCGAAGCCGATCTGGAAATCCAGCAATTGATGCTCGACGTGCTGCGCTTGGCCGGCATCGGCCACGTCCGGCTCGACCTCTGTCACGCGGGCGTGCTGTTGGCGCTGTTCGAGCACGACCGCGTCGCTGCCGAGCGCGGAGAGACGCTCTACGAGGCGTTGGCCGGCAAGGACGTGCCGCGCATCGCCGAGCTCACCGACGATTTGGATCCCGCGGTGCGCGACGCGTTGCGCGCGCTGCCCTCGCTGTACGGCGACGCCTCGGTGCTCGAGTTGGCGCGTCAGCGGTTGCCGCAGTGGCCTGCGATCACACGCGCGCTCGACGATCTGGCGTTCCTCGCGGCGCACGTCGAGGGCGCTCAGGCGGCCATCGACCTCGCCGATTTGCGCGGCTATGCCTACCACAGCGGCGTGATGTTCTCCGCTTACGTCGACGGCGTGCCGAACGCGCTTGCGCGCGGAGGCCGCTACGACCACGTCGGCCAGGCCTACGGCCGGGCGCGACCGGCGACGGGCTTTTCGCTCGACCTGCGCGAAATCGCACGGATCTCCCCGATCGAGGCGCGCAGCAGCGCGATCTTGGCCCCGTGGAAACACGACGATCTGTTGCGCGAACGCGTCGCCGCATTGCGAGATGCCGGCGAGGTCGTGATTCAAGCGCTTCCGGGGCACGATCACGCGCCCGACGAATTCGCCTTCGACCGGGTGCTCGTCGAGCGAGACGGCGCTTGGGTCGTAGAGGCCCGCGATCCGAATCCGACTGCTTGAGTCGGCCATCGGCGGCATGCCGGCATGCCGGCATGTCGCCTGTCAATGGTCCATGCCGTTGAAGCGAAACGGAAAAATTCGGATGCTTCGGCGAACATGGGTAGAATACGTTTTTAACCAGCTAACGAAACAACATGTCTGCCAGTGCAGTGAATGCGGCCCCGGGACGCAACGTCGTCGTTGTCGGGACACAGTGGGGTGATGAAGGCAAGGGCAAAATCGTCGACTGGCTGACGGACCACGCGCAAGGCGTCGTGCGTTTCCAGGGCGGTCACAACGCCGGCCATACGCTCATCATCGGCGGCAAGAAAACCATCTTGCGCCTCATCCCGTCGGGCATCATGCGCTCGGGCGTCGCCTGCTACATCGGCAATGGCGTCGTGCTTTCCCCCGAGGCGCTGTTCAAGGAAATCGAAGAACTCGAAGCCGCCGGCCTCGACGTGCGTAAGCGCCTGTTCATTTCCGAAGCCACCACGCTCATCTTGCCGTACCACGTCGCGATCGATCAGGCGCGCGAGGCGCGCCGCGGCGCGGGCAAGATCGGCACGACGGGACGCGGCATCGGGCCTGCGTATGAAGACAAGGTCGGCCGCCGCGCGCTGCGCGTTCAAGACTTGTTCGCACCGGAAACGTTCGCCGAGCGCCTGCGCGAGAACCTCGATCTCCATAATTTCGTGTTGACGCAGTATCTGGGCGCGGCCGCGGTCGACTTCCAGCAAACGCTCGATACGATGCTCGGTTACGCGGAGCGTCTGGCGCCGATGGTCACCGACGTTTCGCGCCGCTTGTACGATGAAAACGCCGCCGGGCGGAACCTGCTGTTCGAAGGCGCACAAGGCACGCTGCTCGACATCGATCACGGCACTTATCCGTTCGTCACGTCGAGCAACTGCGTCGCGGGCGCGGCTACGGCCGGCGCCGGCGTGGGGCCGCAAGCGCTTCATTACATCCTCGGCATCACGAAGGCGTATTGCACGCGCGTGGGCTCCGGGCCGTTCCCGAGCGAACTGTACGATGCGGACAACCCGCAGCGCCAGGAAGCCATCGGCATGACGCTCGCGAACGTCGGCAAGGAATTCGGCTCGGTCACGGGGCGGCCGCGCCGCACGGGTTGGCTCGACGCCGCCGCGCTGCGCCGCTCGATCCAGATCAACGGCGTGTCGGGTCTTTGCATCACGAAGCTCGACGTGCTCGACGGACTGGATGAAGTGAAGCTGTGCGTCGGCTACATGGTGGACGGCAAGAGCGCCGATCTGCTTCCGCGCGGCGCCGCGGAAGTGGCCCGCTGCGAGCCCGTGTACGAGACGTTCGGCGGCTGGAAGGAAAGCACGATCGGCATCACCCAATGGGATCGGCTGCCGGCCAATGCACAGGCTTACCTCACGCGCGTGCAGGAAGTGGCTGGCGTGCCGATCGACATGGTGTCGACGGGCCCCGACCGCGATGAAACGATCTTGTTGCGCCATCCGTTCAAAGTTTGAGCGATGACGGAGAGCATGACGATGATTGCCATGACCGATCCGCGCAACGACGAAAAAAACCTCTGGGTGAATTGGGACGAGTACCACCGGCTCATCGAGTTGTTGGCGCTCGCCGTGCACGATTCGGGGTGGAAGTTCGACAAGATTTTGTGTTTGGCGCGCGGCGGGCTGCGCGTGGGCGATCAGCTCTCGCGCATCTACGACTTGCCGCTTGCGATTCTGGCCACCAGTTCATATCGCGAAGCGGCCGGCACGCAGCAGGGCGATCTCGACATCGCGCAGTACATCACGATGACGCGCGGCGATTTATCCGGCAACGTGCTCTTGGTCGACGATCTCGTCGACTCCGGCGTGACGCTGGCGCGCGTGCAGCAGCATTTGAAGGAGCGCTATCCGGCGGTGACGGCGGTGCGCTCCGCCGTGCTTTGGTACAAGGGCTGCTCGAAGGTCAAACCGGATTATTTCGTCCAACATTTGCCTACGAACCCGTGGATTCACCAGCCGTTCGAAGAGTGGGACACGGTTCGGCCGCACAACTTGGGCGCGTGGATCAAGCGCGGCGTGCAGCAGGATGCGCGGCAAGGATCGTCCACGAGCGCGCCCGTCGGCACATAAGTTGCGCATCGGGCAGCCGCGCAGGCCGCCCGTGCAATGCCGTTTCGGCTTCGCCATTTCGCCTTTTTCACCTGTCCTTCGTCGCCACGCGCCGCTAGAATAGCGTCGCTGCCGGCTGATCCGGTACGAATCCTTTGCGTTTATGACCGACAACAACCAAGAGAGTCCTGGTCGACACTCGCTTTCGGCGCTCACGTTGGCGGCTATCGGCGTGGTGTACGGCGATATCGGCACGAGCCCGCTCTATGCACTCAAAGAAGCGTTCAGCCCGGCTCATGGCATAGCGTTGACGCAGAACTCGATCCTGGGTGTGCTGTCGCTGCTGTTCTGGGCCATGGCGTTCGTCGTGGCGATCAAGTACGTGCTCTTCGTGATGCGGGCGGACAACAACGGCGAGGGCGGTGTGCTCGCGCTGATGGCGTTGTCGTTGCGTCCGTTTTCGTCCACCTCGCGTGTTGCAGGCACGCTGATGATGCTCGGTATTTTCGGCGCTTGCATGTTCTACGGCGATGCCGTCATTACGCCGGCCATCTCCGTCATGTCGGCGGTGGAGGGCCTCGAAATCGCCACGCCCGAGCTTTCGCACTTGGTGCTGCCGCTGACGATCGTCATCCTGATTTCATTGTTCTGGATCCAGCGTCACGGGACCGCACTCGTGGGCAAGCTGTTCGGCCCTATCATGATCATCTGGTTTGCGACGCTCGCCGCCCTGGGCGTGATGCATATCGTGCGCGCGCCGGCGGTCATCGCCGCGTTGAATCCGTATTATGCGGTGTCGTTCATGAGCGAGCACCTGCTGCAAGCGTACGTCGTGCTCGGCTCGATCTTTCTCGTCTTGACGGGCTCCGAGGCGCTTTATGCCGACATGGGCCACTTCGGCGCTCGCCCGATTCGCATCGCTTGGTACGGGCTCGTGATGCCGGCCCTCGTGCTCAATTATTTCGGCCAGGGCGCGTTGCTGCTGAACGAGCCGAAGGCGATCGCCAATCCGTTCTATTTGATGACGCCCGATTGGGCGACGCTGCCGCTCGTCGTGCTCTCGACGGTCGCAACCGTGATCGCATCGCAGGCCGTGATTTCCGGGGCCTATTCGCTCACGAGTCAAGCGATCCAGCTTGGCTACGTGCCGCGTATGAAGATCCTTCACACGTCGGATCTCTCAATCGGCCAGATCTACGTCCCTGTCGTCAACTGGCTGCTGCTTTTCGTCATCATCATCGTCGTGCTTGGCTTCAAAAGCTCCGATAGCCTTGCCGCCGCGTACGGCATTGCCGTGACGACGACCATGGTGATCACGACCGTGCTGGTCTGCGTCGTCATGGTCAAGGTGTGGAACTGGAACAAGGCGCTCGTTGCGATCATCATCGCGTCGTTCATCACCGTCGACTTGGCTTTCTTCGGCGCGAACTTGTTGAAAGTCGCCGAAGGCGGCTGGCTGCCGCTCGGCATAGGGGCCGTGTTGTTTTTCCTGCTGATGACTTGGTATAAGGGGCGTCAGCTTGTCAAACAACGCACCGCAGCCGACGGCATTCCGCTTGCCCCGTTCGTGCAGGGCCTGCTCGCCCATCCGCCGCATCGCGTCTCGGGCACGGCCATCTATCTGACGGGGAGCGATTCGCTCGTGCCGGTGAGTCTGCTCCACAACCTGAAGCACAATAAGGTGCTTCACGAGCGCACGATTTTCCTGACGTTCGTGACGCTCGACATCCCCTATGTCAAAGACGACCAGCGCATCACGCTCAAGGACGTCGGCGGCGGAATGTACCTCGTCAAAGCGGTTTACGGATTCAACGAGACGCCTGACGTGAAAGCGGTGGTGTTCGAACTCGAGCGGGCGTACGGCATGCAGTTCGAGCTCATGGATACCTCGTTCTTCCTTGCGCGCGAGACCGTCGTGCCGACGCAGTTGCCGGGGATGTCGATCCTGCGCGAGCGCGTGTTCGCTTGGATGCATCAAAACGCGGCCAAGCCCACGGACTTTTTCAGCATTCCTGCCAACAGAGTCGTCGAGCTGGGAACGAAGATCGAAATTTGATGCGCGGAGGGGGCGGCCTTCGGATCCCCTCCGCGCGTCGGCTCTTTCGACGAGCGACGCCGTAAAAATTAGCCCGCGTCTAGCTTAGGACGCGGGCTAATTTTTTTACGGCTGCATGGAAGGGCGGCGCCTAGCGGATAGAGATGGACGGCCTCGACGCGAGGCCGTCAGCGGCAAACCACCGCGGCAGGGCAGATGCGCGTGTTCGGCTCAGCGCTGTTTGAGCTTCGCGAATGCCGCGGCCATCGCGCCGGCCGGTTCCGAATCGCGCCCACGCTGCTGGCCGCGCGCGGCGTTGCCGGGCCGGGCGGCGCCGCGCTCGTCACGCACGCCGCCGCGCGGGGCCGGCGCCGCATCGTCCGCCAAGCGCATCGTCAATGCGATGCGTTGACGTTTGACGTCGACGTCGAGCACCTTGACTTTCACGACCTGGCCCGCTTTGACGACTTCATGCGGATCCTTGATGAACTTCGTCGACATGGCCGACACATGGACGAGCCCGTCCTGGTGCACGCCGATATCGACGAACGCGCCGAACGCCGCCACGTTCGTGACCACGCCTTCGAGCACCATGCCCGGAGCGAGGTCGGAGATCTTCTCGACCCCTTCGCGGAACGTTGCCGTCTTGAATTCGGGGCGCGGATCGCGACCCGGCTTTTCAAGTTCTGACAGGATGTCGCGAACGGTAGGCAGGCCGAAACGCTCGTCGACGAATTCCGTAGGCGAGAGGCCGGAGAGTGCTTCGCGGTTGCCCAGCACGTCACCGATCTGCTTGCGAATCTTGGCAAGCATGCGCTCGACCACCGGATACGCCTCGGGGTGCACGGACGAGCGATCGAGCGGATTGTCGCCCCCGTTGATCCGCAAGAAGCCGGCCGCCTGCTCGAACGTCTTGTCGCCCAGACGCGGCACTTTTCGCAGATGTTCACGCGAAGGGAAGGGGCCGTTGGCGTCGCGGAATTCGACGATGTTGCGAGCCAGCGTGCCGTTCAACCCGGACACGCGAGCGAGGAGGGCGACCGACGCGGTGTTGGCGTCGACGCCGACCGCGTTCACGCAGTCCTCGACGACGGCGTCGAGCGCGCGCGCGAGCTCGCGCTGGTTGACGTCGTGCTGATATTGGCCGACGCCGATCGCTTTCGGCTCGATCTTGACGAGTTCGGCGAGCGGGTCCTGCAGGCGGCGTGCGATCGATACGGCGCCGCGCAACGAGACGTCGAGTTCGGGAAACTCCTTCGCAGCCAGCTCCGACGCCGAGTAGACCGAGGCTCCGGCTTCCGATACGACGATTTTCTGCAAGTTGAGCTCGGGATGGCGCGTCATGAGTTCGCTCGCGAGCTTGTCCGTTTCGCGCGATGCCGTGCCGTTGCCGATGCTGACGAGTTCCGCCTGCGTCTGCGCCGCGATGCGCGCGAGCTTGGCGATGGAGCCGTCCCAGTCGCGGCGCGGCTCATGCGGATAGATGGTGTCGGTGGCGAGCAGTTTGCCCGTGCGATCGACCACGGCCACCTTGACGCCCGTGCGCAAGCCCGGATCGAGGCCGATGACGGCCTTCGGCCCGGCCGGCGCGGCGAGCAGCAGATCCTTCAAGTTGCGCGCGAAGACGCGGATCGCCTCGTGTTCGGCCGTCTCGCGCAATTGCGTCAGCAACTCGTTTTCGAGGTGCGGCTGCACCTTGACGCGCCAGCACCAGCGACAGACGTCGGAGAGCCATTTGTCGGCCGGACGGTTTTGATTCGAGATGCCGGCGTGGCGCGCGATCATCGCTTCGCATGGGTGCGGCACCTGCGCATCGAGTTCTTCGCCCAGGCCCAGTTTGATCATCAGCACGCCCGCGTTACGCCCGCGGAACAGCGCGAGCGCGCGGTGCGAGGGGACGGTTTTCAGCGTCTCGGCGTAGTCGTAGTAGTCGCGGAATTTCTCGCCTTCTTCGTTTTCCTTGCCGTCGACGACCGAGGACGAGACGACGCCGCGATCCGACAGATAATCGCGCAACTTGCCGAGCAGCTCGGCCGTTTCGCCGAATTGCTCGGACAGGATATCGCGTGCGCCGTCCAACGCGGCTTTGACGTCGGCCACGCCTTTTTCGGCATCGACGTAGGCGGCGGCTTCCGTCTGCGGGTCGAGACGCGGATCGGCCAACAATGCCTGCGCCAGGGGCTCGAGCCCGGCTTCGCGGGCGATTTGAGCCCGGGTGCGGCGCTTGGGCTTATAGGGCAGGTACAAGTCTTCGAGCACTTGCTTGCTGTCCGCCGCGTCGATCGCGGCGCGCAGCTCGTCCGTCAGTTTCCCTTGCTCCTCGATGCTCGCGAGAATCGTCGCGCGCCGATCCTCCATTTCGCGCAAATAGAGCAAGCGCTCTTCCAACTGCCGCAATTGCGTATCGTCGAGGTTGCCTGTGACTTCCTTGCGGTAGCGGGCGATGAACGGAACGGTGGCGCCTTCGTCGAGCAGTTGCACGGCTGCGGCCACTTGGCGCGGCTGCACGGTCAACTCGGTGGCGATGCGCTGTACGATCTTGAGAGCTACGGTATCCGTCATAGAAGAAGCAATTGGCTGCAAGGCCTCGCGCGGCGCGCCCCGAGCAAGCGGAAACGCGGGCCCGAGGCCGGGTTGCTGAAGCGGCGCATTTTGCCATAAATGCTCGGGCGGTCGAGCGCGGGTGTTAGAATTTCGACCATGTTCCGATCCCCGCCTACGACGTTGCCAACCTCCCGTTTTATCGTCGCGCTGCGCGGTGCCATTTTGGCCGCGGCGGCATTCGCATGGCCGTTCGGCGTGCCCGCCATGGCATTTGCACAAGCCGTGCCCGGTGCGTCCGCGAGCGGCGTCGCCGCCGCCCACGCGGGCGATTTCAACGCGCGCCAGAAGGCGCTCGACGCCCGCACGGCCGAGAACGACTACGTGTACGGCGTCGCCGTTCACAACTGCTATAGCAAGTTTTTCGTGAATGCCTGCCTGGGCCGTGCGCGTGACAAAATGCGCGCGGTCAGAGGGCAGATTCATGCCGAGCAACTCGCCTTGGACGACGAGCGTCGCTCCGCTCGCGCGCAGCAGCGCGACGAGCAAGAAGCCCTGCAGCGCGCACGCGACGCGCAAGAGGCGCCGCAGCGTGCGGCCGCCGAAGCGCGCAGCGCGCAAGCCTACGAGGACAAGCAGCGTCAGCACGCGCTCGACCAGGCGCGGCGTGGGGCCGAAGCGCCGCAGCGTGCGGCGGATCAGGCGGCGTACGATCGCAAGCAGGCCGACTTCCAGCGCAAGCTCGACGAGGCGCGGCAAAATGCGGCTCAGGACGCGAAGGAACGCGCCGAGCGTGCGCGGCGCTTCGAGGAAAAGCAAGCCGATGCGCAGCAGCACAAGGCCGAGGTCGAGGCCCGCCAAAAGCAGGCTGCGCAAAAGGCACAGGAAAAGCAGCGGGAACAAATGCAACAGCAGCAGGAACAGCAAAAGCGCTTGCAGCAGGAGCAAGACAGCGACTGAGGCAGGGCCTTTTGCCGGACGGCAACCTCAGGCGCAGCGGCCGCATGGGCGGCTTAGCGCCTAACGAACCGAGGAGGCGACCATGCGCAGCCATCAGGCGATCCAACCGGATACGCTCCGTAACCGCATCTCGCAGTTGCAGTCGGAGCACAACGAACTCGATCGCATGATCGACAGATTGGCGAGCGCCTCGGACATTACCGACCTTGAGTTACGGCGTCTGAAAAAACGCAAGCTCAAAGTCAAAGACGACATCTTGTTGCTGCAATTGCAGCTCGAACCGGACAAGCACGCGTAAGCGGCGAGCGGGCAGGCGTTTTCGCCGCGCGCTTCGCGCCGGTCATTGCAGGGAAACGCTTGCCTTGAACTCACCGCTCGATGCCACTTCCAACGCGCCGCATGCTGCGGCGCCGAACTTGCCCGAGGCGGCCCACGACGGCGCCGCGGAGCGGGCGTCTTCCGCGCGCCCGGGCCGTTCTCCGCACGCGCTTGCGGCGGCGCTCGCGCCGCGTCGGCGCGCCGAACTCGATACGATTTTCGCAAACGACGGGTTGCTCGCACGTACGATCGACGGCTACCGGCCGCGCGCGTCGCAAATCGAGATGGCTTGCGCGGTGGCCGCCGCGATGGAGGCCTCGGGACGCGCCATGCCGGAGCCCGCGATGTTCGAAGCGGCGCGACGCCCCGCGCGGCGCTTGCGCTCGGACCCCGACGCTCAACCGGCAGCCGATCGCGCTTCTCGGCCCGAAGCGAGCGAAGACGAGGGCGCCGCCGGCGAAAACACGCTCATCGTCGAAGCCGGCACGGGAACCGGCAAGACGTACGCGTATCTTGTTCCCGCCATGCTTTGGGGCGGCAAGGTCATCGTATCCACGGGCACCAAGCACCTGCAAGATCAGCTTTTCCAACGCGACATTCCCACGGTGCGCGATGCGCTGGCCGTCCCCGTATCGGTGGCGATGCTGAAGGGGCGAGCCAACTACCTTTGCCACTACTATCTGCAGCGCACGGCCGACAACGGCAGACTGCCTTCGCGCCAAGATACGGCGTATTTGCAAGATATCGTTCGCTTCGCCAAGATCACGCGGACAGGCGACAAGGCCGAACTGGCAAGCGTGCCGGAGACGGCGCCCGTGTGGTCGATGGTGACTTCGACGCGCGAGAACTGCCTGGGGCAAGAATGCCCGCATTACAAGGAGTGCTTCGTCATGCAGGCGCGGCGGGAGGCGCAGCAGGCCGACATCGTCGTCGTCAACCACCACTTGTTTTTTGCGGACATCATGTTGCGCGACACGGGCATGGCTGAATTGTTGCCCACCGCCAATACGATCGTCTTCGACGAGGCGCACCAACTACCCGAGACCGCCACGTTGTTTTTCGGCGAAACCCTGTCGACCACCCAACTGCTGGAGCTGGCTCGGGATTCGGTCGCCGAGGGGCTTGCGCATGCGCGCGATGCGGTCGAATGGGTCAAGGTGGGCGCGGCGTTGGAGCGTGCGGCGCGCGACGTCCGGCTGGCCTTCAACGACGACAGCTTGCGAATATCGGCAGCGCAGCTCGGCGACGAGCACCCGCTCCATGGCGCGCTGGACGCGCTGGAGCAGGCGCTCGACGCCCTGGCAACCGCGCTCGCGGGCCACGCCGAGCGGGCGGAGTCGTTGGGCGCTTGTCTTCGGCGCGCGCGAGAACTGCAGGACCAGCTCGCGCGCTGGACGACGTTGCCCGACGGCGACGCATCCGGTTCGTCGTCGGCAGCCGCTTCGACGGCAGCGGATGGCGCATCGGCAAAGGGCTCGCCCGGGCAAACCGATCCGAACGAACGCATCCGCTGGGTCGAAGTGTTCGCGCATTCCGTGCAGTTGCACGAGACGCCGTTGTCCGTCGCGCCCATCTTCGCGAAGCAGCGCGCGGGGGTGCCCCGGGCCTGGATATTCACGTCGGCGACGTTGTCGGTGCGCGGCGACTTCACGCACTATGCCGCTCAGATGGGCCTCGACGCGCGACGTTCGATGACCCTGCCAAGCCCGTTCGATTACGGTACGCAAGGCTTGCTCTATGTCCCGCGCAACATGCCGCAGCCGTCGTCGCCGGGGTTCACCGACGCCGTCTTCGATGCCGCCCTGCCGGCGATCGAAGCGGCCGGCGGCGGCGTGTTCGTCTTGTGCACGACGTTGCGGGCGGTCGATCGGATCGCCGGGAAGCTGCGCGACGTCATCGAGGCGCGCGGATGGTCCACGCCGCTGCTCACGCAGGGCGATGCGAGCCGCACCGAACTGCTCGATCGGTTTCGCGCGTATGGCAATGCGATACTCGTCGGCAGTCAGAGTTTTTGGGAAGGGGTCGACGTACGGGGCGACGCGCTTTCGCTTGTCGTCATCGACAAGCTCCCGTTTGCACCGCCCGACGATCCGGTGCTCTCCGCCCGTCTCGACGCGCTGACCAAGAAGGGATTAAGCCCGTTTGCGGTCCATCAGCTGCCTCAGGCTGTCATCACGTTGAAGCAGGGTGCTGGCCGCTTGATTCGCGCGGAAACGGACCGTGGCGTGCTGATGATCTGCGATACGCGGCTCGTCGATAAGCCGTACGGCCGTCGGATCTGGCAAAGCCTGCCGCCGTTCAAACGTACGCGGGAAATCGAGGTCGTACGGGAATTTTTCGCCGAAGGCGCACCGGACGACGCCGCAATCGTCGACTAAAGCGACGCGGTCAGTGTGTCGCGAAGCGCGACGAGTTGCGTCGAGCCGGTGGCCAGGCCGTTGCTCCCGTCCGATGCACGCCGCGTCGCCAAATAAGAAAACCGGCCTTAGCAGCCGGTTTTTTTGTTTCTTCGTCGAGCGAAGCGAATCAGGATCTTGCGCTTACGCTGCTCGCACTCAAAATTGCCACCACGACTTCTTCGTGCCCGGGCGTGCATGCCCCGTGATGTATGGACTGTCGGGGAACGTGCTGGCGAGCACGCGACGCGTATCGTCGGCCAGCTTTTGTTCGTTGAGCTTCTGATACGACAGCATCATGATGTGCAGCGCGTCTTCGATCGCCGGGGCGTTCTTGTACTCCTTGATCGCCAATTGAGCACGATTGATGGCTGCGACATAGGCGCCGCGGCGATAGTAGTAATCGGCGGCATGCACTTCGTACGACGCGAGCGCGTTGACGATGTAACGCATGCGCGCGGCGGCATCGGGCGCGTACTTGCTCTTCGGATATTTGTCGACGACGATCTTGAACGCGTCGTAGGACTCGCGCAGCGATTTCGGGTCGCGTTCGCTCATGTCTTGGCCGGAAAAACGGCCGAACAGACCGAGGTCGTCGTTGAAGTGGATCATCCCCTTCAGGTAGTACGCGTACGCGATGTCCGGATGATCCGGATGCAGCCGGATGAAGCGATCGATAGCCTGATCGGCCGCAGCCGTTTCGCTGTCCTTCCAGTTGCAATAGGCGACGTTGATTTCCGCCTGCTGGGCGAAGTGGCCGAACGGGTCACGGCCTTCGAGCGCTTCGAAGTACTTCGCGCATTTGCCCCAGTCGCCGCCGGTCAAGGCGTCTTGCGCCTCCGAGTATAATTTGTTGTTCGGCCAGGCAGCCGTCTCGTCGGTCTTTTGCGGCAGGCCGTGGCAGCCCGCCACGAGCACCGCGGCCGCGGCGAGGGCAAGGCCGGCCGAAGCGGATTGAACCGCACGCTTCGCAGCGCGGCTCGCCGCGCACGAGGCCGTGCGCATCATGGTATTGAAGGCTCGCCGCATTTCTCCGTGCATCCTAGCAATCAGTCTCACTCAGTGACCCAGTTTCAATGACCCGCACACGTCCGTCCGGCAACATGCTCGGCCCTATCGATAGAAGCGACGATTATAGCCGAAGCGCTGGCGCCGCCGACGCATGCGAAGGCAAGAGCGCGAGCGACGCCCTCGGCGCGTCGGCAAGCGCTTCGGCGCGGGCGCCCGGCGATGCGCCGCGCGTGGCGCTCGTGCCTGACGAGCTCGCCGGCGAGCGCCTGGACAAAGTGCTCGCAAAGGTGTTTCCCGAGTTTTCGCGCAGCCGGTTGCAGAGCTGGACCGAAGCCGGGCGTGTGCTGCTCGACGGCGCGCCCGCCAAAGTGCGGCAAGCCGTGCCGCTCGGCGCGCGTATCGAGCTGACGCCCGATCTGCTTCCCGAGCAGCTTGCGTTTGCGCCTGAGCCCGTGCCGCTCGAGGTCGTCTACGAGGACGAAACGCTGCTCGTCATCGACAAGCCGGCCGGCCTCGTGGTGCACCCGGCCGCGGGAAACTGGAGCGGCACGATCTTGAACGGTCTGCTGCATCGTTATCCCGACGCAGCGGGGCTGCCGCGGGCCGGCATCGTTCACCGGCTCGATAAGGAGACATCGGGGCTCATGGTGGTCGCGCGCACGCTCGAAGCGCAGACCGACCTCGTCCGTCAATTGCAGGCGCGCACGGTCAAGCGCCGGTATGTCGCGCTCGTGTGGGGCGCGATGCCGGACGAAGGCGTCGTCGACGCGCCGATCGGGCGCGACCCGCGCGAACGCACGCGGATGGCCGTCGTCGCGGGCGCGGCGGGCAAGAACGCCCGCACGCGCTTTCGTCTTGTCGATCGGACCACTTGGCAGCAGCAGATCGTCAGCGCGATCCATTGCGACTTGGAAACCGGCCGCACCCATCAAATCCGCGTGCACTGTGCGCATGTGGGGCACCCGCTGCTCGGCGATCCGGTGTACGGCAACGCGAGGGGGCGCCGCAGCGCCGCGCCGTTGCCCGGCGGCTTCGCACGGCAAGCGCTGCATGCGTGGCAGCTCGGGCTCGTGCATCCGCGCTCGGGCAGGCCGATGCGTTGGCGCGCCGATCTGCCTGCGGACATGCAAGCACTCGTGCAGGCGCTCGGTTTCGGACAGGAAACCGCCGCCTTCGAGTCAGAGCAATTCGATGAAGACGAGGGCTTCGAGTATGACGATTTCGAGGACGGCGAAGCCGAATGCGCAGACGATGCGGATGCGGACGCCGACATCGAATAGGACGGAGGCCTCGATGAACGAATCGACCTTGACGCAAGCCGATTGCCTTTACCCCGGCTGGAGCGTCTCCTCGCGTGTGGGCTCGCTCGTGACCACGCGCTCGGGCGGCGTGAGCCGCCCGCCGTACGGGCGTTGGACGAACGGCCGCGAAACGGCGGGGGGAATGAACCTCGGGCTTCATACCGGCGACGATCCGGCCGATGTCGCCGAGAATCGCGCGCGCCTGCTGGCGCTGGCGGGCGTTCGCGCCGCCTGGCTCGAACAAGTTCACGGCGCCGAGGTCGTCGACGCCGGCGAAGCGGCGCACGGCGGTCCTCCCGTACGCGCCGATGCCAGTGTAACGAGCGAGCCGGGCGTGGCGTGCGTCGTGATGGTGGCCGATTGCCTGCCGGTCTTGCTGTGCGACGGCGAAGGCCGCGCCGTGGGCGCGGCTCATGCCGGCTGGCGCGGGCTCGTGTCGGGCATCGTCGAAAAGACGGCGCAGCGGGTTGCCGGTCTCGCCGGGCGCTCGCCGCAGACGCTGCACGCCTACCTGGGCCCGGCGATCGGGCCCCAGGCTTTCGAAGTGGGCGACGACGTGAAAGAGGCGTTTCTCGCGGCGGCCGAAGCGGCCGAACGCGACGCGACGGCACGCGCCTTCGTCGCGCATGAGGGCGCCGCCGGCAAGCATTGGGCGGATTTATACGCGCTCGCGCGTGTGCGTTTCGCTCGGCTCGGCATCACGCGCGTGACGGGCGGCGACTTCTGCACGGTCTCCGACCGCGAACGCTTTTTCTCGTATCGGCGCGACCGGGTGACGGGGCGTATGGCCGCGCTGGTCTGGCTGAACGCCTGAGCGAACGGCTCTGCGCGGCACATCCCCGCGCCGCACAAGATCGGCCGTCGCCAAGGGCCTTGCCGGCGCGCGGCGGGCGCAATCTCACAATTGTGTGACATACCGCACATGCAGATGGGGAGCGGCTTGGGCATTTTCGATCGACTTCGGGAAAACGATAATAAAAAACCTATCGCGCTGCGGCAAAATCGGTCCCAAGCATTGACATGCCTCCTGGCGGGGGCAAAAATGACCGCTCGCAAGGGTGAGCGCAGCGAGTGTCGCAAGGGTTCGCCCATGTACGCTCGATGCCCGCCCCTCAATCAGTCTTCCTAGACTCACGGCCAAAGCGGGTATGACTGCATCAAAACGTCGATCGACTTCTTCCGAATCCGAAACTTCCTCGAACCCCGAGCAGCGAGCCGAACCCGGCCATGCTCAAATGCAGCGTATGTTCGAGGCTTGGATGGGCGCATGGCGTACCATCGCCGATCCGGCCAAGTGGCCGTCCGAGGCCCAGGCGGGCCCGATGGGCGGCATGGCCGCGCAGCCGATGAACGGCCACGCGGGCGGCACACCGTTTCCTTTTCCGTTCACGATGCCCCCCGGCGGCATGCCGGGCATGTCGATGCCGGGCATGTCGATGCCGGGCATGCCCGGTATGACGGGGATACCGGCCATGCCGTCGATGGCCGACGCTCAGCAAGCCTTCGCCGGCATGAAGCTGCCGGTCGCGTCCATTCCGCCCGAGCGGTTACGCGAGTTGCAAGCCGAATATTCGCGCGACTGCCTAGCGCTGCTGCAGCAGGCGAGTTCGGCCGACAAAGCGCCGCCCGAGCTGCCCGATAGGCGTTTCAGCGCCGAGGCTTGGAAAGCGGCGCCGGCCTTCGCGTACATGGCCGCTTGGTACCTGCTCAACGCGCGCTATCTGCAGGCGCTTGCCGATGCGCTCGATACCGACGCGAAAACACGCGAACGCATTCGCTTCGCCGTACAGCAGTGGACGGCAGCCGCTTCGCCCAGCAACTTTCTGGCGCTCAATCCCGAGGCGCAAAAGACGTTGCTCGAAAGCCATGGCGAAAGCCTGCGGCAAGGCGTGATGAATTTCCTGGCGGACATGCGTCGCGGCAAGATTTCGCAGAGCGACGAATCGCGGTTCGTCGTCGGGAAGAATATCGGCGCCACCGAAGGCTCGGTCATCTTCGAGAACGAGCTTATGCAGCTCATCCAATACAAGCCGCGCACGCCGAGCGTGTTCGAGCGGCCCTTGTTGATGGTCCCGCCTTGCATCAACAAGTTCTACATCCTCGACCTTCAGCCCGAAAGCTCGCTGGTCGCGCATGCGCTCGATGGCGGGCATCAGGTTTTCATGATTTCGTGGCGCAACGTGGATGCCTCGCTCGCCGGGAAAACGTGGGACGACTACGTCAACGACGGCGTGCTCGCGGCGATCGACGTGGTCAAGAGCGTGAGCGGACGAGAGCAGATCAACACGTTCGGCTTTTGCATCGGCGGCACGATGATCGCAACGGCGCTGGCCGTGCTTGCGGCGCGTGGCGAGCATCCGGCGGCGTCGATGACGCTCCTCACCGCCATGCTCGATTTTTGCGATACCGGCGTGCTCGACGTCTTCGTCGACGAGGCGCACGTGCGCATGCGGGAGCAGACGATCGGCGGTGCGGCGGGCGCGCCGCCGGGGCTCATGCGCGGTGTCGAGTTTGCGAACGCTTTCTCGTTTTTGCGGCCCAACGACCTAGTATGGAACTACGTGGTCGATAACTACCTCAAAGGCCGCACGCCTGCGCCGTTCGACTTGCTCTACTGGAACAGCGATTCGACGAACTTGCCTGGCCCGATGTACGTCTGGTACTTGCGCAACACCTACTTGGAGAACCGTTTGCGCGAGCCGGGCGCGCTGACCGTGTGCGGCGAGCCGCTCGATCTGTCGCGCATCGATGTGCCGACGTTCATCTACGGCTCGCGCGACGATCACATCGTACCGTGGCGCACGGCCTATGCATCCGCGCCGCTGCTCACGGGGCCCCAACGTTTCGTGCTCGGCGCGTCGGGGCATATTGCCGGCGTCATCAATCCGCCGGCGAAGGGCAAGCGCAGTTATTGGTCGCACGAAGGCAACGAGAAGGCGCTGCCCGAGAGCCCGGACGACTGGTTCGAAGGCGCCGTCGAAAAGCCGGGCAGCTGGTGGCCCGATTGGACGGCATGGCTCGATCAGTACGGCGGCAAGAAGGTAAAGGCCGGCGCACAGCAAGGATCGGCCGAATATCCGGTCATCGAGCCGGCGCCGGGGCGTTATGTGCAAGAGCGCGATTGATCGTCCGATCGATTGGCGAAAGACGCGCTCAGGTTTTTAACTACGATGCGCGGCCAGACATGGCCGCCTCATCCGTAAGGAGTCTCAAATGACTGACGTAGTGATCGTATCGGCGGCTCGCACCGCGGTCGGCAAGTTCGGCGGCTCGCTCGCGAAGATACCGGCGCCGGAACTCGGCGCAGCGGTCGTTCGCGCGGTGCTCGAGCGCGCGGGCGTCAAGCCCGAACAAGTGAGCGAAGTCATTATGGGGCAAGTGCTGGCGGCCGGTTCGGGCCAGAATCCGGCGCGTCAGGCGCTGATCAAGGCGGGCTTGCCGAGTGCGGTGCCGGGCATGACGATCAACAAGGTCTGCGGCTCGGGCCTGAAGGCCGTGATGCTGGCGGCGAACGCGGTGATCTCGGGCGACGCCGATATCGTCGTCGCCGGTGGTCAAGAGAACATGAGCGCGGCGCCGCACGTGCTTCCGGGCTCGCGCGACGGTTTCCGCATGGGCGATGCCAAACTCGTCGACACGATGATCGTCGACGGCCTTTGGGACGTCTACAACCAGTACCACATGGGCATCACCGCGGAAAACGTAGCGAAGGAGTATGGCATCACGCGCGAAGAGCAGGACAAGTTCGCGGCGCTGTCGCAGAACAGGGCCGAGGCTGCGCAGAAGGCGGGGCGTTTCGACGACGAAATCGTCCCTATCGAAATTCCCCAGCGTAAAGGCGAGCCGCTGCGTTTCGTCACGGACGAGTTCGTTCGTCACGGCGTGACCGCGGAATCGCTGTCGGGCCTGAAGCCCGCATTTTCGAAGGAAGGCACGGTCACGGCGGCCAACGCCTCCGGGCTCAACGATGGCGCCGCGGCCGTGCTCGTGATGTCGGCGAAAAAGGCGGAAGCGCTCGGCTTGACGCCGCTCGCGCGCATCAAGGCTTACGCGAACGCCGGCGTCGATCCGAAGGTGATGGGCATGGGGCCCGTGCCGGCCTCGCGTCGCTGCCTCGAACGTGCGGGCTGGTCGGTGGGCGATCTCGACCTCATGGAAATCAACGAGGCGTTCGCGGCTCAAGCCCTTGCCGTTCACAAGCAAATGGGCTGGGACACCTCGAAAATCAACGTGAACGGCGGCGCGATCGCGATCGGCCACCCGATCGGCGCCTCGGGTTGCCGGATTCTCGTCACGCTGCTGCATGAAATGCAAAAGCGCGACGCCAAGCGCGGCCTGGCATCGCTTTGCATCGGCGGCGGGATGGGCGTTGCGTTGGCGGTCGAGCGCGTTTGACGGGCGCGTGAGAGCCGCCGGCGAGGGCATTGCAGGGCGGTAGAGACGAGGGGCGCCAGCAGGCGTCCCCGAAATACACAGGAATGGAGCGTGATTCATGACTCAGCGTATTGCGTACGTAACGGGCGGGATGGGCGGCATCGGCACCGGCATTTGCCAGCGCCTGCATAAGCAAGGCTTCAAGGTGATCGCCGGGTGCGGCCCGAACTCGCCGCGTCGCGTCACATGGCTGGAGCAGCAAAAAGCGCTCGGCTATGATTTCGTCGCGTCCGAAGGCAACGTCGGCGATTGGGAGTCGACGAAGGCCGCGTTCGATAAAGTGAAGGCGGACGTCGGCGAGATCGACGTACTCGTCAACAACGCGGGCATCACGCGCGACGTCGTGTTTCGCAAGATGACGCATGAGGACTGGACGGCCGTCATCGATACGAACCTCACGAGCTTGTTCAACGTCACGAAGCAAGTCATCGACGGCATGGTGGAGCGCGGGTTTGGCCGCGTCATCAACATCTCGTCCGTGAATGGGCAAAAGGGTCAGTTCGGCCAAACGAACTACTCGACGGCCAAAGCCGGCATTCACGGCTTCACGATGGCGCTCGCGCAGGAAGTGGCGACCAAGGGCGTGACGGTCAATACCGTGTCCCCCGGCTACATCGGCACGGACATGGTCAAGTCGATCCGCTCCGACGTGCTCGAGAAGATCATCGCGACGATTCCGGTGCGGCGCCTGGGCACCCCCGACGAAATCGCGTCGATCGTCGCTTGGCTCGCGTCGGACGAATCCGGTTTTGCGACCGGCGCCGATTTCTCGCTGAACGGCGGCTTGCACATGGGGTGACGCGTTTCGCGCCGGCTGGCGTGCCGGGTGTCGCCGGCGCAAAACGCGTTAAAGTGTAGAGGTTTCGGGGGTCCGGCTCGCAGCGGGAGACGCGGCGGGCTCGAGGGCGCCGTCATTGCGCTGCGTTGCGTTCATAAAAGGCATTACATGTCGACTACAAAGAAAACGGCCGAGCGGTTCATCAAAAAGTACCCGAACCGCCGGCTCTATGACACGGAGACGAGCACGTACATTACGCTGAGCGACGTAAAGCAGCTTGTGCTCGATCAGGAGGAGTTCAAGGTCATCGATGCCAAGACCAACGAAGATTTGACGCGCAGCATCTTGCTGCAAATCATTCTCGAAGAGGAAAGCGGCGGCGTGCCCATGTTCTCTTCATCGATGCTTTCGCAAATTATCCGTTTCTACGGCCATGCGATGCAGGGAATGATGGGCACGTATCTGGAAAAGAACATCCAGGCTTTCATCGAGATTCAAAACAAGCTCGCCGAGCAGTCGAAGAATCTCTATGAAGGCAATGCGCTCAATCCGGAGGTATGGTCGCAGTTCATGAATATGCAGGCGCCGATGATGCAAGGCATGATGACGAGCTACATCGAGCAGTCGAAGAACATGTTCGTGCAGATGCAGGAGCAAATGCAGAACCAAGCCAAGACGATGTTCAGTTCGTTCACGTTCAACAAACCGGGCGCCGGGCCGGAGCCCGAGAAGAAGTGATGGATGAAGGGCAGGGGAAGCGGTGCGCTACGCTTGCCCCGTCACCGCGCGCGGGCTTGGCCTTCGGCAGCCGCGCT
>DASVLS010000101.1:0-54839 GCA_036384755.1 Trinickia sp. | reverse complement strand
GCGACGCGGCCGGCTTGACGGGAATCGGCGCGGCCGGCGGCGTGCTGGCCGCTCGGTTGCGATCGGTCGAAACACGCAAGCCCGCGTTGCGCAAGACATCGAGCGCGGCGCTGGCTCCGCCCGTGCGCGGGCGCGCACCCGCTTGCGGCTCGGGCTCGCGCGCCGGCTCCGGGGTAGCGGATGGCGTCTGCCGGGGCGCCTCGCTCGCTACGCGCCGGCCGGCGAGCGGCTCCGCATGATCGTTGAACAGGGCCGACGGGGCCGCCGCCGGTTCGACGCTGGCAGCCGCATCCAAGTCAGGCGGCAACGGCGGCTCGATCGAGCGCGGCAGCGCCTGCGGGGCGCCGACGGGCGCGTCTCCGTCTCCACGTCGTGTCTCGCTTCGCAACGTTGCGGCATCGGCATCGGGCGCAGGCGTGTCGCTTTGCGCCGCCGGAGCCTGTTCCGCGTTCGAAGCGCCGACCGCCAACCCAGTCCGCTCGTCTCGGACGGCGGCGGCTGGTCCCAGCGCGTCCCGCGTGGCCGCCGGACGTTCATGCACGGACTGCGTACCTGCGACGGCGGCGGCCTGCGACGCGGCGCGCGAAGCCGCCATCGCTTCCGCCGCACCGCCACTTTGCGCAGCGGCCGGCCGGCTCGCTTGTGCAGCCGCCACCGGCGTGCGTCTGCTTGCGCCGCCGCCCGATGCGCCCGCCTGGCCCGCGCCTTTCGGCGCCGGCCCCGACGGCCCGGAGCCGGGCGGCAACGCAGGCTCGAACGCGAGCATGCGCAGCAGCGTCATCGTGAAACCCGCGTACTCGTCCGGCGCAAGGCCCAACTCAGCGCGCCCTAGCGTTGCGATTTGATAAAACAGTTGCACTTGCTCCGGCGTCAGCGCCTCGGCGAAACGCCGCAAGTCGCCTGCCTCGGGCCATTCGTCGAGGACGGAAGCCGGCGCGAACTGCGCCCATGCGACGCGGTGAAGCAAACTGGCCAGATCTTGCAGGGCTGTCGAAAACGACAGACTGCGCATGGCCATTTCGTCGGCGACCGACAGAACGAGTGAGCCATCGCCCGCGACGATCGCGTCGAGCAAGCGAATCAGGTAGCTCTGATCGAGCGCGCCGAGCATGCCGCGCACCGCTTCCTCGGTCACCTGATTGGCCGAATAGGCGATCGCCTGATCGGTCAACGACAGCGCGTCGCGCATGCTGCCTTCAGCGGCCCGCGCGAGCAACCGCAGCGCCTGCGGCTCGAACACGATTTTCTCGGCCGCGAGAATTCTTTCGAGATGGCCGACGATATGCCCTGCCGGCATCTGCTTCAAATTGAATTGCAGGCAGCGCGAGAGCACCGTGACGGGGATCTTCTGAGGATCGGTCGTCGCGAGGATGAACTTGATGTGCGGCGGCGGCTCTTCCAGCGTCTTCAACATGGCGTTGAAGGCGTGGTTCGTCAGCATGTGCACTTCGTCGATCATATAGACCTTGAAGCGCGCGTCGACGGGCGCATACACCGCGCGCTCGAGCAGCGCTGCCATTTCATCGACGCCGCGATTGCTCGCCGCATCCATTTCCACGTAATCGACGAAGCGTCCCTCGTCGATCTCGCGGCACGCGCGGCAGACGCCGCAGGGCGTGGCCGTAATGCCCGTCTCGCAATTGAGCGCCTTCGCGAAGATGCGCGACAGCGTCGTCTTACCGACGCCGCGCGTTCCGGTAAAAAGATAGGCGTGGTGCAGACGTGCGCCGTCGAGCGCGTGCGTGAGCGCGCGTACGACGTGTTCTTGTCCGACGAGCGAAGCGAAATCCCTCGGCCGCCACTTGCGTGCGAGAACTTGATAGGTCATCGCGAAATTGTATCAGTATCGTCGCGCGCGCAGACGCGCCGACGCCGAGCAAGAAGACGAAACCGCGAGCCCCGAAACGATCGAAGACGGCAACGACGGGAAGGACGGAAAAGCGTGTCGGAGGACTGAAAAGCGTATCGAAGCGACCGGGAACCGGCGAGAACGAGAACTGCGAGACATATGGCACAAGCAGCGACAGCAAAGTGGCCAAACCAACCACGCCGCGAAGCGCAATGCCCTATGCAATAGAAAGGAAGTAGGAAGGAAGCGAAAGGTGACGAGCCCGACCCTCGGCACTGGTGGAAAACGGCTGTGGCTGCTTCGTTCCCGACCTGACCAGGTTGACCGCCCCTCCATGCGAGGAGGCCCGTCACGTCGCATTCTAACACTACTCATACGCCGGGCGCGACTGCCGGCTCGCGAATTTCTCGCGCGAGCCGTCGCCGTATGCTCGTGCGGCGGCGCTCGTGCGGCTGCTATCGCTTCGCACGACGCATAGCAATTTGGGCTAATATGACAAACAGACGACCTGCAACCGCGCGAGCGATCGAGCCAAGCTGCCTGCGCGGCTTCCCGCGAAGCGAACGCCGTGTTCATTCCGGGTAGGCCGGCCGCGTGCGCTCGGAACGATTCCGCATTTTGGTGTATCGTGGCGAGCAATTTCAGACGCGGGCTCCGAACCCGAAGAGGTACTTTTACATGAGCGAACAAATCAAGCACATCAGCGATGCGTCCTTCGAACAGGACGTCGTGAAATCCGATAAGCCCGTGCTTCTGGACTTTTGGGCCGAGTGGTGCGGGCCGTGCAAAATGATTGCCCCGATCCTCGACGAAGTCGCGAAGGACTACGGCGACCGCCTGCAGATCGCCAAGATCAATGTAGACGAGCACCAATCGACGCCCGCGAAGTTCGGCGTGCGCGGCATCCCCACGCTGATTCTGTTCAAGAACGGTGCGGTCGCGGCGCAGAAAGTCGGCGCATTGTCGAAGTCGCAATTGACGGCGTTCCTCGACAGCCACCTGTGATGCACGGGCCGAGCCTGTTGCAACAGGACAACAGGCTCGGCGCGCGGCGCAATGACCCAACGGGCCGCCGCCGGCCTGTGCTATGCTAGAATCATAAGACTTCAAGACATACAAAGTCTCTGAGCGGTTCCGCTCAACTCTCCTCCCAAATTCTTTTCGTCGCACCTTCTCCCCGGCGGGATCTCCGTATGCATTTATCCGAGCTTAAGTCTCTGCACGTGTCTCAATTGATCGAGATGGCTAATGGCCTCGAGATCGAAAGCGCGAACCGTCTGCGCAAGCAAGAGCTGATGTTCGCCATCCTGAAGAGGCGCGCCAAAACCGGCGAAACCATCTTCGGCGACGGCACGCTCGAAGTGCTCCCCGATGGCTTCGGTTTCCTGCGTTCGCCGGAAATGTCCTATCTCGCGAGCACGGACGACATCTACATCAGCCCCTCGCAAATCCGGCGCTTCAACCTGCATACGGGCGACACGATCGAAGGCGAAGTGCGCACGCCGAAGGACGGCGAGCGCTACTTCGCACTCGTGAAGGTCGATAAGGTCAACGGTCAGCCGCCCGAGGCCTCGAAACATAAGATCATGTTCGAGAACCTCACGCCGCTGCATCCGAACAAGCCGCTGTTGCTCGAGCGCGAAATGCGCGGCGAGGAGAACGTGACGGGCCGCATCATCGACATGATCGCCCCGATCGGGAAAGGCCAGCGCGGGCTGCTCGTCGCCTCGCCCAAATCGGGCAAGACGGTCATGCTTCAGCACATCGCGCACGCGATCAAGCAGAACCACCCCGACGTCGTGCTGTTCGTGCTGCTGATCGACGAGCGCCCCGAGGAAGTGACCGAAATGCAGCGTTCGGTGGCGGGCGAAGTCATTGCCTCCACGTTCGACGAACCGGCCACGCGTCACGTGCAGGTCGCCGAAATGGTGATCGAAAAGGCCAAACGTCTCGTCGAAATGAAGCACGACGTCGTGATTCTGCTCGACTCGATCACGCGCCTCGCTCGTGCGTACAATACGGTCATCCCGGCGTCCGGCAAGGTGCTGACCGGTGGTGTCGACGCCAACGCCCTGCAGCGCCCCAAGCGCTTCTTCGGCGCCGCGCGCAACATCGAGGAAGGCGGCTCGCTGACGATCATCGGCACGGCGCTCATCGAAACGGGCAGCCGGATGGACGACGTCATCTACGAAGAGTTCAAGGGCACCGGCAATATGGAAGTGCACCTCGAACGACGGCTCGCCGAAAAGCGCGTGTACCCGTCGATCAATTTGAACAAGTCGGGCACGCGCCGCGAAGAGCTGCTGATCAAGCCCGAGATTCTTCAAAAGATCTGGGTGCTGCGCAAGTTCATCCACGACATGGACGAAGTCGAAGCCATGGAGTTCTTGCTCGACAAGATCCGCCAGACGAAGAGCAACTCCGAGTTCTTCGATCTGATGCGCCGCGGCGGCTAAGGCGCACGCGCCGCCTTCCTAATCGCAGCGAAGGCGGCTGCCATCGCATTTTCTCGTTCCGATGCTCTCCAGGCTGACGCGCTGGCTCGATACTCGGCGTCGCGATCGCGCGCTGCGCGAACATGCGATCGACGACGCGCTCTGGCAGGCCACGCTCGACGGCTTACCGTTCCTTCGCTATCTCGGCGCAGCCGATCTCGCACGGTTGCGCGAAACGACGAGCCTGTTCATCGCACAGAAGGAATTTTCGACGGCCCACGGCCTCGCGCTCACGGATGAAGTCGTCGTCGGCATTGCGGCGCAGGCTTGCCTACCCGTGCTCAATCTGAGCCTCGACCTCTATCGAGGCTGGGTGGGCGTCATCGTTTATCCGGGCGAATTCGTGATCCGCAAGACCGTCGAGGACGAAGACGGCGTCGTGCATGAGGTAGAGCACGATGCGAGCGGCGAAGCGTGGGAAGGCGGCCCCGTCATCCTCTCCTGGGAAGACGCGCGGCTCACGGACGGCCGCGACGCCTACAACGTCGTCATTCACGAATTCGCGCACAAGATCGACATGCTGTCGGGAGAGACCGACGGCCACCCGCCGCTCTTCCGGCGGTGGCATGCGCCGCTCGACGCACAGACGTGGGCCGACGTGTTCGACCATGCCTACGACCGCTTCTGCGCAAAAGTAGACGCCGTCCCGCGGCGACGCTGGGCCCGCTTCGAGCGCGAATCGCTGATCGACCCCTACGCGGCCGACCACCCTTCGGAATTCTTCGCCGTCTGCAGCGAAGCGCTGTTCGTTCAGCCGAAGGCGTTCGAAGCCGAGTACCCGGAACTGTACCGGCTGCTGGCGCGGTACTACCGCCAGGATCCAGCCGGCATCGGCGTGCTGTCCGGTCCCAACGCCGTCTAGCATGCGGGCTGCCGCGGCCGCCATGTCGCCTGCTTAGCGCCGCTCGCCCTATCGCACCGCCTTGACGGCGCAGACGAATCGAATCATTAGTCAACCGACTGATTTTCTGGCATAATCGCCGTTTTTCGACCTTAGGCAAGTGGCTCGCGCCTTCGGCACGTCGCAGGCTTGGCTCCCCCAGGGAGTGGCCCCGCGCGGCGATGCCGCGTGGGTTGGCTACCGCCCGACTAAAGGAACCACCATGAAACAAGGCATTCACCCCGATTACCGCGAAGTCGTTTTCCACGACCTGTCGAACGGCTTCATGTTCGTGACGCGCTCGACGATCCAAACGCGCGAAACGATCGAGCACAACGGCAAGACCTATCCGCTCGCCAAGATCGAAGTCTCGTCGGAATCGCACCCGTTCTACACGGGCCAGCAAAAGATCATGGACACGGCTGGCCGCGTCGAAAAGTTCAACAAGAAGTTCGGCGCCCGCGCCGCCGGCAAGGCAGCGAAGTAAATTCGCGCCGCCGTCCGGCGCTTTCGCCGGATCGAATCGAAGGGCAGCGCGCGCTGCCCTTTTGGAGAAATGGGCAGCCTAGGCTGCCCATTTGCTTTGGTGCGACGGGCACGAGCGCGCGTCTCATGACGGGCGGCGCTCCACGCGACTACAATGCCGGATCGCGCGCGCCGAGCGCCCGCCAATAAGCATGACAACCGCCGTCCGAGACCGCTCCGCCTGCATGAGACCTGTCGTCCGCCTTACCGCCTCCGCCACGCGCGCGCTGCCGCGCTGGCTGTTGCTCACGCTTTGCATCGTCTATGCGGCGTTCGGCCTGTTCGGTCGCGACCCATGGAAGAACGAAGACGCCGCGGGCTTCGGCGTCATGTGGACGATGGCCGGCGGTGACGCACACGATTGGCTGCTGCCGAACCTCGTCGGCAAATTTATTACCAACGATGCGCCGCTCGGCTACTGGTTCGGCGCGCTCTCGATCCGCGCGCTCTCGCCCTGGGTCGATGCGGCCGACGCCTCCCGGGTGGCCACGGGCGCCCTCTTTTGCGCAACCTGCGCCTTCGTCTGGTACGCCGCCTACCTGCTCGGGCGGCGCGCGGAAGTGCAGCCGTTCAAGTATGCCTTCGGGGGCGAGCCCGAACCGCGCGATTACGGGCGAACGCTAGCCGACGGCGCGCTGCTGATCCTCGTCGCGTGTTTCGGGCTGGCCGAGCGTGGACATGAAACGACGCCTCAGCTTTCCCAGACGATGGGCGTCGCCATGCTGGTCTACGGGCTCGTACGCAGCACCGACAAACCGCTCCAAGGGGCGCTGTTGTGGGCGTTCGCGCTGGGCATCCTCGCGCTGTCGGGCAACCCGTTGCTCGTCGCGGCCCTCTTCGCCAGCACGCTCGTCATGTTCGTGCTCGTGTCCGAGTTGCGCTCGCTCTGGCTCCCGTTGGTCGGGGCGCCCCTTGCCGTGACGCTCGCGCTGGCCTGGCCGCTTGCGGTGCTGCATGCCTATCCCGACGACGCGCGCTGGTTCGTCGAGCAATGGATCAATGGCAGCATCAATCGGTTCACGGCCCCGTCGGGCCACGTTTGGCTCTACGCGCTCAAGAACTTGCCGCTGTTTACGTGGCCCGCGTGGCCGCTGGCGCTGTGGGCCTGGGTGAGCTGGGGCGGGCTGCGCCGCAAGCCGCACATCGCGATTCCGGTGTTCGTCGCGCTGCCGCTGCTCTTTCTCGCGGTGCTGCAAAGCCATCAAACGAACCGGCTTTACATGCTGCTGCTGCCGCCGCTTGCGACCCTGGCCGCTTTCGCACTGCCGACGCTCAAGCGCGGCGCGATCAACGCATTCGATTGGTTTGCGGTGCTGAGCTTTTCGATTCTGAGCATCTTCGTATGGCTCGTCTGGCTCGCGTCGCAAACGGGTTTTCCGCACCCGCTCGCACGCAACCTTAGCCGTCTCGTGCCGGGCTTCCAGCCTCACTTCAGCGTGCTGTCGTTCGTCTGTGCGATCGCAGCGACGCTCTGCTGGCTCGCGCTCGTGCGCTGGCGCATCGCCCGTCATCCGAAGGTGCTGTGGCGTAGCGTCGTACTGTCGAGCGCGGGCACGACGCTGATGTGGGTGCTCCTCATGACGCTGTGGTTACCCATGGTGAACTACAGCCGGACTTATCGCGACGTCGCGATGCAAATCGCCGAGCACTTGCCCGACGACTACACGTGCATCTCGCCGGTCCGGCTCGGCGACGCGCAACTCGCATCGTTCGCCTACTTCGCCGATATGCAGTTTTCGTTCAGCGAGGACTGCGACGTGCTGCTCCGGCAGGACACGGCCGACTTCAGTGCGCCAAGTCCGATGCTGAATTACGCTTGGAAGCTCGTTTGGGAAGGCCGGCGCGCAGCCGACCGCGATGAGCGGTTCCGGCTTTACGTGCGCGTCGATCGGCCGGCGCCGAAAATCGAAAAGCGCCGACACCACGCCGGACGCAAACGCTGATTCGAACGCGATCATCGACGCCATGCTTGCTGACATGCGCAAAATCGCCGGCCTCGCGTGGCCGGTGCTGATCGGGCAACTTGCCGTTATCGCGTTCGGCGTCATGGACACCGTGATGGTGGGCCGCTATTCGGCCGTCGATCTGGCCGCGCTCGGCCTGGGCTCATCGATTTACGTGTCTGTTTTCGTCGGTCTGACGGGCGTCGTCCTCGCGCTGCAGCCCATCTGCGGACAACTCTTCGGCGCGCGCAAGTACACGGAAATCGGCGAAGAAGTCCGGCAAGCACTCTGGCTGTCGGCAGGGCTCGCCGCGCTCGGTTTCGTAGTCATGTTCTTTCCGGGGCCGCTGCTCGCCATCTCGCACGTGCCGCAGGCATTGCACGAACGCACCGAGGCCTATCTGCGCATCGCCGCGTTCGGCCTGCCCGCAAGTCTCGCATTTCGCGTTTATACGTCGCTCGCGAACGGCGTGGGCAAGCCGCGCCTCGTCATGGTGCTGCAAGTCTGTGCGTTGCTCATCAAGGTTCCCCTCAACCTTTGGTTCATCTTCGGTGGGCTCGGCGTCCCCGCGCTCGGCGGTCCCGGCTGCGCGCTCGCGAGCACCGTCATCAACTGGGCGTTCGCCGCCATGGGGCTAGCGCTGCTGGCCAAGCTGGACTTCTTCACGCCATTCGAGATTTTCAAGCACTTCTGCTGGCCCGAGCGGCGGCGCCAGATCGCCCTACTGAGGCTGGGCGTGCCGATGGGCCTATCGTTCTTGATCGAGGTGACGTCGTACACGTTCATGGCGCTCTTCATCGCGCGCTTCGGCACGACGACGCTCGCCGGCCATCAGATCACCGGCAACTTCGGCGCGGTGCTCTACATGACGCCGATGTCGATCGGCGTCGCCACGTCGACGCTCGTCGCGCAGGCGCTCGGCGCCCATCATCACGATAACGCGCGAACGCTCGCGCTCCACGGCATCGCGATGGCGTGTGTGATCGGTCTCGCCTACGCGGTGACCGCGTTCGTCCTGCGTCCGGAAATTTTGGCGGGCTACACGACGAACGCCGCCGTCGTCGCAGCCGCCATGCCCCTGCTGCCGATCATGCTCGTGTACCACCTCTTCGACACCTTCCAGACCGTCACGGCCTTCGTGCTGCGGGCCTATAAGGTCGCCGTCGTGCCCACCGTCATCTACGCGGTCGCGCTATGGGGCGTCGGCCTCGGCGGCGGCTATCTGCTAGGGTTCGACGTCGGCGGCGCCGTGCCGGCATGGCTCACAGGAGCCCGTGGTTTCTGGGCGGCGAGCGCCGCCAGCCTTGCCGTTGCAGGCGGCGGTTTGTTCGCGCACTGGCGGTCGATCAGCGGGCCCCGCACGCTCGATGCGCCGGCAGGGCATTAGCATCGCGGCGAATTGCCGTTCAGCCGATCGCCGCTTCCTTCGCGGCATCGCGCGCCGCGAAGACTTCTTTCGCCGCGAAAAGCGCATTGAGGGCGGCCGGGAACCCCGCGTAGACGGCCATCTGCATGAAGATCTCGACGATTTCCTCGCGCGTGCAGCCCACATTGAGCGCGC
The DNA here is from genome assembly GCA_036384755.1 of Trinickia sp. Taxonomy (GTDB): domain Bacteria; phylum Pseudomonadota; class Gammaproteobacteria; order Burkholderiales; family Burkholderiaceae; genus Trinickia. Next base: position 45,586 of record DASVLS010000101.1, on the reverse strand, counting down.
CTTCGATGTGCACCTTCAATTGCGGCTGAGCATTGCCGAGGGCGGCCAACGCGGCGATCGTCGCGATTTCGCGCGCTTTGAGATCGAGCGCCGGGCGGCTGTAGATGTCGCCGAACGGAAACTCGATCAGGTAGCGCGCGAAGTCGGGAGCAATCGGCGCAAGCGCCTCGACTACGCGCTCGCCGGCTTCCCCGTCGATTTCCTTGAGCTTGTCCCATCCACGTGCGTAGCGGTCGTTGTCTGCGTTCGTTTCGATTGCCATGGCCGATCCTTTGACGATTGAGGTTTTGCTTTGTCGTTCGTCATGTCGTCCGCAGCCGTCGTTGCGTTCGTTGCGTTCGCAGCGTTCGCGATCATTGCGTCGTAAGCGAGGATCTTGTCCTCGATCGCCGCCAGATTCGCCTGCCACTGCTGCAACTCGGCCTTTACCGCTTCACGGTGCTCGATCAGCAACGCCCGCCTTTCGGCCGCCGTTTCGACGCCTTTGGCGCGCAGTGCGGCAATCGCCTGCATCCCGGCGATCGGCATTCCCGTCGCCTTCAAACGCATCACGAACCGCAGCCATTCGATATCGGCCGGCGCATACAGGCGGTGCCCCGCCGCCGAGCGGGAGACGGGCCGAATCAGCCCGGCTTGCTCGTAGTATCGAAGCGTGTGCGTCGTGACGCCGAGCGCTTCAGCCATCCGGCCGATCGTGAGTGCTTCCGACATGACAACCTCAACGTTAAGACTTCGAGCGCACTCGAAGTCAAGCGCTCGTGCGCCGGTTCGACGAGAAAACCGAAAAAAGGCCGAGCGTGCGACCGCTCGGCCTTCCAAGGCTAGCACCGGGCGAGCCGCCCGGCAAAACGACGTCAGTGCACGACGCGCTCGAAGACGAACGTCCCGTCTTCCACCTCGACCGGAATGACGTCCTTCGGCCCGAAGCGCCCGGCGAGGATCAGTTTCGCGACCGGATTCTCGATTTCCTGCTGGATCGCTCGCTTGAGCGGCCTGGCGCCGAACAGCGGATCGTAGCCGACCTTGGCGATCTGCTCGAGCGCGGCGTCGGAAACGACGAGCTGCATATCGAGCTTCGCGAGCCGCTCGTGCAAACGCTGCAGTTGAATCTTCGCAATCGACGCGATGTTGCTGCGATCGAGCGCATGGAAGACGACCACTTCATCGATCCGGTTCAAGAACTCGGGGCGGAAATGCTGCTTGACCTCCGCCCACACCGCTTCGCGCACCGCCTCTTGCGGCTCGCCCGACATCGCCTGAATCATCTGCGAGCCCAGATTCGACGTCATCACGATGACCGTATTCTTGAAGTCGACCGTGCGCCCTTGGCCGTCCGTCATGCGCCCGTCGTCGAGCACTTGCAGCAGCACGTTGAACACGTCGGGGTGCGCCTTCTCGATCTCGTCGAGCAAGATCACGCTGTACGGCTTGCGGCGGACGGCTTCGGTCAGATAGCCGCCTTCCTCATAGCCGATATAGCCCGGCGGCGCGCCGATCAGCCGCGCGACACTGTGCTTTTCCATGAACTCGCTCATATCGATGCGAATGAGGTGCTCTTCCGAATCGAATAGGAACGAGGCCAGCGCCTTGCACAGCTCCGTCTTGCCGACGCCCGTCGGCCCGAGGAAAAGGAACGAGCCGTAAGGCCGGTTCGGATCGGCCAAACCCGCGCGCGAACGACGGATCGCGTCGGCCACGGCGTTGATCGCCTCGTCCTGTCCGACCACACGCTCGTGCAGCTTCGTTTCGATCTGCAGCAGCTTCTCGCGCTCGCCCTGCATCATGCGCGACACGGGAATACCCGTCGCGCGCGAGACCACTTCGGCGATCTCTTCGGCGCCGACTTGCGTGCGCAACAGGCGCCGACGCGTCGGATTGTTCTGCTCCTTGGCCTCGGCCTGCGTCACTTGCTTCAAGCGCGCCTCGAGCTCAGGCAGCTTGCCGTACTGCAACTCCGCCACTTTCTCGAGCTTGCCGTCGCGCTGCAGCCGCGCAATCTCGGCGCGCGTCTTCTCGATTTCCTCCTTGAGCTGCGCACTGCCTTGCACGGCCGCCTTCTCGGCCGTCCAGATCTCCTCGAGGTCGGAATACTCGCGGTTCAGGCGCTCGATTTCCTCTTCGATCAACTGCAGCCGCTTTTGCGAGGCTTCGTCCTTTTCCTTCTTCACCGCTTCGCGCTCGATCTTCAGTTGGATCAAGCGGCGGTCGAGCCGGTCCATTTCTTCAGGCTTCGAGTCGATCTCCATCTTGATCTTCGAGGCGGCCTCGTCGATCAAATCGATCGCCTTGTCGGGCAGGAAGCGGTCCGTGATGTAGCGATGCGAGAGCTCGGCGGCCGCCACGATCGCGGGGTCGGTGATCTCGACGCCATGGTGCAGTTCGTATTTCTCCTGCAACCCGCGCAGGATCGCGATCGTCGCTTCGACCGAGGGCTCGTCGACGAGCACTTTCTGGAAGCGCCGCTCGAGCGCCGCGTCCTTCTCGATGTACTTGCGATATTCGTCGAGCGTCGTCGCGCCGATGCAATGCAGCTCGCCGCGAGCAAGCGCGGGCTTGAGCATGTTGCCCGCATCCATCGCCCCTTCGGCTTTGCCGGCGCCGACCATCGTATGGATCTCGTCGATGAAGACGATCGTTTGCCCTTCGTCGCGCGCAATGTCCTGCAAGACGGCCTTGAGCCGCTCTTCGAACTCGCCGCGATACTTCGCGCCCGCGAGCAGGCCCGCCATATCGAGCGAGAGAACACGCTTGCTCTTGAGCGATTCCGGCACCTCGCCGTTGACGATGCGCTGGGCAAGCCCTTCGACGATCGCCGTCTTGCCCACGCCGGGTTCGCCGATCAGCACGGGGTTGTTTTTCGTACGGCGCTGCAGAATCTGAATCGAACGGCGAATTTCGTCGTCTCGGCCGATGACGGGGTCGAGCTTGCCGGCCCGCGCACGCTCGGTCAAATCGATCGTGTACTTCTTGAGCGCCTCGCGCTGGCTTTCGGCGTCGGCGCTGTGCACTTGGGCGCCGCCGCGCACGGCCGCGATAGCCGTTTCCAACGCCTTGCGCGTAAGACCGTACTGGCGCGCGATCCGTCCCGCCTCGCCCTTGTCGTCGGCGACGGCGAGCAGGAACATTTCGCTCGCGATAAACGTGTCGTTCAGCTGCTGCGCTTCTTTGTCGGCTTGATTGAGCAGGCCGTTCAGCTCACGGCTTAGCTGCACGTTGCCGTCGGTGCCCTGCACCTGCGGCAAGCGCGAAATGGCCTCGTTCAGCGCCGTTTGCAGCGCTTGCACATGAACGCCCGCGCGCGAGAGCAGCGAGCGCGCCGATCCGTCCTGCTGCGCGACCAGCGCCGCCAGCACGTGTACCGGCTCGATGTACTGCTGACCGCGTCCGACGGCCAGGCTTTGGGCATCGGCGAGCGCTTCTTGGAATTTGGTGGTGAGCTTGTCGATTCTCATGAAGAGACCTCCAACTTTTGACTATCACCAAATTGAGGCGCTCTCGGCTCGTTTCAAGCGGATTTTTGCAGCGCGCGAACGGAAACCGCGCGGCACGCCGCCACAGCGGCATCGCCCCCCCGGCCCTCGGCACGCTCGCCGCGGACCGCTAACCGCGCTACCCGGCGGTAATCGGCACCACCGGCCGGCGTTTCCCGCCCGCTGGAACAGGCGGAAGGCCGAGCAGCCCCGCCAGCGGGGTCGCGGGACTCGCGAGCTCGCCGAGCGTATGCCGGTCGAGTTCCGCCAGGAATGCGCCGCGGGCCGCCTCGAACACGTGCTTGAGGCGGCACTGCGGCTCGATGACGCAGGCACGCGGCTCGGCGCCCTCGCGCGGGAAACAGCCGACGATCGCGAAATCGCCCTCCGTGCCGCGCACCACCTCGCCGATCGTCAGCGCAAGCGAACGCTCATTGAGCCGCAAACCGCCGTTTCTCCCACGAACCGTATCGATCCAGCCCAATTCCCCCAGCCGCTGCACGACCTTCATCAGGTGATTCTTCGATATCCCGTACGCCTCGGAAATGTCGTGGATCGTCGTCAGTCCTTCTTCGCGTACGGCGAGATACAGCAGCACGCGTAAAGCGTAATCGGTGTAGTCGGTGAGTCTCATCGGCAGTCTACGGCTCGAATAGGGCCCGGCGCGCGCTCACTGAGCGGAGGGTATCCATCGGTAAAACCGCGCCGTGCGAAGGGTTGTATAGTGGTCGGCTTGACCATAACATGCATCTGGCGCGCAGGTATGGTCACTGCTGCGCCACGTTTAATCTCTCTATCGATCGGTCCGCTTTGCGCGCAATTTGCGACAGAACCGGCCGCACGCCCAGCGCATCCTGTGTTTTGATGTCTACGTCTACGAATACCGGGGCCGGATCGCCCCATGTCCGCTACCAAGAGCCTACCGAAGACAATATTCGCGAGCTCGTGTACGCCTTTTACGACCGCGTCCGGGCCGATCCGCTGCTCGGGCCGGTCTTCGATGCGGTGCTCGAGGGGCGATGGGACACGCATTTGCCGAAGATGTGCACGTTCTGGGGTAGCCTCGTGCTCGGCGACAAGCGGTACCGCGGCAACGTCCAGCAAGCCCACCAGCCGCTCGAGGGCATCGAGCCGCGTCATTTCAGCCGCTGGCTGCGTCTTTTTCTCGACACGGTGTGCGACCGTTACGAACCGGCCGCCGCCGTGCGCTTCATGGAACCGGCGCTGAGAATCGCACAAAGCCTGCAACTGAGCCGGTTTGGCTGGGACTACGCGATTCCGCCCGAGCAGCAGGCTCTGCTCGAGCGCATCGCGCCGAAACGCAACCCGGGCGGAGATGCGGCAGATCACGACGGCGCCGCTCGAGACAGCCTGCATGCCCGCCCCGAGCGCCGGGGCGAGCCATTTCCGGCCAAGATCATCGGCCGCTCGATGAGCGATCCGGACGATAACGGCGGCGACTGACGCACTTGCGGGTAAGTTATTCGTCGCTCGGCGCCGCGTTCGCGGCGGCCACGCCCCAGCGAGCCAGCGCCGCGTCGTCCGAAACGCGCGCGTCGACCCAACGCTCGCCGCTCGGCGTCGTTTCCTTCTTCCAAAACGGCGCTTGCGTTTTCAGATAGTCCATGACGAACGCACAGGCATCGAAGGCGAAATGCCGGTGCTGCGACGTCGCGGCTGCGAGGACGATCTGATCGCGCGGAAACAGTTTGCCGACGCGGTGCACGATCAAGACCTCCGAGCCTGGCCAACGCCGTTTCGCCTCTTCGACGATCGCTTCGAGCGCCTTTTCGGTCATGCCCGGGTAATGCTCGAGTTCCATCGCGGCGACGTCTTCGCCGTCGCTCAAATCGCGGACGGTGCCGACGAAGGCCACCACCGCACCGATTTTCGGGTTGTCGGCCCGCAATGCGGCCACTTCCGCCGACAAGTCGAAATCTTCTGTTTGAACGCGGACGCTCATGGCGAACTCCGATCGGTGTCTACGGTGCGAGTCAACCGCCGGTGACAGGCGGGAAGAACGCGACTTCGCAACCGTCGGTCAGGCGCGTGCCCGCGTCCGTCATCGTATGGTTGCACGCCATGCGCAGCGCCCGCCCCTCCGCCAGCGTCTCGGCCCATGCGCCGCCGCGCGTGCGCAGCCACGAGCGGACGTCGCCGACGGTCGCCACATCGTCGGGCACCTCCACCGCTTCCTGCGCCACGCCCAGCGCCTCGCGCACGCTGGCAAAATACCTGAGCTCTATTTTCATGTCGGACCCCGGCCGATCGACCGGCGCTTCAGCCGAGCAACTCGGAAAAAGGAAGAAAACGCACGGTTTCCCCTGCGCTGATCGCGTGGTTCGGCGGGTTGTCGATGAGGCCGTCGCCCCAGACCGTCGATGTCAGCACGGCGGAACTTTGATTGGGGAACAAGTCGAGCCCGCCGGCCGCATTCACACGCGCACGCAGAAATTCGTTCCGGCGATCGGCCTTCGTTTGCGTGAAATCGGCGCGCAGCGAGACGGCGCGCGGGGCGACCTCGCGCACGCCGGACAAGCGCAGCAGAAACGGGCGTACGAACAGCAAGAAGGTCACGAAGCTCGACACGGGATTGCCCGGCAGCCCGATGAAGTGGGCCTCGCCGTGCTGCACGCGCTGTCCGCTCTGTCCGCTCTGTCCATCCCGATCGTCGCGGCGCAACGCGCCGAACGCCAACGGCTTGCCGGGCTTCATCGCGATCTGCCACAGTGCGAGCCGCCCCAACGACTCCACGGCCGGCTTCACGTGATCTTCCTCGCCGACCGACACGCCGCCGGACGTCAAAATCAAATCGTGCTCCTGCGCCGCTGCGGCTAGCGCTTCGCGCGTCGCGTCCAAGCGGTCCGGAATGATACCTAGATCGGTGACCTCGCAGTTCAGGCGCGTCAGTAAGCCGCGCAGCGTGAAACGATTCGAGTTGTAAATACCGCCCGGCGCCAGCGGTTCGCCGGGCATCGTCAGTTCGTCGCCCGTGAAACAGACCGCCACCTTCAAGCGCCGCGTCACTTCGAGCCGGGCGCAGCCGATCGATGCCGCGAGGCCGAGCGCTTGCGGCGTCAGGCGCGTCCCGGCCGGCAGAATGACGGCGCCGCGGCGAATGTCCGCGCCTTGCGCCGTGATCCATTCGCCGACTTTCGGCGTGTGCAGGATCGAAACGGCATCGCCTTCGGCCTCGGCCTGTTCCTGCATGACCACGGCATCCGCGCCGGGCGGCACGGGGGCGCCCGTGAAAATACGCGCCGCCGTGCCTTCGGCCAGCGGCTGCGGCGATTGGCCCGCAGCCACGCGCTGCGATACGGGCAAGCGGCGCTCGCCATGCGTCAAGTCCGCCACCCTCACCGCGTAGCCGTCCATCGCGCTCGTGTGCATGGGCGGCACGTCGAGTTCGGAGACGACGTCGGCGGCCAAGACGCGCCCGAGCGCATCGAGCGTGGGAACGGTCTCGGTTTCGACCACGGCATGGGCCGCGGCCAGCAGTGCGGCAAGCGCGTCGGCCGTGGACATCAACGGCGCGCGCGAAGCAAGATGAGTGGGCGTGGACATCGACGAGCGATTCTCGCTGCGAAAACCTTTATTGTAGTCAGTCGCCCGTATGCGCGGCGATGAACGCCTTCACCCCCGCGGCATCCGCGGCCAGCACCTCGAAGCGCTGCGGCAGCGATTCGAGGCCGTCGAACGCCGCGGGCCGCTGCGGATCGCGCCCCAGCGCCTCGCGGATCGACTCCCCGAATTTGATGGGCTGTGCCGTTTCGAGCACGACCATCGGCACGCCTTCTTCCAAATGCTCGCGGGCGACTTTCAAGCCGTCGGCCGTGTGCGTATCGATGATTTGGCCGTAACGCGCATGGACGTCGCGGATCGTTTGGATGCGATCGTCGTGCGTGCTGCGGCCCGAAACGAAGCCGAACTCGCGCACCCGCGCGAAATCGCCGCTCGCCACGAGATCGAAACCGCCCTTTTCTTCCACGTCGCGAAAGAGTTGCAGCACCCGCGCCGGATCGCGGCCCAGCAGGTCGAACACGAAGCGCTCGAAGTTCGACGCCTTCGAGATATCCATGCTCGGGCTGCTCGTGTGGTAAGTCTGCGCCGCGCCCCGCACGCGGTAAGCGCCCGTGCGGAAGAACTCGTCGAGCACGTCGTTCTCGTTCGTGGCGACGACGAGTTTGTCGATCGGCAGCCCCATCATGCGGGCGATGTGACCGGCGCAGACGTTGCCGAAATTGCCCGAAGGCACGGTGAACGATACCCGCTCGTCGTTCGAGCGCGTCGCGGCGAAGTAACCCTTGAAGTAATAGACGACCTGCGCGACGACACGCGCCCAGTTGATCGAGTTGACCGTGCCGATCCGATGCTGCGCCTTGAACGCGTGGTCGTTGGAAACGGCCTTGACGATGTCCTGGCAGTCGTCGAACACGCCTTCGATCGCCAGATTGAAGATGTTCGGCTCCTGCAGGCTGTACATCTGCGCCGTCTGGAAAGCGCTCATCTTCCGGTGCGGCGACAGCATGAACACGCGAATCCCCGCCTTGCCGCGCATCGCGTATTCGGCCGCGCTGCCCGTGTCGCCCGACGTTGCGCCTAGGATGTTGAGCGTCTGCCCGTGCTTGGCGAGCGCGTATTCGAACAAGTTGCCGAGCAATTGCATCGCCATGTCCTTGAACGCGAGCGTCGGCCCGTTCGACAACGCAAGCAACGACAACGGCGCGCCACCCTCGACGCCGAGCTTCGTCAGCGGCGTGATCTGGCTCGCATCTTCGCCCGGGCGTACGTTGCAGTAGACGTCCGCGCGATAGGTACGCTGCGTGAGCGCGCGCAAATCGTCGGCAGGAATGTCGTCGCAGAACTTGCCGAGCACCTCGAAAGCGAGGTCGGCGTACGGCAGCGTGCGCCAGCGCGCGAGCTCGTCGGCCGTCACGCGCGGATATTCGTTCGGCAAGTAAAGGCCGCCATCCTTGGCGAGGCCCGTGAGCAGGATGTCGGAGAACGTATGGCGCTCGCCGATACCGGCACCGCGCGTCGAGATGTAGTTCATGATCGGCTTCGTGACTTCGTTTTCGTTGACTGGACTCGCTCAGCTTTGGGCTTCGATCCGCAGCTTGGTGACGTTCGAGACAACGGTGGGCAGCGCCTCGATTCGCGCGATCGCCGAATTCACGTTCCTCTCGAGCGTGTCGTGCGTGATGATGACGACGTCGGTCTCGCGGTTGTTGTCGACTTGCTCCGATTCCTTCTGCAGCAAGGCGTCGATGGAAATGCCGGCATCGGCCAGGATGCGCGTGATATCGGCCAGCACGCCCGTGACGTCGGCTACGCGCAGACGCAAGTAATAGCCGCTCGTGACTTCGTCGATCGGCAACACCGGCGTGTCGGACATGCTTTGCGGCTGGAACGCGAGGTGCGGCACGCGGTGGCCCGGATCGGCCGTGTCGAGCCGCGTCACGTCGACGAGATCGGCGACGACGGCCGAAGCCGTCGGCTCGGCGCCCGCGCCCTTGCCGTAGTAGAGCGTCGTGCCCACGGCGTCGCCGTGCACTTCGACGGCGTTCATCGCGCCCTCGACATTCGCGAGCAGGCGTTTGGCCGAAATCAGCGTCGGGTGCACGCGCAGCTCGATGCCGCGCTCGGTCCGGCGCGTGATGCCGAGCAATTTGATGCGGTAACCGAGATCTTCGGCGTACTTGATGTCGATCGAAGCGAGCTTGCTGATCCCTTCGATATACGCGCGATCGAACTGCATCGGGATGCCGAACGCGATGGCGCTCATGATCGTGAGCTTATGGGCCGCGTCCACGCCTTCGATGTCGAACGTCGGATCGGCTTCGGCGTACCCGAGCGCCTGCGCGCCTTCGAGGGCCGTGCCGAAATCGAGACCGCGCTCGCGCATCTCCGACAGGATGTAGTTCGTCGTGCCGTTGATGATGCCGGCGATCGATTGGATGCGATTGGCCGTGAGCCCCTCGCGCAACGCTTTGATGATCGGAATGCCGCCGGCCACCGCCGCTTCGAAAGCGACCATCACGCCCTTGGCGCGCGCCGCTTCGAAGATCTCCGTGCCGTGCACGGCGAGCAGCGCCTTGTTCGCCGTCACCACATGCTTGCCGTGCGCAATGGCGCGCAGCACGAGCTCGCGGGCGATACCCGTACCGCCGATCATTTCGGCGACGATGCCGATCGACGGATCGTCGACGACGGCCTCGAAGTCGCTGCCGACTTGCACGTCGTTCGCGCAATCGCCGAGCGCGGCGAGCGCCTTGGCGGGATTGCGCACGGCGATGCGTGCGACCTCGATTCCGCGGCCTGCGCGACGTTTGATTTCTTCTTGATTGCGGCGCAGCACCGTGAAGGTGCCGCTGCCGACCGTGCCGAAGCCCAACAAGCCAACTTTGATCGGTTCCATGCAGCGTGTTCTAGTGAGTTGAATCGTTGAAAAGGGAAACGCCGGACCGCGAGCCGTTCGCGCGCGGCGGCTCGTTTAGGTGCCGTGACGTTTGCGATAGCCTTCGAGAAACCGCCCGATCCGGTTGATGGAATCGGTGAGGTCGTCCACGTTCGGCAAGAATACGACCCGGAAATGGTCGGGCCGCGGCCAGTTGAAACCTGAACCCTGCACGAGCAGCACGCGCTCTTCGAGCAGCAGATCGAGGATGAACTGCTGATCGTCCTCGATCGGATAAATCTTGGGGTCGAGCCGGGGGAACATGTACAACGCCGCCTCGGGCTTGACGCAACTCACGCCGGGGATCGCGTTGAGCATCTCGTACGCGACTTGGCGCTGCCGGTACAGACGCCCGCCGGGCGCAATGAGATCGTTGATGCTCTGATACCCGCCGAGCGCCGTTTGGATCGCATATTGCCCGGGCACGTTCGGGCACAGCCGCATCGAGGCGAGGATGCCGAGGCCCTCGAAGTAGTCTTTGCCGCGGCGGCGGTTCTCGCCCGTCAAACCCGATACGTACATCCACCCGGCGCGATAGCCGCACGAACGGTAGCTCTTGGACAAGCTGTTGAACGTCACGGTCAGCACGTCCTCCGACAGCGCACCGAGCGACGTGTGCTTCTTGCCGTCGTAGACGATTTTGTCATAGACCTCGTCGGCGAACACGATGAGGCCGTGCTGGCGTGCGATGTCGAGCAAGTCGAGCAACAATTCGTCCGAATACAGCGCCCCCGTCGGATTGTTCGGGTTGATGACGACGAGCGCGCGGGTGCGCGGGGTGATCTTCGCGCGCAGATCGTCGAGATCGGGCATCCAGCTGTTCGATTCGTCGCACAAATAATGCACGGGCGTGCCGCCCGATAGGCTGACGGCCGCCGTCCAGAGCGGATAGTCGGGCGCCGGCAGCAAGACTTCGTCGCCGTCGTTGAGCAGCGCCTGCATCGCCATGACGATGAGCTCCGACGCGCCGTTGCCGATGTAGATGTCGTCGAGTTCGACGCCGGCCACACCCTTTTGCTGCGAGTAATGCATGATCGCCTTGCGCGCGGCGAATACGCCTTTCGAATCGGAATAGCCGGACGACGCCGAGAGATTACGGATCATGTCCTGAATGATCTCGTCCGGCGCATCGAAGCCGAACGGCGCCAAGTTGCCGATATTGAGCTTGATGATCCGATGGCCGTCTTCCTCCAGACGCTTCGCGTGTTCGAGCACGGGCCCGCGGATGTCGTAGCAGACGTTGAGCAGCTTATTCGATTTGAGAATCGGTTTCACGGCGAACACAGTTCCTGAGGAGAGGCCGAAAGGCGGGACGCGCTGGCCGGGCGCACGGGAATCCACGCGCGCGCACACATGCTTCGCCCGCACGGCGACAGGTTCGCCGGGGGAAACGCGCGCTGCCGCGCTCTCATTGTGACGGCGCGCTTGTGGCGCGCGAGCGGCGACTCGTGGGTTCCGTATGCGCGCGAGCACCATGCCGGGCCGGTCTTGAACCGTCCCTTGGCGCCGCAGGGCGGCTAAAAAGTTATAATTTAGCGGATTTCGGCCAACTTTCGCAATGCACCATTCGCCGCGAAAGCCTCTTTCGGCCTCGATGCGGACTCGGCCGGCCTTGCTGAGTCCGGCGGAACTACGGAAACCGATTTGAAATTACACCAAGACTCCAGCGGCGCGCTGAACACCGTGACGGGTTACGGCGCCCATTACGTCGACGTCAACCTCGTCCGTCACGAAAGCAGCATCCTGCTGCTGCCCGACACGCCCGTCGTGGATTGGCCCGTGTCGTCGTTCGACACGCTCGCCGCCGAGCATTTCGATTTGCTGCTCGAGACAGCGCCCGAAGTCGTCGTGTTCGGCAGCGGCGCGCGCTTGCGCTTCCCGCATCCGCGGCTGACCGCTGCGCTCGCCGCGCGGCGCATCGGCGTCGAAACGATGGACTTCATGGCCGCTTGCCGCACCTACAACATTTTGATGGCCGAAGGCCGGCGCGTCGCCGCGGCGCTGCTCATCGAGCGATGAACGCTCGTGCGGCGCCGCGCTCGCTCGGCCGCCGCCGCGCGAGCGCGGCCGACCCCACGCGCCGCGCCGCGCGTGCCCTTGAACCGACACCGATAAACACTCAAGCCGAATCCATGCCGCTTCACCGCTACTCCCGCGCCGACGGCGCCGCCCCATCCAACGGCGCTCGCGCGCCGGAGAGCGCGACGACACACTGGCCCATCAGCCGCATCGCGCTCGCGCTGCTCGTTCTCGCGCTCGCCCTCGTCTGGTTCGTGCCCCTGGGCTGGCGCCATCTCGTGCCGACCGACGAGGGGCGCTACGCCGAAATGGCTCGCGAGATGCTGCTCACCGGCGACTGGATCACCCCGCGCTATAACGGCTACAAGTATTTCGAGAAGCCTCCGCTCCAAACCTGGATGAACGCGCTGACGTTCGCCTGGTTCGGCATCGGCGAATGGCAGGCGCGGCTCTACACGGCGCTGACAGGCTTCGCCGGCGTGTTCGTCGCCGGCTACACGGCCGCGCGTGTCTTCAATCCGGCTGCGGGGTTCGCCGCGGCGCTCGTGCTCGCGGCTGCGCCGTACTGGCAGTTGATGGGCCACTTCAACACGCTCGACATGGGGCTCTCGTTTTGGATGGAGCTCACGTTGTGCGCGCTGCTGCTGGCGCAGCGCGTCGGCGTAACCGGGCGCGAAGCGCGCCGCTGGATGTGGCTGTGCTGGGGCGCCATGGCGCTCGCCGTGCTGTCCAAGGGCCTGATCGGCCTGCTGCTGCCCGGCGCCGTGCTCGTCGTCTATACGCTCCTGCAGCGCGATTGGGCGCTCTGGAAGCGTCTCTACCTGCCGAGCGGTCTGCTCGTCTTCTTCTTGATCGCCGCGCCGTGGTTCGTGCTCGTGCAATCGCGCAACCCGGAGTTCTTCAACTTTTTCTTCATCGTTCAGCAGTTCGACCGGTATCTGACGCCGGCCCAAAACCGGCCGGGGCCCGTCTACTACTTCGTCTGGGTGATGCTCGTCGGTTTGCTGCCTTGGCTATCGATCGGTTGGCAGAGCGTGCGTCACGGCCTCGCCCAGCCGCGCCAATTGAACGGATTCGCGCCAAACAAGCTGCTCGTCGTCTGGTCCGCGTTCATCTTCGTGTTTTTCAGCGCGTCCCATTCGAAGCTGGTTTCCTACGTCCTGCCGATCGCACCGGCGCTTGCGCTGCTCATCGGCGCGTACTTGCCGCACGTGTCGCGCCAGTCGTGGCGCCGGCATCTGCTCGGCTATGCGGCGTTCCTCGCCGTCGCAGCCGTCGGCGCGATCTTCATCGCCCGCTTTGGCGACGCGCGCACGCCCAACGCGCTCTATCGCGAGTTTCGCGTCTGGGTGTTCGCTGCGATCGGCGTGGCGCTCGTCTTGACGCTCGCCGCGCTGGCGGTGCTGCGGCGCACCGAGCGCAGCCTGCTTGCGTCGGCCACCGTGTTCGGCGCGGCCTGGGTGATGCTGTGCACGATCGCCGGCACGGGGCATGAGGTCTTCGGCCGGGAAAGTTCGGGCGCGCTGCTCGCACCCGCGGTCAAAGCCGAGCTCGCGCGACTGCCGGCCGATACGCCGTTCTACGCGGTCGGCGTGCTCGACCATACCGTGCCCTTCTATGTCGGTCATACGACGATCATGGTCGCCAACCCCGACGAACTCGCCTTCGGCGTGACGCAAGAGCCGTCCAAATGGGTGCCGACCATCGAGCAATGGATCGCACGCTGGAAGGCCGATCGGTATGCGCTAGCGCTGATGCGGCCCGATCGCTACGCGAAACTCGCCGCGCAAAACGTCCCGATGCGCGTCATCGCACGCGACGCGCGGCGCGTCATCGTCGAAAAACCATGAACGCGTCTTCTTCGCCCCAGCCGGGCTTACCCGTCACTCAATCGATGAACCCGATCTCTCTGTTTTGTATTTTGCTCGGCGTCGCGCTCAACGCGTGTGCGCAGTTGCTGCTCAAGGCGGGCGTGAATGCCGTTGGACACTTCGAATTCACCCGTGCGAACATTCTGCCGATCGGCCTGAAGCTGGCGATGCAATTGCCGATCCTCGGCGGCCTCGCCTGTTACGTCGTCAGCGTCGTCGTCTGGATCGTCGGTCTTTCCCGCGTCGACGTCTCGATCGCTTATCCCATGCTGTCGCTCGGCTATGTCGTCAATGCCGTCGCGGCATGGTACCTGTTCGGCGAAGCGCTGAGCGTGCAGCGCCTCGTCGGCATCGGCATCATCTTGATCGGCGTGCTCGTGCTCGCACGCAGCTGAAACGCGCGCCGAACGAGGCACATCCTTCGTGCCAAGCATCACCTACACATCGCGGCGCCAAGTGCGCCGTCAGGAATTCAACACCTCGTCCTCGAGCGAAGCCCATGACCCAAGATGCTCTTCCTTTTCTGCCGTTCGTCCGTCCCGAAATCGATGAAGAGACGATAGCGGGCGTCGTCGACGTGCTGCGCTCGGGCTGGATCACGACGGGTCCGCAAAATCAGGCCTTCGAGCAGCAGCTATCGGCATTTTGCGGGGGACGTCCCGTGCGCACGTTCAACTCCGGCACGGCGACGCTGGAAATCGGCCTGAGGATCGCCGGCGTCGGCGCGGGCGACGAGGTGATCACGACGCCGGCGTCGTGGGTGTCGACGGCCAACGTCATCTTGGAAGTGGGTGCGACGCCCGTTTTCGTCGATATCGACCCCGCCACGCGCAACATCGATCTGAATCTGGTCGAAAAGGCGATTACGCCGCGTACGAAAGCGATCATCCCGGTGTTTCTCGCCGGGCTGCCCGTCGACATGGATCGGCTCTACGAGATCGCTCGCGCATATAAGCTGCGTGTGATCGAGGATGCCGCGCAGGCATTCGGCGCGACTTGGAAAGGCGAGCGCATCGGCAAGCTCGGCGACATCGTCTCGTTCAGCTTCCATGCGAACAAGAACCTGACGTCGATCGAGGGTGGCGCGCTCGTGCTCAACAATGAGGACGAAGCCGAACTCGCGCGCAAATACCGGCTGCAGGGCGTCACGCGCAGCGGCTACGACGGCATGGACTGCGACGTGCTCGGCGGCAAGTACAATCTGACCGACGTGGCGGCGCGCGTCGGCCTGGGCCAGCTTGCGCAGATCGAGCGATTCACGGCGGCGCGCAAGCAACTCGCGCGCGCCTATTTCGCGGGGTTCGAAGGGGGCGCCGCGGCAAAACTCGGGATAGGCTTGCCCTTAGCGCAGTTCGAGAACGGCAACTGGCACATGTTCCAGATCACGCTGCCCCTGGAGCGCTTGGCCATCGACCGCGCGGGCGTCATGCAGAAGCTGCACGACGACTATCGGATCGGCTCGGGCGTGCACTACCCGGCGATCCATCTATTTACGCTGTACCGCGCGCGCGGTTTTGCGCCGGGCATGTTTCCGCATGCCGAGCGCTTCGGCGCGACGACGGTGACGCTGCCGATGTTCACGCTGATGACCGAGCGTGACGTGGCGCGCGTGTGCAGCGCCGTCAACGAGATCTGCGAACAATATGGGAAATAAGCGGACATGAGTCACACCGAACATCGCACGGCGGCGCCGGAAGTCTCCGTCATCATCCCCGTCTACAACGAGGAGGCGGGGCTGCATGCGCTGTTTACGCGCCTGTATCCCGCGCTCGACGCGCTCGGCACGCCCTACGAAGTCATCTTCATCAACGACGGCAGCCGCGATCGATCGGCGGCGATTTTGGCCGAGCAGTTCCGCGTGCGCCCCGATACCACGCGTGTCGTCCTGCTCAACGGCAATTATGGACAGCACATGGCCATCCTCGCCGGGTTCGAGGAATCGCGCGGCGACATCGTCATCACGCTCGACGCCGATTTGCAGAACCCGCCGGAGGAAATCGGCAAGCTCGTCGTCAAAATGCGCGAGGGCTACGACTACGTGGGCTCAATCCGCATACAGCGGCAAGACACGCTCTGGCGGCGCAAGGCGTCGCGGGCGATGAACCGCCTGCGCGAACGCATCACGCACATCAAGATGACCGATCAAGGCTGCATGCTGCGCGCGTACAGTCGTCAAATCATCGATACGATCAACCGCTGCGGAGAAGTCAATACGTTCATTCCGGCCCTCGCCTACACGTTCGCGCAAAACCCGATCGAAGTCGAAGTCGCGCACGAAGAGCGGTTTGCCGGCGAATCGAAGTACTCGCTGTACAGCCTGATCCGCTTGAATTTCGATCTCGTCACGGGGTTCTCGGTCGTCCCGCTGCAGTGGCTGTCGTTCATCGGGGTGATCTTGTCGATGGGCTCCGCCGGCTTGTTTCTGCTGCTCGTCATTCGACGGTTCGTCATCGGCGCGGAAGTTCAAGGCGTGTTCACGCTCTTCGCCATCACGTTCTTCATGCTCGGCGTCATCATCTTTGCGCTCGGATTGCTCGGGGAGTACATCGGCCGCATCTATCAGCAGGTCCGCGCACGGCCGCGCTACCTCGTGCAAACGGTGCTCGAAGGACGGCCCGGCGACACGCCGTCGGTCAGCGCGCCGGCAGCGGCCGGCGCCGGCGTTGAGCCTTCCCGCCACGCGCATGCCGAGGGCCGCGACCGATGAAGCCGCGCGCCGTCGTCTTTGCTTACCATAACGTCGGCGTACGCTGCTTGCGTGTGCTGCTGGCGCGCGGCGTCGACGTCGCGCTCGTCGTCACGCACGAGGACAACCCGTCCGAGCGCATCTGGTTCGGCAGCGTCGCGCAAGTAGCGGCCGAGCACGGCATCGAGACGATCACGCCCGCCGAGCCGGCGGGCGCGGCCCTGCGCGAAGCCGTCGCCCGCGCACGGCCCGATTTCATCTTCTCGTTCTATTACCGCCACATGTTGCCGGCGGACGTGCTGGCGCTTGCCCCGCGCGGCGCATATAACATGCACGGCTCGCTGCTGCCCAAGTACCGCGGCCGCGTGCCCACGAATTGGGCCGTGCTCCGCGGCGAAACGGAAACGGGCGCGACGCTGCACGAGATGGCCGTCAAGCCCGACGCCGGTGCGATCGTCGGCCAGACCGCCGTGCCGATCTTGCCCGACGACACGGCGCAAGAGGTGTTCGACAAGGTGACGGTCGCGGCCGAGCAGACGCTCTGGCGCGTGTTGCCCGCCTTGCTCGCCGGCGAAGCGCCGCATCTGCCGAACGATCTGTCCCGCGGCAGCTACTTCGGCGGCCGAAAGCCCGAAGACGGCCGCATCGATTGGTCCCGCCCGGCGCAAGACGTCTACAACCTCGTGCGCGCGGTCGCGCCGCCCTACCCGGGCGCATTCACCGACGTGGCCGGCGAGCGCTTCGTCATCGCCCGCGCGCGCCTCGCCGGCCTCGAGACGATAGCGAAGGCCGGCCTGGCGAATTTGCCCCCCGGTCTGCACGTAAGCGATAATGCGTGTTTCGGCGTGTGCGGCGACGCGCGCGCAATCGCCATTTCCGAACTGCGGCACCAGCGCGACGGGCATGAAACCGTCGTCACGCCGGCGCAGTTCGCCCAGCTCACTCACCGTTCCAGTCATTCATGAATTCCGCCAAAACCGAACGTTCCGCTAAGAAAGTCCTGATTCTCGGCGTCAATGGCTTCATCGGCCACCATTTGTCCAAGCGCATCCTCGAGACGACCGACTGGGAAGTGTTCGGCATGGACATGCAGACGGACCGCCTGGGCGACCTCACCCAGCATGAGCGGATGCACTTCTTCGAAGGCGACATCACGATCAACAAAGAGTGGGTCGAGTACCACGTGAAGAAGTGCGACGTGATTCTGCCGCTCGTCGCGATCGCCACGCCCGCTACCTACGTGCAGCAGCCGCTGCGCGTGTTCGAACTCGACTTCGAAGCGAACCTGCCGATCGTGCGCTCGGCCGTCAAGTACCGCAAGCATCTCGTGTTTCCGTCGACGTCCGAGGTGTACGGGATGTGCGGCGACGAGCAATTCGATCCCGAGGAATCGGCGCTCACGTACGGTCCGATCAACAAGCCGCGCTGGATCTACGCGTGCTCGAAGCAGCTGATGGATCGCGTGATTTGGGGCTACGGCATGCAGGAAGGCCTGAATTTCACGCTGTTCCGCCCCTTCAATTGGATCGGGCCGGGCCTGGACTCGATCTACACGCCGAAGGAAGGCAGCTCGCGGGTGGTCACGCAGTTCCTCGGCCACATCGTCCGCGGCGAAAACATCAGCCTCGTCGACGGCGGCTCGCAAAAACGCGCGTTCACCGATATCGACGACGGCATCAGCGCGCTGATGAAGATCATCGACAACAAGGACGGCATCGCGTCCGGCAAGATCTATAACATCGGCAATCCGAAAAACAACTTCTCGGTGCGCGAACTCGCGCACAAGATGTTGGCGCTTGCCGCCGAATATCCCGAGTACGCCGAGTCGGCCAAGGCTGTGCAACTCGTCGAAACGTCGTCGGGCGCCTACTACGGCAAGGGCTATCAGGACGTTCAGAATCGCGTGCCGAAGATCGACAACACGATGGACGAACTCGCCTGGGCACCGCAAGCGACGTTCGACGACGCCCTGCGCAAGATCTTCGAGGCCTACCGCGGCCACGTCGCGGACGCACGCGCGCTCGTCGAGCAGCAATGAGACGCTTGACTGCGCAACTGCAGCCGCAGCCGCAGCCGCAGGCGCAGTCGCAGTCGCCACGCTTCGAGGACCTTCCTTGGCCCGCATCGTTCTGAAAATCGACGTCGACACGCTGCGCGGCACGCGCGAAGGCGTGCCGAATCTTGCGCGTATGCTCGACCGCTTCAAGGCGCGCGCCACGTTCCTGTTCAGCCTCGGCCCCGACCATACGGGCTGGGCGCTGCGCCGCGTGCTGCGGCCCGGTTTCCTGAAGAAGGTCTCGCGCACGTCGGTGCTCGAGCACTACGGCGTCAAGCAGCTGATGTACGGCGTGTTGCTGCCCGGACCGGACATCGGACGTCACGGGATCGCGCAGATGCGCGCCATCCACGAGGCCGGTTTCGAGTGCGGCATTCACACATGGGATCACGTCTACTGGCAGGACAATGTTCGTTCGCGCGGACGCGATTGGACGGTCGGCGAGATGCAAAAGAGCCACGCTCGGTTCGTCGAGATTTTCGGCGCGCCGCCCGCCACGCACGGCTCGGCCGGCTGGCAGATGAACGAGCATGCTTTCGAGCAAATCGATGCATGGGGCATGGCCTACGCGTCCGATGGGCGCGGCCACTCGCCGTATCGGCCCGTTGTCGACGGCAAGACGCTCGAGCACGTCCAGTTGCCGACCACATTGCCTACCCTCGACGAGTTGATCGGCGTGGACGGCTGCGACGAAACGAACGTGGCCGAGCGCGTGCTCGCTGCAACGGAACATAGCCCGCAAGATCAAGTCTTTACGCTGCACGCCGAGCTCGAAGGCCAAAAGCTCGCGCCCGTCTTCGAACGGCTGCTCTCCGGATGGCAAGCACAAGGTCACACTTTTGCGACGATGGGCGATTACTATGCCACGCTGGACCGCGACCTGCTGCCATCGTACCCTGTCACCTGGGGCGCGATTCCGGGCCGCTCGGGCGAGCTCATCGTCCAGCCCGACTGACCGCCCGCCGCGCGGGTGCGCTCGCCGCTGCGCCGCCCGCTCCGCCGCTCGACTCACTCGACCATTTGCGCGATAAGAACAGGAGAACCACGTGCCCATCGCAGTCGATCAACCTGTCCCTGAATTTTCGGCTCCCGCGACCGGAGGCGAGATCACGCTGTCCGGCCTTCGGGGGAAAAAGGTGGTGCTGTATTTCTATCCGAAGGACAACACGCCGGGCTGCACGACCGAAGGTTTGCAGTTCCGCGATCTCTACCCGAAGTTTAAAAAAGCCGGCGCACAAATCGTCGGCGTGTCGCGCGACAGCTTGCGCTCGCACGAGAACTTCAAGGCCAAGCTGGAGCTGCCGTTCGAATTGATCTCCGACGCGGACGAAGCACTCTGCTCGCTCTTCGGCGTCATCAAGATGAAAAAAATGTATGGCAAGGAAGTGCGAGGAATCGAGCGGTCGACGTTTCTCATCGATGCGCAAGGCGTGCTTCGGCGCGAATGGCGTGGCGTAAAAGTGCCGGGACATGTGGACGAAACGCTGGAGGCTGTACAAGCACTTTGACGCGCGTTATATTGCGTTGCAATGAGTTCCCATTCCTCTCGTCTGATCCGCAGCCGCGCCGGCGACGTCGCTTTGGGCGACGGTCCCTCGGTCAGGCACCGCGTGATGCTCGCAATCGAGCCGCTTGCTCCATCGCAACAGGAGCGGCGGCTTTTTTGTTTTTCGGCGGCCGGGCGTCCCCTCGCCGCCGGCTTTCTTGGAAGGAGCTGATCGAAATCTAGGCGAACCGGCGAACCGAAACCTGAAACGCGCCGCCCGAAGGTGCGTCCCCGAGAACTCGGGACGCCCTTTCGGCGACGCATGAGATGCGACCCGATTCTTTGAGGGAAACCATGCCTTTGCCTACCCCGCCCAGCAAGCTCGGCAGCCTATTGCCGCCCGATGAATTCAAGGCCAAAGCCAGGCCGGCGCGCAGCGCCAAAAAACAAGGGACGATTGGGGAGCAAACCGAAGCGGCCGAGTACGGCGCGACGAGCGGCACTGCCCATGTCGCCGCCCCCATGGCTCCCGCCGCCAACACGAGCGCTTCGATGCGCTCGCTCCCGCCCGCCTCCGCTGTCGCCGAGCAAGCCGCCACGGCGCGCGGCCGCAAGCCTAGGCAAACCGCCGCGCTGCTTCAACCCGCCGCGCCTTCGACGCCGCTGCAAGCGCGGACGGAAACGCCCGCAGCCGGAGCGAACGCCGCTCAGGAGCCCGCCAAGAACCGCTCGCGCAAAGCGGCCGTGGAAGCCGAAGTGCGCAAGCTGTTCGTGCTCGACACGAACGTGCTCATGCACGATCCGACCTGCCTGTTCCGCTTCGAGGAACACGACGTCTATCTGCCGATGATGACGCTCGAGGAACTCGACAATCACAAGAAGGGCATGTCCGAAGTCGCGCGCAACGCCCGGCAAGTGAGCCGCACGCTCGACGGGCTCGTCGCCAATGCCGGCCCGATCAGCGAGGGGCTTCCGCTGGCTCGGCTGGGCAGCCGGGAGGCGTTGGGGCGGCTGTACTTTCAGACCAAGCTCGCCGATATCGAGCCGGTCGAGGGCCTGCCTCAGGGCAAAGCCGACAATCAGATTCTCGGCGTCGTGCGCGCGTTGCAGCGCGACCGCGAAGACCGCCAGGTCGTGCTGGTGTCGAAAGACATCAATATGCGGATCAAGGCCCATGCGCTCGGGCTGCCGGCCGAAGATTACTTCAACGATCAAGTGCTCGAGGACAAAGATCTCTTGTTCTCGGGCGTGCGCGCCCTGCCGCAAGATTTTTGGACCAAGCATGCGAAGGGCATGGAGAGTTGGCAGGACAACAAGACCGGGACGACGTACTACCGCTTGACCGGTCCTGTGTGCCCGTCCCTGCTCGTCAACGAGTTCGTCTATCTCGAGCCGCAAACGGGCGAACCGCCGTTCCAAGCGATCGTACGCGAACTGAACGGCAAGACGGCCGTGCTGCAGACGTTGCGCGACTACGGTCATCACAAAAACAACGTCTGGGGCATTACGGCGCGCAACCGCGAGCAGAACTTCGCGTTGAACCTGCTCATGAATCCCGACATCGATTTCGTGACGCTGCTCGGCCAAGCCGGCACCGGCAAGACGCTTGTCGCGCTCGCGGCGGGTCTCGCGCAAGTGCTAGACGAAAAGCGCTACAACGAAATTATCGTGACGCGGGCGACAGTGCCGGTGGGCGAGGATATCGGCTTTCTGCCCGGCACCGAGGAAGAAAAGATGCAGCCGTGGATGGGCGCGTTCGATGACAACCTCGAAGTGCTGCAACGGACCGACGACAGCGCGGGCGAATGGGGCCGCGCGGCCACGCAAGAACTGATTCGCTCGCGCCTGAAAATCAAGAGCATGAACTTCATGCGGGGCCGCACGTTCGTCGACAAGTATCTCATCATCGACGAAGCGCAGAATTTGACGCCCAAGCAGATGAAGACGCTCGTGACGCGCGCGGGCCCCGGCACGAAGATCGTCTGCCTCGGCAACATCGCGCAGATCGACACGCCGTATTTGACCGAAGGCAGTTCCGGCCTCACTTACGTCGTCGATCGGTTCAAGGGTTGGGCGCACAGCGGCCATGTCACACTCGCGCGCGGGGAACGCTCTCGGCTCGCCGATTACGCGTCCGACATCCTCTGACCGCCCGGGGCGCCGCCACGTCGGCCCCTCGTTCTCATCGCCTAGCGCCCGGCTTGCCGGGCGCTTTTCTTTACCGTGCGATACGGGCATGGGCACGCGCTGCCACTGCCGACGTATCGGCGCGGCAACGCTTACGCGCGAAACTTCAAGTAATTTATGAAGAATGGTTGCCGAAGGCCCGCCGGCAGGGCTACTATCGGCCGCAAAGGCATCGCCGCCGCCGGCTGCGCTGGCCCTACGATGCATTTCTACTTATGCAGGCGCTGCGCGCGCCGGTTTCCTCGTTTCCATGCTGCGACTCTCGCTTGTCCTTATCGTCGTGCTGTCGTTGGCCGCCTGCTCGAGCGCGCCGCCGAACGTGGCGCGCGTCGGCGGCGCATCGTCGCGTAGCGAGCACGCCTTCAGAACGATGCCGCCCGGCTCGCCCCGGTTCGTCGATCACAGCATCGGCCGTGAGGAAATTTCGATCCAAGCGATGAGCCTCGTCGGCGTTCCGTATCGTTGGGGCGGCAATACGCCCGAAAGCGGGTTCGATTGCAGCGGCCTCGTGCGGTATGTCGTCGCCCGAGCCGCCGACGTCGAGCTACCGCGAACGACGGCCGACATCAGCCGCCGCGGAGAATCGATCGCCCCGGACGAAATCGCGCCGGGCGACCTCATCTTTTTCAACACGACAGGGCGCGCCCATTCGCACGTCGGCATTTATGTCGGGAAGCTCCAGTTCGTCAATGCCCCATCCACGGGCGGCACGGTCCGGCTGGATTATCTGACCAACCCTTACTGGGCCAAACGGTTCGATGGGATTCGACGCGTGGCGCCACCGCTCGAGCGGCCCTCTCCGTTCGATGCGCCGACGGAACTCGCGGCGACGCCCTCGGCATCGAGCGCCCGAGCAGGGGCGCCGGTACGCGAAACGGCCACGGCGGAACGCACGCCTCGTACGCGGGCGTTATCCGACGCAGGCGGTCAAGCACCGCTGTCGGCAGCCGCGAGGCCAACGCCGACCGTATCTGCCGATGCGGCCGATGCGGCCGATGTGGCAGCGGCTCCGGGCGCGATGGTTCGTGCCGCTCCCTCACCCGCACCGGGGGCCGGTGTACTCGCCCGCCCGACGGCGAGCACTGCGCCCGATCCGATCGATGCGGCCGCCGACGCATTCGAACCGCCCCCGCCTGTGGCGGTGCAGGCGGAGCGGCAGGCACGCCGAGCCGGCGCATCGCCGGTGCAACCTATTCCGATGGAATCGAGCGTGCAACTCATGCGCGCATCGTCGACGCCGCATGTTCAAGCAGCGCCGACTTCCACCGCTGACGATCCGATCGCCCAGTTCGCCAATAGCAGCAATTGATTGGGGCCCGCTGGCGGACGGATGTCTGCGGTAAAGCCCGACCGGCGCGGCCCGACAAACTGGGAGGGCTAGCTAGCAGAACAGGTGCCGAGGCGCCCCGCCAGCTTGTCGACGCGAGCGCTCGTCAAACGCGCGGCGCCTTGCGCTAGAACCCAACTTACAGGAGCCGACGGCCGATCCACCATCCGGCCGCCGAGAGCAACGCCGAAGCCGGGATCGTCAAAATCCACGCCCAGACGATACTGCCGGCCACGCCCCAGCGAACGGCGGAGAGCTTTTGCGTCGCCCCCACGCCCACGATGGCCCCCGTGATCGTATGCGTGGTCGAGACGGGCACGCCCATCGCCGACGCGGTAAAGAGCGTGATCGCCCCGCCCGCTTCGGCACAAAACCCTCCGACCGGCTTGAGTTTCGTGATCTTCTGTCCCATCGTCCGCACGATCCGCCAGCCGCCGAACAGCGTGCCGAGCCCCATCGACATGTAGCACGCGCCGACCACCCAAACGGGCGGCGCGTCAGCCGTTGCCGAGGCGAAGCCGGTAGCGATCAAGAGCATCCAGATGATGCCGATCGTCTTTTGCGCGTCGTTGCCGCCGTGCCCTAGGCTATAGAGCCCAGCCGAGAGCAGTTGCAGACGCCGAAAGCGCCGATCGACCTTGCTCGGCGGCGTGCGGAAGTAGATCCACGAGACCGCCGTCATGAAGAACGAGCCGAGCACGAAACCGAGCAGCGGCGAGATGAAGATGAACGCGACGGTTTTCATGATGCCGTCGATATTGAGCGCCCACCAGCCCGACTTGGCGAGCGCCGCACCGACGAGGCCGCCGATCAGCGCATGCGAGGAACTCGACGGAATGCCGAAGCGCCAGGTCAGGATGTTCCAAATGATTGCGCCGAACAGCGCACCGAAGACGACGTAGTGATCGACGATCTTCGGATCGATGGTGCCTTTGCCGACCGTCGATGCGACCTTCAAATGGAAGATGAAATAAGCGATGACGTTGCACGCGGCGGCAAACGCGACAGCCTGCTGAGGCTTGAGCACGCCCGTCGAAACGACGGTGGCGATCGAGTTCGCGGCGTCGTGAAAGCCGTTCATGAAATCGAAAACGAGTGCGACGGCGATCAGCCCGGCGAGCACCCAAATGGCGATCTGGATCGATTGCATCGGTTAGGTCCGCCCGCCTTACGCGTTTTCCAACACGATGCCTTCGATGATGTTCGCGACATCCTCGCACTTGTCCGTGATCGATTCGAGCAACTCGTAGACGGCCTTCAGCTTGATCAGCGTCTTGACGTCGTCCTCTTCGCGGAACAGTTTCGACATCGCCGAGCGCAGCACGCGATCGGCCTCCGACTCCAAGCGATCGATTTCTTCGCAGGCCAATAGGATTTGCCGCGCTTGACTCATGTCCGAGAGCATGTTCACGGCGCTTTGAACATGTTTCGCCGTTTGGGTGCAGATGTGGGCGAGTTGGCTCGCCTCGGACGTCATGGCTTGCACGTCGTAAAGGGAAACGGCCGTGGCGACGTCCTCCATGAGATCGAGGATGTCGTCCATCGTCGTGATGAGCTTATGGATTTCGTCGCGATCGAGCGGCGTGATGAACGTCTTGTGCAGCAGATCGATCGTTTCGTGCGTCAATTTGTCCGCGGCCTTTTCGTTGGCCTGCACGCGCTGCTTGTGCACTTCGGCTTCGCTGAGGTTGTCGACCAAGCGCTCGAGCTCTTCGCTCGCGGAGACGATGCACTTCGCGTGCTCGTTGAAGATTTCAAAGAACTTGCCCTCGGTGGGCATGAAGCGACCGAACATTGAGATCCCGATAGGTGGTCATATTGGGCGCCCCAACACCGCCGCAGCACGTCGCCGGGCCGAAAAAGAACCGCTGCGCCTGGGTTCGAACCGAGCCCAAGCGCAGCGGCTCTCTGGGGCTGACATAAAACTGCAACATTGTACCGGCTCATGCGATCGAGCCCAACGCTCGGTTGCACCCGCGAACAACAATGCAACAGCCGTGCCGTTCGGAAAAGCGCCCTTTAGGCGTTCCTCACTCGCCGCCCATGAAATTCTGAGGCCCCGCGAAATTGTCGAACTTCGTGTATTGCCCCATAAACGTGAGCCGAACAGGGCCGATCGGACCATTACGCTGTTTGCCGATGATGATTTCGGCCGTGCCCTTGTCGGGACTATCGGGGTTGTACACTTCGTCGCGGTAGATGAACAGAATGACGTCCGCATCCTGCTCGATTGCACCCGACTCGCGCAAGTCCGACATGACAGGACGCTTGTTGGGCCGCTGCTCCAGCCCGCGGTTCAGCTGCGACAACGCGATCACAGGCACGTCGAGCTCCTTCGCGAGCCCCTTCAGCGACCGCGAAATTTCGGAAATCTCGGTCGCGCGGTTCTCGCCGGCCGACGAACCCGACATCAGCTGCAAATAGTCGACGATGATGAGGCCGAGCTTGCCGCACTGACGCGCGAGGCGTCGCGCGCGGGAGCGCAGTTCCATCGGGTTCAAGCCGCCCGTTTCGTCGATGAACAGCTGCGCCTCGCTCATCTTCTGCACGGCGTGCGTCAGCTTGGGCCAGTCTTCGTCGGTCAGCCGCCCCGTGCGCATGCGGTGCTGGTCGAGGCGGCCCACCGAGCCGAGCATCCGCATGACGAGCTGCGTACCCGGCATTTCCATCGAGAACACGGCAACGGGCAACCCGTATTCCACGGCGACGTATTCGCCAATGTTCATGGAGAATGCGGTTTTCCCCATTGACGGGCGTCCCGCCACGATGATGAGCTCGCCACCGTGCATGCCGGACGTCATCCGGTCGAGATCGACGAAGCCCGTCGGCGTGCCCGTCACGTCGCTCGGGTTGGCCGTGTGGTAAAGCGTATCGATGCGTTCGACGACCTGCGTCAGCAGCGGGCCGATTTCAAGGAAGCCCTGGGTGCCGCGCGCGCCGTCCTCCGCGATCGAAAACACCTTCGATTCCGCCTCATCCAGCAGCTGGCGCACCTCCTTGCCCTGCGGATTGAATGCGTCGGCCGAGATTTCGTCGGCCACCGACACCAGGCGGCGCAGCACGGCGCGATCGCGAACGATTTCGGCGTAGCGCCGAATGTTCGCGGCGCTGGGCGTGTTTTGTGCAAGCGCGTTCAAATACGCGAGACCGCCGACGTCCTCCGCCTTGCCGGACGTCGTCAGCGCTTCGTACACCGTCACGACGTCGGCCGGCCGCGTAGTCGCGATGAGGCGCCCGATGTGCTCGTAGATGATCCGGTGGTCGTACCGGTAGAAGTCGCTCTGCGACAGGAAATCCGCGATACGGTCCCACGCCGCGTTGTCGAGCAGCAAGCCGCCGAGCACCGATTGCTCGGCCTCGATCGAGTGCGGTGGGACTTTAAGCGAATCGAGTTGCGGATCGTTCGACGGTGCGTTCATGGGGAGGCATTATCGCGAAATGGCTACGCGTTCGCCAGCAGGCAAAACGAGGCCAAAACAAAAAAGGCAGGAACCGGTGCTCCGGCTCCTGCCTTCTTGAATGACTGGGCCGGACCGGAACGACGCCCGGTACGGCCGGTATCGCTTTGCGGCGCTCAGGCGTGCTCGCCGAGCACGGACACCGTCACGTCGACCGAGACGTCCGTGTGCAGCGACACTTGCACCGGGTGATCGCCCACGATCTTCAGCGGGCCTTGCGGCATGCGGACTTGCGCCTTCTCAACGCGGAAACCTTGCTTCGTCAGCGTTTCGGCGATGTCGGCATTCGTGACCGAACCGAACAGACGGCCGTCGACGCCCGCCTTCTGCGCGATTTGGATCGTCAGGCCGGCCATCTTCTCGCCTTGCGCTTGCGCGGCGGACAGCTTATCGGCAGCCGCCTTCTCGAGCTCGGCGCGGCGCACTTCGAATTCGGCGATCGCTTCCTTCGTGGCGCGGCGGGCCAGCTTTTGCGGGATCAGGAAGTTACGGGCGTAGCCGTCCTTGACCTTGACCACGTCGCCGAGGTTGCCCACGTTGACGACTTTTTCCAAAAGAATGATTTGCATTCGGATTCTCCTTATCGCGTCGTCTGATTAGGCCTTGTGCAGGTCGGTGTACGGCAAGAGCGCGAGGAAACGTGCGCGCTTGATCGCCGTATCGAGCTGGCGTTGATAGTGGGCCTTCGTACCCGTCAGACGAGCCGGCGTGATCTTGCCGTTTTCGCCGATGAAGTCCTTCAGCGTTTCGATGTCTTTGTAGTCGATGTACTCGACGCCGGCAGCCGTGAAGCGGCAAAACTTCTTGCGCTTGAACAGCGGGTTTTGTTGTTGGCGGCGCTTGTCGAATTTCTTACCAGTCGGGCGGGGCATGTTCAGTCCTTTCCAATGTCCTGCAATTCTGTGATGTGAAACACCCAGGTTCTCGCATTGCGGCTCTTTTTCGCCAGGAAACCGGTGAAGAGCGCCTCGACGCCCATCTCACACATTTCCAGCTTCCCGCTCGCGGCGCCGGCGGCCAACGCGGGCATCGTCAGTTCTACTTGCCGGACGATGCCGGCTTCGACGACTTCCCCGCGATGCTGCAGCGTGCAGCTTGCGATCGGCACGCCTGCCGGCGTATAGCGCAGCGGCTCGCGCTCGATCACGCTGGCCGTGAGTTGCAGCCTGTTCACGAGAGCGGCGAAAAACCGATGGAACCTAGGTGGCTTAAACCGTGAATACCGTTAAGCCTGCGCTTCGGACGGCTGCGACGAGGCAGCTGCCTTCTTGGCTTCTTCGCGCTGCACTTCCTTCATCATCGGCGACGGGCCCGTTTCGGCCTTCTTCATCTTGACGATCAGGTGACGCAGCACGGCGTCGTTGAACTTGAATGCGTGCTCGAGCTCTTCGAGCGTAGCTTGGTCGCATTCGATGTTCATGCAGACGTAGTGAGCCTTCGCGAGTTTCTCGATCATGTAGGCCAGTTGGCGACGGCCCCAGTCTTCGATGCGGTGGATGTTGCCACTGCGCGCGGTAATCGTGGATTTGTACCGCTCGATCATCGCGGGCACTTGCTCGCTTTGATCGGGGTGCACGACGAAGACGATTTCGTAATGACGCATACACACTCCTTGTGGATTGAAGCCACCCGGGCGTCGATGGCCGACTCCCATTCGAGGATCGACCAACCGGTGCGGCAAGTGAGAAGCCGGAAAGTGTAACCGATTCGAAGCCGCGGTGCAATCGAGCGATACGGCGCCAAACGGCATGCCGGCAATCGGCGACGCGCGCCGGCAGCGATCCGCCAACGACATGCAGCGGCACGTGACGACAGCCAGGACAGCCAAGGGCGGAAAGCGCCGCGGCCGACTTCCGGGGGCCGACTTCCGGGGGCCGACTTCCGGCGGCGGGTTATCGAGGCAGCTACCCGCCTTCGCTCCCACCCCAATATCCGGGCCGGGCGTAGGCTTCCTTCAGATAGTCGATGAAGTAGCGGACCTTCGCCGGGACGTAACGCTGCTGCGGGTAGACCGCCAAGATGTCGTATTC
This sequence comes from Trinickia sp., assembly GCA_036384755.1. Taxonomy (GTDB): domain Bacteria; phylum Pseudomonadota; class Gammaproteobacteria; order Burkholderiales; family Burkholderiaceae; genus Trinickia. The sequence continues at coordinate 16,539 of DASVLS010000101.1, read as the reverse complement.
GGGCAAAGCGAACTCGTCGAGCACCGTTTCGAGTTCGCCGCGTGCGAGTTGATCGGCGATCTCCCAGGTCGAGCGCCAGCCGAGCCCGAGCCCCTCCGACGCCCACCGGTGCAGCAATTCTCCATCGTTGCAGTCGAGCGTGCCGGCGACGCGCATCGTCACGCGTTTGCCCCCACGCTGAAAGTACCAGCCGCGGTTCTGCCCGCCTTGCAGATTGAAGGCGAGGCAATTATGAGCGAGTAGATCCTCGAGCGAGCGCGGACGCCCATGCCGCGCGAAATAAGCCGGCGTCCCGCACACGACCCGCCGGTTCGTCGCGAGTTTGACGGCCACGAAGTTCGGATCCACGGTCCCGCCGATTCGGATCGACAGGTCGTAGCCCTCGCGCACGAGATCGACGACACGGTCGGTCAAATTGAACGACATCTGCAACCCGGGCTTGTCCGCCAAGAACTCCGGAGCAAGCGGCGCCACATGCTTGCGGCCGAAGGCGGCCGGCGCCGAGACGATCAAATGCCCGCTCACCGCCCGCTCGCCTGCGGCCAGCTCGTTTTCCGCCTGCTCCCACTCGGTCAGCAACCCTTTGCAGCGCTCCAAAAACGCAGCGCCCGCCTCGCTGACCACGAGCCGCCGCGTCGAGCGATACATCAGCTTCACGCCGAGCCGCTTTTCCAGCGCATCGATGCGCCGCCCGAGGATCACGGGCGAGACGCCTTCCTCGAGCGCCGCCGCCGCGAGGCTACCCGCCTCCGCGACGCGCACGAAGGTTTCGATCTGCTTGAAACGGTCCATCCTCGCACCCCCTGCTCATCGCGCCGCAGGCTTCACCGCCGGCCGTATCGGCGCATGACTCGCCGTGCCCCGGGGCGTCGCCCGTCTATCCCGTGCAAAGCGGAACCGGCGCGCACCCATGATCCGCCACCAATTCGATACTTTTTGTATCGAAAAACCGAACCGGTAGCCATCTTATCAAACCTTTGAAGCAGTTCTAAAGTGCACCTAACCCGCGACTCAGCATTCGCCCAATAGGAGAAGGAGACACCCATGCCGAAAATGAGAGCCGTCGACGCCGCCGTGCTCGTGCTGGAAAAAGAAGGCATCGAGACGGCGTTCGGGGTGCCCGGCGCCGCCATCAATCCGCTCTACTCGGCGCTGCGCCGCGCCGGCGGGATCGGCCACGTCCTCGCGCGCCACGTCGAAGGCGCTTCGCATATGGCGGAGGGCTTTACGCGCGCCGCGCCCGGCAACATCGGCGTGTGCATCGGCACGTCGGGTCCCGCCGGAACCGACATGATCACCGGACTCTATTCGGCTTGGGCCGACTCGATTCCTATTCTCGCCATCACGGGCCAAGCGCCCCGCGCGCGGCTGTACAAGGAAGACTTTCAAGCCGTCGACATCGAGACGATCGCCAAGCCCGTGACGAAATGGGCCGTCACCGTACGCGAACCGGCGCTGGTGCCGCGCGTATTCCAGCAGGCATTTCACTTGATGCGCTCGGGCCGGCCCGGCCCCGTGCTGATCGACTTGCCGATCGACGTGCAATTGGCCGAGATCGAGTTCGACATCGAAACGTACGAGCCCCTGCCCGTCTACAAGCCGAAGGCGACGCGCAAGCAGATCGAAGCCGCCCTCGAATTGCTCAACGCTTCGGAGCGCCCGCTGATCGTGTCCGGCGGCGGCGTCGTCAACGCGAACGCCGAAGCGCTGCTCGTCGAATTCGCCGAAACGACGGGCGTGCCGGTCGTACCGACGCTGATGTCGTGGGGCGCGATCGCCGACGACCATCCGCTCATGGCGGGCATGGTCGGCCTGCAGACGTCGCATCGCTACGGCAATGCAACGATGCTCGAATCGGATTTCGTGCTCGGCATCGGCAACCGCTGGGCCAATCGGCATACGGGCAGCGTCGAGGTCTATACGAAGGGGCGCAAGTTCGTGCACGTCGATATCGAGCCGACGCAAATCGGCCGCGTCTTCGGCCCCGATCTCGGCATCGTCTCCGATGCGAAGGCCGCACTCGAGTTGTTCGTCGAAGTGGCGCGCGAATGGAAAGCGTCCGGCAAGCTCAAGGACCGCCACGCATGGAGCGAAGCGTGCCGCGCCCGCAAACGCACGATGCAGCGCAAGACGCACTTCGACGACGTGCCGATCAAGCCGCAGCGCGTCTACGAAGAGATGAACAAGGTGTTTGGCCGCGACACCTGCTACATCAGCACGATCGGCCTGTCGCAGATCGCCGCCGCTCAATTCCTGCACGTCTATCAGGCGCGCAACTGGATCAACTGCGGCCAGGCGGGCCCGCTCGGCTGGACGATCCCGGCCGCGCTTGGGGTCCGCGCCGCCGATCCCACGCGTCCTATCGTCGCGCTGTCGGGCGATTACGACTTCCAGTTCATGATCGAAGAGTTGGCCGTGGGCGCTCAATTTCACCTGCCCTACGTCCATGTGGTCGTGAACAACTCGTACCTCGGATTGATACGCCAAGCGCAGCGCGCATTCGAGATGGACTATTGCGTTCAACTCGCGTTCGAGAACATCAACGCGCCGGAGCTGAACGGCTATGGCGTGGACCATGTCGCCGTCGCGCAAGGGCTCGGCTGCAAGGCGTTGCGCGTATTCGAGCCGGGCGAGATCGCGCCGGCGCTGCGAAAGGCGCAGGCGCTGGCGGCCGAGTTCAACGTGCCCGTCGTCGTCGAGGTGATTCTCGAGCGTGTGACGAACATCGCGATGGGTGCGGAAATCGACGCCGTCAACGAATTCGAGCCGCTTGCCGATTCGCGGGCCGACGCGCCGACCGCCGTTTCGCTGCTCGACTGAGCGCCATTGCCGTGTTGCTCACCCGACACATCGAACGACCCGACCGACCGAAGAGCTCAAGCATCATGCCGAAATTCGCTGCCAACTTGACCATGTTGTTCAACGAGGTGCCGTTCCTCGATCGTTTCGAGGCGGCCGCGCGCGCGGGCTTCTCCGCCGTCGAATTCCTCTTCCCGTATCCGTACTCGGCCGCCGAGCTTGCCGACAAGCTCGAGACGAACCGGCTGCGCCTCGTCCTGCACAACTTGCCGGCCGGCAACTGGGAAGCCGGCGAGCGCGGCATCGCGTGCCTGCCGGACCGTGTGGCCGAGTTTCGCGACGGGGTCGGCCGCGCCATCGACTATGCAAAAGCGCTGCGCGTGACGCAGTTGAACTGTCTCGTCGGTATTCCGACGCTTGACGTGGCGCCCGAGCGCGCCCGTTCGACGATCGTCGAAAACTTGCGGTTCGCGGCCACGGCGCTCCAAAAGGAAGGCATCAAGCTGCTTGTCGAACCCTGCAATTCGTACGACATCCCCGGCTTCGCGCTCAACCGGTCGAGAGAGGCGCTCGATGTGATCGACGACGTGGCGTCGAGCAATCTGTACCTGCAATACGACATCTATCACATGCAGCGGATGGAGGGCGAACTGGCCGCGACGCTGCAAAAGCAGTTGCCGCGCATCGCGCACGTTCAGCTCGCCGACAACCCCGGCCGGCACGAACCCGGCACAGGTGAAATCAACTACGCGTTTCTGTTCGACTGGCTCGACCGCCTCGGCTACAGCGGCTATATCGGCTGCGAATACAAGCCACGCACGACGACGCTCGAAGGCCTCGCGTGGTTGCGCGAGATCGCCGGCCAGCATGCGGCGCGCTAGCACCTGATCCGTAACGAAGGCGCGCATCGCGCGCGCCGCTCGACGCAACGACCCATCGCTAAACGGAAAGACATCGACATGGCAAAGATCGGTTTCATCGGCCTCGGCATCATGGGCGCGCACATGGCGCGCAACCTGCTCAAGGGCGGACACACGCTGTACGTCAACGGCGCCTATCCGGTACCCGAGGACCTGCGCGAACGCACGCATGTCGCGGCGAATTCGACGGCAGTCGCACGCGAGGCGGACATCGTCGTTTCGATGGTGCCCGACACGCCCGACGTCGCCAACGTCTTGTTCGCGGACGACGGCGTCGCCAAGGGCCTTTCGGCCGGCAAGCTCGTGATCGACATGAGCTCGATTTCCCCGCTCGACACACAGGACTTCGCCAAGCGCATCAATGCGCTCGGCTGCGACTACCTCGACGCGCCCGTTTCCGGCGGCGAAGTCGGCGCGCGCGACGCGACGCTCTCGATCATGGTCGGCGGCCCCGAGCGCGCCTTCGAGCGCGCCAAGCCGTTGTTCGAGCTCATGGGCAAGAACATCTCGCTCGTCGGCGACAATGGCGCCGGCCAGACCTGCAAGGTGGCCAACCAAATCATCGTCGCGCTGAACATCGAAGCGGTGGCCGAGGCGCTGCTCTTCGCCGCGCGCTCCGGCGCCGATCCCGAACGCGTGCGCCGTGCATTGATGGGCGGCTTCGCGTCCTCGCGCATTCTCGAAGTGCACGGAGAGCGCATGACGCGGCGCACGTTCAAGCCTGGCTTTCGCATCGACCTTCACCGCAAGGATCTGAACCTTGCGCTCGACGGCGCACGCAAGCTCGGCATCGCCCTGCCGCACACGGCCAGCGCTCAGCAACTGTTCAGCGTCTGCGCCGCGCACGACGGCGGCGGATGGGATCACTCGGCGCTCCTGCGCGCGCTCGAAATCATGGCCGGGTTCGAGATCGCCGCCGAGCCGGAACAAGCCCGGAGCGCCGCGCTCGCAGGCTGACGATCGGCGCCGTCGCGGCGCAAGACAGGGACACGGCCGTTCGATCGATTTCGGACGGCCGGCACGTGGGGCGCCTCGCCCTTACGTGGGAAGCAAGGCCCGGCACGGCGCACGCATCGCAAGATGCGCGACGCGGGAACGGTCGAGACGACCACGTGAATGGAGAGGCAAAAAGCCGCTTTCGGGCTGAGAGCGGCAGTGGGGTCCGCAGCGGCACCCGGCGGCGCCGGGGAAGCCTTGGTCGGTCAGACGTCGCCGTCGGGTGTCCGTCTGTCGGATTGCCACTCGTTTTTCAATAGGTATCGAAGACCTGCTGCAATGCAGCCGGCTCGCGCTCGCCCGCCGCCAGCGCGAGCATGAGCAGCACGCGCGCCTTGTACGGATTGAGCGTGCCTGCGCTGACGAAGCCGAGCGCATCGTCGGATGCTGCGCCGTTGCGCATCACATGTCCCGAGCCGACGCGCGACGCGCGCACGACCGCGACGCCTCGAGCGCTCGCCTCGCCAAGCGCCGCCTGCACGCAAGCATGGATAGAGCCGTTGCCCGTACCCGCCACCACGATCCCTTGCGCGCCGGAGGCGACGAACGCATCGACCGCCGTGCGCGACGCACCCGCATAGCTCGCCACGATTTCGACGACGGGCCATGAGGCGAGCGCGACGAACGGCGTCGCCGTCGTATGCGGCCGCACGACGGCGCGCTGAAATTCGACGCGCCCGTCCTGTACCCAGCCAAGCGCGCCGATTTCGGGCGAATGAAACGCATCGACGGCGTAGGTGCTCGTCTTCACGACGTCGCGTGCGCTATGGATTCGATTATTGAACGCGACGAGCACGCCTTGGCCGCGCGCAGCCGGCGAGCCCGCCACCGTGACGGCGCCGAGCAGGTTGAGCGGGCCGTCGGCGGACAGCGCCGACGACGGCCGCATGGCCGCCGTCAATACGACGGGCTTGTCGGTCTTGACGACCAAGTGCAGGGCGTACGCCGTCTCCTCGAGCGTGTCGGTGCCGTGCGTCACGACGATCCCGTCGATATCCTCGCGTGCGGCCAACGCCGCGATCCGCTCGGCAAGCATCGTCCAGAGCGCAATGTCGAGATCCTTGCTGTCGATGCTCGCGACTTGCTCGGCTTCGATCCGAGCAACGTGCGAAAGCGCCGGCACGGCGGCCAAGAGCCGATCTACGCCGACGACGCCGGCCTGATACCCGGAGGTTTGCGCAGCGTCGGCAGCCGAGCCGGCGATCGTGCCGCCGGTGGCGAGCACGGCGATGCGCGGCAGCGCCGCGGGAGAAGCGGAAGAAGGGGTCGTAGTCATGGGCGGCATTTTAACCTCGCGCGACGAGCGGGCGAAGCCCCGGGCCGCACGCGCCGCGCCCCCCGCCGATTCGACGATCGCCGCGCCCCTGGCTGCCGTTACGCCGCCTCGCGCAATTGTCCCGCCATGTCGGCCTCGGCAAGGTCTGGCGCGAACATTTCGATGAAGCGATAGGCATAGGCACGCATGAACGCCCCCTTGCGCAGTCCCACGCGTGTCGTGCTGCCTTCGAACAAATGCTGCGTATCGAGCGCGACGAGCTCGGCGTCGCGCTTCGGGTCGTAGGCCATCGCCGCGACGACGCCCACGCCCATCCCGAGTTCGACGTACGTCTTGATGACGTCGGCGTCGATCGCCGTCAGCACCACGTCGGGCATCGCGCCCGCCTTCGCGAAAGATTCGTCGATATGCGAGCGGCCCGTGAAGTCGCGGTCGTAGGTGATGATCGGATAATCGGCGACATCCTCGAGCGTCACCTTTTCGCGGCCGACGAGCGGATGCTGTTTCGGCACCACGACAATGTGATGCCACGAGTAGCACGGAAACGTAACGATGTCGGCGGAGCGGTCGAGCGCCTCCGTGGAAATCGCGATGTCCGCTTCGCCGTCGACGAGCATCTGCGCGATTTGCCGCGGGCTGCCCTGACGCAGCGCCAGCTGCACTTTCGGAAACACTCGCGTGAATTCGCGCACGACCTTCGGGAGCGCGTAGCGCGCCTGCGTGTGCGTCGTCGCGACGACGAGATGCCCCGTGTCTTCATCGGCATACTGCCGTGCGACGCGCCGCATGTTCTCCGCGTCGAGCAGCATTCGCTCGATCAACTGATGCACGGCCTTGCCCGGCTCGGTCAGCCCCGTGAGGCGCTTGCCGCGGCGCACGAAAATGTCGATGCCGAGTTCGTCCTCGAGGTCCTTGATCTGCTTGGACACCCCCGATTGGGAGGTGAACAGCGCATTGGCCACCTCCGTCAAGTTCAAATTGCGTCGCACCGCTTCGCGCACATAGCGAAGTTGCTGAAAGTTCATGCGTGCCTCTCTCCGACAAAGCGCGGGTCTCGTCGATGTCGCGCAACGGCGCAGGCGGCGCGCCGCGCGCCTGTCGGGCCGGCACGAGCGCGGTCCCGGACGACGGTGCAGCCAGTCTAGTCGACCACCCTTATTCCGAAAACAAATAAAAGATCATTTCTAAATTCCGTTTTCTGCTAAGCGATGATGCGGGGTCGCAACATAGCACTTGAAATCGCGGAGATACTGTATAAAAATACAGATTACTGTCTATCCATACAGTGGCGCCATGACCAAACTCACCGCAAGGCAGCAGCAGGTATACGACTTGATCCGCCAATCGATCGAGCACAGCGGCTTTCCTCCCACGCGCGCTGAAATCGCGGCGGCGTTGGGTTTTTCCTCGGCCAATTCGGCCGAAGAACATCTCCGGGCTCTCGCACGTAAAGGCGTGATCGAACTCGCCGCCGGCGCATCGCGGGGCATTCGGCTGTTGGCGTCGGACGACATGCCGCATCAATTGCCGTTGCCGCATCCGGCGCTGATGCAGTTGTCGCTGCCGCTCGTCGGCCGTGTCGCCGCCGGTAGCCCGATCCTCGCGCAAGAGCACATTTCGCAACACTATGCGTGCGATCCGGCGCTGTTCTCGAGCAAGCCCGATTACCTGCTCAAAGTGCGCGGCCTGTCGATGCGCGACGCCGGGATTCTCGACGGCGATCTGCTTGCCGTGCAAAAGCGCGCCGAGGCGAAGGACGGGCAGATCATCGTCGCGCGGCTCGGCGACGACGTGACGGTCAAGCGCCTGAAACGCCGCTCGGACGGTATCGAACTCATCGCCGAAAACCCCGATTACGAAAACATCTTCGTACGGGCCGGCAGCGCCGATTTCGCGCTCGAAGGCATTGCGGTCGGCCTTATCCGCCCGTCCGAATTCTGAATTCCGAACCCGCTTGGGAGAAGACATGGATCGCCTTGCCCGCCTCATCCCTTTTCGCACTTTCGGCCGCCTGCGCCATTTGCGCGGGATCATTCCGTGCCCGCCGCTGGACTTGAGCGCAGCGCGCCCCGCAGCCGAGCACGATCACGTCTCGCGCGCTGGCTTGCAGCCTGCGGCGTTGCCGGCTTTCGCACGCGTATCGCTCAATAGCGCACTGCATGCCGAACCCGCGCGGCGAGCGCCTGTGCGGGTCTACCATGGCCCGTCGCGCGTGATTCTCGTGGGCACGATCGACGCGGTCTGCCAAATGATCGATCGCTGCATCGACGACGAGCGCGCGGGGGCGGCCGCCGCCTAATGCGAGCGGTGGCCACGGTCGGCTGCGCCGGTACCGTCCATCTCCGCTCATGGGGATCGTTTCGGCTCGTTCGCTGTCGGATTAGGATTCACACAACGATGAAGGCCGACCATTCATGACACTCGAGACCCGCGCCCCGGCGCGAAAACCGCTGACGACGACGGTCGCGACAGGCATCGCGATCGTCATCCTCTTTCTCGCCGTACTCGCGTACGCCTCGCCCTATCTCGTTCTCAGCCGGTTGCGCGACGCGGCCCAAGCACGCGACGCGCAGACGATCGACCGCTACGTCGACTATCCCGCCTTGAGAGTGAGTCTGAAGGAGCAAGTCACTCAGATGCTGAGCCATCGCGTGGAATCGCAAAAGCTGCAGCATCCGCTCGCAGCGCTCGGCGCGCTTGTCGGCATGGTCTTCGTCGGCCCGCTCGTCGATGCCTATGCGACGCCCGACGGAGTCGCCGCGCTTCTGGCAGGCATGCCGCCAAGGGGCGAACCCGGCGAAGTGCCGCCGACCCCCGGCGATCAGTCGTCGGGCCCTGCGCCGCAACAGCAGGAACCGGCCCCCTCGGCCCCGGGAGCGTCCTCGCCCGCCGCCGCGGCGCAACCTGCGACGCCGCGCGCCAAGGGCAGCGCCGGTTATCGCGACACCAATACGTTTGCGGTCACCTACTCACGCGGCGCTGACCGGCCACCGTACAGCGTCATCTTCCATCGCCGCGGGTGGTTCTCATGGCAACTCGATGCGGTCGAATTACCTTCGTGAGACACGCTTAAGCAAGTTCGCGCGTAGCGGCGTTGCGCCACGTACGCGCCCAAGGGAAAGCATGCGCGATATGCCGGATACGCTAAAAGCACTTGATGCCTTGATGAACTCGTTCCGGCGTGCCGGCGTTAAGGCCTAAGGGCCTAAGGTCGGCTTGCTTCGGCTTCTATCAGGTCGTCGCACCTCCGGCCGAAACCGGGGCGGTTGTCGTAACGTCCTGTTCATTCGCCGTCGACACCGCGACGAGAATGCTGCATGACACGCGATCGAGCAGCGGCGTGTTCCCCGCGCCCATCCACCATCGCGACATGCCGCTGCGCTTGCGATGGCCGACGACGACGAGGTCCACCTGCAACTCTTCGGCGAGATTGGCGATCTCGTCGATGGGATGGCCAAAGGCGAAGTGACCGTGGGCTTGCACCCCCCGTTCGGTGAGCCAATCCACCCCCTCTTGCAGGATCTCGCGCGCGGCGTCCTCAAAACGGCCGCAAGCGACATCGGTCAGCAAGCCCGCGCTTTGAGCGATGCTCGTGCGCATATCGACGACGGACAGCAAATGCGTCTCCGCCTTCAAATCGAGTGCGAGGTCCGCGCCGCATCTCAACGCCTTACGTCCTTCGCGCGTGCCGTCGTAACACAGTAGGATTTTTTTATAACTTGCCATGGTTGGCCTCCCAGCCCGCGCCGATCGCGGTTTCGTCGTTTCAATCATGGTGCGACGCACGCAGACGCGCAAGACTAGGAAAACGCCTAGCCCTCGCGGGTTCCTCCATGCGCGCCCCGCCGCTGCGTCGACGCAGCCGCTGCGCCGCAACGGTGCAGACACGATGCACCTGTCCGGAGCGTCGACGCTCGATGCAATAGAATGGGTCCTTCCCGTGCGGTACCTCTCATTCGAATTCATGACCCACAACACCATCGAATTCCGTGACGTCGCGAAACGCTACGGCGACAAAACGGTCGTCGACGGTTTGTCTTTCCATGTCCGCGCCGGCGAGTGTTTCGGGCTGCTCGGCCCCAACGGCGCCGGCAAAACGACGACGTTGAAGATGTTGCTCGGCTTGACCGAGCCCGACGCGGGCGCGATCGCACTATGTGGACATACCGTTCCGGCCGAGGCCCGCTTCGCTCGGCAACGGGTGGGCGTCGTGCCGCAGTTCGACAACCTGGACCCTGATTTCAGCGTGCGCGAGAACCTGCTCGTGTTCGGCCGGTACTTCGGCCTATCGGCGAGCAAGACGCGCGCCATGGTGCCGGATCTGCTGGAATTCGCGCGCCTCGAAAACAAGGCGGACGCGCGTGTGGGCGAGCTTTCCGGCGGCATGAAGCGCCGGCTCACGCTGGCTCGCTCGCTCATCAACGACCCTGACGTGTTGATTCTCGACGAGCCGACGACAGGGTTGGACCCGCAGGCGCGGCACCTGATTTGGGATCGGCTACGTTCGTTGCTTGCTCGGGGAAAGACGATTCTGCTGACGACGCACTTCATGGAAGAGGCGGAGCGGCTCTGCCACCGGCTTTGCATCATCGAGGAAGGCCGCAAGATTGCGGAAGGTGCGCCAAGCGAATTGATCGAAAAGGAAATCGGCTGCGATGTCATCGAAGTGTACGGCCCCGCGCCGGAGGCGCTGCGAGACGAACTCGCGCCATTTGCCTTACACACGGAAATCAGCGGGGAAACCCTGTTTTGCTACGTCCGCGACCCCGCCCCCGTCAACGCGCGCCTCGCGGGACGAGCGGGCTTACGCTACCTGCACCGGCCGGCCAATCTCGAGGATGTGTTCTTGAGACTGACGGGCCGCGAGATGCAGGATTGAGCCGCAACCGGCAACCGGAATGGTTTAAGACAAACGAAGATGGACGCTCCCTCTTACGATACGAAGGCCCGCGCACGGCGCGCGGCCGGCGCAGGCCACGCCGATCGTTGGCAGCTCGCGTTGCCGGCCAATGCGACGAACTGGATCTCGGTTTGGCGCCGCAACTATTTGGTTTGGCGCAAACTCGCGGCGGCCTCGATGCTCGGCAATTTGGCCGACCCGATGATTTATCTCTTCGGCCTTGGGTTCGGCCTTGGGCTCATGGTGGGCCGCGTCGACGGCGTGTCTTACATCGCCTATTTGGCGGCCGGCACGGTCGGCTCCAGCGTAATGATGTCGGCCACGTTCGAGTCGATGTACTCGAGCTTCTCGCGCATGCACGTGCAGCGCACATGGGAGGCGATCATGCACACGCCGCTGACGCTCGGCGACATCGTGGTGGGAGAAATCGTCTGGGCAGGCAGCAAGGCGGTTTTGTCGGGCGCCGCGATCATGCTGGTTGCCGGGGTGCTCGGCTACGCGCAGTTTCCTTCGATGCTGCTCGCGCTACCCGTGATTGCGCTGGCCGGGCTTGCGTTCGCCAGCCTTGCCATGATCGTGACGGCGCTCGCGCCGTCGTACGACTTTTTCATGTTCTACCAAACGCTCGTGCTGACGCCGATGCTATTGCTGTCCGGCGTTTTTTTCCCGCTGGGGCAATTGCCGGACGCCGTTCGCCAAGCTGCGATGATTTTGCCGCTTGCGCACGCGGTGGAACTCATCCGGGCCGCCATGTTGGGGCGAGCGCTCGCGGACGTGCCTGTCCATCTCGCGGTATTGGCTGCCTACTCGATCGTGCCGTTCTTTGTGTGCGCCGCGCTGTTCAGGCGACGATTGATGCGTTGATGCAACGATACAGCGATGGCGCTCAGGCTGTCGCTTACTGCACAGGCGCGAGCGCCGGGTGATCTGCATGGCACACGGCCCGTGCTTGCGACGCGCCCCGCGCGTCAATCCTCGTCGTCGCTCCAGGGAATGTCGACATCGCTGAGGAACGCAACGGTCGCGAACGGCCGCGCCTCATGCCGGCCGATTTTGCCGTCGGCACGGTGCCATTCGACGCGAAAGACAACGGACGGCGTATCCGCCAACAGCCAAATCTTGCGGATTTCGTCGGGGTCGGCTTCTTCGACCGGACCGTCTAGCGACAGCAGGAGCGTTTGAGGCCAGAGGCCGCCGTCGGGATCGTAGATGCGCTCGCCGTCGGGAATCGACGTGAACGCTTCGACGCCGATGGTCGCGCAGGCGTCGACCACCATTTTGCCGAGCGCCTGCAGGACCGCCGTGGCCCGCACGGAATTCGCTTGCCGGATGGCGAGGTCGCCACGGGTCAAGGCTTGCTCGAGTTTAGGGTGGGTCTTGTGTGTGCCCATGATAGATGTCGTGCTCGCTCGATTCTCGGTTGTTCGTCGCCGGCGCGCGATCGGCGCGCCGCCCAATGGTCGAATCGTATCATCTGCGGCGGAGCCCCCTGCCCCCGGCCGACCGGCCAACGCCGCAGAACCCCGATTTCATAACCGCATTTTCGGGACGGTATCGGACGGTGGCGAGCAATGCCGGCGCACAGCATGAACGCCGGCGAGCCGGTTGATTCCTTTGGACCCAGCCGCCGTATAGATGCAACGCCCATCAAGCCCATACCGTAAAACAAAAAGCCCAGTCAGAAGAACTGGGCTTTTGGCGGAATTTCGTTTGGGGTGGCTGATGGGACTCGAACCCACGACAACAGGAATCACAATCCTCTCCAGACGACATTTCCCCGCGTTGACTCAAATTCACGAAATCTCTCGTATCGCTTTACAGACAATTGATGTAGCCGATTCCGGTTACAACATCCTGTTGACTTGCGTTGATTTGTCTGCCTAGAATCGGGTTACATGACGGTTACATGGAGCGCATGTAACCCGAAACCCGGATGGTGGCGACAGTGGCGAAGGTCAATTTCACGGCGGGGCGTGTCAACGGGCATAGCTGCCCCGCTGGCAAGTCTCAGGCATTCCTCTGGGACAGCGGTGCGTCCGGCCTCGGCCTTCGGGCCACGGCGGCGGGTGCGCTGTCTTATATCTTTCAGGGCAAGCTGAACGGGGCGACGGTGCGCGTCACGATTGGCGCGCCGAAGGACTGGAAGATTGACGAGGCCCGCGACGAAGCGCGCCGCCTGCAACGCCTGATTGACGCGGGCAAAGACCCGCGCGAGGAAGCCGCCGAGCAGCGCGCCGCCCATGAGGCGCGAAAGGCTGAGGCACGCCGCAAGGACGTGACGCTGGCTGAGGCGTGGACGGCGTACATCGAGGCTCGCCGCTCGAAGTGGAGCGACCTGCATCACCGCGACCACGTAACCCTCGCCAGTGCCGGTGGCCAGCCGAAGAAGCGCGGCAAGGGGCTAACGGAGCCCGGACCGCTCGCCGTGCTCATGCCGCTGAAGCTATCGGACCTGAACGCCGACCGCGTGGGCGAATGGCTGGCTGACGAGGCCGCGCAACGTCCGACCCGTGTTCGGCTGGCCTTCAATCTCCTGCGCATCTTCACGACGTGGTGTGAATCGAGAAGCGAATATCAGGGACTCATCGACCCGCAGGCTGTCGCCACCCGCCTTTCGAAAGACGCCCTCCCAAAGCAGGCCGCCAAGACCGATTCCATCCAGCGCGAGCAACTGGCTGCGTGGTTCGGTGCCGTCCGCCAACTCAGCAACCCGGTCATGGAGGCGTATCTGATTGGCTTGCTGCTGACCGGCGCGCGCCGCGAGGAACTGGCTGAACTGCGCTGGGACGATGTGGATTTCCGGTGGCGCAGCCTGCACCTGAAAGACAAGGTGGAAATCGAGACCGGGCGGGTTATTCCCCTGACACCGTACCTCGCCAGTGTGCTTCTCGAACTGAAGCGCATCAACGACACGCCGCCGAACGTCCGGCAGATACGCAGCCTTGAAGCCAAGGGCGAAACGTGGCAGCCGTCGGATTGGGTATTCGCCAGTAAGACTTCGAGCGGTGGCCGGCTGGCCGCGCCGAACAGCGCCCTGCATCGTGTCTGCGAGATTGCCGGCATCGCGCCAGTGACGTTGCACGGCTTGCGGCGTTCATTCTCGAGCCTGGCCGAATGGACGGAACTCCCGTCCGGCATCAAGGCGCAAATCATGGGCCACAAGCCGTCCGCCATCGCCGAGCGCCACTACAACGTGCGTCCGCTCGACCTGCTGCGCATGTGGCACGACAAGCTGGAGGCGTGGATTCTCAAGGAGGCCCGCATCGACTTCAAGCCCGAGCAGAACCAACTGGGCCAACAGGGTCCGCAGGCGGTCAGTCAGCAACCTGCAAACATAGCAAAAAAGAGATAAACTGATGACGTGGCATGTTGAACTGATACCCGAGGCCGAAGCTGAATTGCTGGCGCTCCCGCCCGATATGCGCGCCCGATTCGTGCACATCGCGGAAATGCTGGCGGAGTTCGGCCCACAGCGCGTCGGGATGCCCCATGTGCGCCCGCTGGAGGGGAAGCTGTGGGAAATCCGCATGACGGGCCGGGATGGCATCGCGCGGGCGATATACGTTACGAGAACCGGGCAGCGACTGGTTGTGCTGCACGTGTTTGTGAAGAAGACGCAGAAGACCCCGCGCCGAGCCATTGAGACGGCTTACGCTCGGATGAAGGAGGATTGAACGATGACTGACCTTGCAACGCTGAAGAGGCGTCTGCTGGCGGACCCGGCTACCCAGGCCGAGTATGAGGCGCAGGCGCCGGAATTTGCCGTCGCGCGTGAACTCATTGCAGCGCGGGTTCGGGCCGGACTGACTCAGGAACAGGTGGCCGAGCGGATGCAGACGACCCAATCGACCATCGCGCGCATGGAGAGTGGCCGCACGATGCCCTCGCTGCGCACGTTGTCCCGCTACGCCGAAGCGACGGGAAGCCGTGCTGTAGTGCGCCTGGAGGCCGCCAAGTAGTTTGACCGCCGCCTGACGGTATCAGGCAGAAGCGGCGGCGCGGGTGCAGCAACACTTCGCGCCGCCTGACCACAACACGACCTGTACTGGAGGTTCGTATCATGGCTAACGCCAATTCTACACGGCGCCTGCGCGACGCCACGGCCACGACCAAAGCCGGAGTACAACCGCTCGACCTCGGTGAGCTGACCATCATCATGCTTTACGACTATCAGTACAGCGAATACTGGGGCACACGTGCCCAACTCGAAGCCGAGGGCGTGATTCCTGACGACTTCGAATGGCCCGAGGGCTTCAACAGTGCTTACTGGCAGTCTGGCCCGTTCGACTTCTGGCTGAGGCAAAACGTCCGGAGGGAGCGAAAGGACCGCGCAGGGATTTCGTCGACTGCGATTATTGGCGCGTGAGATGGGACCGGGCAAAGAGGCAGCCGTGGCAGGCCGTTGCCATCGAGAAGAAGCAAAGGGAGATTGCCAATATCCTTTATCGCAACAGCCCTGCGGGAGAGGAAGCATGGTCGAAGCATTGGAGTCGATATGACGCTTCGCGGAAAGACGAGAAGTTCCAGGCATTCAAGCATCTCATTCCCGGTCTCGCGCGGTCGAAGCGTGGGCGTAAGCCGGGCCGCTCACTGGAGGCCGGAGATGACTGAGAACATCATTGATTTGCCGGTGCGCCGCCAACCCGGCCGGCACCGGACGAAGCCGATTTCGGGGCAACCCATTGCTCCGGTTCTGCGCGTTGTAGTGAACAACAAGCATTGGAAATCGTAGCGTGAACTCGACGAGGCGCGCCACCACGCGGCATTGAGCCGCATCGGCGCACTCGCCGACTGCATCCTCGCTGCCGCCGAGATTCTCGCCAAAATCGACTATTGACGCCGGAGTAAGCCTACGCAAGATGCGCGTACTTAGAAGCGACCTATCGGTGTCTATAAGGGGGCAATATGCAACGACTCAGCAGCATTTTTCTATGCGCCGCACTGGCCGGTTGCGCGGTTTCATCTCAAACCTATGCGCCGGACGGCAGGCGAGCGTATAGCCTGAACTGCTCCGGAATGGCGCTCACGTGGGGTGCCTGTTATGAGAAGGCTGGCGATATATGCGGCCCAGCCGGCTATGACGTGCTGGCTGGCGGCTCTGAAAGCGGTGCAGTCATTGGCGGCGGCTCCGGAGGATTCTTCGGGGGCTCTACAGCGTCGCGCAATATGCTCGTTGCCTGCAAAAAACCTTCGTAGCTCTGAAGGCTGGAAACCGCCTGACCGTTTTGCCCTTGCCTACGCCGACGGGCGGAAAAGCCGGACAACTTCACCGGGCCTGGCAGGGGCTTCCTCATGAAGGTTTGCGCATGAAGGGCGCTAATGGACGCTGCTGCACGGCACGAAAACCGCCATCGTGCGGTCATCGAGTACGCGAACGGTGCAATGCTCAATGTGGCTGAGCTGGATGCATGGGCCACATCGAACAAGGTGCCGGTCTCATTCGAGACCCTGCTGAAGGATGAGCACATCGCCGAAAACTACAGCGCGGACAGGCACTTTATTCACTACTGTGAACGCCGGTCCAAATCCGACACTAAACGACGGCGTTCCGGGATCGAGCCACTGAGCGGCCGGATCTTATTACGCGATGTATAGGGAAGGTAGCGCTGGGCATTGGCGACGCTTTGCGCGTCGTAAGGAGCCCGTAG
>DASVLS010000100.1:0-8563 GCA_036384755.1 Trinickia sp. | reverse complement strand
ACGTTCCACATCGGCGGTGCGGCATCGCGTGCGGCGGTGGCTTCGTCGGTCGAAGCCAAGAGCAACGGTACGGTGCGCTTCACGGCGACGATGCGCTACGTGACGAATGCGAAGGGCGAGCAGATCGTCATCTCGCGTTCGGGCGAAGCGATGATCACCGACGATCACGGTCGCGAGCGGGAGCGCCACAAGGTGCCTTACGGCGCCACGCTGCTGCAGCTCGACGGTGCATCGATCAAGGCCGGCACGGTGCTCGCGACGTGGGATCCGCTCACGCGTCCGATCATCACCGAGTACGGCGGTACGGTGAAGTTCGAGAACGTCGAAGAAGGCGTGACGGTCGCCAAGCAGATCGACGACGTGACGGGTCTTTCGACGCTCGTCGTGATCGACGTGAAGCGTCGCGGCTCGCAGGCGAGCAAGAGCGTTCGTCCGCAGGTGAAGCTGCTCGACGCAAGCGGCGAGGAAGTGAAGATCCCGGGCACCGAGCACGCGGTGCAGATCGGCTTCCAAGTCGGCGCGCTGATCACGGTGAAGGACGGCCAGCAAGTGCAGGTCGGTGAGGTGCTCGCACGTATTCCGACGGAATCGCAGAAGACGCGTGACATTACCGGCGGTCTGCCGCGTGTGGCCGAACTGTTCGAAGCGCGTTCGCCGAAGGATGCCGGCATCTTGGCCGAAGTCACGGGTACCGTGTCGTTCGGTAAGGATACGAAGGGCAAGCAGCGTCTCGTCATCACGGACCTCGAAGGCAACCAGCACGAGTTCCTGATTGCGAAGGAAAAGCAGGTACTGGTCCACGATGGTCAGGTCGTCAACAAGGGCGAAATGATCGTGGACGGTCCGGCCGATCCGCACGACATCTTGCGTTTGCAGGGTATCGAGGCGCTGTCGCGCTACATCGTCGACGAAGTGCAGGACGTGTACCGTCTGCAAGGCGTGAAGATCAACGACAAGCACATCGAAGTGATCGTGCGTCAGATGCTGCGGCGCGTGCAGATCACCGATAACGGCGATACGCGTTTCATCCCGGGCGAACAAGTCGAGCGGTCGGACATGCTCGACGAGAACGATCGGATGACGGCGGAAGACAAGCGTCCGGCTTCGTACGAGAACGTGCTGCTCGGTATCACGAAGGCGTCGCTGTCGACCGACTCGTTCATCTCGGCGGCTTCGTTCCAAGAAACGACGCGCGTGCTGACCGAGGCGGCGATCATGGGCAAGCGCGACGATCTGCGTGGCCTGAAGGAAAACGTGATCGTCGGGCGTTTGATTCCGGCCGGTACGGGTCTTGCGTTCCACAAGGCGCGCAAGGCGAAGGAATCGTCGGATCGCGAACGTTTCGATCAGATCGCCGCGGAAGAGGCGTTCGAATTCGGCACGCCCGAATCGTCGCCCGAGACGCCTGCGGACGAGCCGCACCAGCAGCACCCGGCGGAGTAAGGCCGCGCGGCGCATCGCGCCGCTCGCGCAGCAACCCGCTTACGCCACTGGCACAAAAAACCGCTCGGCTTTCCACCGAGCGGTTTTTTTGCGTGTGCGCGCCGAAAGCGACTCCGCAAGCGGCGCGGCTCCGAGCCTTGGTGCGCGCAAGCTCGAGTGGTTTGGTTGTCAGTCCGCCGCCAGTCGCTGCTTGGCTGTATCGCGGTCGAACGGCTCTCCGGTGCGAAAATCGAACGTGCGGTTGCCGCTGCGGCCGCCGGCTTCGTCAGAAACGTCGTTCATTTCCTCTATGGAAACGACGACGATTGGATTAGCCTCCCCGTTCACGATCGGTTCGATCTCGTCGATCGCAAGCACGCGGAAGGCGCGCATTGGCGGACAAAGCGATTCATCTTCGAAGTTGCCGCCGTAGGCCGTGAGCGGTGCGATCGGCTTTATCGAATGATGCGTCGATAGTTGAAAAATGATGGAGGTCTCATCCGTCGGACTGAACCAAGACCGGATGAATTTCGCGACGGTAAAGGGGTTTTCGGTAAAAGACAGGAAGTCGCTGTTCACGAGGACATCCCCCGATCGGATCGCTCCTTGCCTGAAGCGCTCGCCTGAAGTGCCGCGATGCTCGTATCCGCCTCGGTACAGTACGACGGGACCGTTAGCGGGGGCGACGTCCTTCAGGATTTCTGCCAACTGCCGCGCGCGACGCGCAGAGGACGTCGCGGAAATGTCCGCCCCGGCGGGAATGACGCCTTTCGGAAACGGCTCGTTCTGCCCATGCCTCAGGTAGTCGTTGACATAGTCGTTCGAGTTGAACGTGTATTGTTCGATCGCGGTCTTCTCGGTCAACGTCAGCGCTCTGCTATGCCACTTATTACGCTGACGGTGGTTTGCAATGTCGCTTACCGTTCGCTGAAGCGCGGGAACATATTCGTCTTCCGAATCGGGGCGCATATGCATGCCCCAAAGATACTCGAGCGGACGCGCGGGAGCGGTCGCCAAGTCTAGCCGATCGACTGCAGGCATCGCCTCGCGAACGTGTCTCGGCGTGCCCCGCGCAAAGCCGGTCGAGGAAAACATCGGCGCATCGCCGGGCGAACTGCCGGGCGAGCGCCCTTCGGCGCTGCGCGATCGACGCGGCGTTATCGAGCGCTCGCCTGCGCGAGGCGATCGAAGTTGCTCAAACCCGGGCATGGCGTTGAGGCGAGCTGGCGGCAGTAAGAAGCTGTCGGTGAATGGGTACGCTCGTGCATCGTTTCATCACGACTGCGCATGAACGATGTTTTAGCGGGAAGAGCGGGGCCGCCGCAAGGCCGCGTACGACGAGCCGCCACCGATATGCTCGACGCTCCCAACTATTGACGGAACGAGCCTTCGCGCCGACGCGCGTCCCAGCCTGCGGTGGGAGACGCAATAATCGGCTTGGGGATTGTCATGGGGGGCATCGTTCGATCGGCCAACGCTCGCAGATGCGGCGTCGGCGCTGAGCGGCGGTTGGTAGAATGGCGTCCATCCGCCGTTCGTTCTTCCCATCGCCTACATGTCCCGTGCTCTAGAAATCCTCAACGAAGTATTCGGCTATCCCGCTTTCCGAGGGCAGCAGCGCGATATCGTCGAACACGTCGCAGGGGACGGTGACTGTCTCGTGCTCATGCCGACGGGCGGCGGCAAATCGCTTTGTTACCAGATCCCGTCGCTCGTTCGGCGCGAAGCGGGACTGGGCGCGGGCATCGTCGTGTCGCCGCTGATCGCGCTGATGCAAGATCAGGTGGCTGCGCTTACGGAGCTTGGCGTGCGTGCGGCCTATCTGAACTCGACGCTCACGGGCGCGGAGGCGGCCGCCACGGAACGTGCGTTGCGCGAGGGCGAGCTCGATCTGCTTTACGTTGCGCCCGAACGCTTGATGACGCCGCGCTTTCTCGATCTGCTCGAACGTGCGCGGATCGGCTTGTTCGCCATCGACGAAGCCCACTGCGTCTCTCAATGGGGGCACGATTTTCGTCCCGAATACATGCAGCTCTCGGTGCTGCACGAGCGCTTTCCATCGGTCCCGCGCATTGCGCTGACGGCTACGGCCGATGCGATCACGCGCGACGAAATCATTCATCGCCTTGCGCTCGACGAAGCACGCGTATTTGTCTCGAGCTTCGATCGGCCGAACATTCGCTACCGCATCGTCGAGAAGGACAACGCTCGCACGCAGTTGCTCGATTTCATCCGCGCCGAGCATATGAACGACGACGGCACGACCGATGCCGGCGTCGTCTATTGCCTGTCGCGCCGCAAAGTCGAGGAAACGGCCGATTGGCTGAAGACCCACGGCGTGCGCGCGTTCCCTTATCACGCCGGTATGGATTTCGAAACGCGTCAGCGTCACCAGGAGATGTTTCAGCGCGAAGAGGGGATCGTCATATGCGCGACGATCGCTTTTGGCATGGGCATCGATAAGCCCGACGTGCGTTTCGTCGCGCATCTCGACTTGCCGAAGAGCGTGGAGGGCTACTATCAGGAGACGGGCCGCGCGGGCCGCGACGGCCTGCCGGCGAACGCATGGATGGCTTACGGTCTTGGAGACGTCGTTCAGCAGCGCAAGATGATCGACGAATCGGAAGCCGACGAGACGCACAAGCGCGTGCAGACGAGCAAGCTCGATGCGCTGCTCGGTTTGTGCGAAACGGCGGCGTGCCGGCGCGTGCGTCTGCTGTCGTATTTCGGCGAGGCGAGCCAGCCGTGCGGCAATTGCGATACCTGTATGGAACCGCCCGTCACATGGGACGCGACGCGTGAGGCGCAGATGGCGCTCTCATGCGTATTCCGTGCGCGTCGGGCGAGCGGATTCCATTTCGGCGCCGGACATCTGATCGATATTTTGCGCGGCAACCGTACTGAGAAGGTGCGCGAACGGGGGCACGACACGCTGAGCACGTTCGGCATCGGCGCGAGCTTGTCCGAGGCCGAATGGCGGGCGATATTTCGACAGCTCGTCGCGTTCGGCTATTTGACGGTCGACCACGATGGCTTCGGTGCGTTCATGCTGACCGAGGCCAGTAAGCCCGTGCTCAAAGGCGAGCAGACTGTCACGCTGCGTCGCTACGTGAAGCCGACCCGCACGCGCCAGGCATCGTCGCGCACCGGCGAGCGGGCCGATCCGACGGCGGGGCTCGGGCCGCGCGAGCGTGCCCGGTGGGAGCGGCTGCGCGCTTGGCGCACCGATACCGCCAAGCGCGACGGCGTGCCGGCCTACGTCATCTTCCATGATGCGACGCTGGCCGAGATCGCCCGATCGGCGCCCGAAACGATCGACGGTCTGCGCCATATCCCCGGTATCGGGGCACGCAAGCTCGAGCGGTTCGGGGACGAGTTGTTGGAAGTCGTCGCAGCCGACTAGCCCGATCGACGGAGCGCCCCCCCGAAGCCTCTGCGGTCAAGCCTCGTTGCTAGGCTGCTCCACCATGACGCGCCGATTTGACGGCGCAACGCGTCCGCGGTCATGCAAGCTATTGACGCGCTTGACCTTTTCGCAGTATTATGCCGGGTTCCTGTTCTTGGCTCCTGGGTCGAGGGTGCGCTCACGCGTGAGCGAGCCCGCGAGTCAGTCGGCCCAGGCAGGAGGTTTGACGCACATCGCGGCCGCTTTGCCCGGCATGCGGTGCGGCGTTTTCATCAATTTCGGGAATACACAATGCCAACCATCAATCAACTGGTTCGCAAAGGCCGCGCGTCGGAAACGACGAAGAGCAAGAGCCCGGCCTTGCAGGACTGCCCCCAGCGTCGCGGCGTGTGCACGCGTGTGTACACGACGACGCCGAAGAAGCCGAACTCGGCACTCCGTAAGGTCGCCAAGGTTCGTCTGACGAACGGCTTCGAAGTCATTTCGTACATCGGTGGTGAAGGCCACAACCTGCAGGAACACTCGGTCGTGCTGATTCGCGGCGGCCGTGTGAAGGACTTGCCGGGTGTGCGTTACCACATGGTCCGCGGCTCGCTGGATACGCAAGGCGTCAAGGATCGTAAGCAAGCTCGCTCGAAGTACGGTGCGAAGCGCGCTAAGGCAGGCAAGTAATTCGCCTGTCCGGGTAGTTTAGGCGGTGGTGCCGGAATCGCCGGTGCTGTCGAGTAAGTGGTCACCCGGCCAAGCTGGTTAGTCGTCAAAGATAGATCGGGTTAGTTGGTGGCCGCGGGGCTTCTCATCGAGCTCCAACTGAAAAGTCAAAGGAAGAAACATGCCGCGTCGTCGCGAAGTTCCCAAGCGGGAAGTGTTGCCGGATCCGAAGTTCGGCAACGTTGATGTAGCTAAGTTCATGAACGTGCTGATGCTCTCGGGCAAGAAGTCGGTGGCCGAGCGTATCGTTTATGGCGCTTTCGAACAGATCCAGACCAAGGGTGGCAAGGACCCGCTGGAAGTGTTCACGGTGGCGCTCAACAACGTCAAGCCGGTGGTGGAAGTGAAGAGCCGCCGCGTTGGCGGGGCGAACTACCAAGTTCCGGTCGAAGTGCGTCCGTCGCGTCGTATGGCATTGGCGATGCGTTGGTTGCGTGAGGCCGCGAAAAAGCGCAGCGAGAAGTCGATGGCTCTGCGTCTGGCCGGTGAGTTGCAAGAAGCCGCGGAAGGTCGCGGCGGCGCGATGAAGAAGCGCGACGAAGTGCACCGGATGGCGGAAGCCAACAAGGCGTTCTCGCATTTCCGTTTCTAAGCCTCGATTTAAGGCGATAGCGGAAAAAATTCCGGGCGGGTGCGCTTATCGAGCGCCTCGCCCGTTTGTGTTAGGGCGCGAAGACAATCTCAGGCTCTTCGCGCTATCCCAATAGAGGATCAAAGTGGCTCGTAAGACACCTATCGAGCGCTACCGCAACATCGGTATTAGCGCTCACATCGACGCCGGCAAAACGACGACGACCGAGCGCATCTTGTTCTATACCGGCGTGAACCACAAGATCGGCGAAGTGCACGACGGCGCGGCGACGATGGACTGGATGGAGCAAGAGCAAGAGCGCGGCATTACCATTACGTCGGCTGCTACCACTGCCTTCTGGAAGGGCATGGGTAACAACTATCCGGAACACCGCATCAACATCATCGACACCCCGGGGCACGTCGACTTCACGATCGAAGTGGAGCGCTCGATGCGCGTGCTCGACGGCGCGTGCATGGTCTACTGCGCCGTGGGCGGCGTGCAGCCGCAATCGGAAACGGTGTGGCGCCAGGCCAATAAGTACAAGGTGCCGCGTCTCGCGTTCGTCAACAAGATGGACCGTACGGGTGCGAACTTCTTCAAGGTCTACGACCAACTGAAGACGCGCCTGAAGGCGAACCCGGTGCCCGTCGTGGTGCCGATCGGCTCGGAAGAAAACTTCAAGGGCGTCGTCGACCTCCTGAAGATGCGCGCGATCATTTGGGACGAGGCGTCGCAAGGCACGAAGTTCGAATACGTCGACATCCCCGCCGAACTCGTCGAGACCTGCAACGAGTGGCGCGAGAAGATGATCGAATCGGCCGCCGAAGCCAGCGAAGAGTTGATGGAGAAGTACCTCGGCGGCGAAGAGCTGTCCGAAGCGGAAATCGTCAAGGCGCTGCGCGACCGTACGATCGCCTGCGAAATCCAGCCGATGCTGTGCGGCACCGCGTTCAAGAACAAGGGCGTGCAGCGCATGCTCGACGCCGTGATCGACTTCCTGCCGTCGCCGGTGGACATTCCCCCGGTCAAGGGCGAACTCGAAAACGGCGATGCGGCCGAGCGTAAGGCTGCCGACGACGAGAAGTTCTCGGCGCTCGCGTTCAAGATCATGACCGACCCGTTCGTCGGCCAGTTGATCTTCTTCCGCGTCTATTCGGGTGTCGTGAACTCGGGTGACACGGTGTTGAATTCGACGAAGGACAAGAAGGAACGTCTGGGCCGGATTCTGCAGATGCACGCGAATCAGCGCGAGGAAATCAAGGAAGTGCGCGCCGGCGACATCGCCGCGGCCGTGGGCCTGAAGGAAGCGACGACGGGCGACACGCTGTGCGATCCGCAAAACCCGATCGTGCTCGAGCGCATGGTGTTCCCCGAGCCCGTGATCTCGCAGGCCGTCGAGCCGAAGACGAAGGCCGACCAGGAAAAGATGGGCCTCGCGCTCAATCGCCTGGCTCAGGAAGACCCGTCGTTCCGCGTTCAAACGGACGAAGAGTCGGGCCAGACCATCATCTCGGGCATGGGCGAGCTGCACCTCGAAATTCTCGTCGACCGGATGAAGCGCGAGTTCAACGTCGAAGCCACGGTGGGCAAGCCGCAAGTCGCGTATCGCGAAACGATCCGCGCGACGGCAGCCGATGTCGAAGGCAAGTTCGTCAAGCAGTCGGGCGGTCGCGGCCAGTACGGTCACGCGGTCATCACGCTCGAGCCGAACGAGCAGGGCAAGGGCTACGAGTTCCTCGACGAGATCAAGGGCGGTGTCATTCCGCGCGAATACATCCCCGCGGTCGACAAGGGTATCCAAGACACGCTCAAGAGCGGCGTGCTGGCGGGCTTCCCGGTCGTCGACGTGAAGGTTCACCTGACGTTCGGTTCGTACCACGACGTCGACTCGAACGAAAATGCGTTCCGCATGGCCGGTTCGATGGCGTTCAAGGAAGCCATGCGCAAGGCGAGCCCCGTCATCCTCGAGCCGATGATGGCCGTGGAAGTCGAGACGCCGGAAGACTACATGGGCAACGTGATGGGCGACCTGTCGGGCCGTCGCGGTATCGTCCAGGGCATGGAAGACATGGTTGGCGGCGGCAAGATCGTTCGCGCCGAAGTGCCGCTGTCGGAAATGTTCGGCTACTCGACGTCGCTGCGCTCGCTCACGCAAGGTCGTGCGACGTACACGATGGAGTTCAAGCATTACGCCGAAGCGCCGCGCAACGTCGCTGACGCGATCATCAGCGCGAAAGCGAAGTAAGCCAACCGGCTTTTTCATCGACTACTTTTGAAAGAAGAGAATCATGGCAAAAGGTAAATTCGAACGGACCAAGCCGCACGTGAACGTCGGCACGATCGGTCACGTGGATCATGGCAAGACGACGCTGACGGCGGCGATCACGACGGTGCTGACCGCGAAGTTCGGTGGCGAGGCGAAGGCGTACGACCAGATCGACGCGGCGCCG
>DASVLS010000099.1:0-13931 GCA_036384755.1 Trinickia sp. | reverse complement strand
CCCAACGAACGCTTCGCGGAACGTATCGATGGCGATGCGCAGCGACAGTTGCGGCTGATCGAGATAGCTGACGAGCTTGCTGATTCCATGTTCGTTCTGAGCGTGGTCGTCGATCCATTCGGGATCGTCGATGTCGATGTTGTGCGAGGCATACGCCTGCGGATCGATGACGCTGTGCAGCGTCTTGGCCGATGCGCCGTTAAAGCCGATGACGAGACGCTCGCGTTCGGCGATCGTGCCGATGAATATCGCGATTTCGATATCGGTCGGGGCGAGGAACGGCGCGATGAGCTCGAGCCAAAACGCGGCGACGAGCGTGCGGTAAAACGTATCGTTCGGTAGCGGCAGCGTGAGCCCGCGTTCGAGATTCGGCGCATGGCTCAGCATGACAGGCTTGAGCAGCGAGCCGAGCGCGAGCATCGCGCCGCGCAGCCGCACCGGATGCCCGCTCGCGAGCAGCATTTGTTCGAGCCCCGCGAGGGTTTGGTGCTCGACGAAATCGGAAAACGTGCCGTCGTGGGAGTTCGCCACGCCGACGTCGATCGATACCTGCGTGTCGCCGAGCGCCTGCAGCGCGGCGCCGGGCTCTTCGCAATCGTAGAGCGTGCGCATCTGCGTCGAGGCGCGCGACCACAAGCGCGCAAACGCTAGCGGGCTGCGCGCGAGGAAGGCGAGCGGGCGCTCGACTTCGAGCGCCGTGGCGGCGAGCAGCGGAAAGCGGCGCGAGGAAACATCGTGGCTCGACATCAAATGGCCAGCGATCGCAATGCGGCTTTGCGAGCCGAGGAACGCGAAATGCATCGGCTTCGCGTTTTCATAGACGATCTTCCAGCGCGGGTCTTCGGCGAGCATTTCCATGGCCTGCGCGACCCAGCGGTCGAGGGTCTGCAGCAGTTGCGGATTCTGCGTGCTTTTGACGAAGTCGCCGCGAGAAGGAATCTTGCCGAAATAGTCGAGTTGCGCCTGGACGGATTGCGTCATTGCGCGGCTCCTGTAGTCGAGACCGCCGCGGTGGCGGCCGAAGGGGAGGGGGCGGCCGATGCCGCCGCTTGCGCGGCCATCGTCGGGCCGGCGCTCGTGCCGGCCAGGGCCGAGGGGGCGCCGCTCGCCTGCGCGATGGCCGAGCGCGCTTGCGCGACGTCGGCAACGGATTCGGGCAGACGCACGCCGCGCAGGCTCTGCTGCTGCGGAGCGTCGCCGCCGCCGCTCGACGGTTGCGACGTGCTGATGATCCGCATGCTCAGTGCGACGGTCACGCTGCCTTGCGTCCACGACAGCGCGAACGTGCCGTCGGGGTTGCGTGTGCGCTTGGCCGAGTTGATCAGCTTCTCGAGCCCGTAGCGGCCCGGTTCGTTGACGAGCTGGATCGTGCGCCCGTCGAACGAGGTTGCCGTCAGCGCCGCACCCGGGGTGCCTTGCGGATTCGGCCACACGAAGTTGGTCCATTGCGGCGGCGTGTTGCGATAGCGCAGTTGCTGGCCGTCGATCGTGATCGTGTACTCCGTCGTGCCTTGGCCGGGCTGCGGCATGATCTGGAACACCGTCTGCGGTTCCGCGGCCGCGCCGCCGGCGCCTGCCGCGGCGGCGCCCGAGAGCGGCGCCACCCAGTGCGGGAAACCGTTCGTGAACGCGGGCGAGAGGGCGATGCCCATGCCGCCCCAAGTGCGCGGCGAAAGCGTATCGCCGCGCCGCACGGCGAGCGGGCCGAGCGTCGTGCCGACGAACTTCGAGATGGCGCCGTCGGGTCCGAACACTTGTGCGATCTCGCTCGCGCCGGCTTCGACCTTGGCGTCGCCAGAGAACGGGTACTTGTTCGCGAGCGCGCTTTCGAAGGTTTGATAAACCTGGGCGTTCCAGACCTTGTTGACTTCGTTGCTGGCCGGTTCGATCACCACGGCGAACGCCTGCATCAGCGGCCGCACGAGCAGCGGGCGCAACGACTTGCGTTGATCGTCAGTCAGGCCGGTGAGCATCTGCTCGTCGACGAACTTCAAAGAGTCGGCGAGTTCGGAGCCGCTGCCGTCGAGCGTTTGCTGCATCAATTGACGCGCGCCAGGGCCCGGATCGCCTTGGTTCTTGAGCACGTTGAAGCGCGTGCGCACCTTGGAGAGCGAATCCATGTAGCCGGCGAGCAGCGATGTGTTCTCTTGCTTCGCGACGATGCGCGCGAGACCCGAGAATGCGACGCCGATCGGCCCGGCCGTGGATGCGCCGCCGAGATTGACGTCCATGTCGACGCCCGCGTTCTGCGCTGCCTGCGTTTTCGACGAGAACAGCCGCTTGAACCAGCCTGTCATGCCGCTTTGCGCCTTCTGCAGCGTAGTCGAAGCGAGCGCCGGATTGTCCCAAGCCGTTTGGTCGTAGGCCGTTTCGAGAATCTTGCGGATCGGCGAGTCTTGCGGATCGCCCAGACGGTTCATGGCGTCCACGGCCTGTCCGAAGTTGCCGAAATCGCGTACGGCGATGCCCTGCATGAAGCGCTGCCAATGCTGGACGTACTCGGTCTTGTACATGCCGACGAGCGCCTTTTGAATCTGCTCGGGGCTGCCTTCCAGCGTAAGGTCGTCCTGCGACGAGGTGCCGAGTACCCAGTCCTTGGCCTGCAATTCCTTCGTGGCGGCGTCGCGGATGGCGGGCTTCACGTAGTCGAACCAAGCCTCGCGAGTGAACGTGCCCGGAATCGCATAGCTGCCGCCGACGACAGCGGCGTTGTTTTCGCCGACGATGCGCGCGACGGTCATCGGCGCGTAGCGAGTGGAAGCACGCGCCTTGATTTCTTCGTAGACGCGCTGACGCGCCGGCATGCCGCGCACGACGTGACGCAAGCTCTCGCGCGTCTGATCGATGAGCGACAGATTGGCGTCGATCATGGGCCAATCGTCGTCGGACACGCGGGACAGATAGAAGGTGATCATCCGCTCGGCGCTTCGGATCATTTCGTCGCGCGACATGTTTCCGCGGTTGGTTTCGAGCCAGCCGCGCCAGAAGCGGGCGAGTTGATCGGTGAGGTGCGCCGCCTCGACATGGCGCTTGTCCGACAGCATCAGATAGGTCTTCAGCGCGTTGTAGGCGTCTTCGACGTTGGTCGGCGATGCGTCGCTATAGAGGCCGCCCTGGCTGTTCTGCGCGTTTTGTCCGCCGTTCGCCGCTGCGCCGCCGGCGCGCGCCGATACCGCGATCGCGCCCGATTCGGGCGGATGGGTGAGCGGCGCCAACTGATCGGGGTGGGCGTTGACTTCCTGCAGGAAGGCGGCGAGGTTTTGCGAGACCGGGTCGAGCATCAATTGCTTCACGCCGCGGTAGTACTCGGCGAGCAGGCGCTGCTCGATCCGATCGCCCTGATAGAGACCGAGCGATACCGACAGCGGCTTATCGCGGCGGAACTGCTCGAGCTGAGTGATGCGGTCTTGCAGAATGTCCATTGCCTGCAGCCGCGACTGCAGATCGTTGCGGTTTTGCTGCAGGCGGACGATGTTGTCGAGATCGGCTTGGACGTTCGACGTGAGCTGCTCATTGCCGATCGTCGACCATGTCCAGCCGCCCAGCGCGAGCGCGAGGACGGCGACGAAGGCGAAGAACGTGCCGTAGCGCAGCCGCGTCTTGGCCGGGCTTGCGAACTGGCGCACCGTTTGGCGGTCGGCGAAGATGACCTTCGAGAACAGGTCGCGCAGGAAGAAGCCGTTCTTGGACGAAGCCGCTTGGGGCTTGGGCAGATCGTCGACGCCGAGCCCGAACCGCTGGCCGATGCGTTGCGCGGCCGCACTGCTCGTTTCGCCTTCCTGCAACGCGCTCGTGAAGTAGAAGCCGCGCAGGATCGGCTTGTATTGGAACGGGTTGTTCTCGAAGAGCGTGGCGAGAAAGACGCGCAGCGCGGGCTTGATGGCCAGGAATTCGAGCGGAAAGCTCAATTGCCCCGGCGAGAGCATCGTGCCGCGATTGATGGACATCTGCGCGATGCTGATCTCCTTGAGCCCCTCGTAGAGTTCCTCGAATCGCTCGTCGAACAACGTGACGACGTCGCGTTTTTCGTCGAGTTCGTACGGCAGCGTGGCGCCCCAGACGCGGTCGTATTCGTGCCGCTCGCCGCCGCAGAAGAATTCGGCGAAGCCCGTGATGAGGTCGGCCTTCGTGAACATCACGTACACCGGCGCGAACACTTCCAACTTCTCGGTCAGCTCCTGCACGCGTTGGCGCAGGCTGCGCGCGAGATTGATCGTCGCGTCGGGGCGGCTGCTCGTGAGCTCGGCGATGCTGGCCGTGACGATGATCCCGTTGATGGGCGCCTTCGGACGATAGCGCTTGAGCAGATTCAGGAAGCCGAGCCACTCGCTGCGGTCTTCCTCGTGCACCGAATAGCGGCCCGCCGTATCGAGCAAGATGCCCTCGGTGGTAAAGAACCAATCGCAGTTGCGCGTGCCGCCGATGCCGTGCACGATCGCGTCGCTCTTTTCGGCGAACGGGAACTGCAGCCCCGAGTTCAGCACGGCGCTGCTCTTGCCGGCCGCCGGGTTGCCGATCACGATGTACCAGGGCAAGTCGTAAAGCGCCGAGCCGCCCGACACCTGGCCGATCTTGGAGCTCTTGATCGTGCGCACCGCGTCCACGAGCCGCGTGCGCAATACGTCGAGATCGGCATGCTTGGCGGCGCTCGCTTGCGGCGCCTTGCCCGTTTCGGCCTCTTGCTCGAGCATGTCGCCCAGTTTGGCCGCGGCACGCCGCGCGGCGATGCGCCGCCATAGCCAGACGACGAAGATCAGCGCGAGCAGGGCGGCCGTCGCCAGCGCGGGCCACAAGAGCGGGAGGTCGAACTCGAGGGCGAGGCCGAACAGGATGGCGGCGATGACGATCACCCCGAGAACAGTCATCGTGCGTTTGCTGGTCAGCGCATTGAGGAAGCGTTGCATAAGGCTTTAACGTTCTAAGTCTTGACGAATGGCTTCGCGCTTTGCGTCGCGAGGCATTGCGTATCGGTGCATGGCGCGAAATATTCGCCTAACGTCCGGCGGCCGGACCGTTTGGCCGTCGCCCTAGGACGAATCCGGGCTTGTGATATTCAACGTGGCCGAAATCCATGAGTTTCCATCGTCCGCCCCACGTCAGGCCGACTTGCTCGGCTGTTTGACCGTACAACTGATAGCCTCGCATGGCCCAAGGATCTTTCTCGGAAATGACGACCTTGCCGTCGCGCAAAAACGCGTTATCGGCGGCGAGGCCGTATTGGTGATAGCTCTGATATCCGGCCGCATTGGTCACGCCCCCCAGTCGCGCGAGTCGGTCTTGCCTCTCCGGGCTTCTATAGCCTTCCAACAGCACCATTTCATACCCGTACTGCTCGCGCATGATCTTGTACACGAGCAATAGGCGTGTTCTGAAATCGGTATCCAGCAAATTCCAATCGCGGCTGGCGTCGCGCAGCGCCGGACGGACTTGTTCGACTTCCCGAGTCGTAAAGACCTCGGGCGGCAACGACGGCGGTGGAATGAGCTGCTCGCCATTGAGCAACGCGGCGATTTTCTCGTCCGGTACGCGGGTATCGCCATCAAACTGAAATAATTGGCGCCCGCGCATGCAGATTGCAATCAATGGAGGCGCCGCAAGGATACCTGCCGTAATCAAAATCAGCAAGCGCCGCCGAATCAGTATTTTTTTCGTGTCGTACAGCGCGCCATGGGAAATTCTTACTGATTTGCCGATGCCGCTGCGTACATGTGAGATCCCACGGGATGTGCGCCGCGACATCCGCCTATGCAATTCGAGGGCGGCAGACATTAGCGCGGCTCGTGCGGGGGGCAATAGGAACAATGCCGCCACGGTGACGGCGACGGCGAAATAAGCGGCGAGTGCGACTGCAATCAAGATGGGCCCCGGGCGGGAAATAAATTGTATTTTGTAATGCTTGCTCTTAGAATCTGGCCTGCTGCCAAGGGAGAGGCCGGATTCTATTATCGCGGCGAATTAAACACAGATTCAATGAGAGACTGAATGAGCGCGCCGGAGAGTACCAGTTCCAAAGGGCGGCCGAGCCTGCTTTCCAAGACGGCGCCCGGTGCTGCCGACAGCAGTTCCCGTATTCTCGCGAGCCTTGAAGGGCGGGCCGTTGCGCAGCCTATCCAACGCCGCCGCTCCAAGAAGCCCTTGATGGTCGCCGCGCTGGCCGTGATCGGCTTCGGCGCGTTCGGTGCGTGGCAATGGCAGCGCGTTCAGCAAGGTGAGCCGACGGTCGTGGCAGGCGCCCCCGCTGCGCAAGCGGGAGCGAGCGTCGGCAAGGCGCAGCCGGCGACGCCCGCCAGTGTGTCCGCGGCGGCGCTCGTCGCAGCAGCGAGCGGCGCGGCGGCGGCATCGACGCCGCAAGCGGCGGTGATCGTGGCCGACGATCCTGTTCAGGCCGATCGAGCCGCGTCGTCGTCTCCCGTCGCCGGCAACGACCCGCTTTCGCGCGCGCTCGCGAGCGGCGCTGCGCCGGCCGATAAGGGCGCCTCCGGCACGAACGCGGCCGTTGTCAAACGCGCGCCCGCGGCGGTTGCTTCGCGCACCGAGCGGGAGGCGGAGACGAGCCGCCATGGGAAAAAAGAGAAGAAGGGCGCGGCCGAACGTGCGGGCAAGCATGCGAAAACGCGCTCGCGGTCGGCGAAGGAGGATCCGGACGCCGACCTGCTCGCGGCGCTCGTGGCGCGCACCAAGCCGTACGAGCCGAACGCCGCCGGTGCGCATGCGCCCAAAGGGGGCAGCGCTGGCGCAGCCTCGGCCAAAGCCGCGCAGCCTTCGGCCGGCGCGCATCACGCGAGCTTGAACGCTCGGCTCAAGGCGTGCGACAAGGGCAACTTCTTCGAAGCGCAAGCCTGCCGCTGGCGCGTTTGTTCGGATCACTGGGGCAAGGACCCGGCTTGCCCGAGCACGGCGTCGGCGGCGCAAACGCATTGATCGCGTCGCGTCGCGTCGCGGCCCGCGTGCCGCGGTCTGTCGAGTTGGCATGCTGTGCATCTTTTGGTAGCGTGAGCGGATGCCGATCGATCCGCCGCTTCCCGACATCTTATTGATCACCCCCGAGCCGCCCGGTGAGGCGTGTTTCGACGTCTTTCTCGAGCGTTTGCGCCACGCGGTTGCCGAGGGCGTGGCGCTCGTGCAATTGCGCGCGAAAACGATCGACGCGCACGCGTATCGCCGCTTGGCCGAGCAAGCCTGCGCCGTCTGCCATCGATACGGCGCGCGCGTCATCCTCAATGGGCCGGTCGACGACGAAGCACTGTGCGACGTCGATGCGGACGGGTTGCACTTGCCGAGCGCGCGCCTCATGCAGTGCGACCGACGACCCTTCGCTCGGTCGAAGCTGCTATCGGCGGCATGCCATTCGCGCGACCAGCTGCTGCATGCGCAGCGGCTCGGCGTAGATTTCGTTACGCTGTCGCCCGTTCTTCCGACGTCGAGTCACCCGGGCGAGCCCGCCCTTGGGTGGACGCAATTTCAGGCGCTCGCGGCCGAGGTCTCGCTGCCGGTCTACGCGCTCGGCGGCATGACGCGCGTGTCGTTGCCGATGGCACACGGACACGGCGCGTACGGCGTCGCCGGTATTTCGGCGTTCTGGTGATTGCAACGTCCCATCCCCGCAGTGTGTCGTTTCGAGTGATGCGCGCCTAGCGCCGCAACGGCCGTTCCCGTGCGTGCGTCGGTGCGGGCAGTGAGGCACGCCCGTTGCGAGCGTGCGACCGGGCTCCGGCGATCGCCGCTCGGGGCACTGACCGATCACTATCGACATCGAGGACGTTCGTCATGGCACGCAAGACACTCCCTCATACGGCACGCTTTGCGCGCTCGGTAAGCAACTTGGCCGAACGGAGTCGGTGACGCTGCTCGAGCAAACGCTCGAGGAAGAGAAGGCCACCGACAAGAAGCTCAGCGAATTCGCCGAGAAGGTCGGCAACCCGGAGGCGAAAGAGCGCTGGTTCGGCGCGTTTCGGTCCCAGTTCCGTTTCACCTTTCTTTCTATGGAGTCAGACGATGAGCACACCCGTTATCGCCTATTCGGGCAACGCCGAAAACGCTGAAAACGCCGAAAACGCGGGATACGCCGCGTTCGCCTCGATGGCCGACATTGCCAACCAGACGTTCGCCGGTTTCGAACGCTTGGCGCGTTTGAATCTGCAGACGGTCAAGACCATGCTCGCCGAGCAGCACGGCATTGCGCTCGAAGCTATCGATTCGCGTTCGCTCGGCTGGGTGCTGACGCTGCCCACGGCTCAGGCGCAGGCCGGCTTCAAGAAGACGCTCGCCTACTGGCAGCACGTGAACGAAATTGCCGTCGAGACGGCCACGCAAAATGCGGGCGCCAGTTGGGAAGGTTTTAGGGCGTGTACGCAGTGGCTCGCGGCGGCCGTTTCGGACGCGGCTCGCGCGCGGGCCCGCCCATCGTTGTTGCTGGCTGCGTCCGACGCGGCATCGTCGGTCTCGGCGGCGATCGAAAGCGCAACTGAAAGCACAACTGAAAGCACAACTGAAAGCACAACTGAAAGCGCAACTGAAAGCGCAACTGAAAGCGCTTCGTCGGCAACGGCCAAGCCGGGCGGTAAGAAACGCTCGGTCGATATCGTCGATGGGGCGGGCAACGTCGTGTCGTCGGTGAAGCAGTAGCGTCCAAAAGGGCAGGCAGCGTCATCGGCGCGCTAGCTTTTCGCAGACGCGACGAAGCCAATACGAGTATCCCGACAACGTTTGCGGGCCAAAAATACTGCATAACGCCCATTTTCGCGTTCGAAACATCCGATCGTGTAATTCGATGAGGCGGTTCGCTATGAGCCGCCGTTTTTCTCGAAAGAAATCAGAATGTCGATCAGGTTAACCACGTAGGCGCGTAAATAATCGCCTGGTTGCGACCTCCGTTTCTCTAGACTAATATCCACTTCGCCTGCATGTATTTTCCCCAAGGGCCAGTCGATCCAGGCTATTGATCGATCGGCAGTTTTCATGCGTGAAAGAAAAATGAGATCTCAGATGGCCGATTACGTCGGTGAGGCCCTCGGCGCCGCACAGCATGGCGCCGACGCTGCCGGTCGTCTGTACGTCAGGCCCGTGCACGAGCGCGATCGGGCCTTTCTACGGGCCGTTTTCGAAAGCACGCGTGCACATGAGTTCGCGCAGGCAGGCTGGAGTGCCGAACGTATCGCGGCATTACTGGCCGAACAGTTTTCGATGCAAGACACATATTACCGGCAGCATTATCCGCACTGCCGTTTCGATGTCGTCATGCTCGGCGAGAATCCGATCGGACGCCTTTATCACCATTGGCAGGGCAGCGAAGCGCGTTTGATCGACATCGCGCTGTTGCCCGCTCATCGCGGTGCGGGCCTCGGTACGCGGCTCATGCATGCTTTCGTCGCGCTGGCGGCGGCCAATGCGATGTCCGTGATGTTGTACGTCGAGATGAACAACCCCGTGCAAGGCTTGTATCGACGGCTCGGTTTCGAGCCGGTGGGAGAGAACGGAATCTATATGCAGATGCGGCGGCCTGCCGTGCCCTTCGATGTTGCGCTCGCACCGCGCGTAGATGGGCTTGCGCGGGAGTGAGAAGCTGGGCGGCAGATCCGCTGGCGGTTGAATGCGGTGCGCGCGCTCTCGGGCGGGCCGCACGAATAAGGCAGTAACAACATAGACCACGGTCGGCTTTGTCGGCCATATGCGTAACGAACAATGAGCGGGGGCTTGTTTGCTGTCCATCCCTACCCATGCCGAATTGCTCGAGGCGATCGGGCAACGGTTCACGTTTGACGGCGTCGGCGGGCAAACCGTCGATGCGGTGCTTTTGCATGCGAACGCCGGCATTCCCATGAATGACCGTTTTGTCTGCTACGCAGCCATGTTCGAGCTGCCTGCGGGCGTTTCTCTTCCGCAGGACGTTTATCGCATCGGTTCGCCCGCCGGTAGGGCGTGGGATTTGCTCGCCACGCCGACGCGGCCCACCGAAGACGGGCGATCGACGCTGACTGTCGTTGTGCACACTCGTGCCGACGAGCTGGCCAGGGCGGCCGGCTTGCCGGACGTGACGTAAGGCAGGTTTCCTTTTCTTCGACAGGAGGCGATTGATGAGCGATCCGTATTTGGGTGAAATTCGCATGGCGGGCTTCAACTTTGCACCATCCGGCTGGGCGCAGTGCCAGGGGCAATTGTTGCCCATTTCGCAGAACCAGGCGTTGTTCTCGCTGCTCGGCACCTACTACGGCGGCAACGGCGTGACGAACTACCAGTTGCCGGACTTGCGTAGCCGCACGCCCGTAGGCATCGGGCAGGGCCTTGGGCTCTCCGACATCGTCATCGGTGAAATGGGTGGGACCGAAAACACCACGCTGACGACCCAGAACATGCCGCAGCATACGCATACGGCGACGGTGACCGGCGGCGGCGGGACGGCGTCGATCGCGATTCCCGCAACGACCTCGACGGCTTCCCAGACGGGCGCGCCGTCGGCGACGTCGGTGCTGGGACCGGTCGGCATTTCCAACCGCCAGGGCGAGCTTTACAGCACCGCCACGCCTGACGTGACGCTCAAGCCCTTCAACGCGACCGTGACGGGCGGGGCGCCGACGGTCGAGAACGGCATGGCGGGCAACAGCCTGCCGTTCTCCCTGCGCAATCCGTACCTCGGCATCAACTTCATCATCGCGCTGGCAGGGGTGTTCCCCTCGCGCGGATGATGGACGCGTGCCGCGAGAGCGGCACGCTTTTAAGGACGACAAGCGATGAAATTCGCCGCTAGCCTTTCGAAGCTCTTGCACGCCATGCGCGCCTCCGACACGGGCGCACGCAGTGCGGTCGCCGCCATGCCCGCACCGCTCATCGTCGCGCTGGAGCCGCGCATCGTCTACGACGCATCGGCTGCCGCGATCGGCGCGGCGGCCGTTGCGCCTCAGCACCATACGAGCGCTGATGCGCTGCCTGCGCGAGACGCTTCGGCGCCGGCTTCGAATGCGGACGCCTCCGCATCGATGCGCGCGGTCCATGGTTTCACGACGGCGGCCGTTGCCGGTGAAAGCGCGGCCCGCGCCGGCGATTCGTCGGGTATGCGCGCGGTGCACGGTTTCACCGATACGGTGGCTCGGGCGGCGGACAAGCAGGTCGTCTTCATCAATTCGAACGTTGCCGATCTCCAAACGCTCGTCGCCGGATTGCCGGCCGGCACGCAGTACGTCGTGCTCGATTCGACCAAGGACGGGCTCCTGCAGATCGAACAGTATTTGCAGGAACACCCTGGCGTAAGTGCGATTCACCTCGTTTCGCACGGGGCGGCCGGCGAATTTCAGGTTGGCAGCACGTGGATCAACGAAGCCGACTTGTCGACGTACGGCGCCGAGTTTGCGCAAATCGGCGCGGCGATGAAGTCGGGCGGCGACTTTTTGATTTACGGGTGCGATGTCGCCGGAAACGCGGACGGCAAGGCGCTCGTGCAGCAGATTTCGTCGATCTCCGGGTTGAACGTGGCGGCATCGACCGATGCGACCGGTGCGACCGCGCTGGGCGGTGACTGGGTGCTCGAGTACGACGCGGGCACGGTCCATACCGGAGTTGTTTTCTCGGCGGCTTCGGAACAAAGCTACGATCACGTGCTGTCCGCGTTCGACGAGACGTATGACGGCTCGGTAGGCTACGATTCCGGCTCGACGCCGGTCGGGTCGACGACGATCGGCCTTCTGACCTATACGGGCGATCAGGGCGCCGAATATCAGGTCGTCAGCGGGTCGCTGCCGAGCAGCGGCTCGGGTGGCGAGTTGGTCGTCAACACCCAGGGCACGCAGATGTCGACGCTGACCGTTCAGCGGCAAGACGGCAGTCTGATGGCGATAGAGAGCTTCGACATCGATATCTTTGTGAGCGATCAAGTGACCGTCGAAGCGCTCGACGGGTCCGGCAACGTCATTGGGAGCGTCGTCCTCGACGCTTCCGCTGGCTCCGGTGCGTACACGCCGGGGCACGTGGTGAACAGTTCGTTCTTCCATGTCGATGTGTCCAGTCTCGCGACGTTTTCGCAAGTCAAAAGCATTAAGTTCGTCGAGTCGGGCGTCAATGGTGCGTTTCTCTCGCCCACGCTGGATAATTTCACCTATCTCGCGCCTTCCTCGCCGCCGACGCTTACGGCCACTGGCGGCACGACGTCGTTCGTGTCCGGCGACAACGTTGCGTCGACGCCTGTCGTCGTCGATTCGGGGATTACCCTGACCGACGGCAATTCGACGACGGCCACGAGCGCCACGGTGTCGATCACGGGCAATTTGCACACCAGCGAGGATGTGCTCAGCTTTACGAACACCAGCGCAGCAACGTACGGCAACATTTCGGCGTCGTATAACGCGAGCAACGGCATCTTGACGCTGACGTCCTCGGGCGGGACTGCAACGCTCGCGCAATGGCAGGCCGCGCTGAGGGCGGTGACCTACACCGACAGCGTAGCTGTCCCGAATACGGCTACGCGCACTATCAGCTTTACGATCACCAGCGACGGCTTCACGGCCGGTAACACCACAACCAAGGCCGTCAGCATCACCGATACGGATCAAACGCCGATCGTCACGACGACAGGCAGCACGACGAACTATAGCGAGGGTGCGGCGGCGATCACGATCGATAGCGGCATTTCGGTCAGCGATCTGGACAACACGACGCAATCGTCCGGGACGGTGGCGATTTCGGGCGGTTTCCATAGCGGCGATGCGCTGAGTTTCACGAACGACGGCTCGACGATGGGCAACATCACGGCCTCGTACAACGGGGCGACGGGCATCCTGACGCTCACGTCGGCAGGGGCGACAGCCACCGATGCGCAATGGGCGCACGCGCTCAAAGCCGTGAAGTTCTCGAGCACGAGCACGACGTTCGGCGCTCGGACGATTGCGTTCGCGACGAGCGACGGCACAAAGACGAGCACGGCGGCGACCGATACGATCAACGTCGTGAATCCGGTGCAAGTCACGACCGATTCGGGCTCGGCCGCGTTCGTGGCCGGGGACAACACAGCGTCCACGCCGGTGGCGATCGATTCCGGCTTGACGGTGACCGATACCGCCGCCTCGACGCTCGCGTCGGCGACGGTGGCGATCACGGGCAGCTTCCATAGCGACCAGGACGTGCTGGGCTTCACGAACGACGGCTCGACGATGGGCAACATCACGGCTTCGTACGATGCGGGGACGGGTGTGATGACGCTGACGTCGTCCGGCGCCACGGCCACGCTCGCGCAGTGGCAGAGCGCGCTGCGATCGATCACGTATACGGACACGCTCGTCACGCCGAACAGCGCGACGCGTACCGTGAGCTTTACTGTGTCCGACAGTCTAAGCAATACGAGCTCCGCCTCCACGCGCACGGTGACGGTGGCGGCGACGGATCAAACGCCGATCGTGACGGCGACGGGCGGCACGACGAATTACGTGGGTGCGACCTCTGCCGTGACGATCGACGGCGGGATTTCGGTAAGCGACCTGGACAACACGACGCAATCGGCGGGGACGGTGTCGATTTCGGGCGGTTTCCATAGCGGCGATACGCTGAGCTTCACGAACGACGGCTTGACGATGGGCAACGTCACGGCCTCGTACAACGCGGCCACGGGTGTATTGACGCTGACCTCCGCGGGCGCGACGGCGACCGACGCGCAGTGGACGAACGCGCTGAAGGCCGTGACGTTCTCGAGCACGAGCACGACGTACGGCAACCGCACGATTTCGTTTGCGACGAGCGACGGAACGAAGACGAGCACGGCCGGCACGGACACGATCCACATGACGGCGCCGCCGACGATCACGACCGACTCGGGTGCGGCCGCGTTCGCCTCGGGCGACAACACGGCATCGACGCCGGTGACGATCGATGCCGGTTTGACGGTGACGGACGGCAGCGCGACGACGCTCGCTTCGACGACGGTGGCGATCACGGGCGGTTTCCAAAGCAGC
>DASVLS010000098.1:0-48648 GCA_036384755.1 Trinickia sp. | reverse complement strand
GGCGTGCTCGAGGTCGTAGAGTCGGAAGACAACGGCACGTACCGTGCCGTGTACACAGTGAAGCGGGCTGGTGCCGTATATGTGTTGCACTGTTTCCAGAAGAAATCGTCCCGCGGTATCGCTACACCGAAGCCGGACACCGATCTGGTACGCGAGCGTCTAAAGGTAGCCGAAGCACACGCAAAGGGAGAAAAGGGATGATCGAAATCGAATCGGGCAGCGGCAATGTATACGCTGACCTTGGCATGGGTGACGCCGAAGAAATGCGAGTGAAGGCCCAACTCGCCGCTAAGATCGGGGAGATCATCAAGGCGCGGCAATGGACACAGCAGCAAGCGGCTCGGTTGCTCTGCATGACGCAACCGAAGCTATCGAACATGCTGCGCGGGCAGTTTCGCGGCGTGAGTGAAGCAAAGATGTTGGACTGCCTCGCAAAACTCGGGCGCGATGTACAGATCGTAGTAGGGCCGGACCGTCATTCGGAAGCCGAAGGACATATCGAAGTCGTATTCGCTGCCTGACGGCAAAGTACGTTAGACACATCAATTCGATTGCCGTAGCTGCCGCCAAACGGCCAGCTTTTCTGCGTATGAAACCGAAGCATAGGCGGGACTGCTCGATGGCAGGCGGAGAAGTCGATATCGAAAACCATCCCCACCAAGGGCCGTCATCCCAATTTTGGCTGCCGTTCCGCCGTTAAAGGCGATGGTCGTCAGATTCGGCAAAGTATTGATAAGCGCGATCAGATCGTTACTGGCGTGATCGCGTATGCGGCTATCCAGGCTTCCGACACGACGAGCCTGCGCAACGACATCCCACAACCCGATGTGATGTTCGAGCAACGTATCGAGACGAGCCGGATAGCTCATGCCAACGAGATCTCGTTCTATTACCTCGCCGACCAGGGACCAAAATTTGTTTTGCGGATGCCCGTAGTATTGACCAAGGGCCAACGATCTCTCGCCCGGCAGGCTACCGAGAATCAATATCCGCGTGTTCGCATCTACCACCGGCGGGAAGCAACGCTTGGTCATGTCGCGATCGGCTCTTTCATTACAAACCGATTCTCTTCTGCGTAAGCAGCCGACCGGAACGCATATGCGACGGAATGCTTTTGCGGATGAGCGTAGTACCGGCTTTGCGCAAGCGACGCTTCTCCGGGCAAACTGCCGAGCAACAGCACACGCGTGCGCTCGTCCACGACGGGCGCGAACGAATGCTTGAACGTCACGACGACGAAGCGGCACGCCGCGGCAATGCCGCCCGGCTGTGAGCCGCGCCGGCGTGCGACGGCCGCGCGGGGCGCCCGCCTCGATCATGACCGACGACCGAATGCGGCGCACCGCCCGAGGCTTCTTTGCGCGCCTGCGACCGCTCATCGAGATGCGCCCACAGCGCCGGCAACATGCACTCGGTCACCATCAGCGGCGCACCATGCCGCACGAACACGGAACGGCGAGCAAGGAGGGCGCGCGGCGTGCGCCCCGCGATCTGACGGCGTGCCTGCGCCGCCAACGGATGACGCCAGGCCAGCCTCGTACTGACGAGCACCGAGCGGGACACGGTGCTGTCCGCGTAGAGCAGCTCCGCGAGCGGCCGCGTGGACAACCGCCGCATCGCCTGCCAAACCCCACGGCTCGCGGCCAGCGGCGCAATACTGTGCGCGACGACGAACGGCACGCCGTTCACCTCCAGCACGACCTCACGCACCCACACGCGAGTGCGCGGCGCGACGCGCAGCGCCGCGCACTCGTCCGGCCACGGCCGATCGACAGCTTCACGCGTGACGCGCACGCACACATCGCCGAGCACGCGCAAATGCGCCGTCAGCGACCCGCCGCGCGTGAGCCAGTCCTTCTCATCGAACGTCGAAACGGGCCGCTGCACCGCGCGCCAAGCGCGGCCCGCGGCATCGTAGCGAAGACGCGCTGCGCGCATCACCGCGCAAGCAGCAGCGCATTCGTACGCTTGACGAAGCTCGCCGGATCTTCAAGCGCGCCGCCCTCGGCCAGCATCGCTTGGTCGAAGAGCAAATGGCACCAATCGCCGAAATCGCCGTGCTCGGGCACGAGCGCCTTCACGAGCGCATGCTCGGGATTGATTTCGAGGATCGGCCGAAACTCGGGCGTCTTCTGCCCCGCCGCCTTCAACATGCGCTGCAAGTAGCCCGTCATTTCTCCGTCGTCGGCCACGAGGCACGACGGCGAATCGGTGAGACGGAACGTCAAGCGCACGTCCTTGGCCTTATCCTTGAGCACCTCTTTCATTTTCTCGACGAGCGGCTTCAAGGTTTCGCCGATGGCCTCGTGCGCCTTTTTCTCTTCGTCGTCGAACGCATCGAGGTCGAGATCGCCGCGCGCCACGCTCGCGAGCGGCTTGCCGTCGAATTCGGTGAAGTAGGCGAGCGCCCATTCGTCGACACGGTCCGTCAGCAGCAGCACTTCGATGCCCTTCTTGCGGAATACCTCGAGATGCGGGCTGTTCTTCGCCGCTTGCCACGTATCGGCCGTGACGTAGTAGATCTTCGTCTGCTCGGGCTTCATGCGCGCAACATAGTCGGCGAGCGAAACGGTCTGCTCGTCGGAGTCGCTATGCGTCGATGCGAAGCGGGCGAGCTTGCCGATGCGCTCACGGTTCGAAAAGTCCTCGCCCAGGCCTTCCTTGAACACTTGGCCGAACTCTTTCCAGAACGTCTGATACTTCGCCTTGCCCTCTTCCGTTTCGGCGCCCGCCAGCTCTTCGAGCATCGACAGAACACGCTTGGTCACACCCTCGCGGATCGCCTTGACGTCCCGGCTTTCCTGCAAGATTTCGCGCGAAACGTTCAACGGCAAATCGGCCGAATCGACCACGCCCTTCACGAAGCGCAGATACGACGGCAAAAGCTGCTCGGCGTCGTCCATGATGAAGACGCGCTTCACGTAGAGCTTCAGGCCGCCCCGATGCTCGCGGTTCCACAGATCGAACGGCGCGCGCGCAGGCACGTAGAGCAGTTGCGTGTATTCGCTGCGGCCTTCCACGCGGTTATGCGTCCAGGCAAGCGGGTCTTGCTCGTCATGCGCAAGGTGATGATAGAACTGCTTGTACTGCTCGTCTTCGATCTCGTTCTTCGATCGCGTCCAAAGCGCGCTGGCCTGGTTGACAGTCTCGTCTTCGTCCTTGACGACCATCTCGCTCTTCTCGGCGTCCCACTCCTCCTTCTTCATCAGAATCGGCAGCGCGACGTGATCGGAATACTTGCGGATGATCGACTTGAGCCGATACGACGACAGCAGCTCGTCTTCTTCGGCGCGCAAATGCAGCGTGATCGTCGTGCCGCGCTGGGCGCGCTCGATCGTCTCCACCGAAAAATCGCCCTCGCCCGCGCTGATCCAGCGCACGCCTTCGGCTGCAGGCAACCCGGCGCGGCGCGATTCGACGGTGATCTTGTCGGCCACGATGAAGCCCGAATAAAAGCCCACGCCGAACTGGCCGATCAGCGCGGCATCCTTTTGCTGGTCGCCCGAGAGCTGCGAAAAGAACTCTTTCGTGCCCGAGCGCGCAATCGTGCCCAAATGCGAGACGGCTTCGTCACGGCTCATGCCGATGCCGTTGTCGTCGATCGTGATCGTGCGCGCGTCCTTATCGAACGAGACGCGGATTCGCAAGTCCGGATCGTTCTCATACAACTCGCTCTTTGCGATCGCCTCGAAGCGCAGTTTGTCCGCGGCATCCGAGGCGTTCGAGATCAACTCGCGCAGGAAAATTTCCTTGTTGCTGTAGAGCGAATGAATCATCAGTTGCAGAAGCTGCTTGACTTCTGCCTGAAAGCTCATGGTCTCTTGTGCCATGGTCTTCTGTTCCTCGTTGCGTTCGTGATTGACGAAAAATGCGCCGACTTGCGCGCGGCGCGCAGCGGGGTGTCAAGTGAGGGCGGCCGTCGACGTTTTCAAGGGCTTCGAGGCACGATGCTGTCCTTGCACGTAATCGGCCAGGAAACCCGGCAGCGCGGGGTCGCCGCAATTGGCGACGTTGAAACGCATCCAGGTCGTCGGCGACTGATGCGGGGAAAACAAGCTCCCCGGAGCGAGCAAGAATCCGGCCTCCTGGCCCGCCGCGGCCAGCGCATCGGCGTCCACGCCCGCGTCGGCCCACAAGAACATGCCCGCCGCCGGCATCGAAAACAGCGACAAACCGGCCTGCTCGAGCATGCGGGCGCACTTGTCGCGCACGCCGTCGAGCCGCCCGCGCAGGCGCTCGAGGTGCCGCCGGTAATGCCCCTCCGTCAATATCTTGTAGAGCACGCGCTCGTTGAGCTCGGGCGTGGTCATGCCGATCAGCACTTTTTGGTCGGCAATCGCCTGCGCGATCTCGGGCGCGCAGGCGACGAAACCGACACGCAGGTTCGCCGTCAGCGTCTTCGAAAAGCTGCTGAGATAGATGACGCGCCCCAGCTGATCGAGGCTCGCGAGCCGCGTGACCGGATAGTTCGGCGGACACAGATCGCCATAGATATCGTCCTCGAGGACGATGAAGTCGTATTCCTCGGCCAAGCGCAGAATCCTGAACGCCTGGGCCGGCGACAGCGACGTGCCCGTCGGATTGTGCAGCACCGAGTTGATGACGAGCATCTTCGGCCGCCAAGTTTCGACGAGCGATTCGAGCGCATCGAGGTCCGGGCCGTTCGGCGTGTACGGCAGCCCCACCAGTTGCGCGCCTTGCGCCGCAAAACGGCCGAACATCTGGAACCAAGCGGGATCGCCGACGATCACGGCGTCGCCAGGCTGCACGTAAAGCCGCGCGATGAGGTCGATCGCCTGCGTCACGCCCGACACGAGCACGATTTGCTCGGGGCTGGCGCCGATCTCGAACTCCCCGAGCCTCGTCTGCAATTGTTGACGCAACGGCAAGAAGCCCTGCGCCGTCCCGGTGCCGAGCCACTGACCGCCGCTTTGCCGGCCCAACGTGCGCAGCGCGCCCGCGACGAGTTCGCCGTCGAGCCAGCGGCTCGGCAGGTAGCCCAAGCCCGGGCCCTTCTCCGGTGGCACCGCCTGCAACGTATTGCGCACCAGCCAGACGACATCGATCGGGCGCGCCTGTGCGGCGGGCGTCGCCGCGTCGGGCCGCCGCCCGTCGCCGGACGCGCTTGCCGCGCGCTCGCGCACATAGAACCCCGAGCCCCGCCGTGAATCGAGATAACCCTGGGCGACGAGGCGCTCGTAGGCCTCGACGACGGTAAAACGCGAGACTCCCTTGTCCTGAGCGAGCTTGCGGATCGACGGCATCCGCATGCCGGGGCGGAAAACGCGTTCTTCGATG
This sequence comes from Trinickia sp., assembly GCA_036384755.1. GTDB lineage: Bacteria > Pseudomonadota > Gammaproteobacteria > Burkholderiales > Burkholderiaceae > Trinickia. The sequence continues at coordinate 43,350 of DASVLS010000098.1, read as the reverse complement.
CGGCGGCGCGCCCATTGCACAAGTTGCTCGACGAGCGTCAACTGCGACGCGCCGTGCGGGGCGGGGATGAGGTCAAGGACGGTGGACATAGCGGCAGCCGATAACTGTACCGAAAAGTATCGCGCCGATTGTACCGTTACTGTGCCGGCCCAGGCGATTAAAGTGGATGCTAGCGTCCCGTCCCGCAAATTTGCTTCGGCGGCGGCGATCGTTTCAACCACGCCCGGTGCGTCTCCAGCCGTGCGATTCGCAGATATTCAATGACAAAAGCCTCCGCGCTCGAACTCGATCATTTCGTCGTGGCCGCTCGCACGCTCGCGTAATCGGGCGCGCACCCAACCGGCGCTTATCGCCCGCCCCCCCACTAGAGGAGTCTTGGAGTGACGAAGTCGCGTGAAACGCAAGGCATGCTGCTCGGTCTCGTCGGCGTGATCATCTTCAGTCTGACGCTGCCCATGACGCGCATCGTCGTTCAGGAATTTCATCCGCTGCTCAATGGTCTCGGGCGCGCCCTCGCGGCAGCCGTGCCCGCCGCGCTGCTGCTCGCTTGGCGCCGCGAACGCCTGCCCAACCGCGCCCAGATCAAGGGGCTGGCCGTGACGGCCCTCGGGGTCATCGTCGCCTTTCCGGTGTTTTCGGCATGGGCCATGAAAACGGTGCCCGCCTCTCACGGCGCGCTCGTCAACGGCCTGCAGCCGCTGTTCGTCGCGATCTACGCGGCCTGGCTCTCCCGCGAACGCCCGACGCCCGCGTTTTGGGCCAGCGCGGCAGTCGGCAGCGCGCTCGTCGTCGCGTACGCACTGCGTGCCGGCGGCGGGGCGCTGCAGGCGGGCGATCTGCTTATGCTCGCCGCCGTCGCCGTCGGCGCGCTCGGCTATGCCGAAGGCGCCCGTCTCGCGCGCGAGCTCGGAGGCTGGCAGGTGATCTGCTGGGCGCTCGTGCTCGCAGCGCCGTTCCTCGTCGCCCCGGTGGGCTGGCTCGCCTGGCAGCAGCATCTGCATCACCCGGGACCGGTCGCGCTGCGCACCTGGCTCGCGTTCAGCTATGTGGCGGTGTTCTCGCAGTTCATCGGCTTTTTCGCCTGGTACGCCGGTCTGGCGATCGGCGGCACCGCAAGAGTGGGACAAGTGCAGCTATTGCAGATATTCTTCACGATCGCGTTCGCCGCGCTGTTTTTTGGGGAATCCGTCGCGCCGTCCACCTGGGTCTTTGCCGCCGCCGTCATCGCCACGGTCGTGCTCGGGCGCAAGGCCGCCGTTCGCACGGCCGTCACGCCGGCGCGCGCAACGGGACGACTCGCGCGATAATCGCGCTTCTCGTCTCGAAACATTACCCATGTTTCGGTCAGGGCGACGGAACCCCACTCAACCACCATCGAGGATTAAGGAGACGTTTCATGGATCACAGCGATCTGCCGCACACGAACTGGCGCATATCCGAGCGCGCACGCAAACTCACGAGCTCGGCCATTCGCGAGATCCTGAAAGTCACCGAACGCCCCGAGGTCATTTCGTTCGCGGGCGGCCTGCCGTCCCCGGTCACCTTCCCGGTCGAGCGCCTGCGCGAAGCGTGCGAGCGCGTGACGCGCGATGCACCGGCCGCCGCGTTCCAGTACAGCGCGACCGAAGGCTTCATGCCGCTGCGCGAATGGATCGCCGCGCGCTACTCGAAAGACGGCGTCACGATCCGCCCGTCTCAGGTGCTCGTGACCACCGGCTCGCAGCAAGCGCTCGACCTGCTCGGCAAAGCGCTGATCGACCCGGCGAGCTCGGTGCTCGTCGAAACACCGACCTACCTCGGCGCGCTGCAATCGTTCTCGATGTACGAAGCCAACTATGTGCAAGTGCCGACCGACGAGAACGGCCTCGTTCCCGAAGGCCTGACGCCGGCGCTGACCGAAGGCGCGCGCCTGCTCTATGCGCAGCCGAACTTCCAGAACCCGACCGGACGCCGTCTTCCGCTCGAACGGCGCCGCGCGCTCGCGCAGTTCGCGCGCACGAGTCCGTTCCCCGTGGTGGAAGACGACCCGTACGGTGCGCTCGACTACGCCGGCGCGCCGTTGCCGACGCTCTTGTCGATGGCGCCCGATCACATCGTTCACTGCGGCTCGTTCTCGAAGGTGCTAGCACCGGGGCTGCGGCTCGGCTATATCATCGCGCCCGAAGAATTGCACTTCAAACTCGTGCAAGCCAAGCAAGCCACCGATCTGCACACGCCGAGCTTCACGCAGCGGATCGTCCACGAAGTCGTGAAGGACGGCTTCCTCGACGAACATGTGCCGACGATCCGCGCGCTCTACCGCGACCAATGCGAGGCCATGCTCGCCGCGCTTAAGCAGCATATGCCCGAGGGCGTGACGTGGAACCGGCCGGAAGGCGGCATGTTCGTGTGGGCCACTCTGCCCAAGCACATCGATACGATGCAACTGCTCGAAGCCGCTGTGGCCGAAAACGTCGCCTTCGTACCCGGTGCGCCGTTCTACGCCCACGACGCCGACCACAGCGCGCTGCGCCTGTCGTTCGTCACGGTGCCGCCCGCGCGCATCGACGAAGGCATCGCACGGTTGGCTGCGCTCATTCGCGCGCGTATCTAAATCCGAGATACATCGCGCACGCGCGAGCGGACGATTCGAGCTACCCTTTCCCTTTTACGTTCAAGGAACCGACATGGCAAACACCAACGTCTACGACAAGCTCAAGCAAATGGGCATCGAACTGCCTCAAGCCGCGGCGCCGGCCGCAGCCTACGTCATGTGCGCGCAGACGGGCAATACGGTTTTCTTGTCGGGTCACATCGCGAAGAAGGACGGCAAGCCGTGGGTGGGCAAGCTCGGAGCGAACATGACGACCGACGAAGGCAAGGTCGCGGCCCGTTCGGTCGCGATCGACCTCATCGCCACGCTGCATGCGCATACGGGCGATTTGAACCGGATCAAGCGCATCGTCAAAGTGATGAGCCTCGTCAATTCGACGCTCGAGTTCACCGAGCAGCATCTCGTGACGAACGGGGCGTCGGAGCTGTTCGGCGAAGTCTTCGGCGACGCGGGCAAGCACGCGCGCTCGGCCTTCGGCGTCGCGCAGATTCCGATGGGTTCGTGCGTCGAAATCGAGCTGATCGCCGAAGTGGCGTAAGGCGGGGGCATCGATGAGCGCCCAGCCGGTTCGCTTCAAGCAAGTCGATGTATTTTCGGACGTGCCGTTCAAGGGCAACGCGCTGGCCGTCGTGTTCGACGCCGACGACTTGACCGACGGCGAGATGCAGGCGATTGCCCGCTGGACCAATCTCTCGGAAACGACGTTCATTTGTCGACCGACGGACCCCAACGCCGACTATCTCGTTCGGATCTTCACGCCCGCGTACGAGATGGCCTTCGCGGGCCATCCGACGCTCGGCACGGCACACGCGCTCATCGAAAGCGGTTACCGTCCGCGCCGTGCCGGGCAACTCGTTCAGCAATGCGGCGTCGGACTCGTCGACGTAGCCATGCGCGACGACGGTTCGATGGCGTTCGCTGCACCGCCTGCACGCATCGAACCGCTCGATGCGAGCCTGCTGTCGGCGCTGAAGACCGCGCTCCGCAGCGATGAGATCGATTTCAACGCGCTACCGCCGTGCTGGGTCGATAATGGTGCGCGGTGGGTGACGATCGGCGTCCATTCGCCGCAGGCCTGCCTCTCGATCAGCCCCGATCCCGCCGCTATCGCGGAAATCGTGCAAAAAATGGGCTCGACCGGCCTCGCGTTCTATGCGCCGCATGCGCCCGGTGGGCCAGCGACGCTCGAGGTTCGCTGCATCGTCGTCGATAGTGTCTTTTCCATCTACGAAGATCCCGTCACCGGCAGCGCCAATGCGGCCATCGCAAGCCTGTTCGCCGCGCACGAGCGCCGGCCCGGCCGGCACTATACGGTGCGGCAAGGGACGGCGATCGCCCGTGAAGGTCGCGTCACCGTCGATTACGCCGACGACGGTAAGATTTGGATAGGCGGCCGCTCGACGACGATCGTCGACGGCACCGCCCGGCTCGCCTGAACGCCTTTCGCCTCGAAACTGCGGGGGGCTGCGCCATGCGGCTCCGGCGCTCCGTCGCCGCACTCGAGCGCTCCCCGCTTTTTTCTCACCTACTGGAATATCCATTCCGTCGCCTGGCATGACGGGCGCACCGTTTGCGGTGTATAAAAGGCCGCCGGGCCCACCGCTCGCCGGCTCGCAGTGCGACTGCGCGGGCCGCGGCGGCCATTTCCATGCGAACGGCGAATGCGATCGCCGAATTCGTGCCTGACGCGACAAACGTTTACCCGATAAACGGACGCTATCTTAATTTTTATCCATTCAGTAATATCCTCGAACAGGAATGTCTGCGGTATACGAAGCCATCCATCACTCACTGCTCCGATGAATTTCGCTCGGCTTCACTCCACGAGGGACACCCGCACGAGGACCGGTGCGGCAGGCTCACGCCGTCGCGCATTGATCGCGATCCCGGCGCTGGGCGTGCTCGTGCTTGCACTGCTTTGGACGGTGATCTCGGCGCGCCTGTCGGTCGAGCGCGACTCGACCTACCGCGAGGCGACCGCATCGGCCGCTATCCTTTCGTCGGCGCTCGAGCAGCACACCGTCAAGGCGATCCATCAGGTCGACCAAATCACGCGTTTCGTCAAGTACGAGTTCGAAAAGAGCCCCGAACACTTCGATTTGTCGAGCACCGTCGAAAAAGGCGTCGTACAGAGCGACACGCTGGTGCAAGTGTCCATCATCGACGAGCATGGCATCTTGGTGGCGAGCACCGCGGAGGCGAACCCCACGCCGATCGACCTATCCGACCGCGAACACTTCAGGGTCCACGAGCACGAGAACGACGATCAGCTCTATATCAGCAAGCCGGTGCTGGGCCGCGTCTCTCATCAGTGGACGCTGCAGATGACGCGCCGCTTGAACCACGCCGACGGCTCGTTTGCGGGCGTGGTGGTGGTGTCGGAGAATCCGAGCTACTTTACGAGCGATTTCTACAACAACGCGGCGATCGGCAAGGAAGGCGTGATCGCCGTCATCGCCGATAACGGAGGCGTCCTTGCCCGCCGCACGGGCATGGCCCGCGACCCGGCCGGCAAGTTTTCGGCGAGCGGCACCTATCCCATTTCGGAGCACGTGTCGGGCACCATGGTGGACCCGATCGACCACGTGAAGCGCATCGTTTCGTATCGGCACATCGACGGTTATCCGATGGGCGTGCTCGTTGGGCTGTCCGAGGCCGAAGAATTCGCCGACTACAACCATACGCGCAACGTTTACCTGCTGATGGCGGGCTTCATTTCGCTTGCGATGCTCGCCTTCTTCGCGGTAGCGACCGGTCTCATCGGCAAGCTGCTCGGACGCGAGCGCGAGATGACGCATCTCGCCGAGTACGATTTGCTCACAGGCTTGCGCAATCGCTATGCGACGCTGCAAACCCTGCGGCAAGACGTCGGCGATCCGGCCAACGTCGGCCGACTCGCGATTCTGTTCATCGATCTCGACAACTTCAAGACCGTCAACGACACGCTCGGACACAACGCCGGCGACATCGTGCTCCAAATGACGGCGTCGCGACTCTCCGATGCGGTCGGCGCCGCGGGCGTGCTGTCGCGTATCGGCGGCGACGAATTCGTGGTCGTGCTCAAGGGCGGCGACGTCGAGCGGCAAGCCGTGCAGCTCGCGGAAAGCGTGCGCGAAATCTTCGAGCATCCCTTCGACGTGCGGGGCACCTCGTTCGTGCTGCATGCGAGCATCGGAATCGCGCTCTACTCGGTCGGCAGCGAAAGCGAAATCGACTTGCTCAAGAAGGCCGATCTCGCGATGTACAGCGCCAAAGACGCCGGCAAGAACTGCTATCAGTTCTACTCGCCGCACCTGTCGCATCGCGCCGATCACTTGATGCAGTGGGAGCAGCAGCTTCGTGTGGCGCTGGCCGAGAACCAGATCTTCCTCGTCTATCAACCGAAGATCGATCTCGCGCGGCGTTGTGTCACGGGCTTCGAGGCGCTGGCGCGCTGGAATCATCCGCAGCAAGGCGTCATTTCGGCCAGCGAATTCATCCCCGTGGCCGAATCGACGGGCCTCATCGTCCCGATCGGCGATTTCGTGATTCAAACGGCTTGCAAACAGCTCGCCGAGTGGCAGCGCGAAGGATACGAAACGCTGTCGCTCGCCGTGAACATTTCGGCCGTGCAGTTCTGGCGCGGCGATCTATACGAAACGATCTCGCGTGCGATCGAGGAGACCGGCATCGCAGCCAACCGGCTGGAGCTCGAGATCACCGAAACGGCGATGATGGAGTACCCCGAACTCGTTTCGGAAAAAATCGTGGCATTGAAGCGGCTCGGCGTCGGCATCGCGCTGGACGATTTCGGCACCGGCTATTCGTCGCTCTCGTACCTGAACCGCTTCTCGGTCGATACGCTGAAGGTCGACCGGTCGTTCGTGCAGGCGATCCCGGCAGACCGCAGCGTGTGCGTGATGGTCTCGGCAATCGTCAACCTAGCGCGCTCGCTCGGTTTGACCGTCGTGGTCGAGGGCACGGAAACGGAAGAACAAATTGCCTGGCTTTCGGCGCTGGGCAACATCCAAGCGCAGGGCTTCCTGTTCTCGCGCCCCGTGCCCGCCGACGGTATTCGCGGGCTACTGGAGCGCTTCGGCGTTTGCGATGCGCGCGAGCCGTTCGGCACGTACGGCAAGACCCAAAAAAAGACCAGCCAACAATCGGCATGAGAGCGCCGGCACGATAACGATCGGCGCGAGAGAAGACGAGGACCGACCCCATGAGCGATGCAAGCACGCGGAGACGCGCTGCGCGCGCCGTGAGCACCGCCGCGCCCCCCGAAGGCACGAAGACGAGCACCGGCCGCGAGCGACCAGGCGAACCCGAGCCGTTGTGGACGCTCTTTCGAGTCGTCTTCGCGCTGTCGGCGCTCTCTTGGGGAGGGCTTGCGCTGATGGCCCAGCTCGAGCTGCACTATGTCGAACGCGAGCGGCGCTTCACGCAGGTCCAATACTCCGATTTCGTCGCGCTCGCTTGGATGATTCCCGGCGCGGTCGGCTGCAACGTTGCGGTGCAAGTCGGCTATGCGCTGCGCGGGCGCATCGGCGCTTGTATCGCCGGCCTTGCCAGCGTGCTGCCGTTCTTTTGCACGATGACCGCGCTGGCGACGTTCTACAACGAGCCGTTCATTCGCACGCTCGCGGCGCCTGGCCTGATCGACCATTTCGCCGTCGTGCTGGCGGTGCTCATCGGCATCACGTGGTATCGGCAAACGCGCGCGCTCGTGCATCGGCCGCTCGAATGGGTCGCGGCGATCCTCGCCTGCGTCGTGTTGCTGACGCTTCGCGGCACGGCCGCATTCGTCCTGCTCCTGGCAGGCTCGTTCGCGGTTGGCTGGATCGCGAGCCGGGCGCGCGGCGGACACGTCGAAATCTCGCTCGGCTACATGGATAAGCTGCTCGTGCTCGCGCTCGGGGCCTTGATCGCACTGTTCGCCAGCCCGCTGCCGTCCGACTACGCCGCGCGGCTGCTTTGGCCTCGTCTCGCCGGCGCCGGCATCACACTGTTCGGCGGCGGGTTTTCCGCTCTGCCCGTTCTCAAAGCGCTCTTCGAAACACCCGACGTGGGCATCACCGCGCGCGAGTTCACACTCGCGTTCGCGCTGTCGCCCGTCTCCCCGGGCCCGCTGCTGAACGTCGTGCCGTTCCTCGGCTACCTCGTGCAGGGCTGGCTGGGCGCGGTAGCCGCGACGTGCTTCCTATTCATTCCCTCGGGGATGCTCATCGTGTTCGCGCGTCGTCACTTGCATCGCCTAGAGGCTCACGCGCGCTTCGAGCACGGCATGCGGGTGCTGCGCGCATCGACGACGGCTTTTTTGCTGACGGCGGTCGTGCACGTCGGCGAACATGTGCCGCACGAGGCCGCCTATGTCGTGACCGCCGCGTTCGCGCTGCTGTGTCTCGCGCGGTTCAAGATGCCTGTCTACGCCGTCTATGCCGTTGTCGCGACGGTGTTCGGCGTCGCTCACGTGCTGGGCTACTAGTGCGGCCGAAGAGGCAACCGAGCGCCCCGCCGCCGCTCGGTTAGAACCCGCGTGACAGCACGGCCGCGACGATCGTCGCGATGCCGAGCACGAGGTTGGCGAGCACGAGCCGGCGCATCGTGTCGACGGCGCGCGCACCGTCGGGCCAGCGCTGCGCTTGCACGGCGCGGCGGATGCGCGGGAAGACGGCAAAGCGCACGTGCCCGAAAATCAGCATCATCACCACGCCGAGCGCCGCCATCAGATTGATCTGCCAAGACGCCTGCGGGCCGCCGAAACGCGACATCAAGAAGCCGCCTGAGATCAAAATGACGATCACCGCCGCGCCCACCCAATTGAAGAAGCGCGAGAACACCGCTTCGATCAGCGGCAACCGCAACTGCGGCGACACATCGGCGAGTGCGGGACGCAGACAGAAATGCGCGAACACCATGCCGCCGATCCACACGGCGACAGCGCCCAGATGGGCGAATAATGCAACGTCGATCGCAATCGACATGGACATGGAACTCTCCAAGAGCGGTCTTTATATCGACCGGCCCGCTCGCCGTCAGGCATGCGCAGGCCGGCCGCGGCGTCAACGTCAATCGAGCGCGGGCCGCAGTGCCGCGATCTTCAAACGCGTTTCGGGCGCTCGCCCGCGGCGAGCGCGTTTGCCGAGGTGGGGCGCCAGGGCCGCGCCGGCGAACTTTTCCTCTTGCGGCTTACCGCCGCGTCCCGCGCCCATCAGCACGACACCGGCGGGGCCGATCGCCAGTGCCTGAGCGAGCTTTTCGCCTTCGTCGAGACCCATCAGGATGATGCCCCGCCCACCGGCGGTCAGCGTTTTCATCTCGTCGAGCCCGAAGACGGCAAGCCGCCCCGTGCTCGACAAACACGCTACCTGCGACGCCTGCGGCAGCACTGGCATCGGCGCAAGCGGCGCAGACCCTTCGTCGATCGTCATGAACGACTTCCCGGCCTTGACGCGGCTGACCATGTCGCCCACGCGCGCGATGAACCCGTAACCGGCGCTCGAGGCCAGCAGCAGCGGCTGATCGACGCCAGCCGCATAGTAGTGCATCAGGTGCGTGCCGGCTTCGAGTTCGATGAGCGAAGTCACGGGCACGCCGTCCCCGCGTCCGCCCGGCAGGGTCGATACCGGCACCGAGTAGACGCGCCCCTTGCTGCCCCACGCAATGAGCATATCGGGCGTGCGGCACTGGAACGCGGCGTAAAGGCTGTCGCCGTCCTTGAACGTGAAGCCGGCCACGTCCAGACCATGCCCCTTCAACGCGCGCACCCAGCCACGCTGCGAAACGACGACCGTCACCGGCTCGTCGACGACGCGCGCTTCGAACGTGGCGCGTTTCTCTTGCTGGATCAGCGTGCGCCGTTCGTCGCCGTACTGCTTCGCATCGGCTTCGATTTCCTTGACGATTTGGCGCCGCATTGCCGATTCGTTGGCGAGCAACTCTTCGAGCTTCGTCTTCTCCTCGCGCAGCGTGGCCAGTTCCTTCTCGATCTTGATCTTTTCGAGCCGAGCCAGTTGGCGCAACCGGATTTCGAGGATGTCGTCGGCCTGCCGTTCGCTGAGCCCGAACGCGCCCATGAGCGCGCTCTTCGGTTCATCGGACTCGCGGATGATGCGGATGACCTCGTCGATATTCAGGAAGACGATCATCCGGCCTTCGAGGATATGGATGCGATCGTCGACCTTCATCAACCGGTGACGCGTGCGGCGCGTGACCGTCGCGAACCGGAAGCCGATCCACTCGTGCAGGATCTCGAGCAGACCCTTCTGTCGCGGCCGCCCATCCGCGCCGATCATGACGAGGTTCAGCGCCGCGTTCGATTCGAGGCTCGTATGCGCCAGCAACGAATTGACGAATTCGGTTTGGTCGATGCGGCTCGACTTCGGCTCGAACACGAGCCGAACGGGCGCATCCTTGCCCGACTCGTCGCGCACGGCATCGAGCAGCGCCAGCATCGTTTGCTTCGTCTGCAACTGTTCCGGCGTCAGCGATTTCTTGCCGAGCTTGATCTTCGGATTCGTGAGCTCCTCGATCTCTTCGAGCACCTTTTGGCCCGAGGTGTTGGGCGGCAACTCGGTGACGACGAGTTGCCACTGGCCGCGCGCGAGTTCTTCGATCTTCCAGCGCGCCCGCACTTTCAGGCTGCCGCGTCCCGTCTCGTACGCGGCTGCGATTTCAGCCGCGCTGGAGATGATCTGCCCGCCGCCCGGGAAATCGGGCCCGGGCAGCATGTCCATCAATTCGGCGTGAGTCGTCTTCGGATGACGAATCAGATGCACGGCCGCCGCAGCCACCTCACGCAAATTATGCGAAGGGATTTCTGTTGCGAGACCCACCGCGATACCCGATGCCCCGTTGAGCAGCAGGAACGGCAACCGCGCCGGCAACAGCTTGGGTTCTTGAAACGAGCCGTCATAGTTGGGCGCGAAATCGACGGTGCCCTCGTCGATCTCATCGAGCAATAGCTTGGAGATCGGCGTCAAGCGCGCTTCGGTGTAACGCATGGCCGCCGCACCGTCGCCGTCGCGCGACCCGAAGTTGCCCTGCCCGTCGATGAGCGGGTAGCGCATCGAGAAATCTTGCGCCAAGCGAACGAGCGCATCGTAGGCCGATTGATCGCCGTGCGGATGGTATTTGCCGAGCACGTCGCCAACGACGCGCGCCGATTTCACGGGCTTTGCGTCGGCGTCCAGGCCCATCTCGCTCATGGCGAACAAGATGCGGCGCTGAACGGGTTTTTGCCCGTCGCTGACGTCGGGCAGCGCCCGCCCCTTGACGACGCTCACGGCATAGTCGAGATAAGCGCGCTCGGCATAGTGGCCGAGCGTCAGCGCCTCGCCGTCGGGCGCCGTGGCCGGCGCGAACAGATCGTCTTGTTGATCCATCGAAAGTTTTGTCCGTATTCAGGAGACCAGGGAACAAGCGAGTGAGGCGCAATCGCCTTAGATGTCGGCTTCCACTTCGTTGCCTTTCTCTTCGAGCCAGCTGCGGCGGGCCGCCGCTTCGCCCTTGCCCATCAGCATCGTCATGCGCGAGACCGTGCCTTCATATTCGAGCTCTCCGAGTTCGACCGGCATGAGCCGACGCGTGTCGGGATTCATCGTCGTGTCCCACAGCTGCTCGGCGCTCATTTCGCCGAGGCCTTTGAAGCGGCTGATCGACCATTGCGTTTCGCGCACGCCGTCCTTGCGCAATTTGTCGAGCGTGGCCTCGAGTTCGCCTTCGTCGAGCGCGTACAGCTTTTGCGCCGGCTTCTTGCCGCGCGCGGGCGCATCGACCCGAAAGAGCGGCGGCCGCGCGACATGGACATGACCGCGCTCGATCAACTGCGGGAAATGCTTGAAGAACAGCGTGAGCAGCAGCACCTGAATGTGCGCGCCGTCGACATCGGCGTCCGACAAGATGCAGATCTTCCCGTACCGCAGGTTCGACAAATCGACCGTGTCGTCCGGGCTGTGGGGATCGACGCCGATCGCCACCGAGATGTCGTGCACTTCGTTGTTCGCGAACAGCCGATCGCGCTCGGTTTCCCACGTATTGAGCACCTTGCCGCGCAGCGGCAGGATCGCTTGGAACTCCTTGTCGCGGCCCATCTTGGCCGAGCCGCCCGCCGAATCGCCTTCGACGAGGAACAGCTCGTTGCGCGAAATATCCGTCGATTCGCAGTCGGTCAACTTGCCCGGCAGGACGGCCACGCCCGAGCTCTTGCGCTTTTCGACCTTTTGTCCGGCCCGCGTGCGGGCCTGCGCCTGCTTGATGACGAGCTCGGCCAGCTTCTTGCCGTGCTCGACGTGTTGATTGAGCCAAAGCTCGAGCGCGGGACGCGCGAACGACGAGACGAGCTTCACCGCGTCGCGGCTGTTCAGGCGCTCCTTGATCTGCCCTTGAAACTGCGGGTCCAGCACTTTCGCCGACAAGACGAACGACACGCGCGCGAAGACGTCCTCGGCCAGCAGCTTGACGCCCTTGGGTTGCAGATTGTGAAGCTCGACGAAGCTCTTGACCGCCTGGAACAGCCCGTCGCGCAAGCCCGATTCATGCGTGCCGCCGGCGGGGGTAGGAATGAGGTTGACGTAGGACTCGCGCATGAGCGGGCCTTCCTCGCTCCATGCGACGACCCAAGCCGCGCCCTCGCCTTCGGCGAACGCCTCCTCGTTCGCGCGCGCGCTATCGGCATAACGCTCGCCCTCGAACAGCGGAATCAACAGTTCGCTGCCGGCCATGCCCTCGAGCAGATAGCCGCGCAAGCCGTCGTCGTACTTCCAGCTTTGGCGCTCGCCTGTCTTTTCGTTGACGAGCACGACTTCGACGCCGGGCAGCAGCACGGCCTTCGAGCGCAAGAGCCGCTGCAGTTCGCCGAGCGGTAGGTTGGCGGAATCGAAGTACTTCGGATCGGGCAACGCAGTGACGCGCGTGCCCGAGCGCTTTTCGCCCTTCTCGGCGGCGCGGACCACGAGCGGCCGCACGACGTCGCCGTGGGCGAAGCCGATCTGTGCGACCTTGCCGTCGCGCCAAACCGTCACGTCGAGTCGCGACGCCAGGGCGTTCGTGACGGATACCCCCACCCCGTGCAGGCCGCCGGAAAACGTGTACGCGCCGCCGGCCGCTTTGTCGAACTTGCCGCCGGCGTGCAGACGCGTGAAGACGATCTCGACGACCGGCACGCCTTCGTCGGGATGCAGGCCGAACGGGATGCCGCGCCCGTCGTCGTCGACGGAGACCGACTGATCCGCGTGCAACGTGACGGTGATCTGGCGGCCGTGCCCGCCGAGCGCCTCGTCGGAAGCGTTGTCGATGACTTCCTGGATGATATGCAGCGGGTTCTCGGTGCGCGTGTACATGCCCGGCCGCTGCTTGACCGGCTCGAGCCCTTTGAGCACCTTGATCGACGCCTCGCTGTACGCGGCGCTTGGCTTTTTCGTGGACATGGTCTCGTGTAGGTCGTTGTCCACAGCGCGTGTGGATATCCGCGTGGACAAAGCGTTGAAAGTTCAAAAAAAACGAATCGAAACAACGTGGGCGGCCGGCGTGCCCGCAAAGCGGGCGCGGTAGCCGCAGCTTTTCGGCCGGCCGCCCTGATCGCGGCGTATTTTACTGGTTTCGTTTCGGTCGGCAATTCCGTAGAACGGCCATCTGCCGGGTGGCCATCCCTGGAACGGCCATTCGGCCGGCCCGCTTCGGCGGCCCAGCGGCAGCGCGGCCACGCCTGGCCGTCGCCGCTGCCCGTGCAGCCATCGGCCGCATGGCGTCTCTATTTGCGCTTCGCCTCGAGCGCCTCCCAGCGCTCCAATGCGGCGAGCAGTTCGTCGTCGATCGCGGCATAGCGCTCGGTCAGCCTGGCGCCTTCCTTCGCGTCGCGCGCGAAGATCGAGCCGTCCTCGAGCTGCGCGCCGATCGCTTTTTGCTCCGCTTCCAGCGCGGCGATGGTCTCGGGCAACGATTCGAGCTCGCGCTGCTCCTTGAACGAAAGTTTGACCGTGCGCTGCGCGTTGCGTCCGGCGGCGCTGTCTTTCGGCGTCGCTTCGCGCGGCGCGGCCTTGGGCGCGTTCTTGGCCGCGGCCTCTTGCGCGAGACGCTCGGCGCGCTCGCTTTGGGTCTGCCAATCGGTGAAGCCGCCGACGTACTCGCGCCATTGCCCGGCCCCCTCCGACGCGATCACCGACGTGACGACGTTGTCGAGGAATGCCCGATCGTGGCTGACGAGCAGCACGGTGCCGTCATACTCGGACAGCAGTTCCTCGAGCAATTCCAGGGTTGGGATATCGAGATCGTTCGTCGGCTCGTCGAGCACGAGGACGTTCGCGGGCCGGGCGAACAAACGCGCGAGCAAGAGCCGATTGCGCTCGCCGCCCGAGAGCGACTTGACGGGCGAGCGCGCCCGCTCCGGCGCAAACAGGAAATCGCCGAGATAGCTCATGACGTGCTTACGCGTGCCGTTCACTTCGATCCAGTCGCTGCCCGGACTGATCGTATCGGCAAGGCTCTTTTCCGGGTCGAGCTGAGCGCGCATCTGATCGAAATAGGCCACCTGCAGGTTCGTGCCCACGCGTACGGCGCCTTCGTCGGGCGAAATCTCGCCGAGAATGAGCTTGAGCAGGGTGGTCTTGCCCGCGCCGTTCGGCCCGATGAAGCCGATCTTGTCGCCACGCATGACCGTCGTGGAAAAGCGCTCGACAACCGTGCGCTGCCCGAAGCGTTTGGTGACGTCGGTCAGCTCCGCGACGATCTTGCCGGACCGCTCGCCTTGCCCGACATCCAGCTTCACGTTGCCTTGCACGTTGCGCCGCTCCGCGCGCTGCTGCCGCATTTCCACCAGGCGTGCGATGCGCCCGACGCTTCGTGTGCGACGCGCCTCGACGCCTTTGCGTATCCAAACTTCCTCTTGCGCGAGCAGCTTGTCGAATTTTTCGTTTTCGACGCGCTCCACTTCCAACTGCTGGGCTTTGCGCGTTTGATAGGCCGAGAAGTTGCCCGGGTAGGACAGCAGCCCGCCGCGGTCGAGTTCGACGATGCGGGTCGCGACGCGATCGAGAAACGCGCGGTCGTGCGTGATGAACAACAAGCCCGCACGCGAGCCGACGAGTAGATCTTCGAGCCAGCGAATGCCGTCGAAATCGAGGTGGTTCGTCGGTTCGTCGAGGAGCAGCACGTCGGGATCCACCACCAGCGCCTGCGCGAGCGCGACGCGCTTTTGCATCCCGCCCGAAAGCGCGCCGACGCGCGCCTCGCCGTCGAGGTTCAGCTGCGCGAGGGTGGTCGCGACGCGCGTGCGCCAATTCCATGCATCGGCCGTATCGAGCGCCGACTGCAGCGTGTTCATGCGCGCAAGCAGCGCGTCGTGCTCGGCGCCTTCGGGCGTGGCCGCGAGCGCATGGGCCACGGCGTCGTATTCGTCGAGCGCCGCCCGCACCTGCGCGAGACCGCCGGCGACGGCGTCGAACACCGAGGCATCGGCATCGAACGCCGGCTCCTGCGGAACATAGACGGTGGACAAATCCTGCTGACGCGTGACGAGCCCGTCGTCGGGCTGCATGAGACCGGCGACGATCTTGAGCAACGACGACTTGCCCGCGCCGTTTCGGCCGATAAGGCCGACGCGTTCGCCGGCTTCGAGCGAGAAGTCGGCGTGATCGAGCAGTGCGACGTGGCCGAATGCGAGCTGCGCATCGACGATGGAGTAAAGCGACATGGAAGAACGCGCCTGCGAAGAAAATCGAAACGTCCATTGTACCGGCGGCGGCGGACGAGCCGGCCTACGTTAGCCGTTCGGTACAATCGCGGGTTTCGCGGCATGGGCGAACGACCGATGTCGAAGCGTGCGGCAATTCGCCCCATGCCATGACTGCCGGCAAAATCGTCGCGCAGCGCTAAGGTAATGACTTTTACGACGAATCAGGGTAGGACGCTGTGAGCGAAGTGATCGACTACAAGAGCTGGGTTTGCTTGATTTGCGGCTGGATTTACAACGAAGAGGAAGGGCTGCCCGACGAGGGCATTACGCCGGGCACGCGCTTCGCCGATATTCCTGACGACTGGCGTTGTCCGCTATGCGATGTCGGCAAAGGGGACTTCGCCGCCGTCGAGTTTTGACCGGCAGCGGCGGCGCGGCGGCGACGCCGGATCTCTGGCTGACCTGATTGCGCCAGGGATCGCGCGGCGTTTGCTATACTCTGCGCGCGCCGGCCATTCGGGCTCATTGCCCGAAGAGCAAGTCCTCCCCGTAGTTCAATGGATAGAACGAGTGCCTCCTAAGCGCTAGATACAGGTTCGATTCCTGTCGGGGGGACCATAAGACCACAACGTTTCGCAACGTTTCACACAACAACCCCGCTGAGCCTGGCTTCGCGGGTTTTTTGTTGCGTACTTCCACGCCAGATCTCGGCAGCCAACTCATTCGAGGCAGTCGCCCGCGAGTGGTTTGCGACGCAGCGGGCGCGGATGGTCCGAAACCTACGTCGCTCGCAGTCCGACCGCGCGCTTGCTCGGACGGTCGATTGCGGGCGATCAGTGAGTAACCGCGCGGTGCGTGCGCATACGCGTCAGCACAGCGCTAGAGCCCCATACGATCGCGGCCGCGATGATGAAGCTCACCACGAACAGCACGCCGAGCAATATGGTTTCCTCGCCCTCGGTGCCAACCGCGCCGAACAGGCGGAACAGCGGCGCAAGCGTGGACCACGCTGCCTCACTGCCCGCCCAGCGCGCCAGCGGATCGACGCGCGATAGCCCGAAGAAAACCGGGCCGGTTAGCACCAGTGCAATCACAAATCGCAGAAGCAGCTTCATTGCACGTCCACTATTCCGTAGTAGGGTGTGCTCGTGCCCGGAATGGGCTTCGTCGGCAGCGAGAGCAGGTAGTCGCGCAAACGATTGAACTGGTGCTGCGACACGAGCGTGATGCAGCCGTCGCTCACGATCGGCCATTCGGATGCAAGCGGAAATTGCCGCGCCTCACGCCGTTCACGAAAGTCCAATCGTCTATCGTGCCGTCCACGCGATAGAGCGCGAACCACGTCGCCCGATCGCTGTTAGACCACATATCGAGGCTGAAATCCCTGAGACGGCCTAGGCGTCCGCCCGGTTCGCGCTTGATGATGTAGTAGCGCCCCTTCGGGAAAGGGCCTGCGTTCGGGACGGCCGTGGCCGTGGGTTTGTCGACGTATGCGCCGTTACCGGAGAATGCGGCGACCGTGCCGAAGCCGGCGCACGAGAGAAGCCAAGTGCTTTTGCCGTTGAGGGTGAAAACGCACTGGGCTGGCATCGTTGTCTTTGGTGGTGGCGACGCCGGTAATGTATGACGAAAGCCGATTGGCGTGCAATCTCGTAAGCGAGCCTAGGACTACGGAGTGCGCCGCGAAAAGTGGCTTAGCGTCGATCGTGGCGGTGGCGCGGACGATACGAATGCAGGCATCGCATGATTTGTGGCGTGCGCACGTATCCTCCCGTGACGCGACGGCGCCTGTCGACCGCCTCGTCCCAATCCCATCACCTCGTGCTGCAAGCGCGAACCCACACGGCGGCACTGCGTCGCCGAGAATCGGACGAATCGCCCTTTCCTGCCGTGCTAGCATTCTCCGATCACGGAATCGCCTCATGAACCCCACGACAGCTCACCGGTTCGACGCCGAGTTCGCGCCACGCATTGCGCAGGCCATCGGCAGCCTCATCGGCCCCGCGGTCGACGTCCAAATCGAACCCTACGGCGGCCCCGGCCAGCCCACCACGGTGAAAATCTCCGCGCCCGCCACGGAGCGCGTGCGCGGCACGCGCCACCCGCTCAATGTGCGTATGACCTGGGATGAATTCGAGATCGCTTCGCTGATGGAGCAAAACGGCCCTCGGCGCTTCAGTCGCTATCTCGAAGCGTTGCCGCGCAAGCTCGGCGCCTGGCAAGCCGTGCGCGATTTCGATCTCGCCACGCGTTCGCAGGCCGAGCCCGTCGTTTTACTCGGGAACCTAGATCTAGAAGGCTGACGAGGAAGGCCCGCGGCACGCCACAGGGGCAACGATGGGCGCGGCGGCGGCCTACGCGGCGTCGCTCGAACGGGCCTCGGCCGTAGGCATCAGTGCCGATGATGCAGCCGGTCGGACTCATGATGCGCATGAAACCAGCGCATCAGATCGGTGAAAGGATGGTCGGTGTGATAGCGCGTCGACAACGCGAGCGCGGCGCAGGCGAAAAACGCCAGCGCGAGTACGAACCCGATCGACGAATCGAACACGATGCCCTCCGCCTTCGTCCTGATAGTCGCATTCTAGACGCAGGATGCGAATTCGCGAATGTGCGCCGCCGCACGGCACCTGACCGAAACGCTCACCGCTGCGATAATTAGGGCCCCCACCCCACCGAATCACTGAAAGGAGCCGCCGTGAGCGAGCCGACTTCCTCTCCCGCCGACGCTATCGCCCGCGTCGCGTTCATCGGCCTAGGCGTCATGGGATATCCGATGGCCGGCCATTTGGCCAAGGCCGGCCTTGACGTCACCGTCTACAACCGCACTCATTCGAAGGCCGAGCAATGGGTGGCCGAATACGGCGGCCGCGCCGCGCATACCCCGCGCGAGGCTGCGCAACAAGCGCAGCTCGTGCTGGCATGCGTCGGCAACGACGACGACCTGCGCAGCGTGACGCTGGGCGACGATGGCGCATTCGCCGGCATGGCGCGCGGCGCGCTCTTTGCCGATCACACCACGGCTTCGGCTGGCGTCGCCCGCGAGCTCGCGCAAGTGGCCGAAGCAAATGGCGTCACGTTCATCGACGCCCCCGTCTCCGGCGGTCAGGCCGGCGCGCAAAACGGCAAGCTGACGATCATGTGCGGCAGCGACGATGTTTCCGCCTTCGAGCGGGCCGCCCCCGTTCTCGCGCACTACGCGGTCGCAGTGACGCGGCTCGGACCGGTCGGCGCCGGGCAGTTGACGAAGATGGTCAACCAGATCTGCATCGCGGGCCTCGTGCAGGGGCTGTCGGAGGCGATCTGCTTCGGCGAGCGCGCCGGGCTCGACATGCCGCGCGTGCTCGAAGTGATCGGCAAGGGCGCGGCGGCCAGTTGGCAAATGGACAACCGCGGCAAGACCATGATCGACAACAAGTTCGACTTCGGCTTCGCGGTCGACTGGATGCGCAAGGACCTTGGCTTCTGTCTGGAAGAAGCCAAACGCAACGGTGCGCCGCTGCCCGTGACGGCGCTCGTCGATCAGTTCTACAGCGATGTCCAGGCGCTCGGCGGCAATCGCTTCGATACGTCGTCGCTGATCTGGCGCTTGCGCAAGCTGCGCGAAAGCCACTGAGCCGCCGCCGCGCAGGCCCGCTACGAGGCGTTGCCCGGACAGCGTCGACGCGCGCCCTTCATCGAGTCGAGCGACACGCGGTGATAAACTCGGCTCGCATGCCGCGCCGCGACACATCGTGCTCCAACCGTTGAACCTGTCAAGAAAAAGGAGGCATCCGATGGCTGAATTCAGAATCTGGTCAGACGACTTTCCCATCAACGGCTTCATGCCGAAGGCCCAAGAATGCAGCGACAAGTCGTTCGGCGTCGATGGCGACGGAGGCAACCTGTCGCCGGCCCTCCAGTGGGAAGCGCCGCCCGAAGACACCAAAAGCCTCGCGCTGACCGTCTACGATCCCGATGCGCCGACCGGCAGCGGCTTCTGGCACTGGGTCGTGGTCAACATTCCGGCCGATACGCGTTCGCTGCCGCTCGGCGCGGGGAAGGCCGACGGCAGCTTGCTGCCGGCCGGCGCCATTCAAGTGCGCAACGACTACGGCACGCCCGGGTTCGGCGGCGCCGCGCCCCCGCGCGGCGACACGCCCCACCGCTACATCTTCCGGCTGCACGCGCTGAAAGTCGACCGTCTGCCGATCACGCCCGAAACGACGAATGCCGTTGCGCGTTTCATGACGCATCTGAACGAAATCGATTCGACGACCTACACCGGACTGTACGAGTTGAAGTAAGAGCCGTCACCGGCGACGCACGAACTACGCGCCGCCGGGTGCGCATGGCATGATGGCTGCGGGAGCGTGACCGTTGCACGCGCAACCAAATCCGGCATACTTCCGATTATCGCCATTGCCCCATCGCCTCGATCCAAGCAAGCGAATCGCAAGCTGGGGCGCATAGAACGTGGGCTTCGCCCCCGAGCCCCCACCCGAGTTTCCCCGATGGACGTTGAACAAGGCATTCCGATTCCCCAGCGCTATTGGGCGATCGCCGTCATCGCGCTTGGAATCACCTTGGCCGTGCTCGACGGCGCCATCGCCAACGTCGCGTTACCGACGATCGCACGCGACCTGCACGCCAGCGCCGCCACTTCGATCTGGGTCGTCAACGCCTATCAGCTCTCGATCACGATTTCGCTGCTGCCGCTCGCCTCGCTTGGCGACCGTATCGGTTATCGGCGCGTCTATACGGCGGGTCTCGTCGTGTTCACCGTCGCCTCGCTGGGCTGCGCGCTCGCGAACTCGCTGCCGGCGCTCGCGCTCGTGCGCGTCGTGCAAGGGTTCGGCGCGGCAGGAATCATGAGCGTCAACACCGCGCTCGTACGAACGATCTACCCGCCCAAAATGCTGGGCCGAGGCGTCGCAATCAATGCGATGGTCGTCGCCATCTCGTCCGCTGTCGGGCCCACCGTCGCTTCCGCGGTGCTGTCGGTCGCGTCGTGGCCATGGCTTTTTGCGATCAACGTCCCGATCGGGATCGTGGCCGTGTTCGGCGCAATACGCGCACTGCCGACGAACCCCGGACACGATGCGCCGTACGATTTCGTGAGCGCGGCGATGAACGCGATCGTGTTCGGGTTACTGATCTTCACGATCGACGGCCTGGGGCACGGCGAAGCCGCGCTCGGAGTGGTCGCGCAAACGCTTGCCCTCATTCTCGTCGGTTACGTCTTCGTGCGGCGCCAACTCACGCGCACCGCGCCGTTGCTGCCGATCGATCTCTTGAAGATTCCCCTCTTCGCCCTGTCGATTGCGACGTCGATCTGCTCGTTCTGCGCGCAAATGCTGGCCTACGTGTCCCTGCCCTTCCTCTTTCAAAACGCGTTCGGGTTCGACCAGGTGCAGACGGGATTTTTGATTACGCCGTGGCCGTTCGCCATCGTGTTTGCCGCGCCGCTCGCGGGCGTGCTGTCCGATCGCTATTCCGCAGGCATGCTCGGCGGCGTGGGACTGATTGCGCTGACGATCGGCCTCGTGCTGCTGGCGACTGTCGGCGCGCATCCGAGCGCGTTCGACATCGCCTGGCGCATGGCGCTGTGCGGCGCCGGCTTCGGGATGTTTCAATCGCCCAACAATCGGCAAATGCTGTCGGCCGCCCCCAGGGACCGCAGCGGCGGCGCGAGCGGCATGCTCGGCACCGCCCGGCTGACTGGGCAGACCGTCGGCGCCGCGCTCGTCGCCCTGATATTCGGCGTCTCTCCGAACCACGGCCCGACGGTCGCCCTCACCGTCGCCGCGGCCGTCGCCGGCCTCGCGTCCGCCATCAGCCTCATGCGGCTGCGCCATCCGGCGCGCGGCCAACAACCGACTTGAGCCGGCGAGCCAATAAGCCGGCGACCTGAGCCGGCCAAAGACAAGGCGATGGCCGGCATCGTCGCACCGGTTACTGCGTGCTGCCTGCCGCGCTGACCTTCAGGCGGTTCTTCACTTGATGCACGCCGGTCACGCCCTCGGCGACCTGCTGCGCACGCGTCTTCTCGTCGCTCGTCGGCACACTGCCGGTCAGCCACACCGTTCCCCGCCGCGTCTTGACGTGGATATGCATCGATTTCAAATCCTTGGCCGTCATCAACGCAGTTTTGACCTTCGTGGTGATGGTGCCGTCGCTGATATGTTGACCAAGCGACTCGGAGCTTGCGGACGGCGCGCTCGAGGCTTCGCTCGTCGATGCACCCATCGTCTGGGCCGTGACGCCCGCGGTAAAGCTCAGCGAAGCGACGATTGCGGCGATCTTGAGTAATGGGAGTGCTCTCACGATTCCTCCTGTTCATTGGTAGAAGAAATTTTCGAACGCCACCGAGTAGAACCCGGAACAGATACCGACCCGCGTTTCGTTCGTACACCGAGCCGTCGCAAACCTCGTGCCGTCCGGCGCCGCCGCAAGAGGAAACGACTCCGGCCGGGCGAGCGACGCAGGTGCAGCATGGCGCGCCGCGCTTTTGCACTGCGCCCTGTAAAAGCTGCCGCGTTCTGCCGCTCCAGGCATGGCCCGTGCATAGGGGAAATCCCGCGCCCGCCTAGCGGGGCAACGCTTGGTACGGCTGTTGCTTTAAAGGCAAGACAATTCCACTGGACATTTCGATATGCCGCCCACCCTTGAACTGCGCAGCAAGCAACACGTCGCGCTCACGCCGCGCCTGCAACAATCGGTGCGGCTTCTGCAGTTATCGTCGCTGGAGTTTCAGCACGAACTGCGTCAAGCGCTCGATAACAATCCTTTTCTCGAATACGACGACCCGTTGATCGAAGAGGCCGAAGCGGCAGCCAACGGGACGCACGATCGCGACGGTGCGCCGCTCGAGCCCGGCGTTGCCCCCGAAGCCCCCGCTGCCGCGGCCGACGCGGTCGACCCTTACGATGGCGTCAGCGGCCCCGACACCGCCAGCACGGCATCGTCCGACGACCCCATCAGCGATTTCGGCCAAGATTGGACCACGCGCAGCGCCTCTCGGAACAACAGCGATTCGGACGATGTCGATCCGGGCGCTTGGGCGCACGCGCAGCCCACGATGCACGAGCATCTGCACGCCTTGCTGCACTTGTATCCGCTCAACGAGCGCGATCGGGCGGCCGCGCAGATCGTCATTGAAGCATTGGACGACGACGGCTACTTGCGCGAGCCGCTCGATGAGCTAGCGAGCGCATTCGAAGCCGATCCGCCGCTTAGCGAGGAGGAGTTGCGCGTCGCGTTGCGGCTCGTGCAAACGCTCGATCGCCCCGGCGTCGGGGCTCGCTCGCTTTCCGAATGCTTGGGCCTGCAACTCGATGCGATGCCGGCGGAAACCCCCGGACGCGCAGCCGCACGCGAGATCGTCGAGCATCATCTCGAACGGCTAGCGCGCCGCGAGCACGCCGAACTGCAGAAACAGTTGGGATGCTCGAGCGAGGAACTGCGCAAGGCGTGCACGCTCGTGCGACGGCTCGATCCGAAGCCGGGCCAGTTCTACTCGCGCGCCGATGACAACTACGTGATCCCCGACGTCATCGTGCGCCGCGTGAAAGGACGTTGGGTAGCCACGATCAACCCGGCCGTGCTGCCGCGTGCGCGGATTCATCGCGTGTACGCGGAACTGTTCGCGCAATCGGGCGGCGCCGGCTCCCCGCTTGCCCAGCAGTTGCAAGAGGCGCGATGGCTGTTACGCAATGCCGAACAGCGCTTCACGACGATTCAGCGCGTGGCGCAGTGCATCGTTTCTTACCAAAAGGCGTTCTTCGACTACGGCGAAATCGCGCTGAAGCCGCTGGTGCTCAGCAAGCTCGCAGAGGAACTCGGGTTGCACGAATCGACCGTATCGCGCGCATCGAGCAACAAGTACATGGCGACGCCGCGCGGCATTTTCGAGTTTCGTCACTTCTTCCCGCGCGAGCTCGCGACCGAAACGGGCGGGCGGTGTTCGGCGGCGGCCGTGAGGGCGCTGATCAAGGAAATGATCGACCAGGAAGACGTGCGCAATCCGCTGTCGGACGTCGCCCTCGCAAAAATGCTGGCTCAGGAAGGGATGATCGTCGCCCGTCGCACGGTCGCAAAATACCGGAACTTGCTGAAGGTGCCGCCCGCGCAACTGCGTCGGCAGGCGTGACCCGATCGATGCGTCGCGCCGCCGACGGCGCTCGAGACTGGGTAGACGTACAAAACCACGCAAAAGCGAACGGGCCGGCGCCATCGCCGGCCCGCTTTCTTTGCAAGAAGAACTACCGTCCGAACTACCGCGGGCTCAGGCGGCAATATCGGCCAGCTTCACCGCTTTGCGCGTGACGGACGCGGCGGTGGTCACATGGCGCAAGTCGGCAAGAAATGCGTCGCGCCACGTCGAGAGATCGTTCGAGCGCAGCAGCGCCATCATGTCCGCATGCCGCGCCTTGCGGTCCTCCAACGGCATCGACAAGGCGCGCTCGAGCGCTTCGGCCATCTGCGTCAGGTCGAATGGATTGACGACGAGCGCACCCGGCAACTGCTCGGCGGCGCCCGCGAACTGGGAGAGCACGAGCACACCCGGGTCCTCCGGGTCTTGCGATGCTACGTACTCCTTGGCAACGAGATTCATGCCGTCGCGCAGTGGCGTCACATAGCCCACTTGCGAAAGACGGAACAACGCCATCAGCAGATTGCGCTCGTATTTACGGTTCAGGTATTGGATCGGCGTCCAGTCGAGCTGCGCGAACCGGCCGTTGATACGGCCCGCCTCGCCCTCCAACGTCTGACGGATGCGCTGATAAGTCTGCACGTCGGAACGCGTCGGCGGCGCGATTTGCACGAGCGACACTCGCCCATGCCAGTGTGGCGCCCCCAACAGCAGGCGTTCGAACGCTTGGAACCGTTCGACGAGCCCTTTCGAGTAATCGAGCCGATCGACGCTCATAATGAGCCGGCGGCCGCGCGTCGCCTCGCGCAGCGTGCCCACCGGCTTGCGATCGGAAAATTGTTGAGCGGCTTTGGCGATGGCGTCCGGATAGATGCCGATCGGATAGGCGCCCACCTTGAGCACGCGGCCGAACGCATGAATCATGCCGTCATCGCTGGCCGTGCCGAAACCGCCGCGTTCGATATAGTCGACGAACGACTGACGGTCGGCCTCCGTTTGAAACCCGAGCACGTCGTAACTGCACATCGCCTTGACGAGTTCCTCGTGAGGCGGGACGGTGCGCATCATTTCCGGCACCGGAAACGGAATATGCAGGAAGAACCCGATCGGGTTGGTGACCCCGATATCGCGCAGCGCGCGCGCGAACGGCAGCAAATGGTAGTCGTGAACCCAAACTATGTCATCGGGTTTGAGCATGGCCTTCAACTGCTTGGCCAGCGTCGCATTCACGCGAAGATAACCGGCGTATTCCTGCCGATCGTAGCGCGATAAATCGGTGCGGTAATGGAACGTCGGCCAAAGCGTCGCGTTCGAAAACCCGCGATAGTATTGGTCGTAATCGCGTCGCGTCAGCCCTACGGTCGCGTACGTCACGTTGCCCTGCTTGTCGATGGAGGGCGCCTGCGGTTCGCCGACGATCTCTCCGCTCCATCCAAACCAGACGCCCCCGGTTTCCTTCAAAGCGTCCAGCACGCCGATGGCAAGTCCTCCGGCCGCCGGGCGGCCCTCCTGCGTCGGCGCGACGCGGTTCGACACCACGATTAGTCTGCTCATTGCGGCTCCACCTCTTCGGTTGGCATTCTTCGCGGCGAACCCTCTCGCCGCTACTCGACATTGCAGATGCAAGTGCCGTGCCGCGATAAGCTAGTCTAAGCCGCCTAAGCGACCTAAGCGTCCTGTTCGGAGCCGAGGTCTCGCTGATAGTCGAGTCCTTCTGCGCGCGAACCGCCCTGGTTGTGGTCTCCGTCGGCGGGCGCATCGGGCGCTGCGCGATTTTGCGCCGCCGGGTCCTGCGTCGATGAGGGGGGCCTGGCGGGATAGCCGCCGCCGTTCTTGGCTTCGCGCTTGAGCGCATGGCGCGCGGAGCGCCGCAACGCGGGGTGTCTCATGGAACGGTCTCCAAGAGAAGGCGAATGCCCGGGCAGGCATGCCGACGTTTAAGTCTAGGTCGCCTGCGGAACCTTCGCGCGGTAACAATTGCGTCAGATTTGTAACCGATACACTTCGGCGGCGTCGTATTCGTCAATGCATCGGCGTTGCATCGGGCGGCCCCGGCGGCGGATCGCCGATCGGCGGCTCAGGGGGTGTCGGAGGATCGCGTTCGGGGACAGGCCCAGGCCCTGGAACGGGCGGCTCCTTAGGCGGAGGGACGGGCGGGTCGGGCTCGGGAGTGTGCAAGCGAATCGGCTCGCCTGCCAATACGGATATCACGCACATCGAAACGCACCTCGTCGGGCTACGAACTCATAGCGTTGCCGGCGAGCAAGTCTTTTGCCAGGCGGCGCTCCGGTCGCGCCGCCTGCCCTCATCTTCCTGCGGTGGCTTCGCCCGTTTCGCCGGCCGCATCGCTCTCGCCCGCCGCCGACTTGGCGTCTTCGCCGTATTCGACGAGCCGGTTATAGAGCGTCTTCAGGCTGATGCCCAAAATCTCGGCCGCGCGCGTCTTCACCCCACCGCATTGCTCGAGCGTTGCGAGGATCAGTTGGCGATCGGCCATCGCGAGCGACGTGCCGAATGGAATGGTCACCGCGGTCCCGGTCGAAGGCTTGGATAGCGAAATCTGCAACGGCACCGCCGCCGTGCTGTTCGCATCGGGGCCTGCCATGATGAATGCGCGCTGCACGTAGTTCTTCAACTCGCGGACGTTCCCCGGCCAGGGATACGACAACATCATGTCCCTCACCGCAGGAGGGAATTGCTTGCGCGTGCCATGACGGTCGTTGAGTTCCTCGAGAAACGCTTGGGCGAGCAGCCACACGTCGTTGCCGCGCTCGCGCAGCGGCGGCAAGCTGATCGGAAAGACATTGAGCCGATGATAGAGATCGAGCCTTAGCTTGCCTTCGAGCACGGCCTCTTCCGGATCGCGGTTCGTGGCGGCGATCACGCGAACGTCCGTTTCGATCTCCTTGGTCGTCCCGACCCGCATGAACATGCCCGTTTCGAGGACGCGCAGGAATTTGACCTGCAATTCCGCCGGCATCTCTGTGATTTCGTCGAGGAAGATCGTGCCGCCGCTCGCGCGTTCGAAGTAGCCCTTGTGCTGGCGGTCGGCGCCCGTGAACGAGCCGCGCTCGTGGCCGAACATCTCGGACTCGATCAGGTTCGGCGAGATGGCGCCGCAGTTGACGGCGAGAAACGCGTGCTTGCGACGCAGGCTCAGCTCGTGAATCGTCTGCGCTGCCACTTCCTTGCCCGTGCCGGATTCGCCGACGAGCAGCACGGATGCGGCGGTGGGCGCCACGCGGCCGATTTGGTCATAGACCGATTGCATGGCGGGCGAGCTGCCGAGCATGAAGCCGAACCGGCCCATGCGGCGCAGTTCGCCGCGCAACGTGCCGATCTGCGCCTTGAGATCGCCCGCGCGCGGAAGCCGGTCGAGCACGGCCTTCACGCGCTGCATGTTGATCGGTTTGACGAGGTAGTCGGTAGCGCCCATCTTGAGCGCCGTCACGGCCGACTCCACCGTCGCGTGTCCGGTGATGACGATAATTTCCACGCCCGAGCGCGGATCGAGATCTTCGAACAGATCGACGCCGCTGCCGTCCGGCAGTTGCAAGTCCGTGAACACGACATCGGGCGTTTGTCGCACGAGCTGAATGCGAGCCTCGCGCAAATCGCCGGCCGTCGCCGTCGTCAAGCCGTCCGCGGCAATGATCGATACGAGGGCTTCGCGCGTTTCGGGATCGTCGTCGACTATCAGCACATGTGGCATCTGAGTTCGCTGGTTCTTTGGTGGGTAACGGTTGAAAAGGATGCGCAGGCATCGACACGCGCCGCCCGCCCGCATCGTCGACACGCATCATTTTGCCTAAGATGCGCGCGTTCGAGGCGCGCGAGTCAGCGCACACCTGATTCGAAAACACGAAAACCGGCGCCGCAGGCCGGCGGCGCCGCAAACGGCACAGCGAGCGAGCCGCGTCAGCTATGCCCGTGAGGAAAGATCCACGCGTCGCGCGTGCCCCCGACGTGCGTCGTGCCGCCGTGGGCCGCGCCGTTCGGAATGGCGCCTTTCGCCGGGCCCGTGGCCGAGATGGAAGGTGCCGGCGCCGCGGCGCTGACCACCGCGCCGCCCTCGCCTTCCCATCGGCTCAGTTCGCCCGCGAGCCGCGCCTGCGACGCGCGATGCTTTTGCGCCCAACGCCACGCAATCATGCCACCGACCGCGACCAACGCGCCAACGATGCCGATTTTGGGACGTGCCATCTGATCCCCCTAGCATTTGCTCGGTTTAATGATGAATGCAAGGTGAAGCGACGCTCGCGCATCGCCTGGATCTCTTTGGGATCGATCCGAACGCGCCGAGTTCCGCTCACGGGTTGAATTGCTATCGTCGCAGTTTTCGTGCCAGCGGCGTGCAACGAACATCGTTAGGCCTGGTGCACTTTGCGTGGTTAAATACTCTTTTGGAACTAGTGAAGGACATAGGCGCCGAAGGAAGGGACCACTGACCTCGATGGCGCATCGCGCCCTATCACTGCAACCGACAATATGGCCGAGTCTACCGATCTCGAAACTGCGGCCGCACCGTCCGAACACGGCGCTGCGGCCCAATTCGCGAAAAACCTTGCGCGCGACGCGGCCGGGCTCGAATCGTACGGCATGCTCTACGGCTCGTCCCCGTCGATGCGCGAGTTATATGAACAAATCGAGCGCGTCGCATCGACCGATGCGACCGTGCTGGTCGTCGGAGAATCCGGCACCGGCAAGGAACTCGTCGCCCGTACGATCCATGATCGCAGCGCGCGCAAGGACGGCCCGTTCGTGGCCGTCAATTGCGGCGCGATTCCCGACAGCCTGATCGAGGCCGAACTCTTCGGCCACGAGCGCGGCAGCTTCACGGGCGCGGTCCAAGGCCGCGCGGGCTATTTCGAGCATGCCAACGGCGGCACGTTGTTCCTCGACGAAGTCACCGAGATGATGCCGGTGCGGCAAGTCAAGCTGCTGCGCGCGCTCGAAACGGGCACGTTTTATCGTGTCGGCGGCAACGAGCTCTTGCGCAGCGACGTGCGCGTCATCGCCGCCACGAACCGCGACCCGCTCGTGGCCGTCAAGGAAAACGGCTTGCGCGAGGATCTGATGTACCGGCTCGCGGTATTCCCGCTGCGTGCGCCGCCATTGCGCGAGCGCGAAGGCGATCGCGAGTTGTTGGCGCAGCATTTTCTGGCCGAGCTCAACGCTCAGGAAGGCACGAACAAGGTCTTCAGCAAACGTGCCAAGGAGACGCTGCGCACGTATTCGTGGCCCGGCAACGTTCGAGAGCTCAAGAACAGCGTCTATCGCGCCTTCATCCTGGCCGAGAAGACCGTCGAGATCGAACATCCCCGGCTCGCCGCTCGCGCGAAGAAAGCCGTGACGCAAGGCGACGCCATGAGCATCTGGGTGGGGACACCGCTGGCCGAAGCGCAGCGGCAGATCATCCTCGGCACGCTGAAGTTCTGCGGCGGCGACAAGCGACGCGCGGCGAAGGCCTTGGGCGTGAGCTTGAAGACGCTCTATAACCGCCTCGGCGCCTACGAGGACGAGGACGAGAACCCGGCCTCCGACTAGGCGTTACGACTCGACATCCTCGAGACTGAAGATTTCGGTCTGGTCGTTGTACGAGAAGATCTCGCCATAACGGCCCCAGTTGATGACCGCGTCGAGCGTTTCCTCGGCGGCGCTATCGGACAAGAAATCCTCCAGTTCTTGTTCGAAACGCACGCGCGGCGCGCGGTGCCCGGGCCGCTCGTTCAACACTTTCTTGATACGCGCAGCCAGCGGCACATGGCGCAGCAGGTGTTCGGCGAACATCATCTTGCGCTCTTGCGTACCGAACTCGGCGAACACGCGCGCAGGCGGCGTCAGGAAGATATCGCCCTCGCGCACGTCCGCGAAACCGAGGTGCTGCAGCACTTCGGCGATCGGGAACAGATCGTCGACTTCGAGATGCAGCGACCGCGCGATTTCCGGCATATCGGCACGGCCGTGATACGGCGGCGCCGCCAGCGTTTCGATGAGGCCGGCCATCAAGTTCGTCGACACGCTCGGCAGCCAGCTGCCGAGCTCGAGGCCTTTCTTCGTGGCCTCGTCGGTGCGGCGGGCCGTCATCTTCGCGTAGATTTCGTCGACGAGGCGACGGAAGGCCGGATCGAGCCGGTTGCGCGGATGGGCGAACGGCACCTTGATCTCGGCCAGCACCCGCCCCGGGTTCGACGCCAGCACGAGAATGCGGTCGCACATGAACACCGCTTCCTCGATGTTGTGCGTGACGATCAGCACGGATTTGATCGGCATGCGCCGTTGCGTCCACAAATCGAGCAAGTCGGTACGCAGCGTTTCCGCGGTCAGCACGTCGAGCGCCGAAAACGGCTCGTCCATGAGCAGGAGCGTCGGATCGACGACGAGCGCACGCGCGAAACCCACGCGCTGGCGCATGCCGCCGGAGAGCTCGCGTGGATAGGCGTTCTCGAACCCGTCCAAGCCGATGAGGTCGATCGCGGCCAGCGCACGCTCGCGGCGCTCGCGGGCCGCCACACCCTGAGCTTCGAGCCCCGCCTCGACGTTCTGCAGCACGGTGAGCCACGGGAACAGCGCGAACGTCTGAAACACCATCGCGACGCCTTCGGCCGGGCCGGACAGCGGCTCGCCCAAGTAACGCACCTCGCCGGCGGTCGGCTCGATGAGGCCCGCGATGATGCGCAGCAACGTCGATTTACCCGAGCCGGAGCGCCCGAGCAGCCCGACGATCTCGCCTTCGCGCAGCGACAGATTGACGTCGTCGAGCACGAGCAGTTCGCCCTGGGCCTTCGAGAACCCGCGGCGCACGCCCTTGACGTTGAGGACCTCTTCGCCCAGACGCGGAGCGGCCGGCGAGGCGCCGGCGAACGGGGCGGCGCCTAGGTCAGCTTTGGGATTATGCATTGCGCTTCACTCTTGAATGGGACACGCGGTCGGCGCAGCGTCAGTCGAGCCGCAGCTTCGCTTCGGCGTACGCATACAGCGGACGCCACAGCAGCCGGTTGAACAGCGTCACGAACAGCGACATGACGGCAATGCCGAGAATGATCTTGGGGAAATCGCCCGCGGCCGTATATTCGGCAATGTACGCGCCAAGGCCGTGAGCTGCGACTCTCGTGTCGCCCCACTGTACGAATTCGGACACGATGCTAGCGTTCCAGGCACCGCCCGATGCCGTGATCGCACCCGTCACGTAGTACGGGAAAATGCCGGGCAGCATGGCCTGGCGCCACCACTGCCAGCCACGAATACGGAAGTTCGTCGCCGCCTCGCGATAGTCGTTCGGATAGGCCATCGTCCCCGCGATGACGTTGAAAAGGATATACCACTGCGTCCCCAGGACGATCAGCGGCGAAAGCCAGATGTCGGCGTTCAGATGGAATCGCACGATGACGATCACGAACGCGGGGAACAGCAGGTTCGCCGGGAACGCGGCGAGAAACTGTGCGATCGGCTGCACTTTTTCGGCGATGGCCGGCTTCAAGCCGATCTTCACGCCAACAGGCACCCAGATCAGCGAAGAGATCGCGATCAGCACGACGACGCGCGCGAGCGTGATGAATCCGAGGCCGAGGACATGCACGACTTCGGCGCCGGTGACGCCCGTGCGCACATAGGCGACGACGTGCCAAACGACGTACACGGTCGCCGCCAGCACGAGCAGCGCCCAGACGACGTCGCCTACGCGCGAGCGCTTATCGCCGCGCGCCAGGCGGGCGAACGGCGCCGCATCGACGCGCGGCAGTTGCAACGGCAGGCGCGCGAGCTTGGCGAACATCCACCCCGCCGGCACCAACAGCCGATGGATGAGACGCGTGCGGCGCACGAGATCGAGCAGCCACGATTCGGGCGCGTCGCCCGAGCTCGTCGTCTCCATGCGGAACTTGTCGGCCCAGGCGACGAGCGGGCGGAACATCAACTGATCGTAGGCCAGGATGACGATGCTCATCGCCACGATCACCCAGCCGATCGCGGCGAGATTCTTCGAGGCGATCGCTTGCGCGAGGTAAGCGCCGATACCGGGCAGCGTGATCGTATTGTTGCCGACGGTGATCGCCTCCGAAGCCACGACGAAGAACCAGCCGCCCGACATCGACATCATCATGTTCCAGATGAGGCCCGGCATCGAGAACGGCACTTCGAGCTTCCAGAAGCGCTGCCAGGCCGTCAGATGAAAGCCGCGCGACACCTCGTCGAGATCGCGCGGCACGGTGCGCAGCGACTGGTAGAAGCTGAACGTCATGTTCCAGGCCTGGCTCGTGAAGATCGCGAAGATCGCGGCGAGCTCGGCGCCCATCACCCTCGCCGGGAAAAGCGCGAGGAAGAACGTCACCGTGAACGAGATATAGCCGAGCACGGGCACCGATTGGAGGATGTCGAGGATCGGCACGAGCACCATGCCCGCGCGGCGGCTCTTGGCCGCAAGCGTCCCGTAGACGAGCGTGAACGCAAACGAGGCGACGATCGCAGCCAGCATGCGCAGGGTCGTGCGCAATGCGTACTCGGGCAGCATCGCGGGGTTTAGCGAGATGACTTGCGTCTTGAGCGTCGAAATGGGCGCCATCGTCTGGTGAAAGCCGATCGCGGCCATCGCGATCGCGCAGAGGATGAGCGGAAAGGCGACGAAATCCCAACGATTCGGCGCGATGCGCCACGCCGAAGCATTCGCCGTGCGGTTGAGGTTGAAGCCGAAATCCATCACCCCCCCTTCGCGCCGCGAGGCAACGGACGGCCGGCTGCCGCCGGCGCCGCGGCCGCAAGCGGGCGCGCGACCGGGCAGCACGCGCAAACGAGCGCGCGCGGGGCGGCGGAACGATCCGAGACACGGAATACAAGCATGGCGAGCGTAAGGTTGCGGTGATGCGTTGGGCGCGAATCGTCGACTACGAAGCCTTCGGACCTGGCTGTTGGCCGTCGCTGCCCGTTCTTTTGGACGGCACGACACTACTACAACCTGTGTTTCAGGCACAACCGCGCCGCCCATAAATCTACGCCGGGCGAGCTCGCGAGCCGGCGACGACGTGGCCGGAACACCTTGCTAGGCGCGCGGCGAGCATCGTGGCGCCTGTCGCTGCGACAAAAAATTGCATGAACGGCGGCCGTTTTGCCCGTACGGGCGCGCATGACACCGGCCGCCCTGCGAACAACGCTCGACGGCAGCGCGGAAACACGAAATTATGCCGTGAAGCGGCCGCCCCCGGAACCCCTGCTGTCGGACGGACGCGCCCCGCCGCAAAATGAGCGAACGAACGTGACTTCGGCGAGAGCGGGTATGATCGGTCTTTCGTGGCGAGTGAACCTGCCGATCTACCGGGAGACACCCAATGAAAGGAAATCTGGTCATCGTTTGTCGCGACCAGGATGCGACCGCTTTCGACGAACTCATGGCCGAGTACGGCGCGTTTCAGACCAGACTGTCGTCCACCGCATGGTATCTGAAGCTCGACAGCCAGCCCGAGGATATTCAGGAAGAAATCCTTGCGCGCCTCGGCAAGTACACCACTCACTACATCTTCGAGGCGAACAGCGTGACGTACAACACAGTCGACAGCGAAGCGGCCTCGGCGCTCGACGCCCTCTTCGCCGAGTGAACGCCCGCTGAGCGCGGCTTCTCGCCGCGCGCCGCAGCGCGAGCGGCCCTTGCTCGCGAGCCGAAGGCTGGCGAGCCGCCGCAAGGAAAGCCGCCGCGGATGCGCTACCAGGCGCTTTCGGATTGAGGCGTGGCCCGCGATGTGGCGGCGAACGGAAAAGTCATCGTCACGCGCAGGCCGCCCCCTTGCGCATTGCCGATCTCGCATGTGCCTCCAAGACGCCGGACGAGCCGATCGACGATCGCCAGCCCAAGGCCGCTGTGGCCATTGCCGCCGCGCGCGGGATCGAGCCGCACGAACGGCCGGGTTGCATTCGCGAGATCCTGCGGCGAGATACCGCGGCCATGGTCGCTGACCGACAATTCCCAGGCCGTCTGCGTCCGAGCCGTCGTGACGACGACCGGCGGCGCCCCGTATGCATGCGCATTGTCGAGCAGATTGGAAAGGATCCGCTCGAGCGTCGCCGTCGGCAGGCGAAATCCCGGCCCGGCTGCGAGTTCGGTCTGCACGGGGGGGTTGCCTGGGGCGACGGCGCGGTAAGTGCGCGCGATGCGGCCGCACTGCTCGTCCACCTCGACCGGCTCGCTGCGGTCCGTGCCGTCATGCGCGAAGACGAGAAATTGATCGACGATATGCGTCAGCGAGTCGACGTCGCGCACGACGCCGTCGCGCATCTTCGGCTCGTCCATCATCTCGGCCCGCAGCCGCAGCCGGGCAAGCGGCGTCTTCAAGTCGTGCGCCACGCCGGCCAGCATGACCGCCCGATCCTGCTCGGTGCGCGACACCTCGCGCACCATTTGGTTGAAGCCGCGCGTGAGCGCGCGCAGCTCATGCGGGCCACGCTCGGCGAGCGGCGGCACGGGATATCCGCGGCCGAAACGCGCGACTGCCTGCGCAAGCGCCCTGAGCGGCTGTTGGAGGCGCCAGGCCACGAACAGCGCGCACATGACGGCGAGAGAGAATATGGTCCCGAGCCAGACGAGCAGTTGGTCGCGCGGGCGCGGCGGATGCAGCGACATCATCGGCACGACGATCCAATCGCGATCGGCCGCCTCGTGCACCCATAGAATCGGCGGGCGCCCCGGCGCACCGATGCGCACGAGCGATCCCGGCGGCAGGCGCTCGCGCAAATCGTCCACGAAACGCTTGATGGGCGCGGGAAGCGGCTGATCGGCCGGCGGCACTTCCGCGCTGGCGGGGTCGACGAGCCGCACGCGCGAGGGCAGCGGCACCGAAGGCGTGCGAGCGACGTGCTGGCGCACGGCATCGATGAGGAACGCCGCTTCCTCGACGGCGTAGCGCGCTTGCGAGTGACTGCGCTCGACGCGTATCAGCACGAACCAGGCGAAGTGCGAAATCAGCAGGACGGCGACGACGAGCAGCGCGAGCCTGCCGAACAGCGAATCAATTGGGCGACGCATCGGGGTCCCCGTTGGGGACGAACACGTATCCGCGGCCCCGCACGGTTTGGATGAAGCGCGGCGTCGACGGATCGGTTTCGAGGATGCGCCGCAGCCGCCAGACCTGCACGTCGATGCCGCGGTCGGTGCCGTCGTACTCGGGGCCGTGCAGCAACTCGAGCAGACGCTCGCGCGTGAGCGTGCGCATCGGGTGATTCACGAAAATCTTCAGCAGCGCGAATTCGCTGCCCGACAACGTGAGCGGCCGGCCCTCGTGATTGAGGATGCGCGACTGAAAATCGAGTTGAAAGCGGCCGAATGCAAACGGCTCGCGCTGCTCGGGGGCGGCCGACGGAATCGTGCGGCGCCGGCGCAGCACCGCCTGCACGCGCGCCAGCAGCTCGCGGGGATTGAACGGCTTGCCGAGGTAGTCGTCGGCGCCCAATTCGAGGCCGACGATGCGATCGACGTCGTCGGCCCGCGCGGTCAGCATGATCACGGGAATGTCGTCCCCTGTCGCGCGCAGCTTGCGTAGCGCCGTGAGCCCGTCCACGCCGGGCATCATCAGATCGAGCACGATCAGATCCGGCCGCTCGCGTTCGAGCCGGCGCTCGAGCGAGGCGGCGTCGTGCAGCACCGACACCTCGATGCCTTGACGGACAAGATAATCGCGCAGGAGATCGCGCAGTTCGGCGTCGTCGTCGACGACAAGAATTTGCGTAGCCATGGGGCGAAGTTTAACGCCAGCCGCTCGCAAAACCATGCGCGCACGTGCCGGAAGGGTTACCGGACGTTACGGCGAAAGCCGTTTGTAATGCCCCGTAACGGCCCGCGGCGGGCAGGTAACACGGCCGGCCGCGCGGGAGACTACCTTGGTCGAACCGATGGCGGGCGCACTCACAGGCTCACCGTCGCTTTCGATCAAGGGAGTCAATTTCGATGAACGTTCTATCTCGCCCCTCTCGCACCCCAGTGCGCTTGCTCGCCGCCGCGGCGGCAGCGCTGTCCCTCTCGCTCGGCGCTTACGCGGCCGGCGTCGACGCCTCCGGGCCGGGGCCGGGGGGTCCGGGCGCCGCCTGGGGACACCACCACCACGGCGGCTTCATGATGGAGAAACAGCTCGCCGACCTGCACACGCGCCTGAAGCTCACGCCCGAGCAGGACAAGCTCTGGCAGACCGCGCTCGATACGATGAAACGCGACCGCGCGGCCGAGCGGGCCGACCGCGACAAGATGCACGCGCAACTCAAGACGATGATGCAGCAGCCGATCATCGACATGAATGCGCTGCATGCGGCGCATACACAGGCGCAGCAAGACGGCGCTCGGCTGCACGACGAGACGGCGACGGCCTGGCTGGCCGCGTATAACGCGCTCAACGACCAGCAAAAAACCATCGTCAGCGATACCTTCAAGCAACACTTCGCGAAGATGGAATCGATGCGAGAGCACATGCATGAACGCTGGCAGCAGCGCCATCGGGGCGCCCAGGACGCGCCGGCGAGCCAGTGACCGGCGATTTGCCGATTCGTGCCTAGTGTCGCGTCGCATCGCCCGCTATGCGCGGCGATGCTTCACGGCAGCATGTCGGACACGAACGCCGCGACAGCCTTTCGGGGCCGCGGCGTTCGTGCGTCGGAGCGCCTACTTTTTGCGTCGCGGACCAGCGATTCGAGGCCGCATCGAACCCGCCGCACGCCCCACGCGCGACACCCGATCCCCCTTCCCAGGGTTCGCCGCACTAGCGCCGACCGCGCGTTCGGTTAAAATACCGCGCTTTTCGCCCCTGGACGGCCTGGCCCGCCCGCGGGCAATCGGTAAACGGCGCCGCGAGGCGCGTCGAGGGCCCGCCTAGCGCGTTCTCGCACGCTCGCAGCCGGGCCTCGGCGTTCGAGCCGGCGGTGCGGCATGCCCTTTTTTGTCCGCCTAGAATTTCGCGACGCGCCCCATTTTCGCGTCGTCAAGGACCGCACTTCCTACCATGCTTCTACAAGGCTACGGCCCGCTGATCCTCGCCGGCACTTGGCAGACCGTCAAGCTCTCGCTGCTGTCGCTTGCGCTCGCCTTCGTGCTGGGCCTCCTCGGCGCGTCGGCAAAGCTCTCGAGGAATCGGCTGGCGAACGGCGTCGGCACCGTCTACACGACGCTTGTGCGCGGCGTGCCCGATCTCGTGCTGATGCTGTTGCTCTTCTACAGCATCCAGATTTGGCTCAACAACTTCACCGACTTCGTCGGCTGGGACGAAATCGACATCGACCCGTTCGTCGCCGGCGTGATCGTGCTCGGGTTCATTTACGGCGCCTACTTCACCGAAACGTTCCGCGGCGCGTTCCTATCGGTGCCGCGCGGCCAACTCGAAGCGGGGGCGGCGTACGGCATGACGGCTTGGCAGACGTTCTCGCGAATCATGTTCCCGCAAATGATGCGCTTCGCGCTGCCCGGCATCGGCAACAACTGGCAAGTGATGGTGAAAGCCACCGCGCTCGTGTCGATCATCGGGCTGGCCGACGTCGTCAAGGCGAGCCAAGACGCCGGCAAGGGCACGCTGCGGTTTTTCTTTTTCACGTTGATCGCGGGGGCGATCTACCTCGCGATCACGACGATTTCGAATCTCGTGCTGTTGTGGCTCGAGAAACGCTACTCGATCGGCGTACGCAAGGCCGAGCTATAAGGTCAGTGACATAACACCATGATCGAGCTGATTCACGACTACTGGCGCAACTACCTTTTCACCGACGGCTACCGCGTCACGGGCCTCGCCATCACGATGTGGCTGCTGGTCGTATCGATCGGCATCGGCTTTTGCCTCTCGGTTCCGCTGGCCGTTGCGCGGGTCTCGCGCAACAAGGCGATTTCGGGGGCCGTCTGGCTTTATACGTATATCTTTCGAGGCACGCCGCTCTATGTGCAATTGCTGCTGTGCTACACGGGCCTTTATAGCCTCGAAGTCGTGCGCAATCATGAACTGCTCAATGCCTTTTTTCGCGACGGCATGAATTGCACGCTGCTGGCCTTTACGTTGAATACCTGCGCGTACACCACGGAGATTTTCGCCGGCTCGATCAAGGCGACGGCATACGGGGAAATCGAGGCAGCGCGTGCATACGGCATGTCGACGTTCACGCTTTATCGGCGCGTGATTTTGCCGTCGGCATTGCGGCGCGCCCTGCCGCTCTACAGCAACGAAGTGATTTTGATGCTGCACGCGACGACGGTCGCATTCACCGCCACCGTGCCCGATATTCTCAAGATCGCGCGCGACGCCAACTCGGCCACCTATATGTCGTTCCAGGCGTTCGGCATTGCGGCGCTGCTCTACCTCGCCATTTCTTTCGCGCTCGTCGCGCTGTTTCGCCGCGCCGAAAAGCGCTGGCTCGCCTACCTGCGCCCGCAAGGCAAGTAACTCATGCATAAGCTCTTCATCGACGATCTGCACAAGCAGTACGGCAGCAACGAAGTTCTCAAGGGTGTGTCGCTCAAGGCGAATGCCGGCGATGTGATCAGCGTCATCGGCTCGTCGGGCTCGGGCAAGAGCACGATGCTCCGTTGCATCAACTTTCTCGAACAACCCAGCGCCGGGCGCATCTATGTCGACGGCGAAGAAGTGCGCACGAGCAAGGATAAACGCGGCGGTCTGCGCGTGTCGGATCAGAAGCAACTGCAGCGCATTCGCACGAAGCTGTCGATGGTGTTTCAGCACTTCAATCTGTGGTCGCATATGAACGTGCTCGAGAACGTGATCGAAGCGCCTATGCACGTGCTGGGGATTGCGCGGCGCGAAGCGGAAGAGCGCGCGCGGATCTATCTGGAGAAGGTCGGGCTTGCGCCGCGGTTGGAGAAGCAATATCCGTCGCATTTGTCGGGTGGGCAGCAGCAACGCGTGGCGATCGCGCGGGCATTGGCGATGGACCCCGATGTGATGCTGTTCGACGAGCCGACCTCGGCGCTCGATCCCGAACTCGTGGGGGAAGTGCTCAAGGTCATGCAAAAGCTCGCCGAAGAAGGCCGGACGATGATCGTCGTCACGCACGAGATGGGATTCGCGCGCAACGTGTCGAATCACGTGATGTTCCTGCATCAAGGGCGCGTCGAAGAAGAAGGCAAGCCCGATGAGGTCTTCGGTAACACCAAGAGCGAGCGGCTTCGGCAGTTTTTGGCGGGGAGTTTGAAGTAAACGCGGGGCGCGCGCTTACAGGTCCAGGCCATCGGCCCTCACACATCGTCAGAAGATGGCCAACGCTCCCGCATCCCACCCGGTTGCGAGATTCGAAAGCCGCAATACTCGGTCGAACTCGGTCGAACTCGGATGGCGCACCGAGCGCCAGCGCGACCCGGCCATCCAGCGGCTCAAAACGCTCATCGCCGATACCTTCGATGAACGATCGACCGCCACCCCACGGTAGCGGGTCTGGGGGCATCGCACAGCCCGAACGGCGCCAAGGAAGTGCTGAATCTTTTGTAGGGAAAACCTTCTTTTATCGAAGCTCATTCTGACCGCCGCAACAAAACCGTTCTTAGCAAACGTTTGCGATTTTAGAAAAACTGCGCAATTCCCCGCGACTCGCGCAGACATTAAGCATTGCCAAGGACGTCCTCGCGCCGAGCCTAAACGCCGCCGACGACAATTCTTAACACTCGTTTCGAACGCTTACTTTATCTTTCCGCATCGCGTCACAAGCGGATTCGAGGCCCCGGTGCACGCGCGCGCGACAGCTCGCGCTCCTCGAGCACGGCATCTGCATTCCGCAATTCGAAAGTAGAACTAAAGGAATTGGAAAGATATATGAGGAAAAACGCTCGTTCGCCATCGGCACCTGCGCGTCTTCTAAACGCGGACCGCGCCGCAGCCGATATGTCCCGCGCCACGATGCGCCTTCATCCGAAAGCCACCACGCTGGCGGTGCTCGGCTACGTCGCGCTCATTCCCGCGCTCGCTCACGCCAATTGCACGACAGCCGGTTCGACGACCACATGCGACACGACCGCGCCCAACCCTTGGACGACGATCATCGGCACCGGGCCCAGCCAGGCCTCGGGTTCGCAGGTGACGGTCGGCCCGAACGCGCAGATCGTGGTCGGCAACAGCAGCGCCATCGCGCTGTCGGACAACGCGACCATCGACGTGCAATCCGGTGCGCTCGTGCGGAACAGCGCGACGAACACCAACGGCACCTACAGTACCGGCGGCAACACGATCGACTTCCGCAACAACAGCACGCTCACTGTCGAACAAGGGGCGACCGTGCTGTCTGCCGGCACGCAGGGACAAGCGGAAGCCGTCAACCCGGAAGGCACGGGCAACACGATCATCAACAACGGCACGATCCGCGGCATCAACTCCGCGGCCATCTGGTTTCAGAACACGACGGGCTCGAACACCGTCATCAACAACGCGACCGGCGTGATTCAGGCGCCCGGCAACGTGATGGGGGCGTCAGGCAACGGCGCCGTCGTATTCAACAACCTCGGGACGGTGATCGGCAACCTGGTCTTCGCAGGCGGCAACGATACGCTGAACATGTTCACGGGATCGAGCGTGTCCGGCTCGATCAACGGTGGCGGCGGCAGCAATTTGTTGACGCTCAACGGCACCGGTTCCGGCACGCTGCCCACCGGGATCACGAAGTTCCAGACGCTGCAAAAGAAGGACAGCGGCACCTGGACGATCACGAATTCGCTCCAAGGCATGGGCCTGACCTCGACGGATGTCCAAGAAGGCACGCTGATCCTGACGGGTACGAACGCGAACTACACCGGCACGATGCTCGTCGATGCGCCGGGTACGCTGCAGGCAAGCGCGCAAAGCCTGCCGTCCGCCATTACCGACAACGGTCTCGTCCGCTTCCAGCAAGACACCGACGGCACCTACACGGGGCTCGTCAGCGGCTCGGGCGCGGTCGAGAAGAACGGAACGGGAACGCTCGTCCTCGCGCCGAGCGCCGCAAGCGGCAACACCTATACCGGCGGCACGGTGCTCAAGCAAGGCGCGTTGTCGGTATCGGCCGATCCTGCGCTCGGCGCGACCTCGGGCGGCGTGACGTTCGACGGCGGCACACTGCAACTGGGGAGCAGCTTCGATCTGGCGAGCTCGCGCGGCATCTCGGTCACGTCGAACGGCGGCACGATCGATACGCAGGACTTCCAATCGACGATTACGCAAGGCATCACGGGCGTCGGCGCGCTGACGAAAGCCGGCACCGGCACGCTCGTGCTCAACGGCGCGAACACCTATTCGGGTGGCACGTCTGTGGCCGCCGGCACGCTCGTGGTGGGTGACGCAAGCAACACGGCAGCATCGATTGCCGGGCCGGCAACGGTGGCGGCAGGCGCCACGCTCGGCGGCTACGGCAGCGTGAACGGCGATGTGTCGAACAGCGGCACGATCGCGGTGGCCAATGCCGTGTCGTCGGCTGCGGCGGGCGCACAGGGCAGTTTCACGATCAACGGACAACTGACGAACGCAGGGCTCGTTCAGGTTGGCGGCGCTCAACAGGCGGGCAACAACCTGGTGGTGAGCAACTACGCCGGTCAGAATGGGACGATCGCGCTCAACACGGTGCTCGCGGCAGACAATTCGGCATCGGACAAGGTCGTCATCAACGGCGGCACGGCAACCGGCTCGACGACGCTGAAAGTGACGAACGTCGGCGGCCAAGGCGCGCCTACCGTATCGAACGGCATCGAAGTCGTCGACGCTGCGAACGGCGCGACCACCGGCACCAATACGTTCACGCTGCCCGGCGGCGTCGTCAAGGCCGGCGCGTACGAATATTACCTGGCAAAAGGCGGCTTGACGGCGGGCACATCGGAGAACTGGTATCTGCGCAACACGGTACCCGGCTCGACGTCCGACCCGAACGGCAATGCCGTGCTGGCTGCCGCCGGGACGCCGGCCCTGCCGGTCGCGAGCGGCAACCCGGTCGTGCTGTATCGACCGGAAGTGGCGCTCTACGCGCAGATCCCGAACGTCATGCGCCAACTCGACTGGATGCAGATCGACGAGTTTCACCTGCGGCAGGGCGATCAGTTGCTGCTCGACGAGAAGGGCCCGTTGCCTGCGGGATGGGGCCGCGTCTGGGGTGCACACACGGTGCTGTCCGAAGGCGGCGACGTCACGCCGCAGTTCGACGGAACGATGGGCGGCGTGCAGGTGGGCCATGACATCTACGCGGACGGCGCCGTCGGCGGCCATCGCAACCACTACGGCGTCTATATCGGCATGGGCCGCGCAACGGGCGACGTCAACGGAACGGCAGTCGGCGTGTCGGGCGCGGACGTCGGGCATCTTTCGGTCAACGCATACAGCCTGGCTGGCTACTGGACGCACATCGGGCCGACCGGCTGGTACACCGATGCGGTTCTGTCGGGCACTGCCCTTGGCGCCGACACCGTGTCGAGCGACAACGTCCACGCGAGCACGCACGGCACTGCGGTGACCGCTTCGCTCGAAGGCGGCCTGCCCGTCGCGATCGGGCATGGCCTCACGATCGAACCGGAGGCGCAGATCGTCTACCAGCATCTGTCGATTCGCGACTTGAACGACGGCGCCTCCAACGTGGCGTTCAGCAACGGCAACACGGTACTCGCGCGGTTCGGCGTGCGCGTTGCCGGCACATGGGATGCGCTCGGCGCGGCATGGCAGCCGTACATGAGCGTGAACCTGCTGCACGGCTTCGCCAATGGCGACCACCAGACCTATGACGGTGTGGCGTCGATCGGCACGCCGGTCAACCAGACGACGGCTCGGATCGATGCGGGCATCGTGACGAAGTTCTCGAAGCACGGCAGCGTCTTCGCCGCAGTGAACTGGGGGACGAACCTCGACGGCGAACACGTGCGGACCGTCGGCGGGAACGCGGGCGTTCGCTGGTCCTGGTAAGACGCGACCGGCCGGCTTCCGATTCGATCTATCTGCACGCACCGCGACGGCCAATTGCCGTCGCGGCGTTTAACACCAGAGCATGCGACTCGCCGTCCTCGCCTTGCTCGAAGCGGCCGAATACGCCCGCCTCCTCCAAGCTGCGGTGAACGAAGTTCCAGTCTGACCGACGCAGCATCGACGATGAACTCGTAGTCACGGCCCAGGCGCGGCCTTTCGCATACAAGGGCAGCAGCCAATCGTCGCCCAGCAGCGTATCGAGTCGAATCAAACGACCGTTTTGTCCGCCTCCCGCAAACGCGGCTTCGGACAGCGCATGAGATCCCATGAAGATCGGCCCTCTCAGTCATCTTTGGGTTTTTATTGGGCGCGGTTCTAATCGAAGCATGGCAAATCGGCGATGGTTAACACGTTCGACTTTGCTTCGCCCGGCTAATTCCGGCGTTGCTGTCGCGCCACAAGGGCCGACGCTTCGGATTCGTGCGGCGGGCGTCCGGCGCGTCAATCGTCTGCACCGCTATCCGCACAATTCGCGAACAGCACGCTCACAAGGGGGCAGATTGCTTACCCCTTCCAATATTCCCCGTCAATACCCGAAATCCTCAAGCATGACGTTGCACAACATGTGAGTGCCTTGCTGCACCATGGTCCCGCAAGGCCTTGCGGCCCGCCGCGACAGGCCGTCCCACCATCTGAATATGGCAATTTAGAGACACCTGCTAGCGAGACTACGATTTGCTTGGCGACCGGGATGTATTTTTGCTAAATTAGTAACCAAAGTAGCAAAACAAAGTTCTGCAAATGTAGTTTTACTTCAAACGAGGAGACACCGCCTGACGAGCGGCCTCGAACCCGAGCGCAGCGCGTACAGGCTCACCAAGCCCGCAGCTGGCCCTCGAGCGTTCCGATGGATCTCCCTGAAACGGATTCCCGCTCGGGTGACGCTCTCAC
Organism: Trinickia sp.; assembly: GCA_036384755.1. Lineage (GTDB taxonomy): Bacteria > Pseudomonadota > Gammaproteobacteria > Burkholderiales > Burkholderiaceae > Trinickia. Next base: position 157 of record DASVLS010000098.1, on the reverse strand, counting down.
CCGAGCGCTATTCGCAGTAGTGGCTTCACTTTTGACAGGGTATGGAGGAGATGATGAAGAAAGCTTTGCTCGCCGCGGCGCTCATGTCGGCCGGCGTCATCGCGCATGCACAAAGCAGCGTGACGTTGTATGGCCGTTTGGATGCCGGCCTCGAGTA
>DASVLS010000097.1:0-36688 GCA_036384755.1 Trinickia sp. | reverse complement strand
GTTGGTGGAGCGGAGGAGGATCGAACTCCCGACCTTCGCATTGCGAACGCGACGCTCTCCCAGCTGAGCTACCGCCCCAACGAAGCTGCAATTTTGGCAGGGGTTATATCCTTTGACAAGCCCCCGCCCTGAAAACCCTTCACCCGCAACTACTTAGCGGCGATCGACGCTCCGCCTAGCACCCAACTGACGACGGTCTTGATATCGTCATCGCTCATCCTTGGGTGAGACGGCATGGGGATCACGCCCCAGACCCCGGAGCCGCCATCCCTAACCTTCTTCTCCAACCGCCCTTGCGCCCCGGCATCGCCCTTGTACTTAGCCGCGATATCCCGAAACGCTGGCCCGACGAGCTTCCGATCAACGGCATGGCACCCCAAGCAAGCGTTCTGCTGCGCGATCCGATACCCGGCGGTGGGGTTCGCCGAAGCAGCGCGAGCACCGGCAGCCCACCCCAATGCCAAAAGCGCCACCATCGCCGACGCCACCACAACCGCCCTAGAATCCACCCATCTCAACCGCACACCCCCAATCATTTAACCGGCGCCCCACTACCCGGATGAACCTGCGTCGAATTCGACACAGGCGCCGGGGACAACGGCTGCGACGTCACGCCGCCCATCGGCACGGCCCCCACCGTCGGCTCCGCCTCGGCCGACTGCGCCGAGCTCGGCGCGCTAGCCGCCTGAGCCGCCGCGGGCGCCATCGCCTGGGCGTCTTCCGGCTTGATGTACTGGAACACCTTCACGACACGCTGCACACCCGGAACATTGGCCGCCACGGCCGCCCCAAGATCGCCTTCCTGCTGCGTCACGAGCCCCATCAAATAGATGCTGCCGTTCTCGCCCACCACCTTGAAGTCGTTCGCCGAAATGCCCTTCTCGGCCACCAGCATCGTCTTCACGCGCGTGACGAGATACGAATCGTTCGCCCGATCGGAAAAATCCGTCTTCGGCCCAATCGTCAGCTCATTCACGATCGCTTCCACGTTCCCCACGCCGCGCGTGATCTCTTCGGCGCGCTGCTTCGCCGCAGCCGTCGGCACCTCGCCCGTCAGCAGCGCGCGCCGGTTGAACACGGTCACGTCAACGTGCGTCTCGTTGCCGAGCTCGTTGGCGATCTGCGAGTACGCCTTCACCTGGATCTCGCGATCCTCGGTTTGCGTACCCAGCGTGCGTCGATCGGTCGCCATCAGCGCCCCGCCGCCCGCCGCGCCGGCCACGGCCAGCACACACCCTTGCAACGACGCCACCAATGCCGCCGCCGTCGCTGCCGACAGCGTGCCCCGCACAAGCGTCTTCATGACGCGATCTGCCCTCATCAACGAACTCCCCTTCGAAGTCAATCTTCGCCGAGCAACATGGCATCGATGCCGTCGCACAGGCAGTGAATAGCCAACAAGTGCACTTCGTGAATACGCGCCGCCCGCTGCGACGGCACGCAAATCTGTATATCCGCCTCGCCCAGCGCTTCCCCCACCTTGCCGCCGCCGCTACCCGTCAACGCAATCACGAAGATCTCACGCTCGTGCGCCTCGACAATCGCTTCCAGCAAATTAGGCTCGTCACCGCCCGACGCAATCACGAACAGCACGTCGCCCGCATGGCCCAACGCGCGGATCTGCTTCGCATAGACGGAATCGAACGCCCCGCCGGCGCTCAGCGCCGTCAGCACGGCGGAATCGGCCGTCAAGGCGATGGCCGGCAAGCTCGGGCGCTCCCGCTCGAAACTCGCGATCAACTGGGCGGCGAAGCGCTGCGCATCGGCCGCGCCGGCCCCGTTGCCGCACGCGAAAATCCGATTGCCGTTCGCGACGGCGCCGAACATCGTGTCGATGGCCGCGGCGATCGGCATCGAGAGCGCGTCGAGCGCCTCGAGCTTCAATGCCGCGCTTTCGCGAAAATGCTGTTGAATTCGTTCGACTGACATCGGTTCTCTATTCTGCCGGCCCCATCGATCCATCGATACGCGGCCGTTTCGTCAGCGGGCAAGTTTACCGTACTCGCCGCACCGCCCCCCACGTTTTAGCTGCCGTCCTCCCGAAACGCGTCCCGCAGCCAAACGAGCCGCCGCCCCTCGAACACCACGGCATCGAAGCGGCACGGGCTCGCATCGCCACCGCACTTCGCCAGAAAATACCGCGCCGCCAGCAAGATGCGCCGCCGCTTGTGCTCGCCGATGCTCGCCGCCGCACCGCCATAGCGCGCCCCCGCCCGCGCGCGCACTTCGACGAACACGAGCGCGCCATCCCGATCCCTCATGACGAGATCGATCTCCCCGCCTCGACACGTGACGTTGCGCGCCAACAGGCGCAACCGCTGTCGCCGCAAAAAATCGAGCGCCAGCGCCTCGAACTCGGCTCCGACGCGTTTCGACCCGCGCCGCCCCAAAAAGTTGTCGGCGTGATTTGCATCGCCGCCCCGTCGCTGCGAAGGCATTCGCCCACGCGCCGGTTCGCCCCGCCCCGCGTGGCACAATGGCGGCCTTCCCTCGCTCGTCCGCGTTTCTCCCTTCATGTCCGACCTCCTCGATCTCGCGCAGCGGCAGCACTATCCGTCCGCCACGCTCTACGTCATTGCAACGCCGATCGGCAACGCCGCCGACATCACGCTGCGCGCGCTGCACGTTCTCGGTCTCGTCGATCGCATCGCAGCCGAAGACACGCGCAATACGGGACAGTTGCTCGGGCTCTACGGCATCTCCAAGCCGCTCCTTGCCGTGCACGAGCACAACGAACGCGAAGCCGCGGCACGCATCGTCGAATGCCTGCGCGCGGGAGAACGCGTCGCCTACGTGTCCGATGCAGGCACCCCGGGCATATCGGACCCGGGCGCCAAGCTCGTCGACGCCGTGCGCGATGCCGGCTTCGCAGTCGTGCCGCTGCCCGGCGCAAGCGCCATGACAACCGCGGTGTCGGCCGCCGGCGACTTCGTCGGCACGTTCTCGTTTCTCGGCTTCATGCCGACGAAGGCCAAGCAACGCGCCGCCTATCTGCAGCCGCTCGTCTCGCACCCGCATGCGATGGTGTTCTACGAAGCGCCGCATCGCATCGTAGAAACCGTGCAAGCGCTGGCCGATTCGCTCGGCGGCGACCGGCAACTGCTCATCGCACGCGAATTGACAAAACTACATGAGGCGATTCATCGGTGCACCCTAGCCGAAGGGCCAACGTGGCTCGCGGCCGATCCGAATCGGCAACGTGGAGAATTCGTGCTCGTCGTGCAAGGCGCTCCGCAGCGGGAGGAACAAGACGAGGCAGCGCACGATGCGCTGTTGTCGATATTGCTGGAAGAAGTCTCGGTCAGCACCGCGGCTAGGCTCGCGGCATCGATTACCGGCGCATCGCGTAACGCCCTCTATACACGGGCCCTGGCGTTGTCGAAGCGCGAGGATTGAGCGACACAGGCACCACGTCGCACATGTCTTGACGGAGAAACCTCGCTTTTACTAGTACTCCTGAATAATCTCACCTCAACGAAAAACGACGCCCGAAGGCGTCGTCTTGAATCAATTCATCGAAATTTCGAACCGTGAGCCGCGCGTCAGTTGTCCGCGCCCTTCGAGGCATTGCTCGCCACCGTTTCTTCACGTGCCGCACGCGCTTCTTCTTGCGTCAGCCCTTCGATCTTCACGCGAGCCGTGCCGGCGCGCGCAAGACCCAGCACCTTCGCCGCCGCATACGAAAGATCGATGACGCGACCACGCACGTACGGGCCGCGATCGTTGATCTTCACGACCACGCTTTTGTTGTTCGTCGTGTTCGTCACACGCACGTACGAGGCAAGCGGCAACGTCTTGTGCGCCGCCGTCATCGCGTACATGTCGTAGCGCTCGCCGCTCGCCGTCTTGCGGCCCGCAAACCGCCGGCCGTACCAAGAGGCGCGCCCCACCTGCTTGAAGTCGGACACGTCAGGTGCATCGTCGTCGATCGGCTTGGCGTTCGCGAGCGATTTGTTGGCCCCGGCGGGCATCGCCGACGCGGCCCCGAAAGCAACGGGCGCGTTCGCCGCTTGGGCGACCGCCGGAACACCCTTTGCGCTCCCGGTTTGGGTCGCCGTGGGCTGCACCGCGCAGCCTGTGAAGGCGCCGGCGACAAAAAGCATCCCCAGCGATCGACGAAATCGATGTTTCATAAGACGTTTAGCCAATCTGTCGAGCCGCCGCGCGTTCTGCATTTCGCATCGCGGTAAGGCTCGGGCAATCGAGCACGGCAAACCATGCACGCGAGATGCGTGCGCCATGGCGTAGTACTCGGCTGCAGCCAGGTTCGGCTGCGTTCTGCCCGGTTGGTGTTCACGTCTGGTGCGGCTGTCCCCGGCAGCTTGACCAGACCCCAAACGCCGCCATCGAACGTGGCTACCACATTCTCGCGCGCCCGCAGGCGCCAGGAATGACGGCGTAGGCCCACCCAGCGTAACGGCCGAAGGCCGTATCAGGCGCGCGGCGCCTGGCTGGGCAAGACGTGTGCATCGAACTTCGTCGACACGGAAAAGAAGCCGCTCAAGGCGACTTCGGACTTCAGATGACAGCGGCCGGCGGGCGGGAGTTCACACCTGGGCCGGACTGCCCGTAGAACAGCGCAGGGACTCGCCCGCGCTCAGTGCAGGGCAATTGTACCAGAAAGTCAAGGCAATCGCGTCGACTGGGGTTCGGCCGCCATTGATTCTTCCTATCGTCGCAACAATAAAATTAAGGATCGATCATTTGGCCTAGCAGCGCGGGCTCGGAGCGACTGGTACCATCGTGCTTTTCGCCGTCCGCATCGGTGCCCACCGAGATTTCCCGTACATGAAGGTCTACGTCATACCCGTCACGCCGTTCCAGCAAAACTGTTCGCTCGTCGTCTGCGAAGCAACCGGGCGGGCGGCCGTCGTCGATCCGGGCGGCGATCTCGAATTGATCGAGCGAGCCGTCGCCGAGCACGGCGCCACGGTCGAGAAGGTGCTCCTGACGCATGGCCACGTCGATCACTGCGCCGGGGCCAAGGCGCTCGCCACGCACTACGGCGTGCCGATCGAGGGCCCGCAAGAGGACGAGCGGTTCTGGATCGATCAGCTGCCGGCCCAAAGCGTGCGGTTCGGCTTTCCCGCGGCGCAGGCATTCGAGCCCGACCGCTGGCTGGCCGACGGCGATACGGTGCAGGTGGGCGACGAAACGCTGGACGTCTATCATTGCCCCGGGCACACGCCCGGCCATGTCGTGTTCGTCAGCGCGAAGCACCGCGTCGCATTCGTGGGCGACGTGCTGTTCGCCGGCTCCATCGGCCGCACCGATTTCCCGCGCGGCAATCATGCCGATCTGATTCGCTCCATTCGCACGAAGCTGTGGCCGCTCGGCGACGACATCACGTTCGTCCCGGGCCACGGCCCCACGTCGACGTTCGGCGAGGAGCGCCGCACGAACCCCTATGTCGCCGATGGAGTGAGCGCGTGACGGCAGAAATCTACGTCAGCACCGACATCGAAGCCGATGGCCCCATTCCCGGCCCGCACTCGATGCTCAGCTTCGCTTCGGCCGCCTACACCGAGGACAAGCAGCTCATCGCCACGTTCTCGGCCAATCTCGAAACCCTTCCCGGGGCTCGAGCCCACCCGGTGCAAGAGGCCTGGTGGAAGACGCAGCCGCAAGCATGGGCCGCGTGCCGCTCAGCGTTGAGGCAGCCCGAGGAAGCACTCGTGGCCTACGTGGAATGGGTCGAAGCGCTACCGGGCAAACCCGTGTTCGTCGGGATGCCCGCAGGCTTCGATTTCTCGTTCATGTTTTGGTACATGATGCGTTTCGCGGGGCGCTGCCCGTTCTCGTGGTCGGCGCTCGACATCAAAACGCTCGCCTTCGCCATGACGGGCCTACCGTATCGCAAGTGCATCAAGCCGCGCATGCCGAAGCATTGGTTCGACGACCACCCGCACACGCACGTGGCGCTCGACGATGCCATCGAGCAAGGCGCGCTCTTCTGCAACATGCTCAAGGATTTGCGGTTCATGCAGCAGGCCTCGGCCACGGCAGCCGAAGCCCAAGCACGCAGCGAGGAAGCGGAAGCCAAAGGCATAGAACAAAACGATGCCGAGAGCCCGCCTAATTAGGGAAAATCCCTCGCGCGCGGCCTCTCGGATTGCCTTTTGTTTCTTCCGCCACTACTATCGGACCCAGTGGCTGTCGTAAACCGGAGGCGCGGATGACACTCGACACGTTCTCTCAAAAGATCCTGCGCCTGCTGCAGCTCGATGCGCGACGCTCGGTGCAGGAAATCTCCGATCAAGTCGGGCTGTCGAGTACGCCATGTTGGCGGCGCATCAAGGACATGGAGCAATCGGGCGTCATTCAGCGCTACACGGCGCTGCTCGATCGCGAAAAGCTCGGGCTGCATGTCTGCGCCCTCGCCCACATCCACCTCACGCGACATACGGAAGGCGGCGTCGAGCAGTTCGAGCGCGAGATCTCGACCTGCCCCGAAGTGACCGAGTGCTACAGCACGACGGGCGAAGCCGACTACATCCTCAAAATCGTCGCACCCGACATCAAAGCCTACGACGCGTTCTTGCACGAACGGATTTTCAAGATTCCCGCTGTCGCGCAAGTCCGCACGAGCGTCGTACTGCGCGAAATCAAATTCGATACGCAGCTACCGCTCTAACGTCAAGCTCGAGCGCCGACGGGCAGTTTCACGCATGTCCCGGCGCTCGCTCGCTGACGGCGGCCTTTTGCGACGAGATCTGACGTTGCAGCGTCACGTTGCGCGCGCCCAGCTTCGCCTTCAGCGCCGCTAGATCGATGCGGCTCATGAGCGCCGCGTCGTGCACGCGATCGGCCAGCCCGTCGGGCGCCAGTGTGATGTCGACGTCGAGCCCGGTGCTCAAATAGTGCACGTTCAGGCCCGCCGCCCGAACGCCATATTTCGACAATTCCGCATCGACGAGCGCGGCCACGGCCACGCGCGTGGGCAAGCGCGCCGGCGGATGCGATACGGCATCGTTTTCCGGATCGACGTGGATCAACGCATCGAGCACGCGCTTGTCGGTCATGACGCTCGCCCGCGCCGATTCGGCAATGTAGTGACCTTCCGATACCGAGATGAGCGGGTCGACGAGAATGTGGGCGTCGACCAGCGCGAGGTCGCCCGTCTTGCGCGTCCGCAGTTCATGGACGTCGCGCACGCCGGCGGTGCTGAGCAGCAGCTTGCGGATATCGGCCGTCGCCGTTTCGTCGAGCGCGCGATCCGACAAATCCTGCAATGCGTCCCAGCCGAACACCCACCCCATCCGCGCGACGAGAAAGCCGACGATCGCCGCCGCGATCGGATCGAGCAAGCGCGCGCCGAACAAACTGCCGACGATACCGATGGCCACGACGAGCGAAGAAGCCGCGTCCGACCGTGCATGCCAGGCGTTGGCGATCAGCATGGCGGAGCGCACGCGTTCGGCCTGGCGCAGCATGTAGCGAAACAGCCCCTCCTTGCAGAGGAGCACCAGCACGGCCACGACGAGCGCGCTGACGTGGACGGCGGGGATATTTTCAACGTTCGCGAGGCGCGTGCCGGCGCGCCAAAGCATACCGATCCCGACCGCCACCAGGAGCCCGCCCAAGAACAGCGATGCGACCGTTTCGTAGCGAGCATGACCGTAGTTGTGGTCGGCGTCCGGTTTCTCGGCGCTCGCGCGGTTGGCGATCAGCACGATGAAATCGGAGACCAAATCGGCCAGCGAATGGACGCCGTCGGCGATCAAAGCCTGCGAATGAGCGATGAAGCCTATCGCGATCTGCAACGTCATCAGCACGAGGTTGACCACGACGCTCGCAAACGTACTCTTGCGTGCGACGGCATGTTTTTCGGCTGACTCGAGTCGGGCGGTATGGGAATGCATCGGAAACGGTAGGCGGCTAAAGCGTGTGGCGTTTTCGACGATTCTACCAAGCCGGGCGCGCTCGCGCTCTGGTAACGACATCGTTTCTTGTTTCAAATCAGCGAGTTATGAGAACGCGACGTATTCTTATTCCGCGTCTCGCCGTAGCGTCGCAAGGCCCCGACGAGCGTTGAGCGTTCGGCGATGCGCGACGCCCGAATGTTCTCATTAGACGAATAAAAACCGCGAACCCTAAGGGTTACGCGGTTCTCATTTTATGCTTCGGCCGGCAATGACGATGTCATTGCCGGCAATGGCGCCGAGGCTTATGCGCGCCGACAGCCATCCGACCGGCTCATTGCCTATTACTTTTGAAGCAAGAATTGATCGCGGTCCTGACCGGCGATCCACCGAGGCGGCTTGCCGCGGCCCGACCACGTGCTGCCGCTCACGGGATCGCGATATTTCGGTGCGACGCTGGCGCGAGGACGACCGGCCTTGCCGTTCTTGCCGCGACCGCCGCCGAGTTCGGCAAGCGTAATGCCGTAGTCGGCCATTTTCTGTTTGATCTCGTTCAGCACTTCGGCGTATTCCTTCGCCTTCGCCTCTTCGATCTGCTTCTCCAGCTTCTCTCGTTGGGCGAGAAGTTCCTTGTAAGAAGACATACGTTCCCTTGTGGTTTCGAAAAATGGCGCCGATCTCCTGCCGGGTATTGCCATCTGAATGCGTGGTGCCTCGGATATTTCGGAAGCGAGATTAGCACAAAAGACAAGCGAGCGAGAAGTCCGTAAAGACCATCATCAAAAAAAGATGCTCGCCATTTGTTTCACTCATTCGTCACCGATCAGTCCAATCTCGATTTACTCAATGCAAGTCATCTCATATTTCGTCTGCAATGGGGAGCGAACTCGTCGGATAACTTTCAATGCGTGAAATCGATACCGCCCACGCCCATGAAAGTTTTCATAGAATGACAGGATGACGCACCAGCGCGGGTTTTCGAGCCATGCGGGGCCGCATGACACGCCGGTCGCCCGAGCGTTTTACCTATGGGTATATAACGCAATCCACTATTTGGCGTACTCGGCAATGCACTGAGCGAGCGCGCGTTCGAGCGAGGGCATCTCGGTTTTCGCCGAATCGAACGCATAGCGATGGCGTTGACCCTCGACTTTCAAATCGGCGCCGTATCGATCGATGCCCGCCAATCGGACGAGCGCCGGCCGGCTCACATGACGGTCGAAGTATTCGATCAGCGCCGTTTCGTCTTCGTCGGCCAGCGGCTCCAGCGGATCGAGTTCGGCGGCGTCGAGCCATCCCATTGCACCGAATCCCCCGATGTATCGCATCCGCTCGATTTCAAGCACGCGAAAGGAAAAATCGCCGAGGGCGAGGTAGCGGTCCGCGTCCGGGTGATAGCGCAAATAGCGGCGCACGAGCGCCGGTTCGAGTCCTCCCGGCGCGAATTGACCGAGCAACGTCAGCCGTTCGCCGCTCAACACGTCGTCGCCATTCGGCGTATCGATGACGAGGAAGCCGGCGCGCCGGTCGACCTCCAAATTGCGCGCATGCTCGGCCAAGCGGCTGACGAGCACGACCGGCCGGTGCTGCGCGTCCGGCGCAAAAGGCAGCGCCGTGGGGTACGGAAAACCGAGCGGCTCGCGCGAATGGGTCGCCAAGGCGCCGATCGGCTTGCGATGCAATAAGTGCAGCGGCGCGTGTGCGGAGATTTTCATCGGTCGGTGCCTCGTCATGTCCTATGCCGTTCGCTTGTCAGCGAGACGTAAGCGCCTCCGATAAAATCGGCGCGTTGCATTCATCGTAGCGTTTATTCGCGCCTGCGCTTAGCCCGTTTGCGGTTCGCGCGAATTTGCGCCCTTTGTTGGCATTGCCCCCCCCATTTGGCAGCCCTTCCGTGTCGCACACCACGTCATCGCAACCGTCCCGATCCACCGCCCATCGCGAACGCGCGCGGTACGCCACTATGGCACTGTTTTTTATCGCCGGCATGGCCTACGCCTCCTGGGGGGTCCATGTGCCCACGGTGCGCGACAAGTTCCATCTGGAGCCTGCCGCCCTGTCGCTCGCGCTATTCGTGCTGACCGGCGGCTCGATCGCAGCCACGGTCGCGAACGCGAAGTGGATCGCGCGCGTCGGCACGCGGCGAGCGTGTCTCGTCGGCGGCTTGGCGATGGCGGCCAGCATGGCGCTGATCCTCGTCGTGCCCACGTTTGCCGTGCTGCTGCCCGTGCTCGCCGCCTTCGGCGCCGGTATGGCGACGATGGACGTGGCGATGAATGCCGAAGCGAGCGCGGTCGAACAGGCGCTCGGCCGCCCCATCATGTCTTCGCTGCACGGCATGTTCAGCCTCGGCGGCATGATCGGCGCGGGCGTCGGCGGCCTCGCGCTGTCGCATGGCGTGGCGAGCCCCGTGCATATGCTGCTGGCGGCGCTCGCGTGCGCCGCCGTGCTCGCCATCGCCTGCCCGGCTGTTTTGCCTCACGTGCCGCACGCCGACAGTCATGCCGCAAGCGCTCGCTCGAGCCGCTGGCGCTCGCCGGTGCTCTGGGCGCTGGGCGCCGTCGCGCTCATCGCGTTGATCGCCGAAGGGGCGATGTACGACTGGGCCGCTGTCTATATGCGCGATGTCGTGCGATCGACGCCGGCTTTCGCGAGTGCGGGCTACGCGGCGTTTACGGGGGCGATGGCCGCCGGGCGGTTTGCCGGCGACGCCGTGCGCGCTCGCTTCGGCGCCGTGCAGCTCGTGTTCGCCAGCGCGTCGCTTGCCTGCGCCGGCATGATCGGCGCGCTCGTGCTGCCGTTTTCGATCACGGCGCTGATCGGCTTCGCGATGATGGGAATCGGGCTCGCGAACATGATGCCCGTGCTGTTCGCCGCGGCGATGCGCGTCAAGGGCATTCATGCGGCGGAAGGGCTCGCGCACGTGGCGAGCATCGCCTATGTCGGGCTGCTGTTCGGGCCGGTCTTGATCGGCGGCGTCGCCCAGGCGACGAACCTGTCCGTCGGGCTCGCGGTCGTGGCGCTTTGCGCGGCGCTGGTCGCGGTCATCGGGCCGCGCGTGTTGAAGCGATTGGGCGTTTGAAGCACCCTAAAGCACAAAACAAAGGAGCGCACACGCTCGAAAACGTACGCGCCCCTGGTCCTTTCCCCGCCGTGTCAGGCCGCCTGAGCTGCCTGAGCGGCCTGATACTGCGGCGATCGGTGGCTTTGGTCGATTACATCGACACTTCGTTCAGCAGCGTCTTCTTGCCGCCCTTGTAGTCGTACAGCGAGATCACGCCGTGCTTCAGGTCGCCGTGCGAATCGAACGTCGTTTCGCCGATCACGCCATGGTAGTCCGTCGACGGCATCGCGGCCAGGATCTTGGCCGGATCGGTCGAGTTCGCACGCTTCATCGCGTCGACGATGATGTACACGGCGTCATACGTGAACGGCGCGTAGATCTGGATCGGCACGCCGAAACGCTTCTTGAACTTGGCTTGGAACTCCTCGCCAGCCTTGCCCATCTTTTCGAGCGAGCGGCCCGCTTCCGAGCAGACGACGTTGTCGGCGGCGTCGCCGGCCAACTGCGCGAGCTGATCGGTACAAACGCCGTCGCCTGCCAGGATCTTCGCCTTGATGCCGAGCTGGCGCGCTTGCTTCGCGAACGGGCCGCCCGTGGCGTCCATACCGCCGTACATGATCGCGTCGGGGCCTTCGCCCTTGATCTTCGTCAGAATGGCGCGGAAGTCGGTTGCCTTGTCGTTCGTTGCATCGTGCGAGAGCACTTGCATGCCGAGCGACTTAGCCGTCTTTTCGAATTCGTTCGCCAAGCCTTGGCCGTAAGCCGTCGCGTCGTCGACGACCGCGACCTTCTTCAGCTTCAAAGTTTGAGCTGCGTAGTTTGCGAGAGCCGGGCCTTGCTGCGCATCCGTCGCCACGACGCGGAACGTCGTCTTGAAGCCTTGCAGCGTATATTGGGGGTTCGTTGCCGACGGCGAGATCTGCACGATGCCCGCATCGCTGTAGATCTTCGAAGCCGGGATCGTCGTACCGGAGTTCAAGTGGCCGACGACGGCGACGACCTTGTCGTCGACGAGCTTTTGCGCGACTTGCGTAGCCGTGCGCGGGTCGGCCGCGTCGTCTTGCGCGTCGAGCTGCAGCGTGACCTTCTGGCCACCGATCACCAGGCCCTTCTTGTTGATTTCCTCGACGGCGAGGCGTGCGCCGTTTTCATTGTCCTTGCCGAGGTGGGCGATTTGGCCCGTCAGCGGCGCGACGTGACCGATCTTGACGACTTCGTCTGCCACGGCACCCGTTGCGATCGTCGCGAACAACATTGCAGCCGCGCTGATCGGCAACAGTTTTTGCATCTTGATATTCATGTAAGTCTCCGGTTTCGGTCCCAAAAACGACGTGATCGCCCTAATCCCCGCCTTCCTCTTGTCTGTGTCGAAGGGGCAATTACGCCGGATGCATCGTCATGCACTTGGTTGGGCACGCGAGCGTGCCTGTTCGTGACAAGCCACGCCTTCGTGCTGCGCGCAAGTGTAGGGCAACAAATTAAAGTTGGGGACTTTTTTGAGTAACTGGGATGACTACTAATAGCGCACGCAGCAAAAAAGGCCTGACGAACTCGTATTCGTCGCCCCGAAAGCCACGGCGCATGCGGGTCTCCGGCCTACCCGCCTGCGGGCATCGCGTTCGCGGCACTGTGCCTGATTGCGATCAAATAGCGTGGAAAGCGCGTCGACGCGTTGATCTCGATCAAAAAAAAAGCGGAGTCCGGCGGCATACAAACGGCATTCGGTCGCGCCTAGTGCAAGCCGGTTATACGACGATCCGTAGACGGCTTATTCCACTGCGATCAAACCCGAAACGCGCGCCGAAGCCGCCCGCCATTGTGCGTCGAGCGCATCGATGACTTCGGCCACCCCGCAGCCCTCGCGGCGAGTGCGCAGGAGCGGCGCGCCTTGGCCCGACCACAGCGAGAGATAATCGCCGCGATCGCGCTTCGCGGCCGTTTGGCGCAACGCTTGGGTGAGCGCGTTCTGAATCGGATAAGGGGCGACGCGCGCGGCATCGGCTTCGAGCCGGTCCATCAGCGTGTTACGGATGCCGCGCGCATAACGGCCCGTGATGGCGCGCGTCACCGACGTGTCGGTATCGGTGCTCGCGGCAAGCCGTTTCTTCCAATCCGGCGCGGCGGCGCTCTCGGCGCACGGCAGAAACACCGTGCCCATCTGCGCGGCTTGCGCGCCGAGCGCGAGGGCGGCGACGATGCCGCGTCCGTCCATGATGCCGCCCGCCGCCAACACGGGAATATCGAGCGCATCGACGAGTTGCGGCACGAGCGCCATCGTGCCGACGAGCGGGTTCTTGTCCGCATCGATGAAGGTGCCGCGATGTCCGCCCGCTTCGAAGCCCTGCGCGCAAACGGCGTCGGCGCCCGCATCGCGCCAGGCGATGCCTTCGGCGACATGCGTCGCGGTGCCGATCACATAGCTGCCGGCCGCCTTGAGCCGAGCGACATCGGCGGCGTCGAGCACGCCGAAGGTAAAGCTGACGACGGGCACGCGCAAGGCGATGACTTGGTCGAGCTGTTCGCGAAACGCGGGGGCATAGCGTTCGGGCGCGCGGCCCGGCGGCAAGCCGAGCTCGGCGCGCAGTGGATCGATCGCATCCAGCGCGCGCCTGATCGTGGCGTCGTCCGGCTGGGCCTCGGCCAACACGAACAGGTTGACGCCGAACGGGCGCGAGGTCATCGCGCGAATCTCGGCCACTTCGGCCGCCAGTTTCTCCGGCGTCATCGCCCCGCCTCCGAGGCTGCCGAGCGCGCCCGCGTTGCAGGCCGCCGCGACGAGGGCCGTCGTCGTTGCGCCGACCATCGGCGCCTGCACGAGCGGCAATCGCAAGCCGAAACGCTCGGCGAACGGCGTGGAGGAAGGGTGCCTCGGGGCGGCAGTTGGGGTAGGAGTCGGGGTAGCAGTAGCAGTCGTATGGGGCTTCATCGTCACGGTTCGCTCCAGATGCGATGGCGGTCGGGCCGGGACGCCGGCAGTTTCCGCGGATGCGCTCACGCTCACTCTACGCGCCGGCCTCACGCCCGAATAATGAATAATCGAGATCGATCCGTTCGCGTTCGATGATCGGCGACCACCTCCCGGACAGCGAACTGCGCCGATCGATGCGAAACTACCGGCCCTACGACTTCTCGGATGAGGTGGCAAATGAGTGTGACGACGCGATGGATCGAGATCGACGCCGGCGGCGAAGAACGCTACGACGGCTATTTGGCGCTCCCGCGCGCCGGCAAAGGCCCCGGCGTCATCATCGTGCAAGAGATCTTCGGCGTGAATGCGCATATCCGGTCGGTGGCCGAGCAGTATGCGCTCGCGGGCTATGTCGCGCTGGCGCCGGACATCTTCTGGCGCGGCGAACGGCGCGTGGAACTCGGCTATGAGGGCGCCGATCGCGATAAAGCACTGGCGCTGCTCAAGGCCGTCGACGTCGAGAAGACCGTGTCCGATCTCGGCGGGGCCGCGGCGACGCTGCGCGCGCAGCCCGAAACGGCCGGCAAGATCGGCGCGGTCGGATTTTGCTTCGGCGGGCAGCTAGCGTATTTGATGGCGGCGCGTGGGACCGTCGACGCCGCCGTGGCCTATTACGGCGGCGGCATCCAGAACAAGCTGAACGAAGCGGCGAATATCCGCGTGCCGGTGATGTTTCACTACGCGGAGCACGACGGGTCGATCCCCCAGACCGCCGTCGCGCAGGTGAAGCAGAGCTTCGCGGGGCGTTCGGACGTGCAATTCTTCGACTATCCGGGCGCCGCGCACGGCTTCAACTGCCCGGACCGTTCCGCCTACGACCAGCACGCCTCCGCGCTCGCGCACGGGCGCACGCTATCGTTTCTGGCTTCGGTGCTGTAAGGAGCGATGCATCAGGCAAGCGGCGCACACCGGCGGAACGAAGGGTAAAGCGCCGCGCAAGATCGCTCGCGCGCGGCGGCCGCGGACCGATGCGGCGCGCCGAGCGCGGCGGGCTTACGCCTTCTTCGAATAGGCGCTGCACCAGCCTTTGCCGGCGACTTGCTTGCCGCCGAACATCGGGCACGGCGCGAACGCATCGGTGGGCTTGCCTTGGAAGAATTGGCAATTGCTGCACATTTCGCCTGCGGCGTACTTCGGATACTTCGCTTTGTCGACTTTGGTCGCATCCATCTTGTAGCCGAGCGCGATGGCGGTCGGATCGCTTTCCGTGACCCTCGGCGCATCGGCCAATGCTTGGCGCGAAGCCAGTGCAAGCGCGGATGCGGCGCCCAGACTCGTGATCAAAAACGTGCGACGGGACGATTTCATGGGGGACTCTCCTTGATATGGGGCTGCTCACCGCTGCTCTACGGCAGCAGTGGGCAAGCATAGCAACGAAGTGAGCCCTGCGCACCCACACCGGCCAAATGTCGCGGATAAGACCGTATCGTCCGGCCGATCCCCCGCATGCATCACGCGTAGCCGATCGATTCGATCACGCGCTGGGCAATCGCCAGCGAGGCCGTCAGCCCCGGCGATTCGATGCCGAATAAATTGACGAGGCCCCGCACGCCGTGAGCGGCCGGCCCTTGGATGACGAAATCGGCCGCGGGCTCCCCAGGCCCCGACAGCTTCGGGCGAATACCCGCATACGCCGGCTGCAGCGCATCGTCCGGCAACTCGGGCCAATACTCGCGGATCGCCGCATAGAACGAATCGGCGCGGCGCGGATCGACGTCGTAATTGATCGAATCGACCCATTCGACATCGGGCCCGAAGCGCGCCTGTCCGCCCAGATCGAGCGTCAAATGCACGCCGAGCCCCGCCTCGTTCGGCATCGGATAGATGAGACGAGAAAACGGCGCGCGGCCCGATATGCTGAAATAGTTGCCGCGCGCGAGGTAAAGCGGCGGGACATGCCGCGCATCGAGACCGCGGATCTTGCGCGCCAGCGCATTCGCATGCAGCCCGGCGCTGTTGATGACGCAAGCGGCCGAAAGCGTCGACGGCGTTTCGCCGCCCACCGTCACCGTGAAACGTCCGGCGCGCGCTTCGACCGATTCGACGGGGGAATGGAACGCGCAAACGCCGCCGCCGCGCTCGGCGTCGCCTTGCAACGCAAGCAGCAGCTGATGGCTGTCGACGATGCCCGTCTGCGGCGAAAACACCGCCGCCTCGCAGCGGAGCGCGGGCTCGAGTTCCTGCGCATCGGCGCCCGAGAGGCGAATCAGATCGAGCACGCCGTTTTCCTTGCCGCGGGCCTCGATCGCGGCCAGCTGCGGCAACTGGTTGCGCGCCGTGGCGACGAGCAGCTTGCCGCAACGCTCGTGCGGGACGCGGCGCTCGGCGCAATACTCGTAAAGCATTTCCCGGCCGCGCACGCACAGCGTGGCCTTCAACGAGCCGCGCGGATAGTAGAGGCCCGCGTGGATGACTTCGCTATTGCGCGAGCTCGTGCCCGTGCCGATCGCTTCGGTCGCTTCGAGCACGATCACCTCGCGTCCGCGCTCCGCCAGGGCGCGCGCCACCGCGAGACCGACCACGCCTGCGCCGATCACCACACATTCGATCTCATCCATGTTTGTCGTCGCGGCCCGCTTGCCGCGCTTCTCCGTCCGCTAGCCACTTCGGTGGGACTTCGTCGTGAGTGCGCTCGATGCGCCTGGAGCGTCCTGCCCGTGCGTCGTACAGCGCCAGATGGCGCCGACGCGTCATGTGAATTGTACGACGGCCGGGGCGTGGACCGAGGCCGCGTCAAAAGCCGATCGGTCGTCGGCGGCCGCCGCGCTCGGGGCGGATGTCGTCGGCGCGCACGGCGTCGCGTCCGTCCACGCGGGCCGTGCCGAACGCATGCAAGATCGCGCGGCGCATGTCGCGCGGCGACGCCTTGGACAGCGCTTCGAGCGCGTCCTCGTCAAGCTGCGCCGGGAAGCGCTGGCCCCAATTGTGCGCGCCGCGAATCTCTTCGTAGATCGTTTGCGCGATTCGACGCGCGCCGTCCCGGTCGGGCGCTGCGATCTCGTAGATGCTCATGCGGCTCAGGATCGGTTCGGGTATCGACCGTTCGTCGTTGGCGGTGGCGATCCAAATCACCTGACCGGCGTTGATCGGGATTTCGGCGAATTCGTCGATGAACGTTTGCGCCGTTTCGTGCTCGAGCAGCGCATAAAGCGCGCCGAGCGGGTCGTATTGCGAATCGCCGCTCGCCTTGTCGATTTCATCGACGACCATCACGGGGTTCGCGTAGCTGCCGTTGACGAGCGTCTCGAACACCTTTCCCGGCTTGGCGTTCTTCCACTGCGACGAGGCGCCCGACAGAATCCAGCCGGCCGTCAGCGAGCTCATCGCGACGTAATGGTGCGACGTCCCGAGCAACCGAGCGAGCGCTTTGGCGAAATGCGTCTTGCCGATGCCCGGATCGCCGAGCAGCAAGATGGGCATGAGTTCGAGGCGATCCTCGGTTTCGACGCACAACGCCACTTGCCGGCGCACGTCCTCGAGCGGATCGACGAAGTTCGGCAGCGCTTCGATCAAGGAGTCGATCGAGGGCATGCGGTTCGGCTTCACGCAGAACCTGAGGTTGCCCACCTTCAGCATTTTTTCGTAGGTGGCGCGCAGTGCGTCGCTCGCGCCCTCGCCCAGTTCGTTCAGCGCCACCTCGACCCGATCGAGGTCGTAGACCTTGCTGAACGAAGCCACTGCGATTTCCTGTTTGACCACAGCCGTCGTCATCGCTCACCTCGCTTGCCGCTGTCGAGCGCGCCCCGCCGGTTTCATGGTGTGTGGCCTGCGTCCGGCCAGCGGGCGGCGCATCGTTCGCTTCATCGTCGCTTCAGTGTAGCGAAGCAAGTTCCATGCGAAAAGCCAGCAGCCGCACGCCGTTGCTGCTAATAAGGCGAGGGCGCGCTAGCGCCGTGCCGCCCGTTATCGAACGGACGGCGGCGGAAAGGGCCGGCGCGCCGCGCGGCGGACCGGCCACGTTTTGGGCCGCCACCGCCGTTAGGCGTAAGATGGGCGCTTGTCGTCTCGACCCGCGTCGTGCGTCCGCGGTAAGGAGAAGGGGTTCGATGAGGCGTGTCACCCGCATGGCCGTCATGCTTGGCGGCGCAATGGTCAGCGTGATCGGCTTGTGCGCCGTGCTCGCGCTAGCCAGTGCGCTTTCCGCCAGAAACGCGCAGGCAGCGAGCGAAGCCGCGGCCGGCGCATCGACGAGCGCCGCCCCCGTTGCGCCGGCGGCGCCCGACGCTTCGGCCAGCGACGACGACTCGCCGCCCTCCGTCCAATGGCAACTCGATGTCGTGCGCGACGGGCAAACCATCGATACGTTCAAGTCCACGACGATGCTCGGCCAGGCGTTCAGCGCCACGCACCACCATCCCGTCACGCATCGCGTCGGTTGCAAGGAAAACCCGGCCGGCGGCATCGATCTTGCGCGAACGATCACCGTATCGCCCGTCGCAGCCGAGGTGAGCGGCGTCACGCTCGCCATCGACGCCGACGAGACGATCGAAGACGATTCGGCGCCCGCGACGCCCGAAGGCTGCAAGCTGCCCCCGCAGCCACGGCGCGTGACGGCCAGTCATCCTGGCCTCGTCGTGCCCATCGGCGAATGGGCCGCATGGACGCTGATCGACAAGAACCCGACGCTCGTCTATCGCGTGCACGCAAGCGTTACGTCTCATTAACGATTGGAAGAAGCGGAAGCAACCCGGCATGCGCAACCCAGAAGATCTCACGCCAGCCGCTGCGGCGAACGTCCAGAAGAAGGCGTTCGTCGCGGTCAGCTGGAATCTGCACAAGGGCCGCTCGCCGCTCGGCTTCACCGCATGGAAGGCGATGCAGCGCTGGGTCGAATCGACGCACGCCGATGTCTATTTCCTGCAGGAAGCGATGGCGCGGCGCATGCCCGGTCCCGTGCTCGCGACGAGTTTCGGCGCGCCCGTGCATGAGCCGCTGGCCGACGTCTGGGAATGCCAAGCCACCGAGATCGCGCACGCGCTCGATCTCGATATCGCACTGGGCCCGAACGTCTTCAAGCCATCCTGGCGCCACGGCAATGCGATTCTTTCTCCGCATCCGCTCGATTTGGGCGGACGCTGGGACATTTCGGCGCATCGCTTCGAGCGGCGCGGGCTGCTCGTCGCCCGCGCGGCGTTCGCCGGGCAATCGGTCACGCTGCTCTGTGCGCACCTCGCGCTCACGCGCGCGGCCCGGCTGCGCCAGATGAATTGGATCGCTCACTGGATCGACCGGGAAGCGCCGGACGGGCCGCTCGTGCTCGCAGGGGATTTCAACGATTGGCGCAACGACTCGGTCCCGCTTTTCCGCGAACACGGGCTCTCCGAGGTCTCGACGCTGCTCGGGCAGCCGGCGCGCACGTTCCCCGCGTTTTCGCCCGCGCTCGCGCTCGACAAGATGTTCGTGCGCGGCATGCGGCCCATCGCCTGCGTCCAACCGACGCAGGAAACCGCCTGGCTCTCCGATCATTTGCCGTACATCGCCAAGCTGGAACTCGGCGATTGATCGGCGTCAAATCAGCGACCGATCGGACAAATTCCGCTAAATTGACGGTTTCGACCGGTTTTCCCTTTCGGGCGCGCGTCCAGATGCATTACTTGCCGATCCTGCTGCAAATCGCCGTCATCTATCTCGTCGCTGCGGCGAGCCCCGGGCCGAACTTCTTCATGGTCACGCAGCGATCGCTGTCGGGCAAGCGCAGCTTGGGCGCGGCGTCGGCGCTTGGCGTCTGCACCGCATCGATGCTCTGGGTGACCCTCGCCATGCTCGGGCTCGCCGCCGTGCTGCAAAAGCTCGAATGGCTTTACACGGGCGTGCGGATCGCCGGCGCGCTTTATCTGATCTACTTCGGCCTGAAATTGCTGCGCGCGAGCACCCGCGGCAATGAGCCGCAGCGCGAAGCGCTCGATGCCGCCCCCGTTGCGTCCGATCCCGCCGCGTGGCGGCGCGCTTACCGCGAGGGCTTCGTCACCTGCGCGACGAATCCGAAATCGTGTGCGTTCTGGACCAGCGTATTCGCGGCGATGTTTCCCGCCCATCCGCCGCTCTGGTTCTACGGCACCGTCTTCGCGACGATCGGCACGCTTTCGGCCACGTGGTACTGCGGCGTGGCGTTCATGTTCGCCACCGAGCGCACGCAGCGCGGCTACCGCAAGCTGCGGCGGCCGATCGACGCCTTGTGCGGCGCGGCGCTCGTCGGGCTCGGCGCGAAGCTCGCGGCCGAGCGCTGAAACGCGCGTCCGGGCCCGGCGACGGCCCGTCCGGCCTGCCTCCGACGCCCCTCACGGTGCGGCCCGGTTATATAGGCATGCCGAATTGACATAGACCCTCCTGCTACTGTGTTGCTGCAGCCGCGTTAAAATGGCGGACTTTCAGCGTCGTTTGACGCCTCGCGACAGCGCTTCGCGCCCCTTGCCCCGCCGGCTGGAGCGTTCGTGTGCCGAGCGCTTGGGTGCCTCTCTCTTCGCACTTTCACCGTAGCCATGAGCAATCTGAACTCGCAAACCGTCCTCTCCGTCCATCATTGGACCGACACGCTCTTTAGCTTCACCTGCACCCGCGACGCGTCGTTTCGCTTCGAAAACGGGCAATTCACCATGGTCGGGCTCGAAGTCGAAGGCAAGCCGCTGATCCGCGCCTACAGCATGGCGAGCGCGAACTACGAGGAAAACCTCGAGTTTCTGAGCATCAAGGTACAAGACGGCCCGCTTACCTCGCGCCTGCAGCATTTGAAGGTCGGCGATCAAGTCCTCATCGGCAAGAAGCCGACGGGCACGCTCATGTGCGACAACCTGCTGCCGGGCAAGACGCTTTGGCTGCTCTCGACGGGCACGGGCCTCGCGCCGTTCATGTCGATCATCAAGGACCCGGACGTCTACGACCGTTACGAAAAGGTCGTGCTGACCCACACGTGCCGTTTCGTCGACGAACTGGCCTACAAGGACTACATCACCGAGCACCTGCCGGCGCACGAGCACATCGGCGAGATCGTGCGCGAGAAGCTCGTGTACTACCCGACGGTGACGCGCGAGACGTTCCAGAATCGCGGCCGCATCACCGAACTGATCGATACGAAAAAGCTGTTCGAAGATCTGGACGTGCCCCCGTTCTCGGTCGAAAACGACCGCGTGATGCTCTGCGGCAGCCCGCACATGCTGCGCGACACGCGCGAACTGCTGGACGGCCTCGGCTTCAAGGAAGGCAGCAACAACGCGCCCGGCCACTACGTCGTCGAAAAGGCCTTCGTCGGCTAACGGCGCCGTTGCGGCTGGCCGCACGGCCGCGAACCGGCAGCCATTTAGCGGTGGTGCCTTTGCCGATCGTCCCTCGACGATCGGCGAGACCGCAAATCCATCGCTGCATATACAAAAACCGAAGCCCCCGTGCTTCGGTTTTTTGCTTTGAGCGCACCCGCTTTCGGCGCATCGTTTGTTACATCTGGACGTCGTGCCCGGCTATTCCTTCGTAGGAATTTTTCCTACAGCCGAAAACTATCGGACTGTCAATCGGGACTTCGGACACCGTTGCAAGCGGCGTCAAATCTGAATTATTCTAAATTTTGAGATATTATCCGCCCCATTGAGGGGTCGAATGAAAACGTTTTGCCCTCGGTCCCGGTTGTTACAAGATGTAAATTGCGTTACGTCGGACGTCGCATTTTCCGACGCCGTGACGCGCAAATTTGAGATTGTGTCTTCGCGATGAATCAACGTCTGGCCCCGTCCGCTCGCCGGCATGAAACCCAGGACAGATCGAGGGTCGTCCCGCTCGACGCTACCGCAGCGGCCGAGCACGCCGATGCAGGCGAGCACTGCCGCGCCGATCACCGGCTGCGCGAACTCGCATCGGAACTTGCGCAAACGAGCGAATCGATCAAACAGCACGTCGCACGCGAACTGCACGACGGCCTCGGCGCCGAACTGACGGCGGCGCGCTTCGCCCTAGCCAACGTCGAGCATGCGTTGGCCGGAAACCCCGACATGCAGGCCGCCGCCGCTGCGCTCGCCCTCGCACAGCAAGCGCTCGACGCAGCATGCGAAGCCGGACGGCGCCTCGTCCAAGAGCTTCATGAGCCGAACGTCGAAGGGGGCATCGTTTCCGCGCTGGCGCAATGGACTCGCTCGTTCGCCGAACGCACGGGACTCGCGACGAGCTTCGTGTGCACCGCCGACGTGCGGCTCACGCAGTTGCCGCCCGACGCCGCGCTGGCCGTCATGCGCGTCGCCCAGGAGGCGCTGAACAATGTGGCCAAGCATGCCGGCGCGTCTCGCGCCGACGTGCGCATCCAGACCGATGCGAAGCGCCTGACGCTCGTGATCGAGGACGATGGACGCGGGCTCCCGCCTCGCGCACGCCGCGCCGGCGCGCCGAGCTCCGCCGCGGCGCGCGGCTTCGGCCTGCCCGGCATGCGCGCCCGCTGCGAAGCGTTCGGCGGCGTGCTGCGCATCGCGTCGCGGCTGCGCGACGAATCGCCTGCCGCACCCTGGCATGGCGTATGGCCGGCGGCGGACGCCACGCCCGCCGCGCAGTCCGGCACCACCGTTCGCGCCCACTTCCTGTGGGCCGCGATGGCGCACGACCAAGACGCCGGCCGCCCCCGCCGCGCCACCCGCGCGAGGTAGCCGATGACGCTGCGGATTTTGCTCGTCGACGACCACGCCATCGTCCGACAAGGCGTGCGCCAACTGCTGCTCAACAATCAAATCGCCCGCGAAGTGGTGGAAGCGGAAAACGGCGCGCAAGCGCTCGCGGCGCTGGAAGGCGACGCGTTCGACGTCGTGCTGCTCGACATTTCGCTGCCCGACATGAACGGCGTCGAGGTGCTCAAGCGCATGAAGCGCCGCGCCCCGGGCACCCCCGTCATGATGTTCTCGATGTATCGCGAGGATCAGTACGCGGTGCGCTCGCTCAAGGCCGGTGCGGCGGGCTACTTGTCCAAGACGGTCACGACCGCGCAGATGGCCGAGGCGATCCGCCAAGTAGCGGCCGGCCGCAAGTACGTGAGCCCCGCGCTCGCCGAAGCGCTCGCCGATTACGTGTCGTTCGACAGCGACCAATTGCCCCACGAAAAGCTGTCCGATCGCGAATATCAAACGCTTTGCATGCTCGCCTCGGGCAAACGGCTGACCGACATCGCGCACGCGTTGTCGCTGTCGGTGAAGACGGTCAGCGTCTATCGGGCGCGGCTGCTCGAGAAGATGAAGCTGCGCAACAACGCCGAACTCACGTTCTACGTGATGAGCAACCGGCTCGTCGATCTGAATCCGGCGATGACGGGGTAAGAAGCGAACGCGTCGAAGCGCACCGAAACGGTGCTAAGACTTTTCCGATTCTTTCGGTCAGGCGTGCCGAGCCCCTCCCATCGGCTAGAATCTAGGGTTTTTCCGTACGCGAAATCGCACCATTGAGGTGCATTCTCTTGGAGACCCTGGCCTCATGTCCCTCTTTCGCAAGAAAAACGTCGAGCAGATGATTGCCAGTGCCGAGCGCACCGGCTTGAAAAAAGCGCTCGGCGCGCTAGATCTCACCTTCCTCGGCATCGGCGCCATCATCGGCACCGGCATCTTCGTGCTGACGGGCACGGGCGCCGTGCAAGCCGGCCCTGCGCTGATGATCGCTTTCCTGATCGCCGCCGTGGCGTGCGCGCTGTCGGGCCTGGCCTATGCCGAGTTCGCCTCCACGATCCCCGTCGCGGGCTCCATCTACACGTATTCGTACGCCACCCTCGGCGAACTCGCCGCTTGGATCATCGGCTGGGACTTGATGCTCGAATACGGGCTCGCGACATCGGCCGTTTCGGTCGGCTGGTCGGGCTATCTGCAATCGCTGCTCGCCGGCTTCGGCTTCACGCTGCCTACTGCGCTGACCGCCGCGCCGGGCGCCGTCGCCGGTGCGACGACGCTGTTCAACCTGCCCGCCTTCCTCGTCACGATGGCGATCACGACGCTGCTGTCCGTGGGCGTGCGCGAATCCACGCGCGTGAACAACGCCATGGTCGCGATCAAAGTCGCCGTCGTGCTCGCGGTCATCGCCGTCGGCGTCTTCCACGTGCAGCCCGCGAACTGGCGCCCGTTCATGCCGAACGGCTGGCACGGCGTGTTCGGGGCCGCGGCTGTCATGTTCTTCGCGTTCATCGGCTTCGATTCGGTTTCGTCGGCCGCCGAAGAGGTCAAGCGGCCCAAGCGCGATTTGCCGATCGGCATCATCGCGTCGCTCGCCGTCTGCGCCGTGCTCTATGTGGCCGTGGCGGCCGTCGTGACGGGCATCGTGCCGTCGCCGCGCTTCGCCGACGTCTCGCACCCGGTTTCGTTCGCGCTGCAGGTCGCGGGGCAAAACTGGGTCGCCGGTTTCATCGACCTGGGGGCCGTGCTCGGCATGCTCACCGTCATTCTCGTCATGAGCTACGGCCAAACGCGAATCATCTTCGCCATGTCGCGCGACGGTTTGCTGCCGCGACGGCTGTCGCGCGTGCATCCGCGCTTTGCCACGCCGTTCACGACGACGTGGATCGTCGGCATCGTCTTCGGTCTCATCGGTGCGCTCGTGCCCTTGAACGTGCTGGCCGAGCTCATCAACATCGGCACGCTTGCGGCGTTTTCCATGGTGTCGATCGCCGTGCTCGTGCTGCGCCGTACGCACCCGCACCTGCCGCGCGCGTTCCGCTGCCCCGGCGTGCCGGTCGTGCCGCTGGCCGCCGTCGCCGCGTGTGTCTTTCTCATGGTCAACTTGCAACCGATCACATGGGTGGCGTTTTCGACGTGGCTCGTGATCGGTTTGGCCGTCTATTTCGGCTACTCGCGCAAGCGTTCGGTGCTGGCCACCGCCGCCCGCTGAGCGGCGCATCGCGCACGCAGGCGCCTGGCCTAAACACATCGGGCGCCGCGCCGGCGCCTTTCTCCATCGACGGCATCGACGGCATCGACGGCTTCGGCCGCGATGCCGTTTTTGTTTGCACGCGCGTTGCTGACGGCTTGCCTCATGCGACGAGCGAACGAGCGAACCCGCTCCCGCCACACGGTACATAATGACAAACACGTGGCCGTCCGCTCGCGGCCGCCGGTATTTCCCACTTAATGGAGAGCAACGCAATGGAATTGACGGAAAGCTACACGCTGCCCGTGCCTCCGCAGCGAGCCTGGGAAGCGCTCACCGATGCCGCGATTCTTCGCGCGTCGATCCCGGGGTGCGAAAACATTCAAGCCGACGGGGAAAACGGCTTCTTCTTGGCCATCAACATGACGAACGACGGGGTCGCAGCCCGTTTCAAAGGCCGTATCCGGCTGGCGGAGGTCGACGCGCCGCAAGCGCGCACGCTCGTGTTCGAACTCGATTCCGCGATGGGGGCCGCGTTGAACGGCGGGCTGCCCGGCGCGCGCTTGCGGCTCGAAGCCGACGGCGACGCGGACTCGACGTTGCTGTACACGGCGCGCTCGCAAGCACTGCACGCTGGCGGCGATAGTCCTGCGCACGACGCCGTGCGCAAAGTCGCCGGCGAATTTTTCAAACGCTTCGCGGCGCACATCACGGCGCGCGATGTAGCGCTGCCGGCCGATGCGCCGCAGCCGTCCGAGCCGTCGCTTCAGCACGCGGCGGTCCGCGAATCGGCGCCTACGGGCAAAGGAGGAAAGTCGTGGAAAGCATGGACCTCGAGGTCCTGACGACGAGTGCGCGGTGGCTCGCCGACGGCGCTCGCGTGCTGATCGCGACCGTCGTGCGCACGTGGGGGTCTTCGCCGCGCCCGGAGGGCGCGCTGCTCGCGATTCGCGATGACGGGCTCGTGGTCGGATCGGTTTCGGGCGGGTGCATCGAAGACGACTTGATCGAGCGGCTGCGCCGCGGCGAGATCGACATGGCGCGGCCGAGCATCGCGCGTTATGGCATCGCGGCCGAGGAAGCGCACCGCTTCGGCTTGCCCTGCGGCGGCACGCTCGAGCTCGTGCTCGAGCCGATCACGGCGGCGAGCGGCATCGGTGCGTTGTGCGACGCGCTCGGGCAAGGCGCGCTCGTCGCGCGCACGCTCGATATGGCGACGGGCGCCGCCCGGCTCGCGCCGGCCTCGGCCACCGACGGCGTACGCTTCGACGGGGCGCAGCTGGTCACCGTCCACGGCCCGCGCTATCGCATGCTCGTCATCGGCGCCGGGCAACTGTCCAGCTATTTGGCGTCCATGGCCGTCGGGCTCGACTATCGCGTCACCGTCTGCGATCCGCGCGAGGCGTATACCGACGAATGGAACGTGCCGGGCACGGAGATCGTGCGCATGATGCCCGACGACGCGGTGCTGGACATGAAGCTCGACCGGCGCTCGGCCGTGATCGCGCTCACGCACGACCCGAAGCTCGACGACCTCGCGCTCATGGAGGCGCTCAAGACGCCGGCGTTCTATGTCGGGGCGCTCGGGTCCCGCCGCAACAACGCGGCGCGGCGCGAGCGGCTGCGGGAATTCGATCTGAGCGACGATGAGCTCGCGCGGCTGCATGGGCCCGTCGGCATTTATATCGGCAGCCGGACGCCGCCCGAGATCGCCATCTCGATCCTCGCCGAAGTGACGGCCGCAAAAAACGGCGTGTCGCTGCCGACGATGCTGCAGGTCGAAGGGGCCAAAGCGGCGCGCGAACGCACGACCTGTGGCGTGTAACCGCGTCAGCGCGGCAATCGCGGAATCGAGTGGGCGGCCGCGGCCCCCGCCGCCGGTTCCGCGCCGCCGTCTGAGGACGCAGCGGCGGCTTGCGCCCCCGCCTCTTCGTCGGCGACGCCGCTTTCCAAGCGATAAAGCCAAGCCAGCAGTTCCGCCACGGCTTGGTAGAGTTCCGGCGGAATCCGCGAGTCGAGATCGACCTGCATCAGCAGCGAGACCATCTCCGGCGCGCGGTGCACGTAAAGTCCCGCCTCCTGTGCGCGCTGGATGATCATTTCGGCCACGAGCCCGTAACCTTTTGCGACGACGCGCGGCGCGCGATCGCCGCCCTTCGCGTCATAAGCGATGGCCGCGGCGCTCGGGCGGCGTTCGCGGCGGCTCATGTGCCCCCCCATTCGAACGGATCGTCGAATAGACGATCGATCGGCGACGGTACGGGGCCGGGCGCGCGCTTCGCATCCGTTTCGCCGCGTTGGCCGCCGGTCGGGCCGCCGCTGTCGCCGGCGTGTTGCCCTTCGGCTTCCCGCACGCCCCTCGGCGTCTCCCGCGCTTCGGCGTCGAGCGCCTCGGCCGCCGCCCGTGCGTAGGCCGATGTCGCATTCGACGACGTACCGCCCGCCGCGGCCGGCGCCGCGCCGCCGATTTCGCGAATCTGCAACCCGGCCAGCTCGATGCCCGCCGCCTGCAGCCGGGCCGCGAATCCCGCACCGCCCGACGTTAGCCGCGCCGCCCCGCCCGGGCTCGCCTGCACGCGCACGACGAGCTGATTGCCGGTGAGGATCAGGTCGGCATCGACGGTGCCGAGCGTCGGCAGCGCCAGCGTCACGCGCGTGCGCCAAGGTTGCTGCGCGTCGCCTTCGTCGGCATCGCTCCCGCGGCCGCGACTGCGCCGCTCGCGCTCCTGTTCGATCGTCCAGTCGAGCTTGGCGCCGGGCCACACTTCACCGGTCCAGCGAAATTGCTGAGTAGCGAGTACGTCGAGTTGCTGGCGTACGAGCGGAATCGTCGCGGGGTGAATCGAGGCGGCGATGGATGCGTGCAAGTCCGCCCCCGAGCCGGAACCGGCGCGGCCGAACGTCGAATCGTCGAGCGCGCCGCCGTGCGGGCCGTGCCAAGCCGGGCCGTCGGCCGCTGCGTCCGAGTGGGGGGCCGTGCCCGCATGCTGGCCCGCGCCCAAACCGGGCAGCGACAACTGCGGCGGCAGCTCGTGCGGCAGCCAGCCGCCGCCGGCCGGAATCCCGCCGCCGGGGCCGAACCAGGCGGCCTCGTCCGCGCCGCTTTGGGCGTCGGTGGCGCTCCAATCGAGCGGCAGCTGGAGCGCCTCGGCCGCGAGCCGCGTTTGAGGCTCGTTGGCGAGCGTCTCGGCCGAGTACCCGCCGCTGAGCCACTGCGCCAGGTGCGATTCATAGAAAATCCCCGATTCCTCGACGGTCCGCGCAAGGGCGGCCGCGAGTTCGCTCACGGGTATCGACGCCGCCGCTCCGAGCGCCGCCGTGCTCGCCGCCGCGCCGGTCTGGGCGGAAGCGGCCGAGCCGGCGCCGTTCTCCGCGGCATTCGCGGCATTCGCGGTGTTCGCAGGATTCGCCGTTGCAGCCGATGCGTTGGCGTCGCCGGCAAATAGCGCGCCCGGCGCGTCGATCGCGGGCGGCGAGGGCCAGATCGGCGCTTCGCCGATAACGGCGGGCGTCGCCTCGCCGCCGAAACGCGAGATCGCGTCGAGCGTCAGCGCGACTTCGGAAAGGACGGCCTGAGCCGAAGCGGGAGGGGGCGTGTCGGCCAGCGCGGCCGTTCCTTCGGCCGCGCTCGGCGTATCGACGGTGAGTCCCGTCGCGCCCGATCGGGCCGGACTCGTGCGCGAGCCGGCCGCGACGCCGTCGAGCAGACTGTCGATGCGGCTAGCGAGCATCGAGGCGAGGGCAGAGTCGATTCCTGTCATGCCGCGTCCTTGCGCCGTCCTAGAGACCTGCCTTCGCTGCGCGGGCACGATGTGCCGCGGGCTGGGGAAATGGGGTGAGTCAGCCCGGCGCGTTCACCGCGCGCCGAACAGTTCCTTGAGCACGTGCGCCGGACGGCGCGCCGAAAAAAAAGCGGATAGGCGCGCGACGCTCGGATTGACGAGGTCGCGAATGGCGGCGTCGTCGGCCAGGATCTGGCGAATCAAATCGTACTTGCGAAGCCGGTCGTGCTCGTCGAGCGAGACGCCGGCGTCGACGTCGCGTAGCGTGTCGACGAGCGTCCGATACTCTTCCTGCAACTCCATGAGCTCGTTCCAAAGCGCGTCGCGCGCCGCGGACAGCATTCGCGCCGATACCGCCGCAATCGCTTCGTAACGAGCAAAATAGTCTGCTTTCGAATTCATCGCTGAGCGCCTGCCTGCCCCTGCTGCGCCAAAATCTGCGCGGCTTCCGCGCCAATGGCGATCCATGCTTCCTCGAGCGTCGCGAGCAAGCCGTCCACCTCGATCAGCATCGCCTCGCTTTGGGCGAGGTTCGCCTCCAGCAACCGGCGCTGCATGTAGGTATACAGCGCGTCGAGCCGTTCGGCCACTTCTCCGCCGATGTCCTTGTTCAGCGATGCCTGCAAGCCGCTGCCGATGATCCCGATGGCTTTGCTGATGGCCTCGCCGCGCGGGCCAATGCTGCCTTGCTGCAAGTGCATGCGCGCTTGGGCGATCGCCTTGCGTGCGCCTTGGTACAGCATGAGGATCAGTCGATGCGGATTTGCGCCCATCACCCCTGTCTCGACGCCGACGCGCGCATATGCACCCGCTCCAGCGTGTCCTTGGGAAAACATCGGCGCTTCTCCTTATTGGTCGTATATGTGCAGTGTCCCGGCGCGCCGCCCCGTCTTTCGATTGCAGCGCGCAGCTCATAACGCGGTTATCGGACGGCCTTCGGCAAAGCTTTAGCCACCCTCGGCCCTGCGCGTCGCCGCGGCCGGCCCGGCCTGGCTCAGATCGACATCTGCATGATGTCGTTGTAGGCGGCGACGAGTTTATTACGAACTTGTAAGCCGAATTGAAGGCCGATATTGGCCTTCTGCATATCCACCATCACGTCGCCGAGCGACACGTTCGGCGAGCCGAGCTCGAACGCCTGCGACTCGCCCACCGCCTTGTTTTGATCGTCGCTGATCTTATCGAGCGAGCTCTTGAGCGCGGTGGCGAAGCTGCCTGCCGTCGCGGCGCCCGATCGTTCGCCGATCGCGGCCGCCTTCGATTGGCCGGCAGCTTCC
Organism: Trinickia sp.; assembly: GCA_036384755.1. Lineage (GTDB taxonomy): Bacteria > Pseudomonadota > Gammaproteobacteria > Burkholderiales > Burkholderiaceae > Trinickia. Next base: position 6,926 of record DASVLS010000097.1, on the reverse strand, counting down.
GCAGCCATCGTCTGCATCTGCTGGACGGCCGACATGATCGGATTGACTGGCACGGTCATGGTCTCTCCTAAATCCAAAAAAGGGCCGGAAGGATCGGCGCCGGCTTGGCTCGCGACGCACTGACCCATCACGGAGAGTGAGCATAGCAGCGGGCCCATAGGCAAACCCGTGAAACTAGGGGGAAAACCCGCTTCTATTCGACTGATTCAGTTGCCTACCCACATGGATAATCCCCATCGTGAAAGTGTCCCGCCCACGCTGGCAAGGCTGAACGGCCAGGGCTCGGCGACAGGACACCCCCGCATTCCGGAGAAACCCGACGCATGGATTCGCAGGCCAACTCTTTGATCAACCCCGACGCCCGCATGGGCCTCGCCGGCGCGCAACCCGGCGCAGCCGCGGCAGGCGCCCTGCAAGGCGCCGGTGCGGGCGCGGCGGGAGCCGGCGGCGCCGAACTGGGGGGCTTTGCCCAGCGGCTGTCGTCCCTGTCGCAAATGCGCGGCAACCCGCGTGCGCCGTTCATCATCGCCGTGGCCGTGCTCGTGGCCGTCGTCACCGCCCTTGTGCTTTGGAGCCGTGCGCCGGACTATCGCGTGCTTTACAGCAATCTCTCGGATCAGGACGGGGGCGCAATCATCGCCGCACTGCAGCAGGCGAACGTGCCGTATAAGTTTTCGGATGGCGGCTCGGCCATTCTCGTGCCGTCCGACCAAGTGAACGAAACGCGCCTTCGGCTCGCCTCGCAAGGCCTGCCAAAGAGCGGTTCGGTCGGCATGGAGCTGATGGACAACGAAAAGTTCGGCATCAGCCAATTCGCCGAGCAAGTGAACTACCAGCGCGCGCTCGAAGGCGAGCTCGAACGCACGATTCAATCGATCTCCGTCGTGCGCCAAGCGCGCGTGCATTTGGCCATTCCGAAGCCATCCGTCTTCGTGCGCGAGCGCGAAGCGCCGACCGCCTCGGTGCTCGTCAATCTCTATCCGGGCCGCATGCTCGACGAAGGGCAAGTGTCCGCCATCACGCACATGGTGGCCTCGAGCGTGTCCAACCTGCCGGTCAAGAACGTCACGATCGTCGATCAGGACGGCACCCTGCTCACGCAGCCCTCTTCGGGCACGGGCCTCGACGCCACGCAGCTCAAGTACGTTCAGCAAGTCGAGCGCAACACGCAACAGCGCATCGACGCGATCCTCGCCCCGCTGTTCGGGCCGGGCAACGCGCACGCTCAAGTCAGCGCCGACATCGATTTCTCGCAAGTGGAGCAGACGGCCGAAACCTATGGCCCGAACGGCAGCCCGCAGCAGGCGGCGATTCGCAGCCGGCAAACGAGCGAAGCGACCGACATGACGCAAAGCGGCGCCTCGGGCGTGCCGGGCGCACTATCGAACTCGCCGCCGCAGCCGGCCTCCGCGCCGATCGTCGCCGCGAGCGGCACGAGCGCGACGGGCGTGACGACCACGCCGGTCAGCGAGCGCAAGGACGCCACGACGAACTACGAGCTCGACAAGCGCGTGAGCCATGTCGCGCAAGCCCAAGGCGGCGTGAAGCGTCTGTCGGCGGCTGTCGTCATCAACTACCAGCGCGTCGTCGACGCCAAGGGCCACGCGACGATGCAGCCGCTCACGCCCGAGAAGCTCGCCCAAGTCACGCAGCTCGTGAAGGACGCGATGGGTTACGACGCCAAGCGCGGCGACTCGGTCAACATCGTCAATGCGACGTTCACGACCGAGGTCGACCCGCTCGCGAACCTGCCGTGGTGGCGCCAGCCGCCGATGATCGCGCTCGCCATCCAAGCGGCGAAGTGGATCGGCATCGGCATCGTCGCACTGACGCTCTACTTCATGATGGTCAAGCCCGCGATGCGGCGCGCCTTCCCGCCGCCGTCCGAGATGCAAGCGGCCGAAGGCGGGGGCATGGCCGGCATGCTCGACGGTCCGGGCGAGCCCGTGCTGCTCGACGGCGGTTCGCCGACGCCGATCACGACGGCGATGGAACACAACGACGACATGGAGCAGAACCTCCTGGCGTTCGAAAACGAGAAGCACAAGTTTGAGCGGAACCTTGACTACGCGCGGACCATCGCGCGCAAGGATCCGAAGATCGTAGCGACGGTTGTCAAGAATTGGGTGTCCGATGAGCGCTGAAGGAGTCACGAAGAGCGCGCTTCTGCTGATGTCGATCGGCGAGGAAGAAGCCGCTGAGGTGTTCAAGTTTCTGGCGCCGCGTGAGGTGCAGAAGATCGGCGCCGCCATGGCCGCGCTCAAGAACGTCACGCGCGAGCAGGTCGAAAACGTACTGCAGGACTTCGTCAAGGAAGCCGAGCAGCATACGGCGATGTCGCTCGATTCGAACGAATACATCCGTTCGGTGCTGACGAAGGCGCTCGGCGACGACAAGGCCAGCGCGCTGATCGACCGCATTCTGCAAGGCAGCGATACGAGCGGGATCGAAGGGCTCAAGTGGATGGATTCGCCCGCCGTGGCCGAACTCATCAAGAACGAGCATCCGCAGATCATCGCGACGATTCTCGTGCACTTGGACCGCGATCAGGCCTCGGAAATCGCCGCCTGCTTCTCGGACCGTCTGCGCAACGACGTGCTGTTGCGTATCGCCACGCTGGACGGCATTCAGCCCGCCGCGCTGCGCGAGCTCGACGACGTGCTGACGGGCTTGCTCTCGGGCAGCGACAACCTCAAGCGCAGCCCGATGGGCGGCATCCGCACGGCGGCCGAAATCCTGAACTTCATGCCGAGCGTGCACGAGGAGTCGATCCTCGAGAACGTGCGCCAGTACGACGCCGATCTCGCTCAGAAGATCATCGACCAGATGTTCGTGTTCGAAAACCTGCTCGACTTGGAAGACCGCGCGATTCAGCTGCTGCTCAAGGAAGTGGAGTCCGAAGCGCTCATCATCTCGCTCAAGGGCGCGCCGCCCGCGCTGCGTCAGAAGTTCCTTTCGAACATGTCGCAACGTGCGGCCGAACTGCTCGCGGAAGATCTCGATGCGCGCGGCCCGGTGCGCGTCTCGGAAGTCGAAACGCAACAGCGCCGCATCTTGCAGATCGTGCGCAATTTGGCCGAGAGCGGCCAGATCGTCATTGGTGGAAAGGCGGAAGATGCCTATGTCTGATTCCGGCCGCTCGGACAAGAAGCCCCTCTCGGCGTATCAACGCTGGGAGATGGCTTCGTTCGACCCGCCGCCTCCTCCCGATCCCGTTCGCGAGAACAAGCTCGCGCAAGAGATCCAGCGTATTCGCGCCGCGGCGCACCAGCAGGGGCTCGCTTCGGGCCATGTCGCCGGTCAGGCGATCGGCTATCAAGCGGGCTTCGACCAGGGCCATGCCCAAGGGCTCGAAAAAGGCCGCCAGGAAGCACGCGCCGAAGCGGCACGGCTCGCGGGCCTGGCCGACGCATTCAAGTCGGCCCTCGACGGCGCGCAAACGGAAATGGCCGAATCGCTCGTCGCGCTCGCCATCGACATCGCGCAGCAAGTCGTCCGGCAGCACGTCGCGCACGATCCGGCCGCGCTGCTCGCCGCCGCTCGCGAGGTGCTTGCCGCCGAGCCCGCGCTGGCCGGCGCGCCGCAGTTGGTCGTCAATCCGGCCGACCTGCCGATCGTCGAAGCCTATTTGAAGGACGAGCTCGAAACGCTAGGCTGGAACGTGCGCACGGATGTCTCGATCGAGCGCGGCGGCTGCCGGGCTCAGGCCGCCACCGGCGAAGTCGATGCGACGATCGGCACGCGCTGGCAGCGCGTGATCGCCGCCATCGGCAAGGTGAGCCAATGGTGAACGAAGTCACCGTCGATTCGCTGCGCGCAAGCGGCCTCTCGCCGCTCGAAGTGGAGCTCGCGCTCGCGTCGTTCAGCCCCGAGGCGCTGCCCGAGGCACGCCGCGCGCTCGACCCGACGGGCGCAGCCGAGACGGAAGTGGCCTTAGCCGAGCTCGATGCGCCCGAGGACACGGCCTGCGCGGACGGCGACGAAAACCACACGGCCGAAAGCCGTTCGCAAGACAATCACGGCCATCATGCGCATGCCGCGCCGGCCGGCGCCGCCGCTTCGCGCGCGGCCGCCCCGCAGACGGTCTTCGCGCGCGATCCCGCCCTCGCGAACAATGCGCATCTGAACGCCTGGCGCAACCGGCTCGATTCGTTGCGCGAGCGCAGCGCCATGGCGCGGCCGCTATCGGCCTGCGGGCGATTGACGCGCGCGGCCGGGCTCGTGCTCGAAGCCATCGGCATGCGGTTGGCCGTCGGCGCCGAATGCCTGATCGAAATGCCGCCCGGCAGCATGCTGCCGATGGCCGAAGCCGAAGTCGTCGGGTTCGCCGGCGAGCGTCTGTTTCTGATGCCGACGACGGAATTCGCGGGCCTGCTGCCCGGCGCGCGGGTCTATCCGCGCGAGAGCGCCCCGCTCGCCGATCCGCTCGCGGGCGCCAAGCGCCTGCCCGTCGGCTGGGGCATGCTGGGGCGCGTCGTCGATTCGGCGGGCCGCCCGCTCGACGATTTGGGGCCGCTCGATACGCGCGCCGATGCGCCGCTGTCGGCGCCCTCGATCAATCCGCTCCAGCGCGAGCCGATTCATCAGGTGCTCGACGTGGGCGTGCGCGCGATCAACGCGCTGCTCACGGTCGGACGCGGCCAGCGCATGGGCTTGTTCGCAGGCTCGGGCGTCGGTAAATCGGTGCTGCTCGGTCAAATGGCGCGCTACACGAGCGCCGAGGTCATCGTGATCGGCCTCATCGGCGAACGCGGCCGCGAAGTAAAGGAGTTCATCGAGCAGATCCTCGGCGACGACGGGCTCGCCCGTTCGGTCGTCGTCGCCGCGCCGGCCGACGTCTCGCCGCTGATGCGGATGCAAGGCGCCGCCTACGCCACCTCGCTCGCCGAGTATTTCCGCGATCAGGGCAAGCACGTGCTGCTGCTCATGGATTCGCTCACGCGCTACGCCATGGCGCAGCGCGAGATCGCGCTGGCGATCGGCGAGCCGCCGGCGACGAAGGGCTATCCGCCCTCCGTGTTCGCCAAGCTGCCGGCACTCGTCGAGCGCACGGGCAACGGCCCCGAAGGCGGCGGCTCGATCACGGCGTTCTATACCGTGCTGACGGAAGGGGACGATCAGCAAGACCCTATCGCCGACTCGGCGCGCGCCATTCTCGACGGGCACATCGTCCTGTCGAGAACGCTCGCCGAAGCCGGCCATTATCCGGCGATCGACATCGAAGCCTCGATCAGCCGAGCGATGACGGCGCTCATCGACGAGAACCATCTGGACCGCGTACGGGTGTTCAAACAGATGCTTTCCCGTTATCAGCGCAATCGCGATTTGATCAATGTGGGGGCCTATTCGAGCGGACGCGACGCGCTGCTCGACCGGGCGATCGCGCTGTATCCGCGCATCGAAGCATTCTTGCAACAGGGCTTTCGCGAATGTGCACCGTTCGATTCGAGCCTCACTATGCTAGATGCGCTGTTTCAATGAGGAGTGGTAAGCGATGGGAAAGCATTTTCCAATCAAGACGCTGATCGATCTGGCGCAAAACGACGTCGATGCGGCGGCCAGGCAGCTCGGCCGCGCGCAGCGCGAGCGTTCGGATATCGAGGCGCAGTTGGAATCGCTGGTTCGCTATCGCGACGAATATCACGCGAACTTCTCGGCTTCGGCCCAAGCCGGCATGCCGGCCGGCAGCTGGCGCAACTTCCAGGCGTTCATCGATACGCTCGACGCGGCGATCGAACAACAGCGGCGCCTGCTCGAGACGGCCACCTCGCGCGTCGAGGCGGCCAAGCCCGAGTGGCAGCGTCAAAAGCAGAAACTCGGGTCGTACGAGGTGCTGCAAGCGCGCGGCAACGCGGAACAGGCGCGCATGCTGGCGCGGCGCGAGCAGCGCGACGCCGACGAGCATGCTGCCAAGATCCTGCGCATGCGGCACGAAAATTTGAATTGACCGGGTATGAATCGCCGGGCACGCGCGCTCGACGCTGCCGCCCGACGACGAACCCATACAGACTAGGGGCATAGCCATGTCGTCACTTTCCCTTCTCGGCGCGCTCTCGGGTGCGGCGAGCCCCGCTTCCGGCAGCACGGGTCCGGCCGCGAATACGCCGGCAGTGGCGCCGTTCTCGCAGACGCTTGCCCAAAGCATGCACGCGCAGCAGCAAGCCGCGCATTCGAGCGCGCAGTCGCGCGACAGTTCGGCCGCCAGCACGTCGCAAAGCGCGAATGCGTCGCAATCGTCGAGCAGCGCGAACGACGCAAACCACGCGAGCAATGCCGCCAACGGCAGCAACGACGCGACCGGCAGCAGCGATTCGAGCAGCACCGCTTCCTCGAACGCAACGGGCGCGACGGGCGCGGCGGACGGCGACGGCACGTCGTCCTCGCAAGCGAGCAGCGGCGCCAAGCATAGCGATTCGTCGTCGGATGCCCAGCAAGCCGATCAAGCCCAAAGCGCAGCGGTCGACGCCAGCAACGCGGCCGCCCAAGCGGCAGCCGCCCTCCAGCAAGCGCAGCAGGCCGCCAGCGCAGCCACGGGCGGCGCCGGCACCGACGCAACGGCGACGACGGCCACGACGGCCACAGGCACCACCGGCAAAGTGATCGCATCGTCGCCCAAAACAGTGCGTGCGGCCCTCGAAGCCGCGCTGGCCGCGCAGATGGGCATGCAAGGCGGGACGGCGACCGGCGTCGCGGCGGGCGCCTCCGGCACGCAAGTGCTCGGCAATACCGGCACCGTCGCCAACGCGGGCAATCTCGGCAACGGCATGGGCTCGCTGCCGCTCGGTTACAAGGCGATCGCCGCCCTGACGGGCGACGGCAAGAACGCCCATGCGCAAGCCGTCGGCAACGCCGTCGACCAAGCCGCCAAGGCCATGCCCGGCGCCACCGCCTCGCCGGCCGCCGCGGCGGCCGCCACGGCCCAGGCG
>DASVLS010000096.1:0-19355 GCA_036384755.1 Trinickia sp. | reverse complement strand
GCACGCGTTCCGTCTATCGATCTTCGTGCGCGCTCATGAAGCGAGCACACGCCTTGAAACAGCGCGCTCGTCGGTGTCCATAGGCGCGTCGGAGGTCGGCGTAACGACGTGCACCGTGCGCGTCGGAAAGGCGAACTCGAGCCCGATCCGAGCCAATTCGTCCATCAGCGCAAGATTGATTTGCTGCTGAACGTCCATGTAGAGGTTGTAATCGGGATCGGTGACGTAGTAGACGACTTCGAAATCGAGCGAGCTATTGCCGAAGGCTTTGAAGTGCGCCCGATCGAATCGCGTATGCCCTGCCGCTTCGACCGCTTTTTTGACGAGACTCGGCACCGAGCGCAACTGTTCGGTGGTCGCGTCGTACGTGACGCCGAATCCGAAAAGGATCCGGCGCTCCATCATCCTTTTGTAGTTGTGAATCGTGTTCTTCAGCAAATCCGTATTGCTGCAGACCACTTCTTCGCCGCTCAGGCTTCTGATGCGCGTGGTCTTCAGGCCGATGTGCTCGACGCTGCCCGCTATGCTGCCGAACACGATGAAATCGTTGTGCTCGAACGGCTTATCGAGGCCGATGGCAAGCGACGCGAACAAATCGCCGAGAATGTTCTGCACGGCCAGCGCGACGGCCACGCCGCCGACGCCGAGACTGGCAACGAACGCCGTGATGTTGACGCCGACGTTGGCCAGCGCCGCGAGCAGGAAGACAGTCCACAACAGCCCCCGCAATATCCACGAGAGCATGGTCGTGAGAACGGGGTTATGCGTCGCGCCGGCTTCCGGGCTCAACCGCATGCGGGTCCAGATCGTCACGCCGCGACTGAACCAGGCCGCAATCTGGAAGCCGATGATGACGAACCACAGATGGCCGAGCGCGTTGGACCACTTTTCGGGAATGTCGAGGAAATTCACACCGGCCAGCAACCCCGCCGTGACAAGCGTCAAACGGTTCGTGCCTTTCATGATCAAGACGATCATGTCGTCGAAATCGGTTGCGGTGCGTTTCGATATCGCCTCTAAGCGGACGATCGCGAACTTGAGCACCGACTCGAGCGCGAGATAAACCAAAACCGCGGCGCCGACCGCATAAAGCCAATGCGTGGCCGAAACCCCCATGAATGCGTTCAGATCTAACCAGTCTTTCATCGTTCTAGCTCAACTTGCAATGTGGTTTGCGAAATCACGGATTAAACGCACGGATCAAACCAAGTGATCGCACGCGTGTTCCTCCCGATCGACACGGCAAGCCCCCTCCAGTTCCTCCAAAAAGCGTTTGCGCCACCAGCGGACATCGTATTTGCGCAGGCGGTTCATCAACGCCGAATGGCGGGTGATCCGTTCCTCGAGCGGCATCGTCAGCGCCTGTTGAATGGCCTCGGCCATTTCATTCGTGTCGTATGGATTGACAAGCACCGCCTCTTTCAATTGCTCCGCGGCGCCGGCGAAACGGGAAAGGACTAGCACGCCCGGATCGGACGGATCTTGAGCGGCGAGAAACTCCTTCGCGACGAGGTTCATGCCATCGCGCAGCGGTGTGACGAGCGCCACGCAGCTCGCGCGGTAAAGCCCCGTCAAGCGCTTGCGCGCGACGCTGCGATGAATGTAGCGCACGGGCATCCAATCGAGCTCGCCATAGTCGCTGTTGATGGCCCCGCACAGGCTGTCCATTTGACAACGAAGATCGTCGTATGCCGCGAGATCTTCGCGGCTTGGCGCGGCGATCTGAACCAGGGTCGCGCGGCTTCGATTCTCCTCGTGCGATTCGAGCAGACGGCGAAATGCTTGGAGACGCTGCGGCAGGCCTTTCGAATAATCGAGCCGATCGACGCCGATGAGCAACTGCCTGCGCGAATATTCCGCGCGCATGCGTGCGTACATATCGGTCCCTTCACGGCTGCGGACCAGCGCGGTTAGCTCGTCGGGATCGATGCCGATCGGGAATGCGCCGAAATGCAAGGTGCGCCCGAATGCGCAAAAACCGCCATCCGGCAAGCGTTCCGCGTTCGTTTCCGCTTCGAGGTAGCGCTCGAAATGGGTCACGTCGGCTTCGGTCTGAAAGCCGACGAGATCGTAGGCGAACAGCGAACGGACCAGCCAGGCATGCTCAGGAATTGCCGCCATCACGAGCGGCGGAGGGAGCGGGATATGCAGGAAAAAACCGATGGGATTGTTGCATCCCAAAGCGCGTAATTCGGCGGCAAGCGGAATCAAATGATAGTCGTGAACCCAAATCGAATCGCCGGGCTCGAGCACCGTGAGCAGCTTTTGCGCGAACTTCCGGTTCACCCGGCGATAACCGTCCGCGTAACGCTCGTCGAACCTTGCCAAATCGAGCCGATAGTGAAAGACCGGCCACAGCACGTTATTCGAATAGCCGAGATAGTAGGTGTCGTACTCTTCTTGGGTCAGATCGGTGGTAACGAGTTGAATATTGTCGACCGTCTGAATGTGCATGCTTGGGCCCACGTCCTGGCCCTGGGCATCGTCGCGCAGCTCGCCGCTCCAGCCGAACCAGATACCGCCCGTTTCTCGCAGGCTTTCTTTCACTGCGACGGCGAGTCCGCCTGCGGCGGCTCTACGAGGATTCGCGACACGGTTGGATACGACGATCAGTCGGTTCATCAGCTCCCCTTGAAAATTGAGTTGTCGAGGTTAGCGCCGCCCCCCGCCCGGTGCGACACGGCGGTATGGCGCAACCAATGCGTCGAGGCGCGCCGCAACGTCGCGGCGCCGATGGCGTCGGCGGGGCCAAGGACGTTAGCCGCGCGGCGAAACACCTCTTTCGCGATGAGGTAGACCGCCGTCGGCGTCAAGTGCCAGCCGACGTCGCCTGCGATGCTCATCACGGCCGGCGTGGTTTCGTCGGGGGCAGGCAGCGCGGGCAGACCGTAAAACGCGCGGTAGCGGGCGAACTCGGTCATCAATGCGTCGCTTACGGGCACGTCCGCTCGAGCCTCGCCCTTGCCGGCCACATGCAGCCACCAACGCCCGCCCCGTTGAAAGAAATCGGCCGCTTTTGCATGGGCGGCTTCGCCGGCGCGCAGCGCCGTGTGGTACAGCAAGCGGATCAACCAGCGGCTGCGCTCGTAGTGCTGCCGCTCGCGTATCGTCCCTTTCGGCCAAAGCTCGACCGAATCGAGCACGGCTTGCCAGAGCATGTGATCCAAATACCGCTGAGGCCGGTCCGTGCGCGGGTTGTTTATCGACCGCGAGCGGCGCAACGCCAGGGGGTTGCCGGCGAGATAGCCGGACGCCACCAGAAAATTGCACAAGCCCGAAAGAATGACGAGCGCCTGCCGCCTGCTGCCCTCCGAGAGCGGCCCGTCGAACAATCGACGCGCTCCCCCGCGGCGCGGAAGGGCCGGATCGACCCAGTCGACCGTGGGCGCGCCCAGGAAGCGCTCATAAAGCAGGAAATCGTCGCGCGTGAGGCTCGACAGCGGTTTGCCGAGAACACGCGTGGCCCACAGCAGCAGGCGCACCGCTTCTTTCCGGTAGCTGCGAAGCGTATGTGGCGAGTGGGCATACTCGGCAAGCCATGCGTGCACGGCTTCGAGGTCGGTGTCAGCTGCGATCTGCTGCGAGGCCCCGCTCGCCCGATTCGTGCCGCCGCGACCGTCGAGTCCGGCAGGCAAGGCGAGCGCCAAGATCGCTTCGGCCGCCGGTACAGGCAAGTTCATGACCGGTCATTCCTCGTGAGCGATACCGAAGGGTACACAAAATTTCTTTTGATTACCAGAATTATCGTAAATTTTGGGCGCGCATGAACGGCAGAATGGCTGCGCGAGCGGGATAAGCGGAATCCGTAGACTGTTCGCAGAAATTGCGATATGCCTATGATTTTAAAAGAGAAAATGGGTCAATTCCGTCGTCTTTCGGTGAGCCGTGACGACCGCGCGGGCATGCGGCCGCCCGCAGGCCAAGCACGCCTTGCGCGTGCCCGACTAGGCCTGCAATCTGAACACCGAAACCTGCCGACTGAGCCGGTCCGCCTGATCGCGCAGCGCCATTGCCGCCGAAGCGGATTGCTCGACGAGCGCCGCGTTTTGCTGCGTGGTTGCATCGATATGCCCAACGGCCTCGCGCACGTGATCCAGATCGCGCCGCTGCGTTTGCGCCGAATCCGCAATCGTCTCGATCAATGCGTTCACGCGCCGCACCGCTTCGACGATATCCTTCATCGAAGAACCCGCTTCGCTCACCAGACGGCCGCCGGCCTCGACGTTGCTCGAAGACGATTCGACCAAGGCCCGAATTTCTTTGGCGGCGGCCCCCGCGCGCTGAGCGAGCATGCGCACCTCTCCTGCGACGACGGCAAAGCCTCGCCCCTGCTCTCCGGCACGTGCCGCCTCTACCGCTGCGTTGAGCGCGAGAATGTTTGTCTGGAACGCAATGCCGTCAATGACCGTCGTGATGTCGCCGATCTTGCGCGACGAATCGGTGATCGCCTCCATGCTGCCCACCACACGCGACACGATTTCGCCCCCGCGCTCGGCTGCGCCGGACGCCTGGCGAGACAGCGAACTGGCCTGCTGCGCCGTGTCGGCCGACTGCATGACCACGGCATTGACTTGATTCATGTATTCGGCCGTCTGCTGCACGCTGAATGCGACTTTTTCCGTGCGTGAGCTCAGGTCCTGATTACCCGACGCGATCTCTCCCGACGCGATGTTGACCGATTGCACGCCGTCGCGCACTTCGGCGATGAGATTTCGAAGGCGCTGCGACATGTCCGCCAGCGAACGGATCAGTCGCGACGTTTCATCGTCGCCCCGCGCTTCGATGCGAAGCGTCAGATCGCCGTCGGCGACGGTCCGGGCGATGTCGACGGCGCGCTTGAGCGGCACGGTAATCGCACGCACGACGAGCGTCATGAGCGTCGCCGCTACGACGACCGCCGCAGCCACCACGGCAACGATCCAAACGAGCGCGCGGCGCGCGAGACGGCTGACGTCGCCGCCTGCGCGGTTCGCGGCGGCTTCGCTCGCACTCGACAATGCATCGAGGTCCGCAGTCAATCGCTCGAAGCGCTTCGCACTGTCCTGCATGATGATCTGACGCGCCGCGCCATGCGCGGCCCGCTCGATTGCATCCTCGATTTGTGCGGTGAACGTTTGGTAGTCGCGCCACTCGTTCAGCACCCGCTCGTAGGTCTTGCGTTCGTTTTCGTCGAGAGGTAACGATCCGAAACGCTGCAGTTGGTCCGACATCTGAGCAACGCGCTGTTTCAGCTTAGGCAAGACCTGCGCGCGCTCGTCGTAACTCACGAGAATGTAGGCGAATTCCCAATTGCGCACCGCTGCGGCGAGTTGCGTCATTCGTTGCGCTTGCACTGCAGCGGGCAGCCAGCTCCCGCTGATCTGGCCCGTGCTCGAGGCCATTCGGCCGATCTGCCCCGCGCCGAACGCGCCGACGAAAACGAGACTGGCGAGTGCGACGCCCAGCACGAGTTGCAACTTGCGGCCAACAGAAATTGTCGATAAGTAATTCATGGCCGTCTTCCCCGAATAGCTTGCGGCTTTTGATTAGTAGTCCTACTTAACGCCGACCTCTTCCGAACTCCGACCGATGCCGTGAATTCTCACGCTCAATATAGTTGCATTCGGCTCCATGATATGGAGCCATTTCATTATTTTCGAAGGAGCCAGTTATAGATCCAGGCCATCGGTTGCGGACGATCCGAGCGGTTCGATCGCCGCAAGCCGGCTTGCGCTCAGAGCGCGCGCTTGACCGCACGCGCGGAGCCGGAAATATCTTTACCTACGCCATCGACGGTATTGCAGCCCGCCAACGAAGCCACCGCGCCCACCAGCATCAACGCCATCATCCAAGCCTTCAACATAATGTCTATTCCTTCTCCATCAGATTAAATCTACGGTCGCCACGCGCGCGCGTTTCGGACGCGCGTTTTTGTACCCGCGGGTACAATGTCGACTCGGCGTAACTTACAATCCGCCTGCAAATTCGATACAGATCGGGCCGAGACCGCAGCATAGCGCTCGCGCGGCCCGGTTGCCACCAAACCAACCGGCGTCGCCGCAAGATGCGACGCCACGAACCTCTCGGCAGAAGTGACGGCCTCACACCAATCCCGCACCCGCAGCCTCGCATTGGCCGCGAGCCTGGCGTTAATCGCATTCTCGCTGCGCACGCCCATTACGAGCGTCGGCCCGATTCTGCTAGAAGCCGCACGCGCTACGCAACTCACACCCGCCGGCGCCAGCATTCTAACCACGCTGCCCTCGTTCTGTTTTGGCGTATTCGGGCCGCTCGCGCCGATGCTCGCGCGTCGTATGGGCAGCGAACGTGCGCTTCTTCTGCTGCTCGTGCTGCTCGCGGCAGGCACGGCGTTGCGCGTCGTGCCCTCATGGCAGACGCTCTATCTCGGGCAGACGGTCGCCTGTTTTTCGATCGGGTTGATGAACGTTTTGCTGCCGGGCGTGGTCAAGCGGGACTTCCCTCACCATGTCGCGCTCATGACAGGACTCTACAGCGCGGCGATGTGCGCGGGGGCCGCCGCCGCCGCAGGCGCCACGGCGCCGGCCGCCAACGCCATCGGGCGCCTCTTCGCCAATTCGGGCGGCAATGCCTGGGCGTGGGCTCTGGCGCTTTGGGCGGTGCCCGTGGCCATAGCGATCGTTATGTGGCTCGGTCAATTGCAATCCGGGCAGATACAAACCGGAAAACGCGCGCACAAGGTGCGAGGCTTGCTGCGAAGCCCGCTCGCTTGGCAGGTCACGCTCTTCATGGGCACGCAATCGTCGCTCGCCTATATCGTCTTCGGATGGTTGCCTACCGTTCTGCGCATGCGCGGCATGAGTGCGGTAGACGCGGGACTCATGCTCTCGCTCAGCGTCATGGCTCAAGCGGCCGCCTCGCTGCTGTTGCCGTTCGTCATCGTGCGTTTTCGCGATCAGCGCACGATCAACGTCATGGCCATGGCGTTGGCCGGCGTTTGCCTCTTGGGATGCTTTTTCGCGCCTTTATCGACGATATGGGGCTGGGCGCTGATGCTCGGCGTCGCACAAGGAAGCTCGTTTACGCTCGGCCTCACCGTGATCGGCCTGCGTTCGCACGATTCGCAAGTCGCCGCGCAACTCTCGAGCATGGCGCAAAGCATCGGCTATCTGCTCGCGTCGAGCGGCCCCTTCGTCGCCGGATCGCTGCTGCATGCAACGGGTTCGCTCTACGGCCTGGCAAGCCTTTGCATCGGCGTCTGTCTAGTGTCGGCGGCGTTCGGCTATGCCGCGGGCCGGCGCGCGCACGTTCAAGTCGAAATGGAAGAGACAGCAGCTTGATACGGCCGTTGCCGCCAAGGTCATGCAACGCTCTTCGGATCGCCTTCGCGCTCGCTATCGGCGATCCAAAGAGCGCGAAGGCATCGTCCGTGAACTAGTTGTGTACGCAACGAGGGGCGCCTGCCGCACGATGAAGCTGCCGGTCAGCCGGCGTTGCGAAGATCGGCCTTCGGCGGCGTTTTCCTGCGCGGGCGATCGACTTCCTCCACCGCCTCGACCATCGTATCGTCGGCCCCGAGGAGCCGGCCGTCTTGCGAGCGGAGTTCGAGGCGTCTAACGGGCAGGCCCTGCCGCTTGTCGACGAGGCGTACCCCGCATGCGTCGTTCTCGAAGAAGTACTCCTCGCCCCATTGCCTGAGCGCGACGAGCAGCGGAAAAAGCCCTTTGCCTTTCTCCGTCAACACGTACTTGTGATAGGCGCTGCCGTCGGAGGCCGGCGCCATTTCGAGAATGCCGTGATCGACCAGGTTGCGCAGCCGCGTGGTCAAGATGTTCTTGGCGAGGCCCAAGCTCTTTTGGAATTCGCCGAAACGCTGCAAGCCGTCGAAGGCGTCGCGAACGATCAGCAAAGACCACCAGTCTCCAATCGCATCCAAAGGTCTCGCGATGGGACAAGACGTTTCCTTGTGACTCGTTCGCTTTACCATCGCGGCTCTCCAGTTTCGGCCCATTATAAAACTCGGCTCGCGACCGAACAAATCGCACCGCGACGCCAAGGACGATCAGGTCGGAGCCGCCTGCGTGGCTTTGCCCGGCGAGAAGATGAGGAAGCTGATCGCGGCAAGCACCCAAACACTGAATCCGCCATAGAGCATTAGCCAGCTGAAACCTTGGACCAGCGCGCCATGCAGAATCGCCCCGGAGGGGTCGGCCTGCGCGAGCACGGGGAAGCGCTGCGCCAACGCTTCGATGCTTGCGCCGCCGGCGATGCGCTGACCGAGCGATTGAAGTTCGGCGGCGCTCAACGTGTTCGGCAGTGCGCCCCGCAGATGGTCGACGATGCCCGCGACGAGGACGAAGCCCATGACGGCGATGTTGATCGCGAGACTGATCAAGCGCGCGCTGATGTCCATGCCCGACGCCATCCCTGCGCGGCTCGACGGGACAGCGCCCGTGGTCGTGTTCGTTGTCGGCGTGTTGGTGAGGCCGAGGCCAATCCCGGCGACGAGCGAACCGGGCAACATCGTCCAGCCGCTGGCGACGGAAGACACCGCGCCGAAGCGCATCAGAATGAAGCCGAGGCCGATCGTGAACATACCCAGCGGAATGACGAACCCCGGCCGATATCGATGCGACAGTCGCTCGGCCATGGGTGGGATCGCAAGCGTCGGCAACGTATAGGCCAAGAGCGACAGCCCAGCGGTGACCACATCGTAATGAAGCCCCGTTTGATAGAAAATCGGCAGGAAAATGATGAACGGCCAGAAGCTGAAGTTCATGCCGACCGAGCCCATGATCGCGCCGGAAAACTTCCTGATCCGGAATACGGAGAAATCGAACATCGGGTGCGGATGAATTCGCTCGACGACCAAGAACGCGATGAAGCTGACGATCGTAGCGGCGACGATGCACAACGCGTCGCGGCTCGCGAAGCCGAGCTCGGCGCCTTGCGTGATGTAGTACGTCAGCCCGAACACCGCGAGCGAGAGCGTGACGATGCCCACGATATCGAGCTTCTTCGCGTCGGGGTCGCGAGATTCTTCCACGCTGCCAAGCGCGAGGAAAAGCGTGAGGACGGCGAGGGGGACATGAATCAGAAACACCCATTGCCACCCCGACAACGCGGCGATCGCACCGCCTATCATCGGACCGAAGCCCAAGCCGAAGCCCAGGAAAATGCCCCAGGTGCCGAAGGCTTTGACGCGCTCGGCGCCCTGCTTGAACTGGTTCGACAAAATGGCGATGACGCAGATGAACATCGCCCCGCCGCCCATGCCTTGCGCGAAGCGGGCCGCGATGAGCAGCGGTGCGCTACGCGTGAGGCCGCAAATCAGCGAAGCGATGCCGAAGATCGTCAAGCTGAGGATGAACATCCGTTTTCTGCCGTACCGGTCCGCGAGCGTACCGGCGGCCATTAGCACTGTCGTGCAGGCGATGGTGTAGGCATTCATGATCCATTGCAGGTCTTTGAAATCCGCACGCAATAGTTTTTCGAGTGTCGCCAAGATCACAGGCACGCTGGAAATTTCCAGCGCGAACATGAGTTGCGCAAGGCAGATCGCCGCCAGAGCAATCATGTTTCGACTAGAGCGGGTATAGGCAATATCCATGGGTCGTCCTTCCCAATTCGATGTGAGTGGGCCGGCTGCGCGATCGGCCGGCGTGCGCCGCGGTGCCGCCGTTCCTGACCGGCGGTCGAACGGAAATCGAAATGCAGTACGTGATGCCGCACTTTGGTTTCACCTTAAAACCACGCGTATGCTAGTCGAAACGGTATTAACTTGCAACCACTCACCACCACACACCTCGAAACGGCCGGCCCCGAAAAACGACATGGAGTGACGCCGCGATGGGCGCGGAAAGGATGAGAGACGCGGCCGGACGCGAGCACGGCAAAGACGCCGCGCTGACCGATACGAGGGGTTGGCGCAGGACAGACGGCCGCAGCGGCGCACGCCGCGGCCAGTTTCAAGGACAGTAACGAGAGGGCCGTCCGGCGCGGCGGCCCATGGACATTGTCAGTCCGGCGTCGGATAAACGCCCGTCAACGCAATGACGAAGTTCGCCACGAGGTAAGGATTGCGAAGCGGAACCGGGCTCACGCCGCCGGTGGAGCCGATGGTCAGCGACGTAATGTCGATATTCGCGGGCGCATTGAACGGCGCCAACGTGGTGTTGGGCGCACTCGTCGTGTATTGCGTGGTGGCGTGCCCCGAGGCCATGCCCGCGGCAAGCACCGCGTTCGTGCCCGGCGCCTGTTGCAGATTGCTTGTACTTGTGGACGCCGGCACGCTGATCTGCACCGACGAGCCCGAGGCCGATATCGATGCGGAATGGGTATGCAGCGGCATTTGCGGGACCGTCAGCGTCGCGCTTTCCGTGCCGCCTGTCGCCGCCAACTGCATCGGCGTCAAGTTCTGGCCGGTGCCCGCCCCCACGGGGCTGCGGCCGCAAAAGTTGGGCAGTTGGAAAGTGCTCGGGGCCGTGCCTCCATAAAGGTTGCCGATCAACGAATACAGTGCTTGGTTCTGGTTGACCTGCATCGTTTGCCCTTGGCACAGCGCCCAGCCGTAGGGTGCGAACTTGAAGCTGACCATACGGATTTCGCCGATGTACGGGTCGCTCATCTCAGTCTCCTTTTATGGGTTCCGCCGTTGTGTGGCGTAACAAGATTAGTCTAAGGAATACCCGACCCGCAACGGAAAGTGCCGGCGAACGTCATTTTTGTGCAAACGCATCGTGCGGCCGGCGCATCTTCGATGAGCATTACAATGCCCTGCTCTCCGTCATGCGTTTTGCATCAGCGCGCTTTCCGTCAATGAAGAACACGGTTCTCGACATTTCGTCCTTCCGCTATTTTGTTTTCAATCGCATTGCAACGACGATGTCGATTCAGATGTTGATGGTCATTGTCGGCTGGCAGATGTACGACGTGACGCACAGCGCGTTCGATCTCGGCCTCGTCGGCCTTGTGCAATTCGCACCCGCGCTGGCCCTATGCCTCGTAGTGGGCCACGTCGCGGACCGATACGACCGGCGCTACGTGTTGATCGGATGTCAGATCGTGCAAGGCGGCGTGGCGCTGCTGCTGACGGCGGGAACGCTGTTTGGCTGGCTCGGGCGCGACCTGCTCCTCGTCGCCTCGCTCGTGCTGGGCACGGCCAGGGCATTTCAGTTGCCGACGCAACAAGCGTTGCTGCCCACGCTCGTGCCGTCGTCGGCATTCCCGCGTGCGTTGGCCGTCAATGCGGCCGGCGCGCAACTCGCCACGATTTTGGGGCCGGCAGTGGGCGGCTTCATCTATGTCGCCGGCGCAGCCGCCGTATACGGCGCCAGCGCCGCGATGTGTCTGTTCGCCGTCGTGATGGTCTATCTGATTCGATACGATCACACCCGGCCCGCGCGAGAACCGGTCACGCTTCAGAGCCTATTCGCAGGCATCGGCTTCATCTGGCGTCGGGAGCAAGTGCTCGGCGCCATCTCGCTCGATTTGCTGGCCGTGCTGTTCGGCGGCGCCACCGCGCTGCTGCCCATCTTCGCGCGCGATGTGCTGCACGTCGGCTCGTGGGGGCTAGGATTGCTGAGGTCCGCGCCCGCAGTCGGCGCCCTGCTCGTATCGCTCGTATTGGCTCGTCATCCGATCCAGCAACGCGCGGGAAAGATGCTGTTCGGTTCCGTGGCATGCTATGGCCTTGCCACGTTGGTGTTCGCGCTTTCGCGTTCGTTTCCCTTGTCGATTACCGCGTTGGCGCTGACCGGCGCATTCGATATGGTCAGCGTGGTCGTGCGCCAGTCGTTGGTTCAACTCGATACGCCGAACGACATGCGAGGCCGCGTGAGCGCCGTCAACTCGATTTTCATCGGTGCATCGAATCAATTGGGCGAGTTCGAATCCGGCGTTACCGCCGGGTGGTTCGGCGCCGTCCCGTCGGTCGTGATCGGTGGAGTGGGCACGATGCTCATCGTCGCGCTGTGGATCAAGCTGTTTCCGACACTGGCTAGAAGGGAGACGCTAACGGCTTCCTAGTCTGGATGCAAGGCGATGCGAGGCATTCGATGAAGGCGATCGAGCATAGCGCGCGGCCGCCCTCGATCAGCCTCGATCAGCCTCGCTCCGCACGATCGCCTCGCGCGATGGCGAATCGCGCGCTCAAGGCAGCTACGGTTGCTTGATCCCTTCGGCCTGAATCTGCAACTTCGTGACCATGTCGAATCCTAATTTGCGTCCCACATCGATGCCGAAGTCGGCGCGATTGAACTGAGCACTGGCCTCGACACCACAGACTTCGCGCTTGAAGTACGGATTGACGATGCACTTGAACGATTCGATCTTCAGATTGACGGGCCGCGTCACGCCATGCAGCGTCAGCGCCCCGATTACCTCGGCAGGCCGATCGCCGTCGAATTCGATACGGTCGCCCTTGTATGTCGCGCTCGGAAATGCCTTCGTATCGAAGCCGTCTTTTCCTCGCAGGTTCTGATCGAGCAATGTATTGCCCGTATCGATCGACGATGGGTCGATCGATACTTCGACCGAGCCGGTCTTCTTCGCGAGGTCGAGCGTCACCGACCCGCTCGATTTCGTGAATTTTCCGCGCCAAATCGACACGCCGCCAAAATGGTCGACCGCGAAGCTCGGATACGTATGCGTCGGATCAAGCTGATAGGTCGTGGCGAAAGCGGCCGCCGAACCCGATGCGGCAACTGCGGCCAAGGCGGCTTTAACGAACAGGCTTCGTTTGATCATTGTCTCCTCCTCTAATTTGTCGATGGGCTCGCGCGTCAAAACTTCGTCGCGACGAGATGAAACTTAATGGCGACTTCATCCGATACGATCGAAGTGTCCTTCCATTCGCCCGTCCCGATGTCGAACTGCGAGCGCTTGATGGGCAGCGTGCCGTCCAACGTCTGAGCGTTGTCGCGTTGCGTCAGGGTGACCGGCACCGTCACGCGCACGGATTTCCCCTTGATCGTCAGCATGCCCGTCACGTTGTATCGGCTGCCGCCGGCGGGGGCGATGGCGCTCGACGTAAACGTCGCGGTCGGGTAGGTCCGGGCATCGAACCATTCCTTTCCGGCCACTTGGGCGTCGTAGCTCGGATCGCCGAGGTCGTAGCTGCCGACATCGACCGTGATGTGCGCTTTGCCGGCGGAAGGATTAGCCGGATCGAAGCTCACCTGCGCGCTGAACTTCTTGAAAGCGCCCTCCACCGGCACATTCATTTGCCTCGATACGGCCGTGATTGCGCTTTTTGCAAGGTCGACTTCAGCGTGGGCGAAGCGAGGCGCTGCGGCCAACGCGGCCGCGACGAATACCGGCGCGATACATGAGTAAAACGATGACTTCATCGAACGTCCTTTGTCACGTGTGTCACTTGAGGAATGGCAACATGCGTTGGAGCAACCCGTCTCGGTCGATCCACTGATGTTTGACGGCAGCGCCGACGTGTCCGACGACGAGCGCGAGCAGTCCGTAATCGAGCGCGATATGAATGGACTTGAACCACGCCTTGAGCACTGAATTTGGCTCGATAAGCGGCGGCAACGGCACGAGGCCGAGGTAGACGACGGGAACGTTCGCGGCCGCGCTATAGAGGTAACCCGACACGGGAATCGCAATCATGAGCGCGTATAACGCGACATGAACGGCATGGGCCGCCCAGCGTTGCCACGGGCTCATGCGCTGCGGTAGCGGCGGCGAGCGGTGCGTCAAGCGCCATAGAATGCGCAGCAAGGCGAGCGCCAGCACGGTCACGCCGATCCACTTATGCCACGAATAGAAGCGCAGCTTGTCGGGCGTAATGCCGGGGATGCGGGTCATCGCCCAGCCCAATGCGAATCCGCCGACGATCAACGTCGCCATGATCCAATGCAGCCCGATCGCGGCCGGCGTGTATGTGCCTCGATGGTCGTTCGAACGCTTACGCGCGACGGTTCGGTTCGGGACGCGCTCCTGGTTGGTGCGACGGGCGCTGCTCATCTGACTCACTGCTCCTCTCCTCTTTCTCCATTCGATCGCCGTTCGACCGGGTCCACACAAACGACGCGCTGCGCGCCCAGTCCCGAAACGCCGGCCTCCACGACATCGCCGGCACGCAGGAAACGCCCATGGTGACTCCCGATCCCGGCGGGCGTGCCGGTGCAGATCAGATCCCCCGGATGCAAGGACGTGTGCGCCGACAGATAGGCGATCTGCTCGGAGATGCCGAAAATCATGTCGTCTACCGTTCCGTCCTGCATCAACGCGCCGTTGAGCCGCAGCCACGGACGCAAGGACGACGGCGCCTCGACATCCCACGCAGGCACGAGCCACGGCCCGGCCGGCAACCAGCCGCTTCTAGACTTCGACTGGAGCCAGTCCGTCCCGAGCGCGGGCAGATCGGTCCTTATGACGCGCTCGCGCAGCGTGATGTCGTTGACGACGCAATAGCCCGCCACATAATCGAGCGCACGAGAAACATCGACGTTGCGAGCATGCCGCCCGATGACGACGCCGATCTCCGCTTCCCAATCGAGCGTCGACATCCTCTCTTCGACGGGTAACGGGTCGAATGGCCCTGAAATTGCGGTCGAGCCTTTCAGGCACACGTAGGGCGCGCCTTCGCTGCGTCGTTTCGCGATCGATGCGAGCGCAGCCTCGCGGGCCGTGCGCGCATCCCCTCCGCGTTCGGCGTCCAACGCCGCTTCCACAGCCTGCGCTGCGTAATTGCCGATGGTGCAGTAGATCTGCCGCGGCGCAATCGGCGCATGGATTCGAAAGGCGGCGAGCGCCGAGCCTCTTTCCACGATCAGCTCCTGCGTGGCCGGCGATCGAACGATCGCCTTCAAGCGATCGGCGTTGACGTCCCACTCGCTCAAGAATTCGAGGATCGAAGATGTGCCGCGCAACCTATCGCCGTGCCACTGTGCCAAAGCCATCACACGGCCTTCGAAGAGCAGCGCCGGAAACGGCATACATGCAGCGACCGACGCATTGATTAGCACGGGAAGCATGGGAGACATGGCCGTTCAAAGATCGTTGGTGAAAGGCGCGCCGACAGGATCGCTTTCTCGGCGAGCAGGCGTGCGCCGGCTGGGCGCGGTCTCGACGAGCAGTACGACGACGCCGGCGCCCGCTACCAGGCTGTAGAACGCGAAATCGAGCGTGCGCGCCAAGCCGAAATGCTGCGCGATGAAGCCCGCGATCGCGGGTGCGATGCCGCCGCCGAACGTTTCGCCGACGCCGGACACGAAACCGATGGTCGACGCGACCATCCCGAGCGGCGCGGCCTCCGTCGCAACCGGGCCGCTCAGCAGCGAAAGCAATCCGATCGAAAACAGCGATACGCCGAAAAGGAGCGCAAACAACACCTTTGGGTCGGGACCGGTGCGAGCGAACCAATAGAGCAAGAGCGTCGCGGCGACGAACCCGAACAACGCGGTGGGACGCCGGCCGACGTAATCGGAAAGGCCCGGCAGCGCGAACGAGCCGGCGAATCCGCCGAAGCCGATTGCCGAAGCGACGAATCCCATGCTGCGCGTATCGAGGTGAAGGACGGCGACGAGATAGGTCGGCACCATCGCGCCGATCACGAAGATGCCGCCCATCGCGCACAAAATCGCGGCGGTTGCGACGAGTACGTTGCGCCTGCGCAGCAGTTGCGTCCATTGCATCGCTACGGCGTGTTCCGAGGAGAACGGCGCGTTTTTCCCTGCATGCTCCTTCAACAAGCGCCAGATCAGCACGGAGACGATCAAGCCCGGCACGGCCGAAATCATGAAGACCCAGTGCCACGAGGGCACGACGTGCAGCAGTTGCGTTGCCGCGATGGGGGCAAAGCCGAGCCCGACCAACGGGATCATGCTCAATTGCAGCCCTTGATTGAGGCCACGACGCGCCGGACGCGATGCTTCGCTATTCGCCGCCAGGCTGGCGGGCGTGAATGCGCCTTCCGCGACGCCCATTGCCGCGCGCAGCAGCAACAGGCTCGTAAAGCCCGTCGCGAATCCGGACAAGCTCGACAGTACGGAAAAGACGACCATCGTCGCGACGAGGATCTTCTTGCGGCCGATCCGATCCGAAACCGGACCCATCAGAATCGACCACAGCCCCCAGGCCACCCCGAGCGCGCCGATTAGGCTCCCCAGTTGCGAATAGTCGAGGCCGAGGTCTTTCATCATGTACGGAAACATGGGCGCCATCAGCCACCGGTCGAAGCCCACCAATCCGAATCCCAAGCCCAGCAGCACGAGCGTTCTTCGCTCGTAACCGATGTCATGGCGAGGCGTGGTCATAAGTCTGTCTCCATTGAGTTGTCTTTCATCTTTCATCTTTCATCTTTCATCTTTCGTCTGACGTTGCAACGCCCACGCGCTAGCTCGCCGGTGGCACAACGCTCCAGCTCCCGTCGTCGTGCCGGAAGAAAAAGATCGTGACCGACTGCACCGGACGCGACAGGCACACGCGAACGCAACGATTGCGATTCCGGTTTCGCCTGACATGCGGTACGCGGCTGACATGCAACGGCTCGCCACCGCCCCTGCCGAACCACTTTTCCACGACACAACGCAGGGATCTGTCTTCGAGAAGCACTTCCTTCTCCTTTGCGCGATCGGTCAGACCTGCAGCAACGATCGCTTTGCACACGTTCAATGCTAACGTTAGCGTAGATTAGATGCGTATTTCTTCGATGTCAAATGCGTACATGTACCGATTCGATGCTCACGTAAGCACGAAAATGCAGCGGGCGTCTCGGCCCAGCGGGCGACTCTTCGTCCCGAACGCCCTGTGACCGCGGTACCGGAGACCTGCCGATAAACGATCGGTTGTGCTATCGTTTGTCCCAATTAGCTCCACTTGGAACGCCATGGTCACCATCAAAGACATCGCCGCGCGCCTCGAAGTCTCGCCATCGACGGTCGGCCGCGCCCTCGCCGACGATCCGAGAATCAGCGCCGCCACGAAAAAGAAAGTCACGGAAGTCGCGAACGAAATGGGCTATGTGGCCAATCTCGCCGCGCGGATGATGCGCGGGGTCTCGAGCAATCTGGTCGGCCTCGTGCTGCCCGACATTCGAAACAGCTTCTACTCGACGATCGCGCACGCACTGTCCAAATGCCTCCAAGGCGCGGGTTTTCAGCTGATGCTGTCGGAAACCGAAGACGACCGGATGGTCGAGCTGCATCACATTCGCGAGTTGGCGAGCGCGAACGTCGCCGGCATCATCATCGTTCCAACGGCAAGGCCGCATCGCGAAGCGGTACGGCTGCTCAAGCTGTCGCCGCACGTCCAATTGATTCGCCGGCAGGCTGTCATCGGCGACCAATTCTTCGGAATCGACGATACGCAGGCGCTATTCGAAGCGACAAACCATCTGATCTCGCTCGGCCATCAACGCATCGCGTATCTCGGCGGCGCCGACGAACTCCCCACGGGCGCGGCAAGGCTGCACGGATACCAAAGGGCGGTGGAGGCGCTGCCTCGCAACGCGAGACCGGGCGCGGATCTCGTGAGGCTCGGCCCGCCGGGTTCGGTGGAATTCGGAAGGGAGGCCATGCGCAGCCTGCTGTCGCAGGCCGCGCCTCCAACGGCTGTCGTGGCCGGTTCCGTGCGCATCACGCAAGGCATCCTCGAAGCGGTCATGGCGCAGCGGATCGCCGTGCCCGATCAACTGTCGGTCGTCGGTTTCGGCGACGAAATGGGATTCAGTTGGTGGGGGCCCGGGCTCACGACGATCGGTCTCCCCGTTCACGACTTGGCCACCGCGTGCGGGCTGTGGTTCGTCCATCAGATCCGCCAAAACGCCGCCGCGCGCTCGCCCTATTCGTCCATTGCGACGGCCACCTTGATCCAGCGCGGCAGCACGCGCGCGCTCGCGTCCGCATCCGCGTCGCGCGAGCGCGGCGCCGTCAGTAGGAGTAGAAGCCCCGCTTAGTCTTGCGGCCCAGATAGCCCGCATCGACCATTTCCTTGAGCAGCGATGCAGGCCGGTATTTGGTATCGCCTGTTTCTCTCTGAATGACATCCATGATCGAGCGCACGGTGTCTAGGCCGATCAGATCGGCAAGCGCGAGCGGCCCCATGGGATGATTCGCGCCGAGACGCATCCCGGCGTCGATTTCCTCGGCGCTCGCCAATCCTTCTTGCAATGCAAAGACGGCCTCGTTGATCATCGGCACCAAGATGCGGTTGACGACGAAGCCCGGCGCATTCTTCACCTGGATTGCGGATTTGCCGAGGCGCTCGGCAAGCGAAACTATCGCATCGAATGTCGCGTCGCTCGTTTGCATGCCTCGAATGACTTCGACGAGCGCCATGGCGGGGACAGGATTGAAGAAGTGCATGCCGACGAAACGCGACGGATCGGCCAGCGTGGCCGCCAATTGCGTAATGGACACGGAAGAGGTGTTCGTTGCGACGATGGCGTCCGGTTTGGCGATAGCGTCCAGGGCGCGAACAATCTGCTGCTTGACTCCGACGTTTTCGGTCGCGGCTTCGATGACGACGTCGCAGGCGCCGAGCGCCGAGAGCTCGGGAGCCGTCTTCACGCGCCCCATTGCTTGGTCAACGTCGGCCGCCGTCAATTTGCCTTTCGAGATCAAGCGCTCGTAGCCGGCCTCAAGCCTCTCCATCCCGCGCTGCAGCGCGTTTGCGTCGACGTCGTTGAGCACGACGTCCAGACCCGCTGCCGCGCACACTTGCGCGATGCCTGTTCCCATTTGGCCCGCGCCGACGATTCCTATCGTTTCCATCTTCAAGGTTGCCCCCTGTATTCGGTTGTTTCGGCGCGATGCCGTCTAGGTCTCGACCATTCGTCAGCCTGACCGACTCCGCGAAACTCGGCTTCGTTCTTGGCGGCTCGGATCGCGCCGTCGAATGTCGCCTCGGTCGCCACGCAGGTGCGGTCGACGCTCACCACCCAGTTGTCGAACGTATAGCGCCACCGGATGCGGCGCTCCTCCAGTAGCGCGGAGAACCACCGCCAGATCGATGCATCTTCGGCATTGGCCATCGCGGCAGCGTCGTCGCGAGCGCGTTGCATCGCATCCATGTCGTGACTCCGGTAGACGCGTTTATTCGGTCGAACTGCGACGCACGGCTACGCGAGCGCTGCGATCAGCTCTGGAACCGCAGTAAAAAGATCGGCGGCGACACCGTAATCCGCCACGCTGAAAATCGGCGCTTCGGGATCCTTGTTGATCGCCACGATCACCTTCGAATCCTTCATCCCCGCCAAGTGCTGAATCGCGCCCGAGATACCGACCGCCACGTACAGTTGCGGCGCGACGATCTTGCCCGTTTGGCCCACCTGGTAATCGTTCGGCACATAGCCCGCGTCCACCGCCGCGCGCGAAGCGCCCAGCGCCGCACCGAGCTTGTCCGCCAGCGGCTCGAGCACCAACGCGAAGTTCTCGCCG
>DASVLS010000095.1:0-8560 GCA_036384755.1 Trinickia sp. | reverse complement strand
AGGTCGATGTCCTCGGAGAAGCGGCGGATAGCGCCGAACGCCTTGGATAGTGATGTGCCGCCTTTAAAGACAAGGGTTGCAGTAGTCCCCTTTGGCAGACCGAAAAGGCGCTTCAGGCACCAACAGACCCAGAAGTCATTTTCAATAATCGTGTCGGCGACACCTCGGCCGGCGCCGTCTCTCCGAACAGGGCGGTGAGCGCGTTCATCGGGGGAGACGGGCAACCTTATCCATCGATATCCGCTACCGCTGCATTGGCGATCGAGACGAGTGTTGCTCTCATCCAGGCAGGGGCCTGAATGGCGGACGAGGCCAGGATCCTCTTGTCGTTGGCCGAAAGCCGACGCGCGGCAACCTGCACGACGTCAGCCGCCCGCACGGGGCCGACATGGCGGAGAGCCTGCACGACCATACCGGCGGCGCTGCCGGGTGCGATCAAGTGCTTGGGGGAGGCATGGCGAAGATCGACGACGCGCTTTCCCAACACAACGCGCCGCGATGGTCCATCGGTCAGATAGGTACTTCTTGCTGGCACCTGAGTCGTGAGCCCGAGGACGTTTGCAGCGCGAGCGCCAGAGATCTGAACGTGCGACCCGGTCTCACGCGCCAACGCCTGGGCGACGTCGTCTGGCGTTGGCGAAAGCGGGCCGAGCTTCGGATGAACCTTGGGGAAATCGTAAAGGCCGCGGGCCAGACGACGCAGCTTGCCGTTCTTGACAAGCCTGGAAAGCGCCTGGTCGACCGCCGCACGGGCTGCCACGTCCAAGAAATCACTGGGCGTGAAGACGCCGCCGCGCCCGGTGCCGCAGGCGCGTCTCATGATTCGATCAGGAACAGATGGAACGGTCGTCTTCATGTGTCAGAAAATATCACATATTTTTCTGACACTCAAGAGTCGAATGGATCTATCAATCGCGAGATCATTTCCGCCAGGGCGCTGGATCGAAGGCTTGTTTCGCGGCTTCCAAAAACACGCGCTGACGGATCGTCAGCCCCTGCCGCGTGGGCGTGAGCGCAATGACCGGTGCGGGTTCGAGGCGCCATGCCGGCAACACGCGCTTGAGCTTGCCCTCCGCGATCAGCCGGGCACAATCCCATTCGGATCGCGCGACGACGCCCAGGCCGTCCACCGCCCAATCCCTCACAACGGTGCCGTCGTTCGAAGACAATGCACTGCTCAACCGAACCGTGACGGCTTTGCTCATCCGTTTGCCCGCTGCATCGTGTTGAGTGAAACGCAGACGGGTCACGTCTTCATCGTTCTCTCGCAAGGTCAGGTAGGCGTGCAGGGTGAGTTCGGACGGGTGCTTGAGCTTCGACAGGCTGCGCGCCAAGGCGGGGCTCGCACATAGAAAGCGGTCGTTCGGGGCCAAAAAATGTCCTACCCACGACGACCCTTTGATGTGGCCGATGGAAATGACGACGTCCGCACCCGACGCGGCAGCGAGCGGACTTTCAACCAAGATGAGCGAAATCGCGAGGTTGGGATGCGAGCGATGCAGGTCGCGAACCAGCGGCGCGACATATTCGCGACCGAACCCGAACGGCGCCACGACGCGCAGATGGCCGCTCACGCCGCTCGCCTCTCCGGAAATGCGGGAAGGAATCGACTCGATCCTCTCGAGAATGTCGATGGCCTCCTGAACCAGGCGCTGTCCCTCGTCAGTGAGGGAAATCCCCCTCGCTGCTCGCGTGGCAAGACGCACCCCCATGCGCTCCTCGATGCGCTGAAGCCGCACCGTGACCGCAGGCGGCGTCAGATCCAGCAGCCTGGCCGCCGCGGCAAGTGATTGCGACGCACCGAGCGCGCGGAGCAGTTGCATGTCTTCCAATTGAAGCATTAAGCACCCATTAACGAGGAATTCATCGAATATTAAACACGGGAAATATATTTTTTTCTATAGTGGCTCACGCGCGCTTGACGCCGTGCGGCAGTCGCAAAGCCGGCTGCTTGCCGACTTTGTCCCGGCAGCGGGCGGTAAACTTCCTACCTCTATGAGCGGTCCACATGGACAAAACCGAACATGGCGAGCAGTGCCCGAGGACGTTCAATCCAGCGGGGCTCGCAACGCCTGGCGGCCACTACAGCCACGTTTCCATTGCGAACGGGATGGTTTTCGTGTCGGGGCAGCTGCCGATCGACTCGACCGGACGCAAACTCACGGACAAACCGTTCGAAGCCCAGGCCGAGCAGGTGTTGGCCAATCTCGCTTCGGCGCTGGCCGGTGCGGGCAGCGACATCGCGAAACTGGCGCAGGTTCGTGTCTATATCGTCGATATCGGGTATTGGGCAGCGTTCAACGAGATTTACGCGCGGTGGGCGGGCGAGGCGAGACCCGCTCGCGCCGTAGTCCCGGTGCCGGCGCTGCATTTTGGGCTGAAGATTGAAGTCGAGGCAGTGGCATCGGTGTAGTCGGGCCGATCGAATCGATGCGGAGCAACTCTGGCGATTGTCGCGACCGGTGTGCCCGCTTTGGAGTGTGTCATGCGTTTCAGTTCTTACTGGCTCGATACGTCCGAGCCATTTGTCGGCAACTCGCCTGATCTCGATGGCGCACGATGCGATGTGGTCGTGGTGGGCGGCGGGATCACCGGCTCGGCGGCGGCATTGGCGCTCGCCAAGAAAGGCGCTCGCGTCGTGCTCTGCGAAGCGGGCACCGTGGGCCAGGCAGCGTCGGGCCGCAACGGGGGCCACTGCAATAACGGCTTCGCGCAGGATTATGCGTCGCTCTCCCAGCGGATCGGCGTGGAATTGGCCAACCGGCTGTATCTCGCGTTCGACGCGGGGGTCGACACGGTCGAGCGGCTGGTCAAGGAAGAGTCGATCGATTGCGATTTCGCCCGCAGAGGCAAGCTCAAGCTCGCGGCGAAGCCGGAGCATTTCGACAAGCTCGCGCGAAGTCAGGCGTTGCTTGCAGAAAGCGTGGATCCCGATACGCGTCTCGTGACGAAGGCCGAGCTTCGCGACGAGATCGGCTCGGACCGTTATCACGGCGGGTTGATCTACGAGAAGAGCGCCGGGCTGCATGTCGGTCGCTATGTCCGTGGACTCGCGACGGCCGCGCAGGCGCGCGGCGCGCACATTTTTGAGCATGCGCCGGTTGTGGGTTTGCAGCGAGAATCCGGCGGCGCCTATGTGGCCCGAACCCCGCGTGGAGCGATCCGCGCTTCGCAAGTGCTGTTGGCGAGCGGCATCTCGCAGGTGGGACCGTTCGGCTGGATTCGGCGCAGAATCGTGCCGGTGGGCGCTTTCATCATCGTCACCGAGCCGTTGCCGCCGGAACGGCTCGATCGGCTGCTGCCCACGCGCCGGAACGCCACCGATACGAAAAACTTCGTCAACTTCTTCCGTGTCACGCCCGATGACCGGATACTGTTCGGTGGTCGCGCGCGTTTCGCGACGTCGAACCCCCGCTCGGACGAAAAAAGCGGGATGATCTTGCGGCAGCAGATGATCTCCGTGTTTCCCGAATTGGCCGACGTGCGCATCGACTATTGCTGGGGCGGCATGGTCGACATGACCGCCAATCGCCTGCCGCGCGCGGGCGAGCGAGACGGCGTGTACTACTCGATGGGCTACAGCGGGCACGGCACGCACATGGCCACGCTGATGGGCACGTTGATGGCCGAGATCATGGACGGGCGCGCCGATCTCAATCCATGGAAGGACTTCGACTGGCCCGCTATTCCGGGGCACTTCGGCAAGCCGTGGTTTTTGCCGTTCGTCGGCGCATGGTACCGACTTAAGGACATACTGCAATGACTTCACCTGTTCGTCATCTAATGCAAGCCGGACGGCTGGATCGGTTTTTTATCGGCGGTCAATGGGTGGCCCCCGAGGGCACTGATCGAATCGCCGTCGTCTCTCCGTCCACGGAAGACGAAGTGTGTGACATTGTGCTGGGGAACGAGCGCGACGCCGACCAGGCGGTGCGCGCGGCGCGCAAAGCGTTTGCAGGTTGGTCGGCGACTTCGCCGCAAGAGCGCGCCGCGCTGCTCGGCCGCGTGCATGCCTTGATGCTCGAGCGCGCCGAGCTGTTCGCCACGGCGTTGACGACGGAAATGGGCGCACCGATCAGCTATGCGCGCGCTGCGCATGTACCCCTGGCGGCCGAACATCTCCGCGTCGCGCGCGACAACCTGGCTAGCTACCCGTTCCAGATTCAGCGTGGAACGACCGCGGTCGTGCGCGAGCCGATCGGCGTGTGCGCCCTGATTACGCCGTGGAACTGGCCCATCTATCAGATCACCGCGAAAGTCGGCCCCGCGCTTGCGGCGGGCTGCACGGTGGTCCTCAAACCGAGCGAACTGTCGCCGCTGAGCGCATTGCTCTTTGCGGAAGTCATGGCGGACGCCGGCGTCCCGCCGGGCGTATTCAATTTGGTGGCGGGCACGGGCGCGCAAGTCGGAACAGTGCTGGCGTCGCACCCGCAGGTCGATATGGTGTCGATCACCGGGTCGACGCGTGCCGGCGTATTGGTTGCGCAAGCGGCCGCTCCGACAGTCAAGCGCGTCGCGCAGGAGCTTGGCGGCAAGTCGCCGAACGTCGTATTGCCCGACGCCGATTTGCCGCGCGCCGTCTCGCTGGGCGTTGCTGCCGCGTTCCGGAATATGGGCCAGTCGTGCAGCGCGCCGACGCGTTTGATCGTCCCGCGCGCCGCGCTGGCGCAGGTGGACGCGTTGGCCGTCGCGGCAACGGAACAGATGATCGTCGGCGATCCTTTTGCCGATGCAACGACGCATGGCCCCCTGGCCAATCGCGCGCAGTTCGGCAGAGTGCAGACGATGATCGAAACCGGCATCGACGAGCGGGCCAAATTGATCGTGGGAGGGCCCGGACGGCCCGAGGGGTTCATTAAGGGTTTCTACGCACGTCCCACCATCTTTTCCGACGTTCGCACCGAAATGACGATCGCTCGGGAAGAGATCTTCGGGCCGGTTCTCGCCATCCTGCCCTACGACTCGGTCGAAGAAGCGATCGCTATCGCAAACGACACGGTGTATGGGCTCGGCGCGCACGTCCAAGGCGCGGACAAGGCGCTCGTGCGCGCGGTCGCCGCGCGAATTCAGTCGGGCCAGGTGCATCTGAACTATCCGGCGTGGGACCCGCAGGCTCCGTTCGGCGGATACAAGCAGTCGGGCAACGGCCGGGAGTATGGGATCGAAGGCATGGAAGAGTACATGGAGGTCAAGTCGATCCTCGGGTTCTACGATTGAATCGGCCGCCACACCTGATGCAATGACGCTGAAAATTCGATGCTATGTGCTTGGTACTTGGTAAAGGGACTCAGATTGGATACCTCGGGAATCGCCGAAACGTTGTTGAGAACGCATCATGCGCACTGGGCGAAGTTGCGATGCGACCTGCACGCGCATCCGGAATTGCGATTCGAAGAACATAGGACGGCGGACGTCGTCGCACACGAGCTAGAGACGCTCGGCTACACGGTGTCGCGTGGCCTGGGAGGAACGGGCGTCGTTGCTAGCCTGCCGGGTGCGAACCCGGGCCGCGCCATTGTGCTCCGAGCGGATTTGGATGCGTTGCCGATTCAGGAGGCCAACGATTTCGCGCACGCATCGTGCACCGATGGAATCATGCATGCGTGCGGGCACGACGGTCATACGGTGATGTTGCTAGGCGCCGCGCGCGTCCTAAAGGCATTGCCGCAATTGCCCGGCACGGTGCATTTCGTGTTTCAGCCCGGCGAGGAGGGAGGCGCGGGCGCGCGAAAGATGATCGATGACGGGCTGTTCGAGCACTATCCGACGGAAGCGGTGTTCGGCATGCACAACTGGCCCGGCTTGCCTGCCGGGCATTTCGGTTTGCGCACCGGCCCGATCATGGCCGCGGGGTCCCGATTCAAGATCACGGTCAAAGGCAAGGGCGCGCATGCGGCCCAACCGCATCTAGGCCTCGATCCGATACCGCTCGCGTGCTCGATGGTTCTCCAGTGTCAAACGATTGCGGCGCGGCACAAGGATCCCGTCGACCCCGCCGTCGTCTCCGTCTGCATGTTTCATGCGGGCGATACGGACAACGTCATTCCGGATAGCGCGCAATTGCGCGGAACGATCCGCACGCTGTCGTCAGCCCTGCAACAGAAGTTGCAGCGCGACATCCAAACGATGTGCGAAGGGCTGGCTGGCGCTTACGGTGCGCAAGTCGAAGTCACGTTTTTTCAGTACTACCCGGCGACGATCAATACGCCGGCCGAGACGGCGTTGTGCGAAGCGGTCGTGCGCGAGACGTTCGGCGGCGAGCGTCTGCACAGCGGTATCGCGCCGAACATGACGTCGGAAGACTTCGGCTTCATGCTGGAGGAGCGGCCCGGCGCTTATGTCCTGATCGGCAATGCGCCGGTGGGAGCGGCGGCGCCCGCGCTGCACCACCCGAAGTACGATTTCAACGACGACATCATTCCGGCCGGCGTGCGGTATTGGGTCGCTTTGGCGCAGCGTTACTTCGAAACCGCGTAATCCGCAACAATCCTTGGTCCGTGCAAGGCGCCGTGCTCACCTTCTTGGTGGCAGGGCGCTTGTTGCAGGAACAGCGCCCTCTCGTCCTTCTAAAAGTCGGCGACCTTGCCCCATGCCGAGTGGGCGAATCGGCCAGGCCGATACGGTATAGGGTCGACGATCGGCGTCGCACCGGTTGCCAAATCCGCGATCAAGTGTCCGGCGCCTGGCCCGATGCCGAACCCGTGACCGGAAAAGCCCGCAGCCAAGATCAACCCCGGCACGCCCGGCACTTCGCCGATACCCGGCACGCCGTCGGGTGTGCTGTCGACGAAGCCGGCCCACGCGTGTGTGATTTTCGCTTCGCGAAGCTCGGGCAGCAGTTCGACGGCGCGGCGGTGGGTTTCCTTCACGGTAGGCAGATCCGGTTTCGGATCCAAGATGCGCACCCGCTCCATGGGGGTGGGCGCATCGAGCCGCCACCGCTTGAGCGTCTCGTGACCGCCGCGCACGCCTTCGAGCCCGCCCGGAAGAAGGCTGCGCCAACGCTTGGCGAACATGGGCACGAATTGCGGGGCGAATCGCAGGAACTGCGGCGTGACATCCACGCGCGCCCGTCCGCTGATCGCCAGTGCATAGCGTCCGTCATTGCGGCGAGTGATCGATACGCCGGAGGTGAACATCGCGTCCGGCAAGCGATGTTCCACAGGGGACACGCTAAGAATGGATTGGCGGATCGAGGCCTGAGGAAAGCGGATGCCGAGCTGGCGGCAGAATGCGGACGCCCACGCGCCGCCAGCGAGCACGACTGTCCGGGTCTTGATGACGCCGGCTTCCGTGACGACGCCGCAGACCCGCCCCCCTTCCAGCTCGATGCCGCGCGCCGCGCAGTGCTGCGTGACGCTGCCACCGAGCTTCATGATGGCGGTTGCGACGGCGGGCGCGGCTTTCGCAGGGTCCGCCGTGCCGTCGCTGGGCGAGAAGACGCCGCCTTTCCAGGCCCGGCCAGTGGCCTTCCCGCGCTCGGCGGCTTGGCGGCTGTCGAGCATGTAGGTCGTCACGCCCGCCGTCTTGGCAAAGTCGCCCCAGCTCGCCCAACGGGCCAGTTCGGCGTCGTCATTGCTCAGATACAGCAGCCCGCAGCGATGAAAACCCGTGTCCTCACCGGATTCGACGGCAAATCGTTCCCACAGATCGAGGCTCTTGCTTGCTATCGGCAATTCACGCTCGTCGCGGTTTTGCTGTCGGCACCAGCCCCAATTGCGGCTCGACTGCTCGGCGCCGATTCTTCCCTTCTCGACCAGGGCGACCGAAACGCCGCGCCGGGCGAGATAGTAGGCGGTAAAGACGCCGATGATGCCGCCGCCGATCACGACCACATCGGCGGCGGTAGGCAGCGTGGGCGACGTTTGTATCTGAGTCAACGGAGGGGACATGATCAATCTCGTTCGACTGGAGCCTGGACGGTTTGCGTCACGTAAAACTTCGCCACGCGTTCGCTGCTTTCCCATCCGATCGACGCACCCTGCGGCACGAAGAGTGCGTCGCCGGCGCCGAGCGACAGCACGCTGCCGTCAGGCGCGGCGAATCGCACGCCGCCGGCTAGAAGGTGCATGAACTCGTTGACGCGATGCGGGCGAACGATCCGATGATAAGGCGTTGAATCCCACGTACCCGCTTTGTACTGCGCGTCGTCGTCGGTGAACACGTTGTCGCTGCGGCACTCAGGGGCCGGGCCCAGCAACACCTCCGCCGGCAGTGTGGCCGACGGCTTGAAGTCGGCTTCTGCGCGCAACGGGACGAGGCCGGTCTTCGTCGGCCTCTGGCAAGCGGCGGCGCAGAACACGAAAAGCGAGCGGGATTCAGCCCTCACGCGAAGCGCAGTCCCGCTGCCGATCACCGCACCCTCTCCCGGGCCCAGCATCAACGGCGCCGTCCCAGCCGCTTCCAGCGTGAGCGAGCCTTCCATGACGACGATGGTTTCGATGTGGGGAAAACTCGCTACGTCGAGCTCGCCGATGAAGCTGATACGACCCGCGGCCATCGAGTCCGGCCCTTCCCACGCGATCTCGCGATGTCGCGCGAAGGGATCGTTTTGGCCGAA
>DASVLS010000094.1:0-22057 GCA_036384755.1 Trinickia sp. | reverse complement strand
ATCACGGCCTCGTATAACGGGGCGACAGGCGTGCTGACGCTCAGTTCGGCCGGCGCGACGGCCACGCTCGCGCAGTGGCAAAGCGCGCTGCAATCGGTCACGTACACCGACACGCAGGCCATTCCGAACACGACGACGCGCACGATCAGCTTCACAGCCGTGGACGGCGCGGGCAACACGAGCGCCACGGCCACGCGTAACGTGACGGTGACCGCGACGGATCAAACGCCGATCGTCACGACGACCGGCGGCACGACGAATTACGTGGGCGGCACTACCGCCGTTGCGATCGACGGAGGCGTTTCCGTGGCCGACCTCGACAACACGACCCAATCGGTTGGGGTGGTGTCGATCGGCACGGGGTTCCACGCGGGCGATACGCTGGCCTTCGTCAATACGGATGCGACGACGTTCGGCAACATCGTGGGCTCGTTCAACGCGGCGACAGGCGTGCTGACGCTGACTTCGTCGGGCGCCACGGCCACCGACGCGCAGTGGGCAAGCGCGCTGTCGGCCGTGACTTTCTCGGCCAGTGCCAGCGCAACGCCGGGCAACCGCACGATTTCCTTTACGACAAGCGACGGCACGAAAACGAGCGCCGTGGCGACCGATACGGTCTCGGTGCTCGGTCCGCCGACGATCACGACCGATTTGGGCTCCGCTGCGTTCGTGGCCGGCGACAACACGGCATCGACCCCCGTGGCGATCGACGCGGGCCTAACTTTGTCCGACGGCGTATCGCCGACGTTGGCTTCGGCGACGGTTGCGATCACGGGTAACTTCCACAGCGGAGAGGATGTCCTCGCGTTCACGAATACGAGCGCGACGACCTACGGCAACATCGCTGCGTCGTACAACGTGGGGACGGGCGTGCTCACGCTGACTTCCTCCGGCGAGTCCGCCACGCTCGCCCAGTGGCAAGCCGCGCTCGAGGCCGTGACGTACACGAGCACGGCCGTGACGCCGAACGCCGCCACGCGCACCATCAGCTTCGCGGCCGTCGACACGGGCGCCTTCACGAGCAACACGGCCACGCGTACGGTGACGGTGACCGACACCGATCAAACGCCGATCGTTACGACGACGGGCGGTACGACGAACTACGTCGCGGGCACGTCGGCTGCGACGATCGATGGCGGCATTTCCGTAAGCGACCTCGACAACACGACGCAATCGGTGGGAACCGTGTCGATCGGCACGGGGTTCCACGCGGGCGATACGCTGACCTTCGTCAATACGAGCACGACGACGTTCGGCAACATCGTCGGTTCGTACAACGCGGCGACAGGCGTGCTGACGCTGACTTCGTCGGGCGCCACGGCCACCGACGCGTAGTGGGCGAGCGCGCTTTCGGCCGTGACGTTCTCGGCGGGTTCGAGCGCAACGACGGGCAACCGCACGATTTCATTTGCGACGAGCGACGGCACGAAGACGAGCGCCCTGGCCACCGATACGGTCTCGGTGCTCGGTCCGCCGACGATCACGACCGATTTGGGCTCCGCTGCGTTCGTGGCCGGCGACAACACGGCCTCGACGCCTGTGGCCATCGATGCGGGACTGACCGTGACGGACGGCGCGGCGCCGACATTGTCCTCGGCGACGGTCGCGATCACGGGCAACTTCCATTCGGGCGAAGACGTTCTGGGGTTCACGAACACGAGTTCGACGACCTACGGCAACATCGCCGCGTCGTATAACGCGGCGACGGGCGTGTTGACGCTGTCGTCATCCGGCAATACGGCGACGCTCGCCCAATGGCAGGCCGCGCTCGATGCGGTGACTTACACCGACACGGCGATCACGCCGAACGCGGCGACGCGTACGGTTAGCTTCTCGGTTGTCGATACGGCCAGCGTCACCAGCAACACCGCGACGCGCACGGTGACGGTGACCGACACCGATCAAACGCCGATCGTCAGCACAACGGGCGGGGCGACGTCGTACGTGGCCGGCACGTCGGGGACCATCGTCAACTCGGGCGTGAGCGTGACCGACCTCGACAACGCGACGCAGTCGTCGGCGACCGTCTCGATCACGGGCGACTTCCATACCGGCGAGGACGTGCTGGCGTTCACGAACGGCAACGTCACGACGTTCGGCAATATTTCGGCAAGCTACGATGCCGCGACGGGCGTGTTGACGCTGACCTCGGCGGGCGCGACGGCCACCGATGCGCAATGGGCGAACGCGCTGTCGGCCGTGACGTTCTCGAGCAACGGAACGCACTTCGGCAATCGCACGGTGTCTTTTGCGACGAGCGACGGCACGAAGACGAGCGCGGCGGCGGACGTCACCGTCAGCGTGCTCGATCGGCCGCACGTCGGAACGGACGCCGGCAGTGCCTCATTCGTAGCAGGCGACAACGTAGCGTCCACGCCCGTCGTCGTTTCACCGGGATTGACGTTGACCGACGCCAGCGCGACGAAGGCGGTTTCGGCCACCGTGTCCATCACGGGCGGCTTCCATGCAGGTCAAGACGTCCTCGCATTCACGAACGACGGCGCGACGATGGGCAACATCCGCGCGAGCTACGACGCAGGGACCGGGGTGCTCACGCTGACGTCGGCCGGCGGGGCGGCCACGCTGACCGAATGGAGGGCGGCGCTGGCCTCCGTGACCTACACCGATACGGCCGTCACGCCCGACAGTACGACGCGCGTCATCAGCTTCGCCGTGACCGACAGCAACGGCACGGCAAGCGACGTGCAAACGCGAAGCGTAACCGTGACCGACACCGATCAAACGCCGCTCGTGACCGTCGGCGGCGGCGCGTCGTTCACGGCGCGAGGCAACGGCTCGACGCCAGTGGCCGTGGCCCCGCAAGTGACGATCAGCGACCTCGACAACACGACGCTGACTTCGGCGCAGGTCACGCTCGGCAGTGGCTTCGATGCGGCGAACGATACGCTTGCCTTCACGAGCAGCGCGGCGACGGGCAACATCGCGGCGAGCTACAACGCGGCAACCGGCGTACTGACGCTGACCTCCGCGGGCGGCACGGCGACGATCGCGCAATGGACGGCCGCCCTGCAGTCGGTGACGTACGCGAACGCTGCGCTCAATGCGGGCAGCAGCCGCACGGTGACGTTCACCGTCAACGACGGCGTGAAGTCGAGCGCAGCGGCGTCCAATACGATTGCGATCACCAACGCGCCCGCGTTCCCGCCGATTCTGCCGTCTGCGCCCCCGACGATCATCGTCCCTCCTGCGGCGTCGCATTCGTCCCTGTTCTCGGACGACAGCTCAGAGCCTCCCGACGTGCTGGACGAGTTCGATCAACCGCTGCCGATCGGCGCGGTGCCGATCGTGCCCACGATGACGTTTACCGACCCGAGCGCACCGGCGAATATGCATTCGCTCGATCGCACCTCGGTGCCGCGAATGGATATGACCGCGCTCAACGCCGCGATTTCCGTGCTGCCCATCGACGCGCCGCTCGCGTTGCCCGACGTTTCGTTCTCGATCGCGCCGAACGATCCGTTCTCGATCGACGTCGCCACGTTGCTGCCGCCGTCCGAAGCCATGCACGGCGGCTCCGACGTCACGGTGCGGCTCGCGAACGGCCGCTCGCTGCCGGGTTGGATCCACTACGACGCGGCGAACGGCGCGCTGCGCGGCAAATTGCCGCCGGGCGTGGAGGACGTGCATATCGTCTTGCTGACGCGCGATGCGTCGGGCCATGAAACGCGCCGCGAGGTCGTGATTGCGCCGCACGATAAGCACGGCGGTTCGCATGGCGCGACGCACGGCGTGGCCCATCCGAAGACGCCCGGGCACGCGGCGCTGTCCGAGCGGACGGCGCCGACCGTCGCGCGCGCCGTCGGCAAGCCTTCGCTCGATCAGCAATTCGCGCAGGCTCGCGCGGCATTGCACGTTTCGAATCCGGGCGGCGCTGCGCGCCGCGTATGAATTTCCGCCATCCCTCAAGACCAATGAGACTACAACCGTCAGTTGCCGAAATGATGCCTGCGCCCGCCTTGGCGCCTGCTGCCAACGCCAGGCGCGAAGCGCGTTCCAAGCGTGCATTGCGTCCGTCGCTGATCGCCGTCTCGGTGGCCGCATTGTGGCTGTCCGGCTGCGCGATCAAACCGACGCCCTTTACGGACGCCGAGCGCGCGCAAAACGCGCAGGCGGCGCGCACGGCCATGTTCGCGGACGAACCGCCGCTGACCGGGCCCGTCACGCTCGAAGAAGCCATGGCGCGCGCGATTCGCTTCAACCTCGACCATCGCCTGAAGATGATGGAAGAGGCCCTGGCGCAAAAGCAGCTCGATGTCGCGAACTTCGACATGCTGCCGCGCTTGACCGCAGCGGCCGGCTACACGCATCGCAATCACCCGCTCGCATCGGAGTCGATTTCGCTGCAGACGCATCAAGTGTCGTTGGAGCCTTCGTACTCGACCGATCAAAACGACCGCACGGCCGATCTGACGTTTTCGTGGAACATACTGGACTTCGGCGTCAGCTACTTCGAGGCGAAAGAGCAGGCCGACCGCGTGCTCGTCGTCGAGCAGCGCCGGCGCAAGGTCGTGCAGCTGATGATGCAGCAAGTGCGCGAAGCCTATTGGCAAGCGGTGGGCGCGCAGCGGCTCGAACACCGCATCGGCCCGCTGCTTGCGCAGGCCAAGCAAGCGCTCGACGATTCGCGCAAGTCGCAGCGGGAGGGCCTGCGCTCGCCGCTCGATACGCTCGCCTATCAGCACGCGCTGCTCGACATCCTGCGCCAGCTCGAAGCGGTGCGCGATCAGCTCGACGAAGCCAAGCCGCGCCTTGCGTCGCTGATGAACATCGCCCCCGGCACCGACATCACGCTTGCGCCGCCCGAAGGCTTCACGGTGCCGACCTTCGACATGCCGATGGACCGCATGGAGGAGACGGCGCTCGAGCGCCGGCCCGAACTCGTCGAAGCGAGCTACAACGAGCGCATCAGCATCAACGAGACGCATAAGGCGATCGCCAAACTGCTGCCCGGCATCGAATTCCAACTGGGCGCGCACT
Source organism: Trinickia sp. (assembly GCA_036384755.1). Classification (GTDB taxonomy): domain Bacteria; phylum Pseudomonadota; class Gammaproteobacteria; order Burkholderiales; family Burkholderiaceae; genus Trinickia. The sequence continues at coordinate 17,059 of DASVLS010000094.1, read as the reverse complement.
ACGACAGCAACAGCTTCCTCGCTTATCACGCATGGCGGGCGGCTGGGATCAACATCAGTTGGAATCTGCTGAACCTGCTCAACGCCAAGAACATTCGCGGCATGGCCGATGCGCAGCGCGATGTCGCGCATGCCCAGCAACTCGCGCTGTCGATGGCGGTGCTGACGCAAGTTCACGTCGCGCGCGCCGAACTGTCCGCCAAGCAGCGTCAATTCGATCTGTTCAAGCAGATCAACGACGTCGACGGCCAGATCCTGCAGCACACGCGCAATGCGACGATGGCGAACGCGCAGGGCAAGCTCGAAGAGATCCGGGCGGCGACGTCCGCCATGATGTCGGAGTTGCGTCTATATCAAAGCTATGGCGAGCTCGAAAGTGCTTACGGACAGATGCTGGCGACGCTCGGGCTCGACCCGCTGCCCGCGGAGACCGGCAAGGGCGATTTGAAATCGATCGAGCAATCGATCGATCGGGAGCAAGCGCGTTGGGCTCAGTTCGGCCACGCGGATGGAGTTAAAGCGCAATGAATCGATGGTGTAGGGCAGGGCTCTGCAGCGCGGCCCTGATGGTCGTGGCTCACGCCGGATGGGCCGCGGGGCAACAGGGCGCGGCGCCGGCAGCGGCGCAACGTGCGGCGAGCGCGGCGCCGAATCTATCCGTCGTGCCGGCGGCGCCGGGCGTGTCGTCGGCCGCGCATCCCAACGACGACGGCCGTATCCGCGTTCAACTCGTCGCGCGCGATCAAGTCGACCTCTCGAGCGAAATCAGCGCGAAGATCGCCTCGATGCCGTTTCGCGACGGCGATGCGTTCCGCGCGGGACAGACGCTCGTCTCGCTCGATTGCTCGCTCTATGTGGCGCAATTGCATAAGGCCCAGGCGGAAGCCGACGCGGCCGTGCAATTGAAGCGCGTCAACGATCGCCTGTCGCAATTGCATTCGATCGGCGAGATCGAAGTGCAGCAAGCCGAGGCGAAGGCCAAGGCGAGCGCGGCCGAGGTCGCCTACATGCAGGCGACGGTCGGAAAGTGCCGTATCGCCGCGCCGTTCGACGGGCGCGTCGTCAAACGCAGCGCCTCGGCCCAGCAGTTCGCCGAACCCGGCAAGCCATTGCTGACGATCGTCGACACGAGCCGCCTCGAACTGAAGATGATCGTGCCGTCGAAGTGGCTCGCGTGGCTCAAGCCGGGCCATGCGTTGACGGTCGACGTCGATGAAGTCGGCAAGCGCTACCCGGCCACGGTGGCGCGCATCGGCGCACGCGTCGACCCCGTGACGCAGACGGTCGACGTGACGGCCGCGCTGTCCGCGCACACGCCCGAGCTCTTGCCCGGCATGAGCGGCTGGGCGCGCTTTGCCGCCGCCGGCCGCTGATCGGCAGCCGCATCGTGAACGCCCCGCTGCGCATCGAGGCGAGCGCGCTCGCCGTCCTTTGGCAACTGTCCGCGCGGGCGCGCGAAGCGCCGAGCGAGGAGACGCTCGGCTTCGTTCTCGTCAACGAAACGCTCTCGCTCGTGCCCTACCGCCAAGCGGCGTGGTGGCGCGCGCCGGCGCCTGTGCCCGGCGCGGTCGCCGCCGTATCGGGGTTGCCGCAAAGCGATCCGGGCGCGCCGTACGTGCAGTGGCTCGGCGAAGTCTGCCGCGTGCTCGAACGTCGCATGCACGCTGCGTCACATGCGCCTGCCGCCACGCAGGGCGAGACGCCGCAGGGCGACGGCGGCGAAGCGGCTGCGCAGCCGGCGCAGCATACCGATTCTCCCGCACCCCATTGGCCGCACGCTTTCACCGCGGACAGCCTGCCCGAAACGCTGGCGGCCGAATGGGACGCATGGTGGCCGACGCATGCCTTATGGGTGCCGCTCGTCGATCGGACGGGCCGCTCGTTCGGCGGGGCGGTCTTCGCGCGCGAACAGCCGTGGACGCCCGTCGACGAAGCCTTGCTCGCCGAGCTCGCGCGCGTATGGTCGCACGCGCTCGCGGCTCTCTCTCCTAGGGCTTCATGGATCGAGCGCGTCAAGCTCGCGCTGCGCGTCGGCAAATACCGGCGTCGCGTGCTCGTGGCGGCCGCCTGCGCGCTCGTCGTGCCGGTGCCGCTGACGGTGCTCGCACCGGCGGAAGTCACGCCGAAGGACCCCTTCGTCGTGCGCGCGCCGCTCGACGGCGTTATCGACCACTTGTTCGCGCAACCCAATCAGCGAGTCCAAGCGGGCGCGCCGCTCTTTGCGCTCGATTCCACCGCCCTCGCTTCGCGCTACGCACTGGCGAACAAGAATTACGCCACGGCGCAGGAAGAATACCGGCAGACCGCGCAACTCGCCGTCACCGACGACAAGGACCGGCTAGACATGGCGCTGCGCAAGGGCAAGCTCGATCAGAGCGCCGTGGAGCTCGATTACACGGCGCGTGAGCTTGCGCGGGTGAACGTGAACGCGCCGCGCGCCGGCGTGGCTGTTTTCTCCGATCCGAACGATTGGAACGGCAAAGCCGTGTCGATCGGCGAGAAGGTGATGTTGCTCGCCGATCCGGCTCACGTCGAACTGACGGCCTACGTGCCCGTGGCCGACAACGTCGACGTCGTGCCCGGCGCAACCGTTACGCTCTATCCGAAGAGCTCGCCCCTCGCCGCCTACGATGCGCGCATCGATACCGTGGCGTACCGCGCCGAGCCTACGCCGGAGGGTGTCGTCGCCTATCGCGTGAAGGCGACGTTCACGAGCGGCACCAAGCCGCCGCTCGGGGTAATGGGCACCGCGCGCATCCATGGCCGTTGGGTGCCGCTCGCTTACTACCTGCTGCGCCGCCCGCTGGCGACCGCGCGGCAATGGCTCGGGTGGTAAGCGTGCATAGCCTTCGCTTTCACTGACGCAGCGCATCGATGTCACGCCTTCCGTCCCTTCGCCAAGAGCTGAGCCTGACTTCAGGAGCGGCGACGCCTGATGGCGCGCCGACCTGGATGCTTCACGATCCGGCCGGTAACCGCTTCTTTCAAATCGGCTGGCCCGCGTTCGAAATGCTCTCTCGCTGGCCGCTCGACGACCCCGAGGCGATCGTCGCGTCGGTCAATGCGGAAACGACGCTGCGCCTGACGATGGACGATTTCGAGTCGCTCGTGCGCATGCTGCATCATCAGCACTTGCTCGTGGCGGCGAGCCCGGCCGATACGGGACGGCTCGCCCATGCAGCCGCGGCGCATAAACTGTCGCACGCGATGTGGCTGCTCAAGCACTACTTGATGATCCGCGTGCCGCTGTGGCGGCCGATGCCATTCCTGCGGCGCTTCGCGCGCTACGCCGACATCGCCTACCGGCCCGCGTTTTGGATCGTCGTCGGGCTGATGGCGGCGACCGGGCTCGTGCTCGTCTCGCGCCGGTGGGATGAGTTCATCCATACGTTTCATGGTTACGCCGACCTGCGCGGGCTCATTGCGATCGGTGCGGCAATCGGCTGCGCGAAGGTGTTGCACGAGTTCGGACACGCTTTCACGGCGCATCGTTACGGTTGCCGCGTACCGACGATGGGCATCGCGTTGCTCGTCATGGTGCCCGTGCTTTATACCGATACGACCGAAGCGTGGAAGGTGCCGGGGCGCGCCGAGCGTCTACGCATTGGCGCGGCCGGGATGTTGACCGAACTGGCGTTGGCCGCCTTGGCGACGCTCGCTTGGAGCGTGCTGCCCGACGGGCCGCTGCGCGCAGGGGCGTTCCTGCTCGCGACGACGACTTGGATCGGCACGCTGACGATCAACGCGAGCCCGTTCATGCGCTTCGACGGGTATTTCCTGCTGTCGGATTGGCTCGACATGCCGAACCTGCACGATCGCGCGTTCGCATTCGGCCGCTGGTGGATGCGCGAGCGGCTGTTCGGTTTCGGCGATCCGCAGCCCGAGCCCTGTGCCCCCAAGCGCCGCCGTTTTCTCATCGCTTTTTCGTTCGCGACGTGGCTTTACCGGCTCGTCGTGTTCTTCTCGATTGCGCTCGTCGTCTATCACGCGTTTTTCAAGGCGCTGGGCTTGATGTTGTTCTTCGTGGAATTCGGCTGGTTCATCGTCCGGCCGATCGGGCGCGAAATTGCGGCGTGCTGGCATCGCCGCGCGGATCTGCGTTGGCGGCGCGAGACGCGGCGCACGGCGATCGTCGGCGCGCTGCTGCTCGGTTTCCTCGTGCTGCCTTGGCACGGCGGCGTCGGCGCGCCGGCCGTGCTCGGACCGTTGCGCGCGCAAGGCCTGTATGCGCCCGAAGCCGCTTATGTGACGGGCGACGCGACGATCGCGCGCGACGGACAGCGCGTACATGCGGGCGATGTGCTTGCGGTGCTGGCGTCGCCCGATCTGACGCATCGGCTGCAAGCCGCGCAGACCGACGAGGCGCTGCTGAACTGGCAGGTCGAGCAGCAGCCGTTCGACGACCGGCTGCTCGAACAGGGCGTGGCGCTGCGTCGACGCTGGGATGCGGCGCGGGAAACCGTGGCGGGACTCAAGGCCCAAGTCGCGCAATTGACGCTGCGCGCCCCGTTCGACGGCATCGTGCAGACCGACGACGCGCTCGCACCGGGCACCTGGTTGCCGCGAGGAGAGCATGTGTTCGACGTGGTCGGGCCGGTTGGCGTAAAGGGCGAAGCGTTCGTCGGCGAGGACGATGCCGCGCGCGTCGCCGCCGGCGATAGCGTCGACTTCGTTGCATCGCTGCCCGAGCTCGGCGCGGTGCATTGCCGTGTGGAGGCCGTGGACCGCGTCAATGTGGCGACGCTCGACGCGCCGTCGCTCGCGAGCGTCTACGGTGGGCCGCTGCCCGTGCAGCAGCAGCCCGGCACGCATCAACTCGTACCGCTCGCGGCGCTTTACCGCGTGCGGATCGGCGAATGTCCGGCTCGCACGGCCTGGCCGCGCGAGATCGACGGCACGGCGACCATCGGCGGTGCGCGGCAGAGCTTCGCGTGGCGTGCGCTCAAAAATTTGGCGTCCGTGCTTCGGCGCGAGGGCGGGGCCTAGCCCACGTTCGTGCGCTTGCGCTGCGCCTCGCTCGGTTTGCCCGCGAGCAGCGTACAAGGCACGAACGATGCTTGCGGTGGGAGGCCTGTTTCGTTTTCGGGAGACTATCCATGTCCCATGCCAAACCGCCTGCCAGTCAAGACGAACGCAACGAGTCGTCGGATGAAGAAAAAGCGCGCCCGCACGTCGAGCGCGAGCCGGTTCCCGGCCATGCCGAGAACATTCCGATCGACGGCGACATGCGGCAGGCGCCCGGTGCGAGCCCGGCGACCGGCCCCGTGGCGGGCCCGGTCGAGGACGTTGCGCCGCCTGCCGAGCCGGTGACGAAACCAGGGACGCCGCCGGGCACGCAGAGCGAACGCGATCGCCTGCGCGGCAGCAGGTGAGGACGCGATCATGCTGGCTCCCTATTCGAGGTCTCGCGTATCGCTGCGCACGTTGCCCCGCGCCTGTATCTCAGGAACCGTGGCCGGGCTATGCGCGGCGGCGGCCGCCGCATACGGCGCGCGTCGGGACGGCGGTACGGCTTGTGCGCCGATCAACGCGGTGACGCATTGTCTTTGGCCTGAGAAGGCGATGCGCGAGCAGCGTTTCAGCGCGCGCTATACCCTGCTCGGTTTGGGCATTCACCAAGCAGCCGCGGTGTTTTGGGCGTTGGTGTTCGAACGTCTCGTGCCGCGTGTGCCGCGCAAACATCCTGCGACCGTCGTCGCAGCCGCGGCGGGCACCGCGGCGACGGCGTATTACGTCGATTACCATGTGGTTCCGAAACGGCTGACGCCCGGTTTCGAAGTGCATCTCGGATCGAAGTCGATGGCGCGCGTTTATGTCGGCATCGCGGTGGGGCTTGCTGCGGTGGCGTTGCTGCGTCGACGGTAAGGCGCGATCGATACGATAGGCACGTAGCGAGGCGGCTCTCGGCGTTGCTCGCCATGCCTCGGCGATGTCGCTACGCCGCCCAATTGCGTGCGATATCCGCGAGCGTCTCGCGCAGCCACATGTTCGCCGGGTCGAGTTGGCTGCGCGGATGCCATGCGGCGGACATCGTGAAGCCGCGTGCTTCGAACGGCAGTTCGAATACATCGAGCCTACCGCGATGACGCGTGGCACAACGGACGGCTCGAGCTCATGGGCAGCATGCAAGTCCCTTTGTCGATTCCCTACGGCGAGATGCTGCTGAACAACGGGGAACCGATCGGCAACTTCATGTACACGCGCGCCGCGAAGCCACGGCGCCAAGTGCGTGCCGGCCGGGGCTGGTCGGGGGCTATTCGGTTACTCGCTTATTCCGGTTGCCCGCGTGCGCGCAATATGTCGGCGAGGCTGCGCGGCGCGGGTTTGAGCGGGGTGCGGTGCTGCGTCCATCCCATCTGTTGCGGCGGCGCGAATGCGGCGAGCCGCGTCGCCGCCCAGCGGAACAGGCGGTACGCGCGAGGATGCGCGAATGCGCCGCGCCAGAACCGCCAGACGATTTGCTCGCGGGCGCTGTAATTCGCCCCTTGGCCGCGCAGCGGATGCGAGACGGACTCGTCTGGGGCGCGATTGGCTTCCGTGCGCAAGCGAATCAGCAATTGCGGGATCGGAATGCGCACAGGGCAGACTTCGCCGCACGCGCCGCATAGCGAGGAAGCGGTCGGCAAGTCGGCCGTCGCCTCGAGCCCGAGCAGGTGCGGGGAAATGATTTTGCCGATCGGGCCCGGGTAAGTCGTCCCGTAGGCATGACCGCCGATGCGCGTATAAACGGGGCAATGATTCATGCATGCGCCGCAGCGAATGCATTGCAGCGTTGCGCGCAGTTGCTCGTCGGCATAGGCCTGCGTGCGGCCGTTGTCGAGCAGTACGACGTGCATTTCGCGCGGCCCGTCGCGCTCGCCTTCACGGCGCGGCCCCGAGATCAGATTGAAGTAGGTGGTGATCGCCTGGCCTGTCGCCGAGCGCGTCAGCAGGCTCGAAAGCGGAACGATGTATTCGAGTTTCGCGACGACCTTCTCGATCCCCATGATGGCGATGTGCACGTCGGGCACCGTCGTGGAAAGGCGGCCGTTGCCTTCGTTCTCGACGAGCCATAGCGTGCCCGTATCGGCTGCCGCGAAATTCGCGCCCGACAGGCCGATATCAGCGTCGACGAACGCATGCCGCAGGGCGCGCCGGCCGGTCTGGATCAACTCGTCGACGTCCTCGGTATAGGCCGCGTCGGCGATGTTCGCTTCGAACAAGCGGGCGATATCGCGCTTGGTCTTGTGGATCGCGGGCATGACGATGTGAGAAGGCTTTTCGTCGGCGAGTTGAACGATGAATTCGCCGAGATCGGATTCCGTGCACGTCACGCCGCGTTCCGCCAGGTAATGGTTGAGCTCGATTTCCTCGCTCGCCATCGATTTGCCTTTGATGATGCGCTTTGCGCGATGCGCCTGGGCAATGCTCAGGACGATCTCGTTCGCGTCGTCGGGCGTCTCGGCCCAATGTACGCGAACGCCCGCCGCAACGAGTTTCGCTTCGAGCTCGGTCAGCAACTCGGGCAGGCGCGCGAGCGCGTCTTGACGAATCGCTTCGCCGAGGTCGCGCAGCGCTTCGAGTTCGCCGGCATCGGGAAACTGCACGGCGCGTTTGCCTTGCAAGAAGTCCATGGCGCCGCGGAAGCTCGCGCGCAGATCGGGATCGTCGAGCGCCGCGCGCGCACGCGCTTTGAAATCGCCCGGCGGCACGAAGTGAAGTTCATGCGTGCTCATCGGTGGGCTCCCTCCTCGTGTTCGTCGGTGACGATGACGACCCAAAGCCTGCGCGGGCCGTGCGCCCCGTAGGCGAGGGTTTGCTGAATGTCCGACGTTTTGGACGGACCGGAGACGAGCACGAGGTTCGACGGCATGCCGTCGCGCCAACGTTCGCTGCGCGCGGCCTCGTGCAAATCGCGATGCAGCTTGTCGGCGTAGACGAGCGCGATATGCAGCGGCGGCGCGAGCGACATCGTGCGCGGCGAGCCGCGATCGGGACAGACGATCAGCGTGCCGGTTGCGGCGATGCCCGACCGTGCGACGGTGAACCCGGCTTCGACGGTATCGAAGAGTTCCGGCTTCCAGTCTTCGATCGGGCGTGTGAACGCCAGCGGCTCGACGGCTTCGGGCAGCGCGGCAGCGAGTGCGGCGCCCTCGGCGCGGCGCGTATCGATCAGCAGACGGCGCACGCCGGCTTCGGCGATACGCTGCGCCAGCCGTCCGGGCCATTGCTCGGCGCTGGTGCGCCATACTTCGGCATGCGCGCTTGCCAGCGCCGCTTCGAATGCGTCGACCCGCTGCTCCGGGCCGGCCTTGCCGAGCGCTTGCCATTGGGCGTAATGGGCGTCGATGCGCGCATCGAGCGCCGTATTCGCCGCAGGCGTGTGCGACGACGTGGGCGCAGCCGCGCGCAGGCGGCCAAGGATTCGTTCGCGTGCGGCGATCATGCTTCGCCTCCCGTGCGGCGCCACAAGAAGCTCGCGAGATGCTCGACCGCGAGCGGGGCCTTTTGATGCTCGGCGGCGTGGCCGATGTTGAGCAAACACCCGCAGTCTGCCGATACGAGCCGATCGCATCCGGTCGCGCAGGCTGAAGCGACTTTGTCTCTCACCATGGCGCCCGAGATGTCGGGATGCTTGAGCGAGAACGTGCCGCCGAATCCGCAGCATTCCGATTCGCGCTCGTGTTCGATGCGCGTGACGCCCGGCAGCGAATCGACGAGTGCGACACCGTGCACCCGGGTGCCCATTTCGCGCCGTGCGGCGCAGGAGGTGTGCAGGACGACGCGTTCTTCGTCGAGCGCGGCAGCGGCATCCGCATGGTTATTCGCGTCAATGCGGACGCCGATGCCGGAGAAATCGACGTGGAGTACGTTGACGAGAAACTCCGTCAGTTCGTAGACGCGCTCGCCCAACTGCCTAGCGCGTCGTGCGTCGTGGGAATCGTCGTCGAACAGACGCGGCCAGTGATGCCGCATCATGCCGGCGCACGAGCCCGAAGGGACGACGATGGGCCAGGGCTCGCGAAAGAGGTCCCATTGAGCGCGAGCGACGGCGCATGCTTGGCTGGGGTTGCCGCTACTGTACGCGGGCTGCCCGCAGCAGCTTTGCGACCGCGGAAAGTGAACGGTGAGCCCTTCGCGTTCGAGCAGCCGCACAGCGTCGAGCCCCGCTTGCGGGACGAACAAGTCGACGAGGCAGGTGGCGAACAAATAGACGTCGGTGGGCCGAGCGGTGGGGTAGTGTCGTTGCGGCATGTCTCTCTCCGAAGCCGTCCGGGTGCGGCGAAGCTGCGACGGCGGCATCGAGCGCATAATTGCCGCAATGTCGGATCAGCACAAATTGGTTGGTCCAATTTGGTCGATCTGAAAACGTATGAAGAAGGCAGGCCGATGAGAGAAAGGGCGGATGGGCGCTCACGCGTCGAAGCGACGATGCGCCGGCTCGAAACGTCGTTGCTAGACGGTACTTGGGCGGTGGGCGATCGCCTGCCGGCCGAGCGTGTGCTGGCCGAGCAATACGGCGTTGCGCGCAACACGATTCGAGAGGCGATTCAACGGCTCGCCGCGCGCGGGCTGTTGGTGAGCCGGCGCGGGGCGGGCGTGTATGTGACGGATCGTCTGCGCACGGGCATAGCGTCGCCGTGGGGCGAGCTTGTGGCCGATCATCCCGCGTTGCGCGACGACATTCTCGAGTTTCGCCGCGTGCTGGAAGGGGCGACTGCGTACTTCGCGGCCATGCGAGCGACCAAGGCGGAGATGAGAGAGATCGGCGCGCTGATGCGCACGCTCGAAGAGGCTCGCCGCACCGACGACAAAGCCGCCGAAGCCAAAGCCGATGCGAAGCTGCACGAGGCCATCGCGAAGGCTTCGCACAACACGATGTTCCTGCACTTGCATGCGAGCGTGCTCGGTGTGCTGCGCGAACACATCGCCATCAATGGGACAGGACTGCGCGAGCAGAGCGAGGATGCGTCGGCGCTGCTGCTGCAGCAACACCGAACGCTGTGCGAAGCAATCTGCGCGCGCCGGCCCGAGGAAGCGCGCACGGCGATGCAGACGCATATCGACTTCGTGCGCAGCAAGATGGAGTAGCGCTGGGCGGCATAGCGCGGGGCCGAGCGGTGATGCGCGGGGATATCGCTCGATCGCATTCGTTTTGGTCCAACCACCGGACGCCCGACTGCTTGAACCGGGCTGCGCGCGCAGCAACCGATATCTCATGATGCGGCGCCCGCACCTGCCGAATCCGCGCCCGCTCGGGCGCGGTCGGGGCGGCGGCCGATGGCGCCCGCGTTTTAGGCCGTCGTCTTGTGCGTGCACGCGACGGGTGCGGCGGCTCGCGGCATGTTCGACCGGCGCAACAGCACGGGAAACGCGAGACAGCCGATTGCGGCGACGACCGTGACGAACGCCGCGAGCGCCGACACCGTGCCGGGCATGGCCGCGACGAGATAGATCGCGAGCGAGCCGGCGGTGAGATGCATCGCGCCCATGAGACCCGATGCGGCGCCTGCGCTATCGGGGAAGCTCGTCACGCCGCCCGCGAACGAGAGCGGGATGAGGAAGCCATTGGCGAGCGTGACGACCGAGATCGCGAGGATCATCGGCAGCGGCGAGATCCCGCCGAGCCAGCCCGCCAGCAGCAGACACGCCGCGCCGGCCGCGAGGATGACATAGCCGATGCCGAGCAGGCGATCGATGCCTTGCGTCTTGGCAAGACGGCGAGAAGTCAGATTGCCGAAGATGTACGTGACCGACAGCGTCAGATAGCAATAACTGATGGCCTTCGTCGACAGCCCCATGCTGACGAGAATCACCGGCGAGGCCGCTAGATAGGCGAGATAGGCCGCGTAGCCGACGCACAAGTTGAGCGCATAGGACCAGAACCGCGGTTGTGCGAGCAGCATGGGGTAGCTGCGGAACGTGCGCGCGACCGCGCCGGCGTTGCTGCCTCTGCCGGAGCGAGGCGCCGTTTCGGGAATGTAGACGGCCAGCAGTACGACAGCGAGCATCCCGAGCGCCGCCGTCAGCAGGAACGGCGCGCGCCACGACACATAGGACGTGATGTATCCGCCGACGAGCGGCGACAGCGCCGGTGAGGCGCCGACGATCGGCATGATCGTGGTGAACGTACGGGCGGCCGTCTTCGCATCGAAGATGTCGCTGACGATCGCGCGGCCGATGACCATGCCGGCGCCCGCGCCGAGTGCTTGGAAGATGCGTGCGAGCCCGAACGCGGTGACGTTCGGCGCGATCGAGCAGCCGATCGAGGCGACGGCATAGACGAGCATGCCGCCGATGACGAGGCGGCGCCGGCCGTACGCATCGGAAAGGGGACCATAGAGCGCTTGGGCGAGCGCGAGACCGATCACGTAGATGCTGAACGTGTGCTGCAGCGCGGAGATCGGCGTGCCGAAGGCCTGCGCGGCGAGCGGCATGCCGGGCAGGTTGATGTCCGAGGCGACCAGCCCGCTCGCGCTGAGGAGCACGAGCGTGACGAGCAAAACGCCGTGAGGCAGGGTGAAACGTTGCGGGTTCATGGCGACGATTCCTTGGGTTTGCGCATGTCCGCATCCGGCAGGGGAGGCGGCAAACGATGATCACGGCGACAGGTTAGCGGGCCGGATATAATGCCGTCCAAGACTTAATTTGTCATAGATGATGCAGTAAAGGACTTAACGATGGAGCTGCAACAACTTCGGTATTTCGTGGCCGTGGCGGAGACCGAGAACGTCGCGCGGGCCGCCGAGCGGTTGCATATTTCTCAATCGCCGCTGTCGCGCCAGATACGCCAACTCGAGGATCATCTGGGGCTGCAGTTGTTCGAGCGCATCAAACAGCGCGTGCGCTTGACGCCCGCCGGGCGGGAGTTTCTGCAAGAGGCTCGCGATCTGCTGAGCCAGGCGGAGCGGATCGAGGAGCGGGCGCGGCAAGTGGGCAAGGGCGAGGCCTGTTCGCTATCGATCGGCTATTGCGAGGGAATCATTCATAACGGGCGCTTGCCTGCCGCGCTGCGCCGTTTTCGGTCGACGCATCCGCGCGTGAGCCTGAAGCTCGCCGCGATGCGCTCGGGCGAGCAGATCGACGCGCTCGAACGTTCGTTGATCGATATTGCGTTCGTCTACAACCTGCCCAAGCCGCGCGATTCGCTGACGAGCCGTTTGCTGACGCGCGAACCGTTCGTCCTCGCATTGGCGGACGACCATCCGCTGGCCGAGAAAGCGACGCTCGCCCCGGGCGATCTGGACGGCTTGCCGTGGATCGCGCTGCCCAAGTCGATCAATCCCGCTGCGCGCGAGCGTTTTCTGGCGGCGTGTGCGTCGTGCGGGTTCACGCCCGATATTCAGTTCGAAGTGGCGCAGGTATCGACGACGCTGGGGCTCGTCAGCGCGCGGCTCGGCGTCGCCGTCATGCAGGCGAGCATGCAGCGAATGAGCCCGCCGGGCGTCGTGTTCAAGCCGATGGCGTGGCTGCCGCTCACGGTCGAGATTCATTTGCTTTGGCGCACGCGTGCGCAGACGGCCGGCGTTCGGCATTTCATGCGGGCGTTGGAGGAGACGGGGGCTGATGCGGTGGCGCTAGCGAGGTGAATCGGCTGTTTGCGGTCTCGGCGAAGTAAGAGTCGATCGGCGTGTTCGAGAGAACGCCATATTTCGTAAGGGTTCAGAAATGGGTTCAGAAATCGCGAACGCTGCCGTTGATCCGTCTATGGCGGATCGCGATTTGCCGTGATCGACTCCGCCCTGCCAGGCGAAATCGCTTCCCGAGATCAACATTAGAAGAAGGAATAACTATGCTCCCCCGTTTTCGCGATTTGCGTATCGGCGTCCGCTTGGCCGTCGCATTCTTTTTCGCGGCGCTTCTGACCGCGGTGCTGGGCGGTATCGCGTATGCTCGGCTATCCGCCATCGGCGACGAATGGCAGCGGTACGAATCCGTCACGGTCGCGAAATTGCGGCTGCTTCAGCATGCGAAAGACGTTTTCGGGGAGTCGGTGCATAACTACAAGGATTATGTGCTTCGCGGCGGCGATTACCGAACGAAGTTCTTAGCCGGCATGGACGAGATCGATAAAGCGGCACGGACATCGTTGCAGATCGGGGCGTTCGACGCTGACGAGCCGGCCGCTGTCGACACGTTGACGCGCGCGACCGCAGGCTACCGCGCCTCGCTGGCCAAACTGGACACGCTCGTGCAATCGGGAGCGTCGATCGAAGCACGGGACCGCGGGGTCGCCGGCGCGGACAAACCTATCGGCAAGGCGCTCGACGCGCTGATTGCCGTGGGCATGGCGCGCACACATGAAGACGGCGAGGCGATTACTCGCCTGGCGCTATTGGCGCAGCGCACGATTATCGTCGTGACGATCGCCGCGTTGGCGTCGGCCATGTTGTTGGCGATTTTCATCACCCGCAGTATCACGGTGCCGATCGGGGTGGCCGTGTCGGCTGCCGAAGCCGTGGCGCGAGGCGACCTCACGCAGGAGATCGCGTCGGACCGGGGTGACGAGACGGGCCGCCTCTTGCGTGCGCTAAAGGACATGAACGAGAGTTTATTGCGCGTCGTGGGGCAAGTGCGTCGTGGCGCCGACGGCCTCGCGACGGCGACGAGCCAGATCGCCGCGGGCAACCAAGACCTTTCTTCACGTACGGAAGAGCAGGCCAGTTCGCTTCAAGAGACGGCCTCGAGTATGGAGCAGCTCACGGCTGCGGTGGTGCAGAGCGCCGGCCATGCGCAACAGGCGACGTCGCTCGCATCGAATGCGGCCGACGTCGCGCACAAAGGGAGTTCCGTCGTCCAGAAGGTCGTCAGCACGATGGGGGAGATCAGCGCGCGCTCGGACAAGATCGGCGAGATCACGGGCATCATCGAGGGCATCGCGTTTCAGACCAACATTCTGGCGCTCAATGCGGCGGTGGAAGCGGCGCGGGCCGGCGATCAAGGGCGCGGGTTCGCGGTCGTTGCGGGCGAAGTGCGCAACCTGGCTCAGCGCTCCGCCAGCGCGGCCAAGGAGATCAAGGATTTGATCGCTGCGTCGGCCGCTAAGGTCCAGGATGGCGCGCATCTGGCGTCCGAAGCCGGGGAGACGATGACCGAAGTCACGCGCGCGGTTGCAAGGGTCAGCGACATCATGAGCGAAATCGCAGCGGCTTCGGCCGAACAAAGCCGCGGCATCGAGCAGGTGAACTTGACGGTTGCGCAGATGGACGAGGTCACGCAGCAGAACGCGGCGCTCGTCGAGCAGGCGGCGGCCGCGTCGGCTTCGTTGTATGAGCAGGGACGGCAACTGAGCGACGTCGTGGCGTTTTTCCGATTGGAGGGGAAGGCGGGATTGCGTGAGGGGGCGGCCGTTTCGGTGTGATGGGGCTTGCAATCACGCAGTCCGTTGCCGCGATGCTCTGGTCCGCGTGAGTTCGATTCACTGCCGCATTCGGGGGCTTTCTTTTTTCATTTGCACCGGTGCCTTGCATTTCGCTGCGGATTCTTCTAAGAATCTATCTTGTACGAGCATCCGTAGGGCCATCAGCTTAAGAAAAACGACCAACTCACGAAGCATTAGGGGAACGTTATGAGTATAACGGGGTGCCAAGCGCGCAGTTGCGCCGTGGCTGGGGTGGTGCTTTCCAATGTCTTATCTGGTTGTTCGACTGACAAGGTGACGGGCCCTGGTGCGTTGAGGGACACGTGGAGTACGCAATTCGAGCAGTACGGCATATCCGCCGTGTTCCCACCGCGCGCTGATATTCAGGTTGGCGATATCTATCTGACGTGTGGGTCGACAATCGCGGAAAAGAACCGCACAGATAAGGCGGCCGGGATGGCCAGGCGGATGGTTCCTAACGCCCTTTGGCTCGCATCCATTTCTGGGATGCTGGACAATGAACCGGGGAGCTCGGGGAAAGCGGGCTATCTGTCGACCGAATACCGCAGTCGTATTCAACTGCCGCGCATCCCCATTCCGACGGACTCAGGAGACGCTGCATCGACGGCTGCTGCTGCAAGTTCACCATCGGTAGCCAGCGAGCCGGTAGCCGCATCGGCGCCTGCTGGCAAAAAGGCGATCAAGGTCGCGCATCGTTCGAAGTCTGGGGCTGCCACCGCGACCCATGCCTCATCGTCAGACGACCAGGCCAGTCACATTTTTTCTAGCCGGTCGCTCACCAACGTCATGCCGGTCTCGCTGCCTGAATTCTTTTCGGTGACGGGGACGAAGGCACAAGCTGCAGCTATCGTGCCTCTTCCGACAATTCTCGCAAACCTAGGTGTGAACGCGAGCGCGGTGGATGCCGTTCAGATTTCTATACCGCAGGCAGAATCGTACGGCCTGCCTGCCGCTGTGATGATGAGTAAGCTAACTCACTGGGCTAAAAGTAACCTCGGCGAGGGCGGCATCGTATCGAATATTCAGCACATCGTCGCGCGGCTCAGGAGTGGCGACGAAGCCGCTGCATATTGTCCGATGGGAGTCCCTCAGCTATACGTCGTAACCGAGATTTATGCGACGCGCTCGATCGACGTCAGCATGTCGTTTTCAAACTCCACGGGACTCGGTGGCGGTGTCGGCCTAAACCTGCCTACGGGAAGTAAAAACGCCGCCGTCTGGGATGCGCTTGGCAAGTACTTTACGCCGCAATCCTCGACGTCCGGCGGTAACTCGGGCAGTGGTATCGGCAAGAGCGATTCCACCGGCACTACGCAGGCCGCAGTGAATACGCCGACCATCGACCAAGCGACAGCGTTTGTGAAAGAACTTAACGCACTTTATTCAAAGCTAGGCGGCGACCAGACGTTGTCCTATCCCGGCGGGCAAATAACAGTCGTCACTGCAAACAGCGCCGGCATCAACATGAATCGCAAGTTTGAGATTCCAGTCGTTATCGGTTATCGAGGTATTGCCACGGGTCTCGACCTATTCGATACCGTGCAAAAGCCGACTGAGAACGTCGCGGGACGGGGGGCGAAGCCTGCTGACGGGCCGACTCTCAATCCGGGCCTTTTCCCGGACACGCCGTTAAGTATTGAGCATCTCGGGCTGCAATCGGACAATACGACCCGAACGACAGGACCCGTCGTGCTTTCCATCCCGGTGACGGGCAAGTAGCGCCGCGCACGGTCCTGGATTTGCACGTGATTTTGGGCGGATGCAGTGACATTTCCGAGTGGTAGCGACGTTCGATGCGAGCGATAAGTCATTGCTTTCATTACACAAAGAATTCGCCTCTTTTGAATTCCGAGTGGGCCCAAGCGGCTCAAACGGATTGCCTTCGGTCTTGTGCTTGCCGGCGGAGATCAGAGTTGTTTCGACGCCGGCTGTCCGGAGCGCTTTCGACACGTCTTGGTGCGCGGTCACCACGCCGATTGAGCCGACTTCGCCGCCGGGGGGGGTGACGTAGAACTCATCTGCCGCGCTGGCGACCCAGTACGCGCCGCTGGCCGCGAGCGAGTTGGCAATCGCCGCTATAGGCTTGCGCGCGCGCCCCCGGTAAATCTCGTCGGCTAGTTCAGCGACGCCGTACGCGCTGCCCCCTGGCGAATCGATATCGATCAGGATGGCACCCACAGCGTGATCGGCGAGCGCGGTGCGGAACGCCTGCGTAAAGCGCCCAAGGCTCAACAGGCCGAACGCCTCGCCGACCGCGTCGGCACGCTGCACGGCGACGCCGTAGAAGGGCAGAACGGCGATCACGCTAGTGTTCCCCGGCTGGCGGCGCGTAGCGCTGATGGTGGCCTCGGTGCGCACAAGGCACGGCGCTTCCTGCGGCTCAGGTGTGTGGCGGGCAGCACTCGCCAGTGCCGCGCGAATGAACGGTAGACGATCCGGTAGGACCGCCCACGGGGTGGATAATATTTTGGCGATGGCGCACTGCATGGGACTCTCCTTCGCGGAGTCCATGGGACGAAACGCGCACGTCCAGATCAGCGTCATCATAGCGAGATGGGCGGCGTGCAGCACGTTGGAAAGGTACGACGGAGTAACTTCGCTCGCAAGCCGGTCATATGCATCCCCCTCAACATTGCATTGCCTGTCAGGTAATGCCTATGAGCGAAAGTGGACTGTCACCAAGGTCTCAACCCGGCCA
>DASVLS010000093.1:0-104201 GCA_036384755.1 Trinickia sp. | reverse complement strand
AGAATCGGCGAGAGCATGCCGTAATGCTCCGGCATCCGAATCACGTGCATGCCTTCTTCGTTGACGATCTTCGTATCGGCATCTGCGAACACATAAAGCTGGCCGCCGCGCGCCCGCACTTCCTGCATGTTCGACTTGAGCTTTTCGAGCAGCGCATCGTTCGGCGCCACCGTCACCACGGGCATCGCTTCCGTTACGAGCGCAAGCGGTCCATGCTTCAGTTCGCCGGCCGGGTACGCCTCGGCATGGATGTACGAGATTTCCTTGAGCTTGAGCGCACCTTCGAGCGCGATCGGATAATGCAGCCCCCGCCCGAGGAACAACGCATTTTCCTTACGCGAGAACTCTTCCGCCCAAGCGATGATCTGCGGCTCGAGCGCCAGCACGCTGTTGAGCGCGGCGGGCAGATGGCGCAAGCGCTTCACGTAATCGGCTTCCTTCGCCTCATCCACATGACCGCGCAGCTTCCCAAGCGTCACCGCCAGCGCGAAGAGCGCGACGAGCTGCGTCGTGAACGCCTTCGTCGACGCCACCCCGATCTCGCGCCCCGCATGCGTCAGAAACTTCATCTGCGTCAAGCGCACCATCGCGCTCGTACCGACGTTGCACACGGCCAGCGTATGACGATGACCGAGGTCCTGAGCATGCTTGAGCGCGGCCAGCGTGTCGGCCGTCTCCCCGGACTGCGAGATCACGACGACCAGCGCTTTCGGGTTCGGCACCGATTCGCGGTACCGATATTCGCTCGCGATCTCGACTTGCGTCGAAATCTTCGCGATCGATTCAAGCCAGTATTTCGCCGTCAGGCCCGAGTAGTAGCTCGTGCCGCAAGCGAGGATCAAAATGCTGTCGATTTCGTCGAAGGCAGCGGCCGCCGCGTCGCCAAATAGCGCCGGCTCCAACGTATCGCCGACGGGCAGCGTGTCGGTAATCGCACGCGGCTGCTCGAAGATTTCCTTCTGCATGAAGTGGCGATACGGACCGAGCTCGACGGCGCCGCCATAAGCCTGCACCGTCCGCACTTCGCGCTCGGCACTGTTGCCGTCGCGGTCGCTGATTCTCACGCCGCCCTGCGTCAGTTCGCACACGTCCCCTTCTTCCAGGAACATGAACTGGTCGGTGCTGCCGGCCAGCGCCAGAGCATCGGACGCCAGAAAATTCTCGGCACGCCCCACGCCCACCACGAGCGGCGACCCCTGCCGCGCACCGACGACCGTGTGCGGTTCGTCCTTGTGCACGACGGCGATCGCATACGCGCCGTGCAATTGCTTCACGGCTTCGCAGACGGCGTCGTACAAGCTGCCGCGATAGAGGCTGTGGATCAAATGCGCGATCACTTCGGTGTCGGTCTGCGACACGAACACATAGCCCTTGCCGCGCAGCATCTCACGCAACGATTCGAAGTTCTCGATGATGCCGTTGTGCACGAGCGCCACCGCATCGCACGAAAAAATCGGGTGCGCGTTGTCAGTGATCGGCGCGCCATGCGTGGCCCAGCGCGTGTGCGCAATCCCGGTGACACCTTCGAGATGACCTTCGCGTACCTGCGCGTCGAGGTCGGCTACGCGGGCGACGCTGCGCGCCCGGCGCGGCTCGCCGTTCGCAAGCACGGCGACGCCGCACGAATCGTAGCCGCGGTATTCGAGGCGGCGTAGCCCTTCGACGAGGACGGGGACGATATTACGCTGCGCAACGGCGCCGACAATGCCACACATAGGAGAGATTCCTTTCGTGAGTAGTGCTTCTGTAGTCTTCGTTATTCGATCGTCCGGCACAGCGGCGGCCGCGTCTGTGCGTGAGCGCATGCGCAGTCGTTACCGCCGGGCTCCGCACGGCGTTTTCAACTGTCCGATCATTCAGCTCTTCTTCTTGACGGGACGGACATAATCGTCGCGCGTCACTTGCGTCTTTTCGTTGAGCACGAGGGTGTGCTCGGGCACGTCCTTCCATACCGTCGTGCCGGCCGCGATCGTCACACCGCGCCCCACGCGCACCGGCGCGACGAGCTGCGTGTCCGAGCCGACGAATACGTCGTCTTCGATCACGGTGCGAAATTTGTTCACGCCGTCGTAGTTGCAAGTGATCGTGCCCGCGCCCACATTCACGCGCGCGCCGATGTCGGCATCGCCGATGTAAGTCAGA
The DNA here is from genome assembly GCA_036384755.1 of Trinickia sp. Lineage (GTDB taxonomy): Bacteria > Pseudomonadota > Gammaproteobacteria > Burkholderiales > Burkholderiaceae > Trinickia. The sequence goes on along the minus strand of DASVLS010000093.1, from coordinate 102,059 downwards.
TGGTTCGCCTTCGAACCGTGGCCGAGCGTCGCATTCTTGACTTCGACGAAATTACCGACGTGCGCCTCGTCGCTCAGCACGGTACCCGGGCGCAGCCGCGCGTACGGCCCGAGCACGGCGTGCACGCCCACTTGCGCACCGTCGATATGCGTGAACGGCTCGATGCGCGTGCCCGCGCCGATGGCCGCGTCGCGCAGCACGCAGTTCGCGCCGATCGTCACGCCATCGCCCAAGCTCACGGTGCCTTCGAACACGCAATTGACGTCGATCGACACGTCGCGGCCGCACGTGAGCCGGCCCCGCACATCCAAGCGCGCCGGATCGAGCAGCGTCACGCCTTCGGCGAGCAGGGCATCGGCCAGGTTGCGCTGATGGATGCGTTCGAGTTCGGCTAGTTGCGCCTTGCTGTTCACGCCGAGCGTTTCCCAAACGGCGTCGGGCTGCGTCGTCACGACGTCGAAGCCCGCTTCGATCGCATGCTCGACGACGTCGGTCAGGTAGAACTCGCCCTGCGCGTTGTCGTTCTTCAATGCGCCGAGCCACATGGAAAGCTGCGCCGTGGGCGTCACGACGATACCGGTGTTGATCTCGGCAATCCGCAGCTCGTCGGGCGTCGCATCCTTTTGTTCGACGATCCTCGTCACGTAACCGGCCGCGTCGCGCACGATGCGTCCGTACCCAGTCGGGTCGTCGAGCGTGACCGTCAGAATGCCGTAGCGGCCCTCGACGGCCTCGTCGGCCAAACGCTTGAGCGTGGAAGGCCGCGTGAGCGGCACGTCGCCGTAAAGCACGAGCGTAGGGTGCGCGGGATCGAGCAGCGGCAGCGCCTGCTGAACGGCGTGCCCCGTGCCCAACTGCTCGGACTGCACCGCGAATGCGATGTCGGGGGCACCGACGGCCTGCTGCACCGCTTGTGCGCCGTGCCCCACGACGACGACGATCCGAACCGGATCGAGCGCGCGCGCCGTATCGATGACATGCGAGAGAAGCGGCCGGCCGGCCAACGGGTGGAGCACCTTCGGCAGCGCGGAGCGCATGCGCTTGCCGGTGCCTGCAGCCAATATGACGATGTTCATGGCATCGGCGAAAAATAGAGGGACGGAGGGCGCGATTTTACCATGCGGCCCGCCGCGAAAAGGCCGCCGAATGGGGCCCGACGGCCTCGCACGGCCGCCGTCGCGGCCACATCAAAGATCGTCGAATTGAACGAACGACATCGTCTGTGCGCCGCTCGATTCGCCGCCGGCCGGCGCCCCCGCGGCGCACGGTTCGTCGTCGAACGCTATGTCGCCCATCGGATCGGCCTGCCCCGTGGCGCGCAACGCGGCGAACGGAAAGAGCCCCGCATCCATCAAGTGCGACGGCACCACATTCGACAGCGCATTGAACATGTTCTCGACACGCCCCGGAAAGCGCTTGTCCCAATCGCGGATCAGCGCCTTCATTTCCGCACGTTTCAGGTTGGGCTGACTACCGCACAAGTTGCACGGAATGATCGGGAACGCACGCAATTGCGCGTATTTCTCGAGATCCGTTTCCTTGACGTAGGCAAGCGGCCGGATCACGATGTTCTTGCCGTCGTCCGATTGCAGCTTGGGCGGCATCCCCTTGAGCTTGCCGCCGTAGAACAGATTGAGCAGCATCGTCTGCAGGATGTCGTCGCGATGATGGCCGAGTGCGATTTTCGTCGCGCCCAGTTCGCCCGCCACGCGATAGAGGATGCCGCGCCGAAGCCGCGAGCACAGCGAGCAGGTCGTCTTGCCCTCGGGCACGAGGCGCTTGACGATGCTGTAGGTGTCCTGATTCTCGATGTGAAACGGTACGCCCAAGCCCGTCAAATATTCGGGCAGCACGTGCTCGGGAAAACCGGGCTGCTTCTGATCGAGATTCACGGCCACGATGTCGAAGTGAATCGGCGCGCGCTCGCGCAGGCGCAGCAGAACGTCGAGCAGCGCGTAGCTATCCTTGCCGCCCGACATGCACACCATCACCTTGTCGCCGTCCTCGATCATGTTGAAATCGCCGATCGCCTGGCCGACGAGACGAGCAAGCCGCTTGAACAGCTTGTTGTTCTCGTACGCTTCCTTCTGCTCGCGGCGCGTCAGCGCACGGCGTGCGCTTGCCTCGTCCGAGGCGGGCGATTCGGACAATGCCTCGCCGGCCGGCCCCCGCGCGCGCTCATCGGAGTCGAGCGGCTTGGCGGCGCCCTCGGGCGCGATCCTTTCGGGCGCGTTCATGCGGATTCCTCTTTGATGCGAAACACTTCGACGCCCACGGCGTCGCAGTCGGGATAGACATCGGGCTTTTCGGTCGAAACGGACACTGCGCGCACGCGCGGATGCTCGAGCATCGTGCCGGCGATGTCGTCGCATAGCGTCTCTTGCAGATGGATGTGTCCCTGACCGACGCGCCGTGCGATCGTCGCGCGCATGAAGTCGTAGTCGACGACCTCATGCAGTTTGTCTTCGACAGGCGTCGTTTGCGCGAGCGGGACGAACAACTCGACGTTGATGACGACGCGCTGCTCGCCGCGTTTCTCGAAATCGTGCACGCCGATGTTGATATACACCTCGTAGTTGCGCAGGAATAGCCTGCGGCAGTCGGCGAGCCGGGGGTGCAAGAGAGCGGCAACCATGTTCGTTCCAATCAAAAATAGTGCGCTGCTTGAGCGCGAAGGGCCCGGCGCGGCCGGGGCCGGCCGGCGCGTCAATGCATCAGCGCGTCAAAAACATCACGTCGCGCGGCAACGGCACGAGATGCTGGCCGCCGTCGACGACCAGCGTCGCGCCCGTGACGCCGCCCGCTTCCGCCAAGTAGCAAGCGGCCGCGACGATGTCCTCGGGCGTCGACGCGCGTCCGAGCGGGGTCACCCGATGTGCCTGCGCGAAGTCGTCCGGCGTCTGGTCGGCCGACTGCAGCGTCAGCCCCGGCGCGATACCCACCACGCGCACTTTCGGGGCGAGCGCCTGCGCAAGCGTCACCGTCGCCGTTTGCAACGCGGCCTTCGACAACGTGTACGACAAGTAATCCGGATTCAGGTTGTACAGCTTTTGGTCGAGCACGTTGATGACGACGCCGCGCAGCGTTTCGTCCTCGCGCGCCGCGTCGGGCGTCGCTTCGTACAGCGCGCGCGCCAGGACGAGCGGCGCGCCTACGTTGACGGCCATGTGCTCGAGCAGCGACGCGTAGCCGGCATCGTGCGCCGTGTCTTCGACGAAGCGCGACGCATTGTTGACGATGCAGGCGGGCCGCCCGAGCGCCGCCGTGCACGCGGCGACGAGCCCCGCGGCCTCGCTCTCGCTCGCCAGATCCGCCCCGAGCGCCTGCGCCCGGCGGCCCAGCGCACGGATTTGCGCGACGAGCGTATCGGCTTCGCCCCGGGACGCCCCGTAATGAACGGCCACGTCCCATCCCTTGGCCGCGAAGCCGAGCGCCAGCGCACGCCCGATGCGCCGCGCCGCGCCCGTCACGAGGACGACGCGTGCGCTCGCCGGCGCGCCGGCGTCATATGAAGGATCGGAAGAAGCGGTCATTTACAATGCCGGAATGAATCAGAATGCTCACGAACCCGCTAGTTTACCTGTTCCGACCGCCGATGCGCTCGACGTCAGCGCCGCGCTGGCCGCCAAAATCCGGGGCGAGATCGCACAAGCCGGCGGTTGGCTGCCGTTCGACCGGTACATGGAACTCGCGCTCTACGCGCCCGGCCTCGGCTACTACAGCGGCGGCGCCCGCAAGTTCGGCCGCCGAGCCGACGACGGCAGCGATTTCGTCACGGCCCCGGAGCTTTCCCCGCTGTTCGCGCAAACGCTGGCGCGCGCGGTCGCTCAGGCGCTCGCGGCAAGCGGGACGCGCCGCTTGATGGAGTTCGGCGCCGGCACGGGAAGGCTCGCCGCCGGCATGTTGAGCGGGCTCGCCGCGCTGGGCGTGCAGATCGAAAGCTACGCGATCGTCGATCTATCAGGCGAATTGCGCGCACGCCAACGCGAAACGATCGAGGCGCTGGGCGGCGAACGCCTCTCGTCCGTGCAATGGCTCGATACGCTGCCCGAGCAATTCGAAGGCGTCGTGCTCGGCAACGAAGTGCTCGATGCGATGCCGATTCAGCTCTACGCTCGGACGGCCGGCGTTTGGCGCGCGCGCGGCGTGTCCGTCGATCAAAATGACGGCTTTCGCTTCGACGATCGCACGCTCGATGCGCCCGGCGTGCAAATCGCCAAGGACGACGCGGCGCGCTTGGCCGAAATCGACGCCGACATCGGCCCGGACGGCGACTATGTCGTCGAAACGCATTCGGCCGGGGCGGCCTTTACGCGCACCGTCTGCTCGATGCTCGCGCGCGGCGCGGCCTTGTTCGTCGACTACGGCTTTCCGCGCGGCGAGTACTACCATCCGCAGCGCACGCAGGGCACGCTGATGTGCCACTACCGGCACCGGGCGCACGGCGATCCGTTCCTTTATCCGGGGTTGCAAGACATCACCGCGCACGTCGAATTCACGCGGATCGCCGAAGCGGGCGTGGAAACAGGGGCGGATCTACTCGGCTATACCTCGCAGGCCCGCTTCCTGATGAACGCGGGCATCACCGATGTGCTGAGCGAAATCGATCCGGCCGACGCGACACGCTTCTTGCCCGCCGCCAATGCCGTGCAGAAGCTGCTGTCCGAAGCCGAAATGGGCGAGCTGTTCAAAGTGATCGCGTTCTCGCGCGGCATCGACGGTACGCTCGATGCGTTCGCACGGGGAGACCGGTCGCATACGCTGTAGCGTGCGCGGGCCGGTTTCGGCGTGTCCGAAGCCGGTGCGGCCGCGCTCACGCCTCGCTGCCCAATGCCTCCGCCACGGCCTGCACCCGCGCCCGATGGACCGCGTCCTTGATTTTGGCCGGCGAATCCGCAAAAGCCTGCGCGACCGCGCCCGCATCGACCCCGCGCGCCGCCGTCAGCGCCACACGCAGCCGCTCCGCCTGCGGGTATTCACGCGTTTCGAAGCCCAGCCGGCCACGCGCATCGGATTCGCAAGCCTGCAGCGCCTCGGCGAATCGAGCCGGCTTGCGCAGCGCATCGCAACGCTCGAATAGCCGGACGAGCGCTGCCGCGCCCATCTCCATCACGCGGTGAATATTGCCGTGCTCGCGCGCGACGAGCAGCGCAAGATCGCGGCACTCGTTGGGCACGCGAAGCCGCTCGCACATCGGCTTGAGCAAATCGACGCTGCGCGTTTCGTGCCCGATGTGGCGCGGCAGGACATCGTCGGGCGTGGCGGCCTTGCCTAGATCGTGCGTCAGCGCCGCAAAGCGCACGGGCAAAGCGTAACCGCGCGACGCCGCATGATCGACGACCATCATCGCGTGCACGCCCGTATCGACTTCCGGATGGTAGTCGGCCCGCTGCGGCACGCCGAACATCGCATCGACTTCGGGCAGCACGCGCGCGAGCGCGCCGCACTCGCGCAGCGCCTCGAACATCCGCGACGGCTTGCGCTCCATCAGCCCCCGTGCAATCTCCTGCCAAACCCGTTCGGGCACGAGCGCATCGACCTCGCCCGCCTGCGTCATCGTCCGCATCAACGCCAGCGTTTCGGGCGCGAGCGAAAAATCGTGGAAACGCGCCGCGAAGCGCGCCACGCGCAAGATCCGGACAGGGTCCTCGGCGAACGCTTCCCCCACGTGCCTGAAACGCTTCGCGCGCAGATCTTCTTGCCCGCCGAACGGGTCGACGACGGGCCCGGCGAGCTCGCCGTCGGGCCGCACTTCCCGCGCCATCGCGTTGATCGTCAGGTCTCGGCGCGCCAGGTCCTCTTCGAGCGTGACGTCGGGCGCGTAGTAGAACTGAAACCCGTGATAGCCGGCCGCCGTCTTGCGCTCCGTTCGCGCGAGCGCGTACTCCTCATGCGTGTCGGGATGCAGAAAGACAGGGAAATCCTTGCCCACCGGGCGATAGCCTTGCGCCACCATCTGCTCGGGCGTCGCACCGACCACGACGTAATCGCGGTCGGACACCGGCACGCCGAGCAACGCGTCGCGGATCGCCCCGCCTACTGCGTAGATCTTCATGCCGGTTGTTCGAGCTCGGCGATGAGCGCTTCCTTACCCGCTCCCGCGATCCATTCGCGCACGGCGGGGACCGAAAGCACGCGCTCGATATAGCCACGCGCCTGTTCGGACAACGCAGGCGCATACGTGACGAATCGCATGACGACGGGCGCATACATCGCATCGGCAATCGAAAACTGCTCGCCGAACAGGAACGGGCCGCCATAGCGCGTCAAGCAATCCTGCCAAATCTCGTCGATGCGTGCGACGTCGGCCAGCGCGCCGGGCGTCGCCCCTTCGCCGGGCCAGCGCGCACGGATGTTCATCGACATCTTCTCGCGCAATTGACCGAAGCCCCCATGCATCTCGCTGGAAATGGCGCGGGCATGGGCCCGGGCAGCGGCGTCGCGCGGCCACAGCGCATGTTGCGGATAGCGCTCGGCCAGCGTTTCGAGGATCGCAAGCGATTCCCAGATCGCCTCGCCTTCATCGGTGACCAGGCACGGCACCTTGCTCGACGGAGAATGCTCGCGAATACGCGCGCTCGTATCGGGCTCGCGTAACGCTATGAACACTTCCTCGAAGGGGATGCCGGCGTGTTTCATCATGACCCAGGGGCGCATCGACCACGACGAATAGTTCTTGTTCCCAATGATGAGTTTCATGCGTCACCGCCAAAGACGTTGTTTGAGGATTGCAGATAGTGCCACGACTAGCCGGGCAAGTGCGGCGAGCGGCGCACGCACCGCCTCACGGCATGGCCGCTGCCATTGCCATTGCCATTGCCATTGCCCTCGCCGTCAACGCCGCGCCGTGGCGCGAAACGCGCTGAAGCGGGAGCGCAGCGCGGCTTCGTTCAAGTAAGCCGGTGCGATGGCCTCGAGCGCCACGGGCTCGAGGTTCAGTTCGGGAGCGAGCGGGCCGCTCAGCACTGCGTCGCGCGACATCGAATCGAGGTTATCGCGCGTGATGAGCGGCTCGCCCGGCAGTGCCTCGAAGGACAAAGCCTGCATATAGGCCAGCGCGTCGGGCAGCCGCACGATACGTGCATGGCGGCCGATGAGTTCGCCGCAATATCGCACGAGCGCTTCGAGCGTATAGACGGTGGGACCGCCGAGCTCGTAGGTCCGCCCATGGGCGGCGTCCAGGTCGAGCGTGCCGACAATCGCCTTGACGACGTCGCCGACATAGACGGGCTGAAACTTCGCCTCGGGCTTCGCGAGCGGCAGCACGGGAAAATACCGTTGAAGCATCGCGAACGTATTGAGAAAGCGGTCTTCAGGACCGAACACGACCGACGGCCGGAAGATCGTCGTCGCGAGTTGCGCCGCCGCGAGCACGGCCTTCTCGCCATCGCCCTTCGAGCGCAGATACATGCTCGGCCCATTCGAATCGGCGTTGATGGCGCTCAAGTGGACGAGCCGATGGACGCCCTTGCCTTCGCAAGCCGCGGCGATTCTCGACGGCAATTCGACGTGAATCTTTGCGAATTCCGGCCCGTAGGGGTTGCCGCGCCGCCCGTGCAGCGTACCGGCGAGATTGATGACCGCATCGGCGCCTTCGACGAAGCGCGCGAGTGCGATCGGATCGAAAACATCGAGCTCGATGACGTCGAGCGGCAGCAACGTGAGGTGGGCGGCATGACTGCGCCGCCGCGTAGCAATCTGCACGGTTTTGCCGCCGGCGACGAGCGCGTTCGCGAGATGACTGCCGATGAAGCCTGAGCCGCCGACCAACGCAATCGATTGATGTCGCATGTTCGCCTCCCTACGAGCGGCCGCCGCGGCGTCGCCGGCCGGCGGGCCGACGGCGCGGGCGGCGCCCGGTTGGTGATGCGCGAAGCGCGCCGCTCGCGCGAGCCGCACGCCGTGCACGGCTCGCTTCGCCTCACCCCACGTCAGGACTGAGGCAGGATGACGCCGAGCCGCTCCTTCAGCGATTGCGGGCGGCCTTCGAACAGCGCCGCGTAGTAGACCGTGTTCGACAAGACGTTTTTGACGTAGTCGCGCGTTTCGTTGAACGGAATCGTCTCCGCGAAGATCGCGCCTTCGACGGGACGCTGCAACGTCGCCTGCCATTGGCGCGGCCGGCCCGGGCCCGCGTTATAGCCTGCGGTCGCCAGCACGGCCGAACCGTCGAACTGATTGTAGATCATCGACAGGTAGCTCGTGCCGAGCAGGATGTTCGTATCGATGTCGTTCATCTGCTCGCGCGAAAGCGAGCCCAGGCCGATCTTGCGCGCCACCATCTGCGCCGTGCCCGGCATCAGTTGCATCAAGCCGCCTGCGCCGACATCGGAACGCGCGTTGATGATGAAACGCGATTCCTGCCGGATGAGCCCGTACGCCCATTCGACGTCGAGGCCCGTCGATTTCGCGTCGCGCTCGACGATATCGCGGAACGGCGACAGGTAGCGCAGCGAGAAATCGTGCTCCGTCTGCGTCCTGTCGGCCGTGTTGACGGTCCGGTCGTAGAGCTCGATGCGGCGCGCGTACTGTGCAACGGCCAGCAACTGGCGATCGGACATGCCCCGCAGCGGCCAATTCCACTCGCGGTTGCCTTCGAGCCGCAAGTTCAGCGCATAGAAACGCCGGGCGAGTTCGAAGCCCGGGGTACGGCTGGCCGCGTCGATTTCGGCATCGGTCACGCTCGTCTTGGGCGGCACCGTGATTTTTCGGCCGAGCTCCTCGCTGGCCAGCTGCCCGTAAAAGTTATAGCCCGATGCGATGCTCGTGAATTCTTGATTCGCCTGCGCTTTCTCCTCGGCGCCGCCGATCTGCTCGAGCGCGCGCGCGTGCCAGTAGACCCACGCGGGCTGATTGCGCAGCGCGCTCGGCATCTGTTCGATCGACCAGCGCACCATCGTCCAATCGCCGGCGAGCAAGGCCGCGCGCGTGCGCCACATGTAGGCCGGGTAGGACAGCGGCGCGTTCGCCGATAGCCGGTACCAATCGACGGCGCCCGGCGTGCGGCGCACAGCGCCCTGATAGCCGATCGTGCCCCACCCGATCGCACGTTCGGCCAGCGATAGGGACGGTGCGATCGTGGAAAACGTGGCCGCCGCCGTGACGGGATCGTTGCGCGCCATCGCCGTGATCGCGAGTAGCGCCAGCGCATGCGAGGCCGAATCCGGGCCGACGCCGCGCGCGAGCACGAGCGGCGGCGCGCTCGTCGCTTCGTCGGTGAGCGTCGGGTCGGGCCGGGTCGCGCCGAGCGCGTCGAACAGCTTGCTGCCGACGCTCGTCGCGTTTTGCTCGTACGCCTGGCGAATTTGCTGCCAGACGTCGTCGTCGGTGAACTGATGGTCCGCGGCCAGCGCGGTGATGAGATCGACACAGCCGTCGCCGTAATACCGGGGCTCGACGAGCAGAGCCCGAGCCGCATCGGCGACGTTCTCGCCGCGCGCCGCGCGCGACTCGAGCGCATAGCATTTGACCTGCGTGTCGTCGTCGAGCACGAAACGCGGGTACTGCGCGTCGAAGTTGCGCCAGTCGTGGCGCGCGCCGAGGACGATCAGATAGTCGTTGCGCAGGCGATCGGCGATCGCTTCGCCGTCGTGGCGCTGCAAGAACGAAAGCACCGGCTGATCGGGCGCGTCCAGGCGTGCATGGCCGCCGCTGTCGAACAGCTGCGGCTTGAGCTGGAAGTACTCGAGGTACGAGGGCGCGGGGTAGTCCGGGATCATCGCCGCGAGCTGCGCCGCGCGCGCCGCGTCGTTGTTTCGAGCCGCCTCGCGCAGCTTCACGAAAATCTGATCGTCGGTGAGCGCCGCGGTGGGGCGTGCATGGCGTCCGGCAGAGGCCGTGCCGCAGGCGACGAGCGCAACGGCGGCCAGGGCCAAAGCGGCCGCGCGATATACTCGGGCAAAGCGTTTCGGCATCGTTGTTCGTGGAGCGAAAATTGAGCGAAAGCATAGCACGCAACCCATCGGAAGAATCGAAGGCCGAGCTGCGAAAACGCTTGCTTCGGGCTCGCGGCGAAGCGGCCGCGGCGGGACGTGCCGATGACTTGGTCGCCGCTCGTTTGCGCGAGGCGCTCGCGCACTATCGGCCGCATGCCGTCGGGTTCTATTGGCCGCTCGCGGGCGAGTTCGATGCGCGCGCAATCATAGGCGAATGGCTCGCACAAGACGTGCGGCGCCAGGCCGCGCTGCCCGTCGTCGCCATGAAAGGCCACGCACTGCGGTTTCATGCATGGGCGCCCGGCGCGCCGATGCGGATCGGCCACCATCGCATTCCCGAGCCCGAGCAGGCGCGGCCGCTGTTGCCCGATCTGCTGCTCATTCCATGCGTGGGATTCGACGACGACGGCTACCGCCTCGGCTACGGCGGCGGCTATTACGACCGCACATTGGCGGCGTGGGAGGGAACGTCCAAGCCGGTCACGATCGGCATCGGCTACGAAGCGTGCCGCGCTACGCTGCCGCGCGAGCTGCACGACATGCCGCTCGATGCAATCGTCTCCGACGCCGGACTGTTTGCCCGCGCGCACGCGTCCGACCGCTCATGACGGGCGTTCGAGCGACGTTCAAAGCGAGGCCGCGGCGCGGGCGGCGGTGTCATAGAGGCCCGATGCATTTCGCATCAACTGGGCGGCCTCGCCGATCTGATCATTGGCCAGCCCGCTCTCCTTGAGGGCGGCGATCAGGCAGCTCTCCCTCACTTCGCGGTACTTCTGGCACAGCTCCCGCCCGGCCGGCGTGGCGGAGAAGAAGACTTCCTTGCCGGTTTTTTCGCTTTTTACATACCCTCTACTTACGAGCTTCTTCAAGGCATACGTGGCGACGTGCGTGTCCTCGATATTGAGCACGAAGCAAATGTCGGCGAGCTTTTTCTTGCGTTCGCGGTGGCTGACGTGGTGCAGCAGCGACACTTCGATGGCCGTCATGTCCTTGGCGCCGGCCGCCGACATGCACCGCACCATCCAGCGGTTGAACGCGTTGCTCGCCATGATGAGCCCGTATTCGAATTCCGAGAGCTCGACGCTCGTCTCGGAGACGAGATGTTCCGAAGATACGATCTTGGTCGGATGGCGCGACATGGCGGGTAGCGGCTGGCGATGAGGAAGAGTGCGCGCAGTTTACGCCGCCGGCTCCGCCGTCAGCACTAGCAATTACGCTTATTGGTAAAATGTCGATAAATTATCGACAATGCAACTTGACTTCATGCGGCTTCGGCTCGCGTGCCCCGCATCGGCGGGGCGCGTATCCGACCAGGCGGTCTGAGAATGACAGAACCTCGAATTTATCCGTTCGGCGACAGCGCCCTCGTCTGCGAAGCGCCGCCGCCTGCGACGCTCGCATGCCAAGAGCGGATCTGGGCGCTGGCGCGGGCGGCGCGCGATTGGGCGCACGTCGTCGACGTCGTGCCGGGCATGAACAATCTGACGATCGTCTTCGACCCGCTGCGGGCGGACCTCGAAGCGCTCGCACGCCAGATGGCCGAGGCGTGGGATCAGGCGGTCGGTCTCACCCCTTCTACGCGTGAGATCGACATTCCCGTCCGGTACGGCGGCGAGGACGGGCCGGATTTGCAGGCCGTGGCCGACTACACCGGCCTTTCCGTCGACGAAGTCGTCAAGCGTCATGCGAGCGCCGAATACGTCGTCTTTTTCGTCGGGTTCCAGCCGGGCTTCGCCTATTTGGGCGGGCTCGACGCCTCGCTTCACATGCCGCGCCGCGCAGTGCCCAGGTTGGAGGTGCCGGCCGGTTCGGTCGGGATCGGCGGCGAACAAACGGGGGTCTATCCGGCCGCCTCGCCGGGCGGCTGGCAATTGATCGGACGGACGGCGGTAGCGATGTTCGATCCGTCCCGCAATCCGCCTACGCTGCTGCAGCCCGGCGATCGCGTCCGGTTCACCGCCTTGGAGGCCGTTCGATGATCGACGTGCTTCGCGCCGGCGTGCTTTCGTCGGTGCAGGACTTGGGCCGAACGGGGTATCGGCATCTCGGCGTCGCAAAAACCGGGGCGCTCGACGCGCTTGCGCTCGAAGTCGGCAATCGGCTCGTCGGCAACGCGCCGCAGGCTGCCGCAATCGAAGTCACGGTGGGCCCCGCGGCACTGCGCTTCAAACAGGCGATGCGTATTGCGATCACGGGCGCGCAGTTTCAAGCGACGCTGGACGGCGCGCCCGTGCACACTTGGTGGAGCCTGCCTGTGCGTCCGGGACAGGAACTCGTCCTGCAAGGCCCGGCGCGCGGCATGCGCGGCTACGTTTGCGTGAGCGGCGGCATCCATGTCTTGCCGGTCCTCGGTTCGCGCAGCACAGATATCGGCGCATCCTTCGGCGGCCTCGGCGGCCGCAAGCTGCGCGACGGCGACCGGCTGCCCGTCGGGACCGCTGCGGCGGGCCGAGGCCGCGCGATGGCCGTCGACGCCCCTGCGTTCGGCGTCAAAGCGCCTCAATGGTGCCGCTTCGCGAACGTTGCGCACGAGCCCGTGCGCCGCGGCAAGCATGCCGCGGGCGCCGAGCGCGCGATAGCGATCCGAGTGCTTCGCGGTCCCGAGTACGACACATTCGGCGACGAAGCGCGCACGGCATTCTGGTCGGACGAATGGTGCGTGACGCCGAACAGCAATCGCATGGGGTACCGCTTGTCGGGCACGCCACTCTCGCGCGAAGGCCAAGGCGAATTGCTCTCGCACGCCGTGCTGCCCGGAACCATCCAAGTTCCCGGCAACGGACAACCGATCATATTGATGAGCGATGCGCAGACGACGGGCGGCTATCCGCGTATCGGCGTCGTCATCGCCGCCGATCTTTGGAAGCTCGCACAGGTGAGGCTCGGCGAATCTGTGCGCTTCGTGCGCTCGACGCGCGAAGAAGCGCGCTACGCCCTGACAGAGGAACACGCGTATCTGCGGCAGATCGATGCCGCGATCGCGATGCATGAAGAGCGGCTGCAGCGTGCAGCGCGCGCCGCTTGAAGGTTTAGAACGAGGTTGTCATGGAAATCGATTTGAACGCCGATCTCGGCGAAGGTGGCGACGCCGACGAAGCGCTGCTCGGTCTCGTCAGCTCGGCGAACATCGCGTGCGGATGGCACGCGGGCGGCGCGAATGCGATGCGCGATTGCGTGCGGTTGGCCGCGCAACGCGGGGTAGCGATCGGCGCACACCCGAGCTTTCACGATCCTGCCAATTTCGGGCGCAAGGAGATGCATCTGCCGCCCGACGACATTTACGCCGGCATTCTCTATCAACTCGGCGCCCTTTCGGCGATCGCGCAGGCCGAAGGCGCTCGCGTGGCGCATTTGAAGCCGCATGGCGCGCTGTACAACCAGGCCGCGCGCGATCCCGCGATTGCCGACGCCATCATCTCCGCCGTGCACGACTTCGATCCGTCCTTGGCCGTATTCGGGCTCGCCAACAGCCGCTTCATCGCGATCGCGCGGGACGCGGGGCTCATCGCGATCGAAGAAGGCTTCGCCGATCGCGGCTATCGTGCCGACGGCTCGCTCGTGCCGCGCAACGAGCCGGGCGCCCTGATCCACGACGAGCAGGAGATGCTCGATCACGTGCTGTCGATGGTCCGCGACAAGCGCGTGCGCGCCGTGACGGGGGGCTGGGTGCAGCTCGACGTGCGCACGCTTTGCCTGCACGGCGACGGCCCGCACGCGCTGGCCTTCGCGCAGAAACTGCGCCGCACGCTCGATGTCAACGGTATCGGCGTGAGCGCCGCCTCGGCGCTGGCTCATTGACGTGCGTTGACGAGTCGGCGTGTCGTCGCGTCGACAGTCGCAGCGCAGCAGCCGGCGGCAGGCGAAGACCAAGAGCATCGCGCACGCGTCCACCCGCGCGGCGATGTGTCGCCCCTACCCCGCGTCGACGGTAAACCCGCGCTGCCGCAACAAGCTCAGCACGCCCTTGGGCCCACCCAAATGCAGCGCGCCGATCGCAACGAAAACCGGCCGATTGGGCGCCGCGATCGCCGTCATGCGCACGACGAACCGCCGGTTGCGGTCGTAGACGATCCGATTGTCGAGCGAGCGCGCCACGGCCGGCGTACGGGCTAGCCGCTCGGATTTCGCCGTCGCCCAGGCCGCGATCGCATCGGCGTCGCCCACGCGCCAAAGCCGATGCAGCGTCTTCACGTCTTCCATGTTCTGTGCCGGCGTTTGCACGAGATCCTGCGCGAGCATCTCGCGCTGCTGGGCCAGCGTGAGGTGCGTGAACGCGCGCATCTGCTCGGCCAGCGTTTCCAAGCCGACGATCTTCCCGTGCGTGCGCAGATAAACGTTCTGCAACTGGGCTTCCGTTCCGTATTCGGTTTGCAAGCCCGCAGCAATGGAGTCGTAGGTTTCGACGAGCAACGCGGCAAGCCACGGCCGCGTCTTCTTGATCTCCTCGAGCGCCGCCGGGTTGCCGCGCAGCCGCAGCGCTAGCCTTCGCCACAGGGCAGCGGGCAACAACCGCGGCAAGCACGCGTAGGAGCAGACGCCGTATTTCGACACGTCGTCCTGCGATTGAATCAGGTCGTCCGGCGAGATCTCGAGCGCGAGCGTGGGCGAGGCCGCCAGCGCAGCCAGAATCGGCGGCCTGAACGGCTGACTGCGCGGGTAATCGTACGGGTCGCCGACGTGCAACGTCCCAAGCAGGTAGATCGTCGTCGAGCCCCGCGTCGCGACGTAAAACGGCATGTGGGCGGGCTCCGCGCGCACGGGCCCGCTGGCACTCGTGCCGCCGAAGTCGGGCGGCGGGCCATGAAAGCCCGGAATCACCGCGCTCGGCGCAGCCGGCGCGTTCGACGGAAACGGAGGCGGCGTGACGGGCCCCCTGGGCGCCGCTTGCGTGACCGGCGCAGCGGCCGGCCCGGCAAACGCGGGCGAGATCAGACCGCCCGAGCGCGGATCGATCGCCAGCGTGAAGAAAAACGTGAGGACGAGCGCGCGCACGCGCCGCACGAAAGCGGCCGTGGCAGCGCGCCCGAGCAAACGGCGCGCACCGTGACGCGCCGCCCGCGCTTCAGGCATCCACTTCCCCCACCTCCTCGGCGCGGTGGCACGACACGAGACGGCCGTCGACCTCCCTCAGCTTCGGCTCCTCCACACGGCACCGCTCGATCGCGTACGGGCAGCGCTGATGAAACGTGCAGCCCGAGGGCGGATTGAGCGGCGACGGCATTTCACCCTGGAGCTTGATCTGCGTGCGCCGGTCGGCCTCGAAGATCGCCGGGGTCGCCGACATCAACGAACGCGTGTACGGATGGCGCGGATGGGCGAAGATCGTTTTCTTCGGCCCCAGCTCGGCCACACCGCCGAAATACATGACCATCACGTCGTCGGCAATGTGCTCGACGACGGCCAGGTTATGCGAAATAAAGACGTAGCTCGTCTTGAATTGCTCTTGCAGGTCCATAAAGAGATTCAGGATCTGCGCTTGGATGGAAACGTCGAGCGCCGACACGGGCTCGTCCGCCACCACGATGCGCGGATCCAGAATCATCGCACGAGCAATCGCAATGCGCTGCCTTTGTCCGCCCGAAAACATGTGCGGGTACCGTTTCGCATGCTCCGGCCGCAATCCCACCGTGCGCATCATCTGCGCCACCCGCCCCGCCCGGTCGGCCGCGGTGAGCGCGGTGTTGATGACGAGCGGCTCGGCCAGCGTCTGTTCCACCGTCTTACGCGGGTTGAGCGAGGCGAACGGGTTCTGGAACACCATCTGCACGCGGCGGCGCAACGCGTCGATCTTTGCCCGATCGGCCCCCGCCACGTCTTCGCCCTCGATCAGCAAGCGCCCGGCGGTGGGCGGCTCGACCATCGTCAACTGGCGCGCGAGCGTCGATTTGCCGCACCCCGATTCGCCGACGACAGCCATCGTCTTGCCGCGCACCAGCGAGAACGAGACGCCGTTCAGCGCCTTGACGGTGCCGTGGCCGAACATCCCGCGGCGCACGGGATAGTGCTTGGTCAATTGCTCGGCGATCAGCACGAGGTCTTCGTCATGCCGCGGCACGCGCGGCGCTTCCGGTACTGCGTTCATCTAGCGCCTCCGTGGTCGGTCGTGGTCGTGCGTGTCGCGTCGAGGTTCAACGGCTTGATGCAGCGGGCCCGAGCGAGCGGATTGCGCGGATCGGGCGGATCGAGCGCCGGCCGGCCCTTGCGGCAATTTTCGACGACGTACTTGCAGCGCGGAGCGAAAAGGCACCCGCTCGGCCGGTCGTCCCGGCCCGGCACCATCCCCGGCAACGCCGCGAGGCGCTTCGCGCCGCGGTTGTGTTCGGGGATGGCCGCCAGCAGCGCCTCCGTGTACGGATGATGCGGCCGGGCGAAGATATCGGGCACCCGATTGGTTTCGATGACTTCCCCGGCATACATGACAGCCACGCGCTGCGCCACCTGGGAAACGACAGCCAAATCGTGAGAAATCAGCACGAGCGCCATGCCGCGCTCTTGCTGCAGCTTGACGAGCAGATCCATGATCTGCGCTTGGATGGTCACGTCCAGCGCCGTCGTCGGTTCGTCGGCGATCAGGAGCTTCGGGTTGCACGCAACGGCCATCGCGATCATCACACGCTGGTTCATGCCGCCCGACATCTGGTGCGGAAAGGCGGAGATGCGACTCTTCGCGTCGGGTATGCCGACTTGATCGAGCAGTTCGAGCGCGCGGCGATCGAGCTCGGCGCCGCGCAAGCCTTCGTGCAGCTTCAGCACTTCCTTGATCTGATACCCGACCGTATAGCTCGGGTTCAAGCTCGTCAGCGCATCTTGGAACACCATGGCGATGTCCTTGCCGATGATCTTTCGGCGCGCTTTCGCCGAGGCTTTGAGCAAATCGTTGCCGTCGAACGTGATTTCGTCGGCGGTCACGATGCCGGGGGCGTCGATGAGGCCCATCAGCGCCATCATCGTCACGCTCTTGCCCGATCCCGATTCGCCCACGACGCCCACGACTTCGCCGGGCGCAATGGAAAGGCTCACGCCGTCGACCGCCGGAGCGCCGCCGAACGTGACGGCCAGATTGCGGATGGTCAGTAAAGGATTCATGGTCACGCCATCCGTTTGAGTTTCGGATCGAGCGCGTCGCGCAGCCCGTCGCCGAGCAGGTTGATCGCGAGCACGGAAACGAGGATCGCCATGCCCGGCATGGTCACGATCCACCAAGCATTGTCGATGTAGTCGCGCGCCGATGCGAGCATGGCGCCCCATTCGGCCGTCGGCGGCTGCACGCCCAGGCCCAGGAAGCCGAGCGCGGCCGCATCGAGGATCGCCGACGAGAAGCCCAGCGTCGCTTGCACGATCAGCGGCGCCGTGCAGTTGGGCAGCACCTGCGAGAACATGAGCCGCAACGTGCCCGCGCCGGCCACGCGCGATGCCGTCACATATTCCTTGTGCAGTTCGCCTTGCGCCGACGCACGCGTCAGTCGCACATAGCCGGGCAGCGCGACGATCGCAATCGCGAACATCGTGTTGGTCAGCCCCGGGCCGATGATCGCGACGACGGCCACCGCGAGCAGCAGCGAGGGCAACGCGAGCAGCACGTCCATCGCGCGCATGATCGGCGTGTCGGCCCATTCGAAGAACGCCGCGCAAAGGCCCAGCACGACGCCCGGAATCAGCGCGAGCACGACGGACACGCAACCGATCCAGAACGACATGCGCGCGCCGAACATGAGACGCGAAAGGATGTCGCGGCCGGCTTCGTCCGTGCCGAACACGAACCGCCAATTGCCGCCTTGGAGCCAGGCGGGCGGAATCTTGACGTAATCGCGATACTGCTCGATCGGGCTATGCGGGGCGATGATCGGCGCGAGGATCGCGACGATCACGAGCGCCAGGACGATAGCGCCGGCCGCCACCGCGCCGCGATTGCGGGAAAAGTTGCGCCAGAACTCGCGCAGGACCAGCGCGCGTCCGCTTGGCGGCGTGACGCGCTGAGGCGCCGCGTTTTGAATATCTGCCATGATTGCGGGCTCCTTAGCGCGTGTGGCGAATGCGGGGATTGAGCACGCCGTAGAGTAGGTCGACGCACAGATTCACGACGATCACGAGCGTGGCGATCATGAGGATGCCGCCCTGGACGACCGGATAGTCGCGCCGGCTGATCGCATCGATGAGCCACTTGCCGATGCCGGGCCAAGAGAACAGCGTCTCGGTCAACACGGCGCCCGCGAGCAGCGTGCCCACTTGCAGGCCGATCACCGTGACGACGGGAATCAGCGCGTTGCGCAGCGCATGCACGACGATGACGCGCACGGGCGAAAGCCCCTTCGCGCGGGCAGTGCGGATGTAATCCTCGCGCAAGACTTCGAGCATCGACGAGCGCGTCATGCGCGCGACGACGGCGAGCGGAATCGTGCCGAGCACGATCGCGGGCAGGATCAGATGGCTCACGGCCGATTTGAACGACCCTTCGTCGGGCGCGAGCAGCGCATCGACGAGCATGAAGCCGGTCACGTGCGGGATGTCGTATTCGACGGCGATACGGCCCGACACGGGCGTCCAGCCCAGCGTCACGGAAAACAGCATGATGAGGATCAAGCCCCACCAGAAGATCGGCATGGAGTAGCCGGCAAGCGCCGTTCCCATCACGCCGTGATCGACGACCGTGCCGCGCTTGAGCGCGGCGAACACGCCGGCCGGCAGCCCGATGACGAGCGCGAACAGCATCGCGCAGATCGACAATTCGACGGTGGCCGGAAAGCGTGCGAGGAATTCGCCCATGACGCTCGTGTTCGTGATGATCGAATCGCCGAGGTTGCCGTGCAGCGCGCGCCACACGTAATGGACATATTGCATCGGCAGCGGCTCGTCGAGCCCGAGGCGATGCAATGCGGCCGCATGCATGGCGGGGTCGACGCCGCGCTCGCCCATCATGACTTCGATGGGGTCGCCAGGGATCAAATGGATAAGCGCGAAGGCCAGAATCGTGATGCCGATGAACGTCGGTATCACCATTCCGACGCGGCGTAAAACGAATCGGAACATGGTTCGTCCCTTTATGCAGAAGGAGAAATGCGACCGGCGACGAGGGGCCCCAATCGCCCCTGTCGCCGGAAAACGTGCCGGCGCGCCGCCGCATGGCAAAGCGCGCTTACGGCATCGTCGTTGCTTCGGTTACTTCACGCTGACGCCGTCGAAGCGCGCATAGCCGAGCGGGTCGATGCGCATGTCGACGACCTTCTTGCTCACCGGCTGATAGACCGTCGAGTGAGCGATCGGCGAGAACGGCAGCTCCTTGGCGAAGATCTGTTGCGCTTGCGTATAGAGCTTCGTGCGGGCTTCGGTGCCGTTGGTGCTGCGGCCCTTCTGGATCAAATCGTCGAAAGGCTTATAGCACCACTTCGAGAAGTTGTTGCCGTTGATGGCCTCGCAACCGAGCAACGTACCGAGCCAGTTGTCGGGATCGCCGTTGTCGCCGGTCCAGCCGATCAGCATCGTATCGTCTTCGCCGGCGTGTGCGCGCTTGATGTACTCGCCCCACTCGTAGGTGACGATCTTCGCCTTCACGCCGATCTTGGCCCAGTCGGCCTGGATCATTTCAGCCATCAGACGCGCGTTGGGGTTGTACGGACGCTGCACCGGCATCGCCCAGAGCGTGATCTCCTGCGGCAAGCCGTTCGCATAGCCCGCCTTCGCTAGCAGCTTTTTCGCCCCTTCGGGATCGTAGGACTGCGCCTTCAGATTCTTGTCGTAGGACCACTGCGTCGGGGGCATCGGGTTCGTCGCGCGCTGGCCCGCGCCTTGATACACCGACTCGATGATCGCCTTCTTGTTGATGGCCATATCGAGCGCTTGGCGCACTTCGGTCTTGTCGAGCGGCTTATGCTGGACGTTGTACGCGAGATATCCGAGGTTAAAGCCCGGAATCGACGGCATCGCGATGTTCGGATCGGCCTTGAGCGCGGCGATGTCCTGCGGCTTCGGATAGCTCATGACCTGGCATTCGTCGCGCTTGAGCTTTTGCACGCGCACGCCGGCATCGGGCGTGATCGAGAAGATCAAATGCTTGATCTTGACCGCACCGGCCTTCCAGTAATCGGGGTTGCCCTCGTAGCGGATCGTCGCATCCTTCGTATAGCTCTTGAAAATGAAGGGGCCGGTGCCGACCGGCTTTTGATTGATGTCGGCCGCTTTGCCCTCCTTGAGCAGTTGATCGCCGTACTCGGCGGACAAGATCGACGCGTACTCCATCGCCATGTTCTGGATGAACGGCGCGTTCTCTTCCTTCAACGTGAAGCGCACGGTATAAGGATCGACTTTTTCGACCTTCGCGATCAGCTTGTCGAGCCCCATGTCCGTGAAGTACGGGAACTGCACCGGATAGGCCTTGCGGAACGGCTGGTTCGGGTCGAGCATGCGCTCGAACGTGAAGACGACGTCGTCGGCATTGAATTCGCGTGTGGGCTTGAAGAATTCCGTCGTTTGGAATTTCACGCCGTGGCGCAGATGGAACGTATAGACCTTGCCGTCCGGCGAAACGTCCCACGACTGCGCCAACCCCGGCTCGACCTTCGTGCCGCCGCGCTCGAATTCGACGAGGCGGTTATAGACGGTGAACGTGTTCGCGGTGAAATCGGTGCCCGTCGTGTACTGCGCGGGATCGAAACCGGCGGGGCTGCCTTCCGAGCAGTAGACGAGCGTTTTATTGGGGATGTCGGCGGCGTGCGCGATCGTCGCACCCAGCGATACCGTCACGGCGGCGGCCGCAGTCGCGGTGACCCGCACCGCACGCAACAGTTTGTTTTCCTTCATATTTCCTCCAAGTCTGAGGGCCAGCCTAGGCTAGCGTACGCGGATATTACTGACCTTTGATACCCCGAACAAGCGGTCGGGAAAAGGCAACGCCAAGCACTTTATGCGTTGACTTCGCGATGATCGCATGTTTAGTGTCACTAAAATTATTCCGCGCCATCGGCATGGCCGACTTCGACGCAACTCGATGTGTAGCCGATCGATCGGATCTTTCAACGCGGGGATACCCGCAAAGACGCCCGTTCGAACGACCGGCGCGCCGCCGCCCCGCGGCGACGCGTCACCGCGGCGCTACTGGAGACCCACGCCCCAAAACTGGGTAGGACCGAACGGATCGATCTTGAAACCGGTGACGTTCTTGCGCAGCGGTTGATACACCGTCGAATGCGCAATCGGAGTGAAAGGAACCTGTTGCTTGAAAATCTGCTGAGCGCGCGTATAGAGCTTCGTGCGCTCGGCGACGTCGGTCGTCTCGCGTGCCTTGACGATGAGATCGTCGAACGGCTTGTAGCACCACCTCGAGAAGTTGCTGCCGTTCACGGCCGAGCAGCCCAGCAGCACGCCGAGCCAGTTGTCGGGATCGCCGTTGTCGCCCGTGAAGCCGATGAGCATGGCGTCGTGTTCGCCCGCATGCGCCCGCTTCACGTACTCGCCCCACTCGAAGGTCGTGATTTTCGCGCGCACGCCGATCTTCGCCCAGTCGGCCTGGATCATCTCCGCCATCAAGCGCGCGTTCGGGTTGTACGGGCGCTGCACCGGCATCGCCCAGAGCGTGAGCTCGAAGCCGTCGGGATAGCCGGCCTTGGCAAGCAGTGCCTTCGCGCGCTCCGGATCGTAAGGCGCGTCCTTGAGCGCGGCATCGTACGACCACTGCGTCGGCGGCATAGGATCGACGGCGACTTGGCCGGCGCCTTGGTACACCGATTTGATGATCGCCGGCTTGTCGATCGCCATATCGAGCGCGCGCCGCACCTCGACATTCGTCAGCGGAGCATGCGTCGTGTTGTAAGCGAGAAAGCCCAGGTTGAACCCGACTTGATGCGGCACCTGGAGGTTGGGGTCGGCCGAAAGCGCGGCGATATCGGCCGGGCGCGGGTAATTCATGATCTCGCACTCGCCTTCTTTGAGCTTTTGTTCGCGTACGGCCGGATCGGGCGTGATCTCGAACACGAGCTTGCTCACGCGGACGATGCCGGGCTTCCAATAGTCGCGATTGCCGTCGAAGCGAATCGACGCATCCTTCTCATAGCTGTGGAAAACGAACGGGCCGGTGCCGATCGGATAGCGGTTCAAGTCGGCCGCCTTGCCCGCATGCATGAGTTGCTCCGCATATTGCGCCGACAGGATCGACGCGAACGGCATGGCGAGCTCGGAGAGAAACGGCGCGCTGGTCGCGTTCAACGTCATGCGCACGGTATAGGGGTCGATCTTTTCGACCTTGGCGAGATTCTTCGCGAGCCCGAGATCGTGAAAGTAAGGAAACGCCGCCGGGTAGGCGAGGTGCAAGGGGTTGTTCGGATCGCGCATGCGCTCGAACGTCAGGACGACGTCGTCGGCATCGAAATCGCGCGTGGGTTTGAAATAGGGCGTCGTATGAAACTTGACGCCGTGGCGCAGATGGAACGTATAGACGCGGCCGTCATCCGAAATCTCCCACGACTGCGCGAGGCCCGGCTCGATCTTCGTGCCGCCGTGCTCGAATTCGACGAGACGGTTGTAGACGGTGTAGGCCGCCGCCGTGAATTCCACGCTCGTCGTGTACTGCGCGGGATCGAAACCCGCGGGGCTCGCATCGGAACAATAAACGAGCGTTTTCGCCGGTAATTCGGCCGCGTCGGCGTAGCCTGCGGACCCGACCCAGGCCGCGGCGCCGGCTGCGGCGATGATGAACGAAGTCAAACGAACGGCGAAAAGCGGACGTCCTACCGGCATATGCGCTCCTTCAATGACTGGCGCAACAAGCGTAGCACGGCGCTCGAGCGAGGCCGCTTGCGCGCATGTAACGTTTATCACGCCATTAATCGGAAAACACCGGCTCTACGCAATGGCGTAGCGGGTAAACACCGATGCCGCACGGCATTGACGCCTGATTTTGGCTTGTTAGCATCGGCGTCACGTAACAGACATTACACAGCGCGCTCATCGCCGCGCGTGGAGTCGAGGCTTTCATCGAACGAGGCATCGTGGCGCGCCCCCCCGTCAGAGTGCTGCTCAAGCAGCGTGAAGCAACATTCACCGCCTCGGAGCGGCGCGTCGTCGCCGTGCTCCTTGCCAATTACCCCAGCGCCGGCCTGACCTCGATTTCGCAAGTCGCCGGACAAGCGGGCGTCAGCGACCCGACCGTTCACCGCCTCGTCTTGAAGCTCGGCTTCGACGGCTATCCCGAGTTTCAACGGGCGCTGCTCGACGAAGTCGACGTCCGGATGAATTCGCCGCTGTCGCGGCTCGAGTCGCTCGCCGACGAGCATCATGCCGAAGACACGCAGCAAGCGATGCTCCACTCGCTGACGCTCGCCATCGGCAAGACCGCCGAGCGGGCGTCGAGGGAAGACTTCGAGCTTGCGGTGTCGCTGCTGGCCGACACGCAGCGAACGGTGTTCAGTTGCGGGGGACGCGCGAGCCGCTTCCTGGCCTCGTGGCTCGTCGTGCTCTTGAGCCAATTGCGCCCGCATGCGCGGCATGTCGAACCGTCGCTCGAACGCGGCTCCGAAGCATTGGCGGACTTGGATGCCGGCGACGTGCTCGTCGTCTACGACTACCGCCGCTATCAGGACAGCGTCGTTCAGTTCGCCCGCGCGGCGCACGAGCTGGGCGCGCGCATCGTGCTGTTGACCGACGAGTGGCGCTCGCCGATCGCGAGCTTCGCCGACGCCGTGCTCGTCTCGCTCGTTCAAAGCGCCTCGCCGTTCGACACAAAGGTGCCGGCGCTCGCCCAAACCGAATCCCTCGTCGCCGCACTCGTGCACCGCCTGCCCGTCGAGGCGACGACCCGATTGAAACGCATCGAAGCATTGAGAGCCGGGCGCGTCGCCGAGGACGCATAACCGGCCGCCCATTTACCCACCGATACAGGACCTCTTAGAGCGAACATGATGAACAAGATCTCTCCTCTCGCCGCCGCCCTGGCCGCGGCGTTCATCGTCGCGGGAACGGCGGCGGAGCCCGCCGTTGCCGCGTCGCGCCCCGCCGTCGAGGCGGCGGACGGTATGGTCGTGACGTCGCAGCACCTTGCCTCGCAGGTGGGCGTCGACATCCTGAAGATGGGCGGCAACGCGATCGACGCGGCTGTCGCCGTCGGCTACGCGCAAGCCGTCGTCAATCCGTGCTGCGGGAACATCGGCGGCGGTGGGTTTATGACGCTCCACCTTGCCGACGGCCGAGATACGTTCATCAATTTCCGCGAAACCGCCCCCGCGGCGGCCACCGCGAACATGTATCTCGACGCGCAAGGCAACATCAAGAAGGGCGCGAGCTTGTTCGGCTATGGCGCCGTGGGCGTGCCGGGCACCGTCATGGGCCTTGACCTGGCCGAGCGCAAATACGGACGGCTCACGCGCGAGCAAGTGATGGCCCCGGCCATCCGCCTCGCCCGCGACGGGTTCGTGCTCACGCGCGCCGACACCGATATCCTCGACACCACGATCAAGCGCTTCAAGGAAGACCCGCATATCGCGAGCATCTTCCTGCGCAAGGACGGCACGCCGCTGCAACCCGGCGATCGCCTCGTGCAGAAGGAATTGGCCAATACGCTCGAAGCCATCGCCAAGCACGGCCCCGACGCGTTCTACAACGGCAAGATCCCTCACGCGATCGAAACGGCTTCGAAGGCCGGCGGGGGAGTGCTGACGGCGGCCGACTTCGCGAATTACCGCGCAACCGAAATGACGCCCGTCACCTGCGACTACCGCGGCTACACGTTCATCTCGGCGCCGCCGCCGAGTTCGGGCGGCACGACGATGTGCGAAATCCTCAATACGCTCGAAGGCTACGACCTCAAGGGCTTCGGCTGGCATTCGGCGCAAGCCGTGCACTACATGTCGGAAGCGATGCGCCACGCGTACGCCGATCGCAACACGAAGCTCGGCGATCCCGCGTTCGTGAACAATCCGCTCGATCAGCTGCTGAGCAAGTCGTACGCCGCACAAATTCGCGCATCGATCAAACCGGACAAGGCCACACCTTCCATGGAACTGGCCGACGCCGCCTCGCTGCCTGAAAAGAAGGAGACGACGCACTACTCGATCGTCGATAAGGAAGGCAACGCGGTGTCGACGACCTACACGATCAACGGCCGCTTCGGGGCCGTCGTGATGGCGCCGGGCACGGGCTTCTTCCTGAACGACGAGATGGACGACTTCACGTCGAAGGTCGGTGCGCAGAACATGTTCGGTCTCGTGCAAGGGCCGAACAATGCGATCGCGCCGGGCAAACGGCCCTTGTCGTCGATGGCGCCGACGATCGTGACGAAGGACGGCAAGGTGTTTCTCGTGATCGGCTCCCCGGGCGGCTCGCGCATCATCACGACGACGCTCGAAACGGCGATCGACATCATCGACTACGGTATGGAGCCGCAAGAAGCCGTCGACGCTGCGCGAATCCACGAACAATGGCTGCCGGACGTCGTCTACTACGAGCCGTACGGCTTGTCGGCGGACACGCTGAAGATCCTTAAGGACGAAGGGTACAAGATGGTTCAGCAAACGCCTTGGGGCGCGGCGGAGTTGATCGAAGTGGGGCTGCCCGGCCTTGCGGCGGATGCGTCGCAAAGTTCGGGCAACGATTCGGCCGTGGGGGGTAAGGTGCGCGTGGGGTATTTCTATGGCGCCAACGACGAACGGCGGCCGGCCGGGGAAGCGTTGGGGTATTGATTTCGATGGCCCGGCCTCGCGCGTGTTTTATGCGCGCCTGCTGTAGCCCAACCGCTCGCAAACCGCCTTCGTCGCCGTCGCCGCGTTGAGCGTATAGAAATGCAGGCCGGGCGCGCCCTCCTTGATGAGCCGCTCGCACAGCTGGGTGACGACGTCGAGCCCGAAGGCGCGAATCGCCTCTTTGTCGTCACCGAAGCTCTCCAGCCGCTTGGCCACCCAGCGCGGCACTTCGGCGCCGCACATCTCCGAAAACCGCATTAGCTGCGAGTAGTTCGTGATCGGCATGATGCCGGGCACGATCGGCACGTCCACGCCGAGCTTGCCCGCATCTTCGACGAAACGGAAGTAGGCGTCCGCGTTGTAGAAGTACTGGGTGATGGCCGCATTGGCGCCGGCTTTGACCTTGCGCGCGAAGTTCTCCAAATCGTGCCGCGGCGAACGCGCTTGCGGGTGATATTCGGGGTAGGCGGCCACTTCGACGCGGAACCAGTCGCCGTACTCGGCGCGAATGAACGCAACGAGTTCCGACGCGTAGCGCAGTTCGCCGACTTCGCCCATGCCAGAGGGCAAATCGCCGCGCAACGCGACGATATGGCGAATGCCGTTCGAGCGATAACGCTCGAGAATCGCGCGCAGGTTGTCCTTCGACGAGCCGATGCACGACAGGTGCGGCGCGGCTTCGATCCCTTCGGACGCCATGTCGAGCACGGTATCGAGCGTGCCTTGCTGCGTGGAGCCGCCGGCGCCGAACGTCACCGACACGAACTGCGGTTTGAGCAACGCCAACTGCGCGCGCGTCGCGCGCAGTTTCTCGACGCCTTCCGGCGTCTTCGGCGGAAAAAATTCGAACGAAATTTCGATGGGATTCATGTTCCGCTCAATGCGGTGAATGCGGATAGACGGCCAGCCTGCGTTGGGCCGAGCCGTGTGGGGCCGAGCTAGGCCGCGACGCGATCAGCCGAAGCTGCGATTGCCGAAGATCAGCGCCGACAGCAGCCACGACACGATGCTGTACAAGATCGAGCCGAAGAACGCCGACCAGAATCCCGAGACCTCGAAGCCCTTCAGCAACGACGCGGCGAGCCAGAAGCACAGCGCATTGACGACGAGGATGAACAGCCCGAGCGTGACGACGGTGACGGGCAGCGTAAGCAGAATCAACACCGGCCGAAGCACGGCATTGATGAGCCCGAGCACGATCGCGATGACGAGCGCGGTGCCGAAGCTGCGGATGTGAATCGACGGCACGAGGTAAGTGATGATGAGCAGCGCGAGCGCGTTGATCACCCAGGTCAGCAGCACGGTCATGACGAATCCTTCGGCGTGATGGTCGGGTTGGTCGGGTTAGTCGGGTCGGTCTTGTTCTCGAGCGCGCGGGCGCCGGGCGGCCTCGCGCGATGCGAAGCGTGCCCGACGCCGCGAGGGCCGATCAATAACGGTAGTGATTCGGCTTGAACGGCCCCGTCTTCTCGACGCCGATGTAGCTCGCCTGCTCGTCCGACAACTCGGTCAAGTTCGCGCCGATGCGCGCGAGGTGCAGACGCGCGACCTTTTCATCGAGGTGCTTCGGCAGCACATAGACCTTGTTCTCGTACTGCCCGCCGCGCGTGAACAACTCGATTTGCGCGAGCGTTTGATTGGCGAACGAATTCGACATCACGAACGACGGGTGGCCCGTCGCGCAGCCGAGGTTCACGAGGCGCCCTTCGGCCAGCAGGATCACGCGCTTGCCGTCCGGGAAGATAATGTGATCGACCTGCGGCTTGATGTTTTCCCACGTGTACTGGCGCGTGGAGGCAACGTCGATTTCCGAATCGAAGTGACCGATGTTGCAGACGATCGCGTTGTGGCGCATCGCCTTCATGTGGTCGTGGTTGATCACATGGTAGTTGCCGGTGGCCGTCACGAAGATGTCGGCCTTGTCGGCCGCGTACTCCATCGTGACGACACGGTAGCCTTCCATCGCCGCCTGCAGCGCGCAGATCGGATCGATTTCCGTCACCCACACCGTCGCGCCGAGCCCGCGCAGCGATTGCGCGCAGCCCTTGCCCACGTCGCCGTAGCCCGCCACGACGGCGATCTTGCCCGCGATCATGACGTCGGTCGCGCGCTTGATGCCGTCGACGAGCGATTCGCGGCAGCCGTACAGGTTGTCGAACTTCGACTTCGTGACCGAATCGTTGACGTTGATGGCCGGGAACGGCAGGCGGCCGTCCTTTTCCATTTGATAGAGGCGGTGCACGCCCGTCGTCGTTTCTTCCGTCACGCCCTTGATGTGCGCGAGGCGCTTCGAGTACCAAGTCGAATCGATCTCGAGATGACGCTCGATCGACTTGAACAGCGCGACTTCTTCTTCGTTCGTCGGCTTGGCGATGACCGAACGGTCCTTTTCGGCCTTCGAGCCGAGGATGAGCAGCAGCGTGGCATCGCCGCCGTCATCGAGAATCATGTTGGCGAACTCGCCGTTCGGCCATTCGAAAATGCGGTGCGAAAACTCCCAGTACTCGTCGAGCGATTCGCCCTTGAACGCGAATACCGGCGTGCCGTTCTTGGCGATGGCGGCCGCGGCGTGGTCTTGCGTGGAGAAGATGTTGCACGAGGCCCAGCGCACTTGCGCGCCGAGCGCCTGGAGCGTTTCGATCAGCACGCCCGTTTGGATCGTCATGTGCAGCGAGCCGGCGATGCGCGCGCCTTCGAGCGGCTGCGCGGCCTTGTACTCTTCGCGAATTTGCATGAGACCGGGCATTTCGGTCTCGGCGATCGTCAGTTCCTTGCGGCCCCAATCGGCCAGCGACAGGTCGGCGACGACGAAATCTTGTTGATTCGAATCGATAACTGCGGCGTTCATCACGCCCTCCTTTTCTAAATGAGTTCTAGAAAATTTTGACGTGAGCGCCGTTCGATGGGGCCGGCATTCCGCGCCTTGGCAGCGGCGGCATGCAGTCCGATTGAATTCCGAGCCTGGCGGGTGGTCCCGTCGCAACGCTCCTCGGAAGTGGCAGGCATTGTAGCACCAATGAGCGCCGCGGCGCGGGGCGAAGACAGCGGCGCAAGCCGCCTTCGCGCTTCGAAACGCTCGGCCGAACGCCTTACCCGAGCGTCGCGCCGAGCAGCGGCGCGAGCAGCACCATGACGACGCCGGCGATCATCATCGTCAGGCTGGCGATCACCCCTTCCTCGCTACCGAGCTCGCGCGCCTTCGCCGTGCCCACGCCGTGCGCGGCCGCGCCGAACATGACGCCGCGGGCCAATCGGCTGCGCAGCGGCAGGAACGCCAACACGAGTTCCCCGAGCAGCATCCCGCACACGCCGGTCGCAATCACGAAGAGCGCGGTCAGTTGCTTGGGCGCATGAATTTGATCGGAAACGGCCAACGCGAACGGCGTCGACACCGAGCGCGTCATGAGGCTGCGCGCGACGTCCGGCGCGAGATGCAGCAGCTTCGCCAGCGCGAACGATCCGCTCACCGCCACCACGATCCCCACGATCACGCCGGCCGTGAGCGAAATCCAATGGCGCCGCATCAGGTCGCGATACTCGTAGATCGGCACGGCGAACGCCACGGTGGCCGGGCCGAGCAGCCACATGAGCCAGCGCGTGTCGGCGAAGTAAACCGAGTACGGGATGCGCATGGCGAGCACCACGACAGCCAGCATCGCGGGCACGATCACGAGCGGCGTGAGCCAAGGCTGTTTGAAGCGGGCATACAGGCGCTTGCCCACGGCATAAAAGGCGATCGTCAACACGAAGCATGCGGCGGCCACCCATTGCGGCCGAACCTCGCTCACGGGCCAAGACAGGATGGACGAAACCGACATCGACGTATTCCTCGCTCTAGTGTGGTGCTCGGGTGTGCGTGGGTGCGCTCAGCGGGAGGCGCTGCGCTCGGCGCCGCTCAAGCCGCCGGTCGCACGAGCGCACGGCGCATCGCGAGCCGCCGTTCCAGCCGGACCGCCTGATCGACGGTGAGCGCGACCGCCACCAAGACCGTCAGCGTCCCGCATACGACGACGAGCGCGAGGCGCCATCCGTCGGACTTGAAGAGCCCGCCGTATTGGACGACGGCAACGGCCGCAGGAACGAAGAACAGCAGCAACTCCGAGAGCATCCAGTCGGCTCCGGCCTTGACCCACCGCGGCCGGATGCCGCCCGCCAGCAGCAGGACGAGCAACGCCGCGAGACCGATGACGCTGCCGGGAACCGGCAGATCGAAGTGCCGCGACGCGAAGTCGGCGACATACCAAAGCGCGGCCAGCAGCGCGCTTTGCGCAACGATGCGGGCCACATGACCCAGGCGCTCGATCGATTTCGTCGTCATGGCAAAACTCCCTATTGACTTCATGACGAAATTGTAAGATCGGTCAGATCATAAATAAAATGACTTAAACTCATCCCTATCATTCCAATTTGGAACTACCGAGGGAGCCATGGAACTGCGCGCACTGCGTTATTTCGTCGAAGTCGTCCGGCAGCAGAGCTTTACGCTGGCGGCCGAGCGCATGTTCGTCACTCAGCCGACCATCAGCAAAATGGTCAAGGCGCTGGAAGAAGAGATCGGGGCCCCGCTGTTGCTGCGAGACGGCCGTCAAATGGTGCTGACCGACGAGGGCCACATCGTGTTTCAGCGTGGCCAGGATGTGCTGGCCGCGTACGCCCAACTGCAGGCCGAGCTCGACGATGTCGGCACGCTCGGCCGCGGCGCGTTGACGATCGGGATACCGCCGATGGGCGGCTCGCTGTTCACCCCGGTCATCGCGGCGTTTCGCCGACGCTACCCGAAGGTCGAACTCAAGCTGTTCGAGCAGGGCTCGCGCGCGATCGAGGCCGCGCTCGTGGCGGGCGAACTCGAATTCGGCGGCGTGCTGCT
Source organism: Trinickia sp. (assembly GCA_036384755.1). Classification (GTDB taxonomy): domain Bacteria; phylum Pseudomonadota; class Gammaproteobacteria; order Burkholderiales; family Burkholderiaceae; genus Trinickia. The sequence goes on along the minus strand of DASVLS010000093.1, from coordinate 71,595 downwards.
GCCCGTCGATACGCAGATGTTCGACGTGCTGCCGATGTCGCGTCAGCTGCTGTGGGTCGTGGCGCGCCAAGGCTCGCGCTTCGACGCCCTCGACGAAGTGCGCTTGGCCGATCTCGCCTCCGAGCCGTTCGTCTTTTATGGCGAGAGCCTGGCATTGAACGATGTCGTCACGCGCGCCTGCCGCGACGCCGGCTTCGCCCCGCAAATCGTCTCGCGCAGCAGCCATTGGGATTTCATGGCGGCGCTCGTGCACGCGGGCGTCGGCATCGCGCTCTTGCCCGCGCCGTACTGCCGCCGGCTCGACCCCGCGCATTTCACTTGCCGGCCCGTCGTCGAGCCCGAGATCCGGTGGGAAATGGCGATCGCCTGGCGCAAAAGCGGCTACCTGTCGCATGCCGCGCGCGCCTGGCTCGACGTCGCGCGGCAAACCCTGCCCGGGCAGCCGGGGGACGACTTCGTCTACACGCGTTCGGATCACGTCGGCGACGCATCGGGCGATTTTTGAGGCGCGCCGGGCGACGGGGCGACCCATGCGCGGCAGAGCGCTTCCTCTAAGCAACATAGGCCGCGCGAACCTATCATTGGGTCAAGCGCGCATGCGCGCGGCCTTTGCGCGCACGGTTCAAACGCCGGCGCCGCGCTGCTCGCCGGCCCCACGCGGCTCGCACCCCGAATATCGAACGCCACGCCGAACGCGGCGCACGCCGAATGCCATTCAGGAGACGCTCATGCTGGAACCGCAGGCCCCGCCGGCTACGCACGAAGTCACCAATCAGGTCCCGCCGCTCGAGCATTACAACCTCTTCGAGAGCGACGCGACACTCACGGCGGCCGTGAACCGGGAAGACGCGCAGTGGCATGCGCAGGCACTCGCGCGCGACGGCGCGCTGCTGGGCACGCCCGAGGTGATCGCCCTCGCCGGGGCGGCGAACCGGCACGTTCCCGAGCTTTTCACGTTCAGTCCGCGCGGCGAGCGGATCGATATGCTGGAGTTTCATCCGAGTTGGGATCGATTGCTCGCGCTGCTGCGCCAAGAAGGGCTGCATGCGCTGCCGTTCGACACGCCGCGCGCCGGTGCGATGGCCGCGCGCTGCGCCGGGTATTTTCTACATGCCCAGCTCGAGTCGGGCTCGCTCTGCCCGCTGACGATGACGTTCGCCGCCATTCCCGTGTTGCAGCGCGAGCGCGCCCTGTTCGAACAGATTGCCGACAAGCTGTACGCCCGCGAACATGATCCGAGCGATGCGCCGCTGCCGCACAAGCGCTCGATGACGATCGGCATGGGCATGACGGAAAAGCAAGGCGGCTCCGATGTGCGCACGAACCAAACGCGGGCGTGCGCATTGGGCAGCGTATCGGGGCGAGGCGGCGCGTACCGGCTCGTCGGTCATAAATGGTTTTTCTCGGCGCCTCAGTGCGACGCCCATCTCGTGCTCGCCCGCACGAGCGCCGATGCCCCGCTGTCCTGCTTCTACGTGCCCCGCTACACGCCCGACGGCGTGCGCAACGCGATCCGCGTGCAGCGCCTGAAGGACAAGCTCGGCAATCGCTCCAACGCCAGCGGCGAAGTCGAATTCGTCGATGCCTACGGCGTCATGATCGGAGACGAAGGCCGCGGCGTGCCGACGATCATCGAGATGGCGAACTACACGCGACTCGACTGCGTGATCGGCAGCGCAGCGCTCATGCGTGCGGCGCTCGTCCAGGCCATTCATCATGCGCGCCACCGCGTCGCGTTCTCGCGGCCGCTCGTCGATCAACCGCTCATGCGTAACGTACTGGCCGATCTCGCACTCGAAAGCGAAGCCGCGACGGTGCTCTTCATGCGCCTAGCGCGCGCCTTCGACGCGCATCTGGCCGCACAGCGCGATGGCTTGGCCGAACCCGACGCCGAGCGCGCTTGGCGCCGCATCGTCACGCCGGCCGCCAAGTTTTGGGTCTGCAAGCGCGCACTGGAATTCACCGGCGAGGCGATGGAAGTCTGGGGCGGCAACGGCTACGTCGAAGAGGGCCCCATGGCGCGTTTCTACCGCGAGGCGCCCGTCAATTCGATTTGGGAGGGTTCGGGCAACGTCATGTGTCTCGACGTGCTGCGCGCAATAGAACGCGATGCGCAAGGGGCCCATGCGCTGCTTGCGCAATGGCGCGCCGATGCGCACGAATGCCCCCCGCTCGCCGCGGCGCTCGATGCTTTGGAAGCGACGCTCGCCGCACCGCCCGAATTGCGCGAAGCCGGCGCACGCCGGCTCGCGCAGCAACTCGTGCTCTGCGCGCAAGCCGCGTTGCTGCTGCGCGCCGCGCCGGCGGACCACGCGCAAGCGTTCATCGCGACACGGCTCGCCGACGCCGGCGCGGCGCTCGCCAGCGGACGCGTCTATGGCACGCTGCCTTCGTCGTTCGACCATAGCGCCATCGTCGCGCACGCATTCGCCGCATGAACGGCGGCGGGCGGCGGGGCGCGCCGCCCGCCGCCCACACACAACAGGGAGACGATTAGATGAAAAACGACTTGCCGGGCGCGACGGCGCTCGAGGCCTGTCTGCGCGTGCAACGGGAGGCGCACGCGCGCGCGCCCTACCCCGCTTGGGAACGGCGCGCGGAGCATTTGCGCGCCCTGCGCGCGATGCTGCTCGATCATGCCGACGCACTGGCCGATGCGCTCGGCGCCGACTTCGGCCAGCGGTCGAAAGCCGAGTTCATGCTCTCCGAACTCTGGCTCGCGAAGCGCGAGATCGACTCGGCGCTCAAGCACGGCAAACGCTGGATGCGGCCTCAGCGGCGCGCCACAGGCATATGGCTTCGCCCCGCCACGGCGAAGGTGCTGCCGCAACCGCTCGGCGTCGTCGGCATCGTCGCGCCTTGGAACTATCCGATCCTGCTGGCCGTCGGTCCGCTCATCTGCGCGCTGGCCGCGGGCAACCGCGCCATGATCAAAATGTCGGAATTGACGCCATGCACGGCCGAACTGTTTCGGCAGTCGATCGCTCGCACGTTCCCGGCGGAGCAAGTAGCCGTCGTGACCGGCGACGCTCGAATCGGGGCCGCGTTCTGCTCGCTGCCGTTCGATCATTTGATCTTCACCGGTTCGACCGCGGTGGGACGAGAAGTCATGCGCGCGGCATCGGCCAACTTGACGCCCGTCACGCTCGAGCTCGGCGGCAAATCGCCGGCGATCGTGGGACCGCATGCCCGCTTTGACGCCGCCGTCGACAGCATCGTGGCCGGCAAGACGCTCAACGCGGGCCAAACCTGCATCGCGCCCGACTACGTGCTCGTGCCGCGCGGCAAGGAGCAAGCCTTCGTCGAGCGAGCACGCCAATGCGTCGCTCGGCTCTACCCCGATTTCGCGCGCAATCGCGACTACACGACGATCGTCTCCGATCGGCATTTCGTGCGATTGCAAAGGCTTGCGCATGAAGCGGTGTCGCTCGGTGCGGCCGTTCATCCGTTGACCGACGCGCAGCCCGATCCGTCACACCGGTACTTCCCGCCGTGCGCGATGACGAATGCGCCCGATACCGCGGCTGTCATGCAAGAGGAAATCTTCGGGCCGCTGCTGCCGATCGTCGCCTACGACACCATCGATGACGCGATTCGCTACGTCAACGCGCGGCCGCGGCCGCTCGCGCTCTACCTCTTCGACGACGAGCGCCGCACGGTCGAGCGCGTGCTGCATGAAACGGTGTCGGGCGGCGTCGCCGTCAACGAGACGCTGCTGCATATCGCCTGTGAAGGCCTTCCGTTCGGCGGCGTGGGAGCGAGCGGGATCGGCGCGTATCACGGCTACGACGGCTTCGCGACGTTTTCGAAGATGAAGCCCGTGCTGTTCCAGCCGCGGCTGAACGCGCGCGCGCTGCTGCTGCCGCCGTACGGACGGCGCTTTCACGCCGTCATGCGGTTGATGTTCAAGTTCTGAATCCGATGCCCGAGGCGATCCCGTTGGGTCAGACGGGCCAAAGCGGCCCTTCTTGCATTGCGCCGATCTGTTCGCGCAGCTCGAGCACACGCGCCTCCCAGTAGCGCTGTGTATTGAACCAAGGAAATGCGGCCGGAAACGCGGGGTCGTCCCAGCGCCGCGCGAGCCATGCCGCGTAGTGGATCAACCGCAGCGTGCGCAATGCCTCGATCAGATGCAGCTCGCGCGGCTCGAATTCGCAGAAGTCCTCATAGCCCGCGAGCAGATCGGACAACGCGCGCGAAGCATCGGCCCGATCCCCAGGCAACAACAGCCACAAATCCTGAATGGCGGGACCCATGCGGCTGTCGTCGAAATCGACGAAGTGGGGGCCTGCGTCGGTCCAGAGCACGTTGCTCGCGTGGCAATCGCCATGCAATCGCAAGCGAGCGATATCGCCGGCCGCGTCGAACGCACGCTCGACGCCTTCGAGCGCAAGGGCCGCAGCCGCTTCATAGGAAGCGCGCAATTCGGGGGGAATGAAGTCGTGGGCAAGCAAAAATTCGCGCGGCTCGTAGCCGAACGAGGCGATGTCGAGCGTCGGTCTGGCGACGTAAGGCTTACGCTTGCCCACCGCGTGAATGCGGCCGATGAAGCGTCCCATCCACTCGAGCGTGTCGCGCCGGTCGAGTTCCGGCGCGCGCCCGCCTCGCCGCTCGAATACGGCAAACCGAAAGCCGTCGAACGCATGCAACGTGCGGCCGTCGATCGACCGCGCCGCGACGGCCGGTATCTCGGCTTCGACGAGTTCGGCGACGAACGCGTGCTCCTCGAGAATCGCTTCGTCCGACCAGCGCTGCGGGCGATAGAACTTCGCGACGACGGGCGGCCCGTCTTCGACGCCAACCTGATAGACGCGGTTTTCGTAGCTATTGAGCGGAAGCAGGCGACCGTCGGTGCGGACGCCCGTGGCGGCGAGCACGCTGTCTAACGCGTCGAGCACACATTCCGGGGTGAGCTGCGTGAAGGGATGCGCGGCCGCGGGGACGCGCGCGTCGGGGGAATCGGGAGAAAAAGGCTCGTTCATGCCGGCATTGTGCCGCATCGGCGTGCGGACCGGCGTTCGAGCGCGTTCAGGCTCCGGCGAAACCGGGCGTCAATGTACGAGTGAACCGGCCGGACGCGCGACGAGCTCGCCCGTATCGATCAGATCTTCCAGGAAAAACGGCTCCGTATTCAGTTGCAGCGACGAGCCGGGCTCGCCGGCATACCAGACGACCATCGCCATATCGCCGAGTATGCGCATGACGATCCCGCGCGCACCCGAAGGCACGGCCATATGCACGGACCTGACGATTGAACCGACTTCCATGATGCATTTCCCCCAGGGTGTTAAGCAATGCCTCGATTCTTCACCGAAAGGGCGATCGAGAAAAGCCGAATGTGATGACCTATTGGGCGCTATTTCCCACGATTATCCTTACAACATACTGACTGACGACCGATCGGCGGCTTTTCGCATGAGCATGAGCATGAGCATGAGCAGGCGCCGGCGCCGGCGCCACGCGGCACGCTTCGCGGCGGCCATCGCGCGCGAGCGCTATAGTCCAAGCATAGCGCGCGCGAAGGCAAGCGCGCTGCCGCGCCGCAACATGCGCGGCATCGACCGACGCTCGCGATGCCCCACGGCATACCGATTGCGCGCAGACAAGGCCGTGCAAACCACGCCGGAAGTGTTCATTCCATCTGTACCTGCAGAAGATCAGCGGAAGAGGGAGAAAGATCGATGAACCTGTTTTCGTTATGCCTTCGCCGCGCGCACGGAGGACCACGGGTCCGCGGCGCGTCGGCGCGCTTGGCTGCATGCTTCGCGTCCGCCTTCGCACTTGGCGCATGTGCGCAACATGGGCTGGACGACGTGAAACCGACCGCTACCACGGCGTACCGCACCGCCCCGCCGGCCGCGGCGCAGCAAATCCCTCCGGCGCGGCAGCCTTGACGCGCGTTCGGGCCGCTATGTGTCGGACGATGCGCCGCATCTGGACGCGGCCTCGCGGCAGGTCGCGTAATCCTTGCGCTCAAACGGCGCCACGTTGCCTATACTCGATCAACGCGTGCGCACGTTGACCGCTTTGCGCCGCAACAAGAGAGGGAGGGGACGGCATGACGACAACCTTCACGATCAGCGACTTCATCCTGATCATTCCCATGGCGCTCGCGGGCGCGCTGTTTTTGGGCGCGCTGCCGACCTCCTCCCGAGCGCTGCACAACGTCCTGCGCGTGGTGGGTGCGCTGATCGGCGTCGTCTTTGCGGTCGTGCTCGTGGAAGGGTTGCCGGCGCTGATGTAGCCGGCATCCGGATGGGCGTCGTTCGCACCTCGCGCTTGCGCGCCGTCATCGCGCCGCGCAAGTTCGAGGGCGTCGCGCGCCTGCGACGCCTCAGATGCGGCGGTCGGTCGAGGGTTTCTCCCAAAGGTTGATGCCGCCCTCGGTCGCGTAGCGATCGATCTCGGCAAGCTCTTCGTTCGAGAATGCGAGATTCGCCAGCGCGCCGACGTTTTCGCGCACTTGCTCGGCGCGGCTCGCGCCGATGAGCGCCGATGTGACGCGCGCATCGCGCAAGACCCAAGCGAGCGCCATTTGCGCGAGACTTTGGCCGCGCCGCTCGGCAATCGCGTTCAGCTTTTTCACATGCTCGATGTTTTCCGCGCTGAGGTGACCTTGCTGCAGCGAGCCGCCGCCCGGCTTGTTGATCCGCGCATCGGCCGGCACGCCGTTCAGATACTTCGACGTCAGCAACCCCTGTGCGAGCGGCGTAAACGCAATGCAGCCGGCCCCGACCTCACCCAGTGCGTCGAGCAGTTCCGCTTCGATCCAGCGGTTGAGCATGTTGTACGAAGGCTGATGAATCAGCAGCGGGACTTTGTGTTCGCGCAGCAGCGATACCATGTCGCGCGTCTTGGCGGCCGAGTACGAAGAGATACCGACATAGAGCGCCTTGCCTTGGTGCACTGCGCTCGCCAGCGCACCGGCCGTCTCCTCGAGCGGCGTATCGGCGTCGAACCGGTGCGAGTAGAAGATGTCGACGTAATCGAGCCCCATCCGCTGCAAGCTCTGATCGAGGCTCGCGAGCACATACTTGCGCGAACCGCCGCCCTGGCCGTATGGCCCCGGCCACATGTCCCAGCCCGCTTTCGTGGAGATCAAGAGCTCGTCGCGATAGGGCCGGAAATCGTCTTTGAACAAGCGCCCGAAGTTCGTCTCGGCGCTGCCGTAAGGCGGCCCATAGTTGTTGGCCAAATCGAAGTGCGTAATGCCCAGATCGAACGCCGTGCGCAGAATGTCGCGCTGGGTCGAGAGCGGGGTCGTGTCGCCGAAGTTATGCCACAAGCCGATCGACAGCGCGGGCAACTTCAGTCCCGAACGGCCGCACGTGCGGTATTGCATGTCCGAATAGCGGGTGGATGCTGCTTCGTAGGCCATGAGGATCCTCATCGAGTACGTGGTGGCTAGGGGCGTTGCAAGCGCGAGGCGCGCGGCAACGACGGTCGATCACCGATGGACACTTGCCGGGCAAGTTTCATACACTGCCGCCTGCGCTTACCCTCGACCGGAGAGTCCATGATCAAAGCGATTTCCGCGGCGTTGATCGCCGGTGGCGTCGTGCTGCTGTATTTCGGCGGCCAGTCCTACCACTCGTTCGTCAACGACATGTCCCGTGCATTGACAGGCACGCCGACCAACAAAACGATTTGGCTCATTGCCGGAGGCATCGTCGCGACCCTGGCCGGCATCGTCGGATTGACGATGTCCTCCAGTAAGCGATAGACGACGACGCCCGCTGGCCGCGCGCTCGCTGGGCCCGCCGCGCTGGCTCAAAGTGCGACTTCCGGCTTGGACGTCGAGCGCGTGCCCGGCAGCGGCACGTTGCTCGCCCCATGGTACGTGAAGACGAGCGAGAACTTCACGTCGTCGGTCATGTTCTGGCCGGCCGAGTGCAGCGTGTTGCAATGGAAGAAGACGACATCGCCGACATCGAGTTCCGGGGAAACGGCCGCGCGGATCAACGGCTCGTTTTCGGGCATGTCGGAGCGGAAGAACTTTTGCCCATCGAATCGTTCCGATGTGAACGTCATCGCGTGCGAGCCCGGAACGAACCAAAGCGCGCCGTTGTCCACGGTTTCCTTGCCGAGCGCGAGCCAAGTCGATACGAGATCGTCGCGCTCGAACGACCAGTAGCGCGCATCGCGGTGCCATCCGGTCAAGCTCCCGTAGGCCGGATGTTTCGTCATCATGCAATTGTGATGCGCGCGCGAAAGATGAGGCGGCTCTCCGAAATACAGCTCCATCCACCCTTTGATCTCGGGCGCCGTGGCCCACTCGCGAAAAAGCGCGTGGCGCGCATAGGCATCGAGCAGACGCCGCACCGTATGCCCGCCGAGGGCGTGCTTCGACTCGGGCGCGCCCGGATAGCGCAGATCGGCTTCGTACTCGAGCGGCTGGGCCGCTTCCTCCAATTGCTGCACCGCAACAGCCTTGAGCGCCGCGCAGCGCTCGGGCGGCACGAGTCCTTTGACGACGACGTACCCGTGTTCGCGTAGGACTTGCACTTGTTCTTTTTTCGATTGTGCCGACATGAAACTTTCCTTGCAGAAGGGCCGCTCGAAGCGGAAACATTTTATTTTACGGCGGCCAGGTTCGGTGCGTCTGCGCACCGAACTCGAGCAGGGTCCGCACGACTTACGCGCGTCATGATTCGCGTGTAGGCTGCCTCGCATGTCGATTCTGTTTTTCGGTCGCTTCCGGCAGCGCTTCCAACCGCCCGCCGTTGCCGTACTCCCCTCTTTCGCTGTCGCCGCGCGCGGCGGCTCGCGCCCGGCCCGACCCGGCTGGCACGCTTGCTGCGTCGATGTGGCCGCCTCGCCCTCGCCGCGGGGCCGATCAACGCTCCCCCTTTGCCATGCACAAACGTCTCGCCTCCCGTCATAACCGCACGACGCTGAGTCCCGCTCGTACGGTCCGCCGCACCTCGATGCGCTCGCTGCGGCACCATGCCGCGCGCGCGCACCTTTCGGTGCGCCATGCGCCGCCCGCATCCCCGGATGCCGCGGGCGGCTTGCTGCGCACATGGCTGGATGCCGTTCTCTCGGCGCTGCGCACGGGCACGCGCGCGCGCCGCTTGCTGCTCGGCAGGCTGCTGCGCCGCACGACGGCCCGGCGCGCCGCGCTCGCCCGCGCCAAGCGCATTGCACCGGCGGGCAATCGCCGCCCGCGCCGGCTTGCGGCCAGCGCGGGGTGGTTCGCTTTCGCGGCCCGATAGACCCTTTCCCCGTTACCGATCGCGGCGAAGCACGCCATGGCAAAGCGGCAGGCGTAAAATCGAATCGTTCCGATCGATCGATTCGGCCGTCGTACGCCGCCACGCTGCAATGAATACCCCTTCTCCCGAAAAGCACGCGCGCAAAGGCCCGTCCAAGCGCACGCTGAACGTGCTCACCGCGCTCGTCGGCGTCGGGACGCTCGCCGCCGGCGTCGGCTGGCTCGTCTACAGTTGGCAGACCGACCTCGAAGTCCCGTACTTCGCGATTCCGCTCGTACTGTGCGTGCCCGTGATCGCGGCGGTCGCATTCCGCAACTGCTGGGATTGAAGCGCAGACGACGATGGCCGTTCGAATTTAAGGTTGCCCGATCGGAATCGCGCCCTGAATGCCTGCCTAGGCAAAAATGGCCGTCAGCGCCGCAAACACTGCGGACAGCGAAGCCCAATATAACCACCCACTGAAGTAGCCGGCTTGCGCTTCCCCGCGTTGTTCAAGATCGTTACTTCATAGGAACGATAACCTTAACGATCAAGCCAGTTTGCGTGCTGACGTACAGGCTGACACCCAGAGGTCATCGGTCAGCAGGTCGGTGATCTGGGTGCCGACCACGCTGACCAGTACCACCGTCAGCCAGTAAATCCACGGCGTGTAGCGGCGCGTGCGCAACTGCGCAAACAGGGCGGCGGCAAGCAAGGCAGCCATCATCGTGTGGCTCACGCCTTGCCCCAAGCCCGCGTTGACCGCCAGATAATCGGCCCCTGTCTCACCCACCGTGGTGGACATGATCTTGACGATCCAGAATGACAGCGCAACTTCAGGGACTTTGTTGAGCCAGCCTATGGCGCTGCCCGTGGGCAATTTGTTCATAGTGTTCTTCCTGCCGAGGTGAAATTGTCGGCATCAGTCTGGCTGGACAGACTTAGCCCGCCCATAGGCTCATTCGCGCAAAAAAGCAAAAACCCCGGCCGCAACCGGGGTTTTTGCTTTTTGCGAATAGCCCGCGCTTACCGCGCGGGACTGGCTTAGGCGATTTCCGCGACCGGCTCCGTGCCGGCGGCTTCGGCCAAGGCCAGCGCCTTGTCGGCCGCTTCCCACGTGAATTCCGGCTCTTCGCGGCCGAAGTGGCCGTATGCCGCAGTCTTCTCATACACCGGACGCAGCAGATCGAGCATTTGGATGATGCCCTTCGGACGCAGATCGAAGTGCTCGCTAACGAGCGCCGTGATCGTCGCATCCGACACGCGGCCCGTGCCGAACGTATTGACCATGACCGACGTGGGCTGCGCCACGCCGATCGCATACGAGACTTGAATCAAGCAGCGCGAGGCGAGGCCCGCGGCCACGATATTCTTCGCCACGTAGCGGCCCGCGTAAGCCGCCGAGCGGTCGACCTTCGACGGATCCTTGCCCGAGAACGCGCCGCCGCCGTGCGGTGCGGCGCCGCCGTACGTATCGACGATGATCTTGCGGCCCGTCAAGCCGCAATCGCCCTGCGGGCCGCCGATGACGAAACGCCCCGTCGGGTTGACGAGAAACTTGATGTCGCCCTTGACGAGCTCGGCCGGCAACGTCGGCTTGATGACCTCTTCGATCACGGCCTCGCGCAACATGGACAACTCGATGTCCGGCGCGTGCTGCGTCGACAACACCACCGTGTCGATCGAATGCGGCTTGCCGTCGACATAGCGCACGGTTACCTGCGATTTCGCATCGGGACGCAGCCACGGCAGGCGGCCGTCGCGACGCAGGCACGCTTGCCGCTCGACCAGACGGTGCGAGAGGTGGATCGGCAACGGCATCAGCTCGGGCGTTTCGTCGCAGGCATAGCCGAACATCAAGCCCTGGTCGCCCGCACCTTGATCGAGGTTGTCGTCGTGCGCGCGATCCACGCCCTGCGCGATGTCGGGCGACTGCTTGTCGTAGGCGACGAGCACCGCACAGCCGCGGTAGTCGATGCCGTAATCGGTGTTGTCGTAGCCGATGCGCTTGATCGTATCGCGCGCGACCTGAATGTAGTCGACGTTCGCCGTCGTCGTGATTTCCCCGGCCAGCACGACGAGGCCCGTGTTGCAGAGCGTTTCGGCCGCGACACGCGAGTACTTGTCCTGCGTCAGGATGGCATCGAGAATGGCGTCCGAGATTTGGTCCGCGACCTTGTCGGGATGGCCTTCGGAAACGGATTCGGACGTGAAGAGGTAGTCGTTTGCCACGTTGCAGACTCCTTGGTTACGGTGTTGAGTTCACGTAGCCAGCTTCGGGAGCCTGAAGCGGCGACGCTTTAGCGGATTTCCAATATCGTCGGGCGCTCCTGGCGCTCGGCGCTTCGCCCCGCAAGTTGTCTATTAACTCGGCGAAGCCCGTATTATAGCGGCTTCTCGAAAACGTCACAGAGCGAATTGCCGTGCTTGACCCGACCTATTCGTCGCATCCGGCGACGTTCCAACCATCGGCGCCGCCGTCAGCCCTAGCGGCGCAGCGCGCAAGCAGGGCCGAGGCGGCGACATGCTGAACCGGCTCGGCACGAAGCTCGCCATCGGCCTGCTCAAGTTTCTGGCGATCTTGCCTTACGGCTTGGTCGCCCGCCTCGGCGACGGCCTCGGCTGGCTGCTCTATCAAATCCCGAGCAAGCGGCGCCGCATCGTTCACAGGAACCTGGCGCTTTGCTTCCCCGAATGGAGCGAGCAAAAGCGCGAGGAGATCGCGCAGAAGCACTTTCGGCACGCGATTCGCAGCTACGTCGAGCGCAGCGTTCAATGGTTCGGCTCCCTCGAAAAGCTAAAGAAGCTCGTCCAAGTCGAGAGCGAAGTGGATCTGACCGATCCCGACATGCCGCCGACGCTGCTGCTCGGGTTTCACTTCGTCGGCATCGAAGCGGGCTCCGTGTTCATCAACGTCGCGCTGCAACGCCAGTGCGCGGCGCTCTACCAGCCGATGTCCAACCCCGAGCTCGAGCAAGTGGCCAAAGAGGCCCGCGGCCGCTTCGGCGCCGACATGGCGAGCCGCGCCGAGAGCGCGCGCGTCGTCCTTCGCTGGCTGCGCGAACGCAAACCCGTGATGCTCGGCGCCGACATGGACTACGGATTGCGCAACTCGACGTTCGTTCCCTTCTTCGGCATTCCCGCCTGCACGCTCACGGCCGTCGGGCGCTTCGCGAAGGTCGGCCACGCGCAAGTCCTGCCGTTCATCGGAGAAGTGCTGCCGAACTACAAGGGTTATCGGCTGAAAGTCTTCAAGCCTTGGGACGATTTTCCGACGGGCGACGACGACGTCGACGCCCGCCGCATGAATGCGTTCCTCGAAGAGCAGATTCCGCACATGCCCGAGCAGTACTATTGGGTGCACAAACGGTTCAAGACACGCCCGCCCGGCATGCCGAGCGTCTACGATTAGTCGGCGCCCAACGCGTCCCTTACAATAGCGCCATCATGAAGCTCAAGTTCACCAAGATGCACGGCGCGGGCAACGACTTCGTCGTGCTCGACGGCTACAGCCGGCCGCTCGCGCTGACGAGCGAGCAGGCGCGCGCCCTGGCCGACCGCCACTTCGGCATCGGCGCCGATCAACTGCTGTTCGTCGAGCGCCCGACGGTCGAAGGCGCCGATTTCAAGTACCGCATCTTCAATTGCGACGGCGGCGAAGTCGAGCATTGCGGCAACGGCGCCCGCTGCTTCGTCAAATTCGTCCGGGATAAGGGACTGACCGACAAGCGCAGCGTGCGCGTGCAGGTGCACGGCGGCCTCATTACGCTCACCATGCAGGAGAACGGCGAAGTCGTCGTCGATATGGGCCGCCCTGTGTTCGATCCGGCGCGCGTGCCGTTCGATACGCGCGGCCTCGTCGGCCGTCCGGAGGGCGCCGATACGCTGTGGCCGCTCGAGATCGACGGCAGCACGCATTGGATTTCGGCGGTATCGATGGGCAACCCCCACGCCGTGCAAGTCGTCGACGATGTCCGCACGTTCCCCGTGGCCGAAATCGGCCCGAAAACGGAACGCCACGTGCGCTTTACTCAGCGCGTGAACGCGGGTTTCATGCAGGTGCGCTCGCGCCAGGAAATTGCGCTGCGCGTGTTCGAGCGCGGCGCCGGAGAAACGCTCGCCTGCGGAACGGGCGCTTGCGCGGCCGTCGCGGCCGGCATTCGCCGCGGTCTGCTCGATTCGCCCGTCACGGTTCACGCGCTCGGCGGCACGCTGACGATCGCGTGGGACGGCGCGCGCGACGAGGCTTCGCCGCTGTTGATGTCGGGCCCGGCCACGACGGTGTTCGAAGGCGAAATCGACCTCGCCGGCTGATACCACCCGGATACCGATGCACCGCCCTTTTTGCCCACCCGCTGTTTGCTCGCCCTTTGCCGAAACCATGAACGATCGCGAAGTCGCCGACTACCTGCTAGCCAATCCCGAATTCTTCTCCCAGCACGCCGAGCTGATTGCGGCCATCCGCCTCGAGAATCCGCACGGAAAGGCTGCCGTCTCGTTGCAAGAGCGCCAGATGGACATGCTGCGCGAGAAGAACAAGCTGCTCGAGCGGCGCCTGGCCGAGCTTTTGCGCTACGGGCACGAGAACGACAGCATCGCGGCCAAATTCAATCGATGGACGGCCCGTGTGATCGCAGAGCGCGACGCGCATGCGCTGCCTCGCACCGTCGCGCAAGGCTTGATGGAAGTGTTCGACGTACCGCAAGCGGCGCTGCGCCTGTGGGATGTGGCCGATACCTACCGCGACGCGGAATTCGCGCGGCACGTGGGCGAGGAAGTGCGCCTGTTCGCGAATGGGCTGGATGCGCCGTATTGCGGCGCGAATACGGGCTTCGAGGCGGCGCAATGGTTGAATGCGGGCGAGTATGCCGGCGCCGCTGCGGCCGGTGACGCAACGGGGACGGGCGACGCCGCCGGCGTCCAATCCGTCGCGCTGCTCGCCCTGCGCGAGCAACGCGCAACCGACGGCGGCACGGCGCGGGACGACGAGGAAGGCGCGCCCGCGGCGACGAGCGCCCCGGCGTTCGGCTTGCTGGTCATGGGTTCGCCCGATCCGCGCCGCTTCCATGAAGGCATGGCGACCGATTTTCTTCTGCAGATCGGCACGCTGGCGAGCGCGGCGCTGTCCCGCCTGCTCGCGCGATAAGCGCGGTCGGTTCGCTGCCCGCGCTGCCGATTCCCGACGAGAGCGATCCGACCTTGTCCTCGGCCGACTCCGAACTGATCGCGCAATACCTTGCCGGCCTCGCCCATGCGCGCCGGCTGTCGGATCACACGCTGCGCAGCTACGCCCACGAGTTGGAGATGCTCGTGCAGTTGGCGAACGGCCGCCCGCTCGCCAGCCTCTCGGCCACCGACATGCGAGGCGCCGTCGCGAAAGCGCATGGAAGCGGCCTGTCCGCGCGTTCGATCGCGCACCGCCTCTCCGCCTGGCGGGCCTTCTACCGCTGGCTTGCCGAACACGTGGAACTGGCGGCGAATCCGGTCGCGGCGGTGCGAGCGCCCAAGCAGCCGAAGCGGCTCCCGAAGGCGTTGTCGGTCGACGATGCCACGGCGCTCATGGAAGCGAGCGCGGCCGAGAACGCCGAAGGCTTGCGCGATCATGCGATCCTCGAATTGTTCTACTCGTCGGGCCTGCGGCTTTCCGAACTCGTCGGGCTCGATGCGGCCTTCGCGGAAGGCGACGGCTATCGCTCCGCGGGCTGGCTCAATCGCGAGTCTGCCGAAGTGACGGTGCTCGGCAAAGGCCAACGGCGGCGGACGGTGCCTGTCGGCAGCAAGGCCATGGAGGCGCTCGCTGCCTGGCTCTCGGTCCGAGGCCAGTTCGTCAAGGCCGATCCGCATCCGCTCTTTCTATCGGTGCGCGGCTCGCGCATGTCGCCGAACGTCGTGCGCGAGCGCGTCAAGCGCGCCGCGCTGCGGGCCGGCATCCCGGCGAACGTCCATCCGCACGTACTGCGCCATTCGTTCGCGACGCACATGCTGCAATCGAGCGGCGATCTGCGCGCCGTACAAGAACTGCTCGGCCATGCGAGCGTAGCCGCGACGCAAATTTACACGTCGCTCGACTTTCAACACCTCGCGCGGATTTACGATACGGCCCATCCGCGCGCCAAAAAGCGCAATTGACCCTTGGCTCGAGGCTGACGCCGGCGCTCGACGCGAGCCGACGCCGACCGCATGCAGGCGTCGATCGCGCCTCGTCCGCGCCGCTCCACTTCGTTTTCTCAGACTGATCGATGAACACCGTTACGCTCAAGCCCTCGAAGGAAAAATCGCTGCTGCGCCGCCACCCGTGGGTGTATGCGAACGCCATCGAACGCGTCGAGGGCAAGCCCGCACTGGGCGCCACCGTCGTCGTGCGCGCCTACGACGGCCGCTTTCTCGCTCGCGCGGCATACAGCCCCCACTCCCAGATCCGCCTTCGCGTCTGGAGCTTCGACGAGGGCGAACCGATCGACCATGCGTTCTTCAAACGGCGCGTGCAACGCGCATGGGCTCACCGGCAAGCGTTCGTGCGCGACACGGGCGCCGTGCGGCTGGTCTTCGGCGAAGCCGACGGCCTGCCGGGCCTCATCGTCGATCACTACATAGAGGACGCGCCCGCCGGCGCCGCACGCGGCCAGCTCGTCTGCCAGTTCATGGCGGCCGGCGTGGAGGCTTGGAAGGAGGCGATCGTCGCGGCGCTCGTCGGCGCGACCGGCTGCCCGAACGTCTACGAACGCTCGGACGTGTCGATCCGCGAGAAGGAGGGCCTCGAGCAAACCACGGGCGTGCTGGCCGGCGATGCGCCGCCCGACACGCTCATCGCGCGAGAGAACGGGGTGCGTTACCACGTCGACGTGCGCGCCGGACACAAGACCGGCTTCTACGTCGACCAGCGGGATAACCGCGCCCTGGTGCAGGCCTACGCGTCCGGCCGCGACGTGCTCAACTGCTTCTGCTACACGGGCGGCTTCTCGCTCGCGGCGCTAGGCGGCGGCGCCAATCGCGTCGTCTCGATCGATTCATCCGGCGAAGCGCTGGCCCTCGCGCGCGCCAACGTCGAAGCCAACGGGTTCGATGCCGAGCGGGCACAGTGGCTCGACGCGGATGCGTTTCGCACGCTGCGCAGCCTCGTCGACGAAGGCCTGCGGTTCGATCTCGTCGTGCTCGACCCGCCGAAGTTCGCGCCCGCACGCGAGCACGTCGACCGGGCCGCGCGCGCCTACAAGGACATCAATCTCTCGGGTTTTCGCCTCTTGCGCCCGGGCGGCCTGCTGTTCACCTATTCGTGCTCGGGCGCGATCGATGCGGACTTGTTCCAAAAAATCGTCGCCGGTGCGGCGGCCGACGCACGCGTCGATGCGCGGATCCTGAAGCGCTTGGGCGCCGGCTTGGATCATCCGCTGCTGGCGGCCTTCCCGGAAGGCGAATACCTGAAAGGCCTGCTGTTGCAAATCGTCTGACCGCCCCCATCTGGCGATGGCGCCTTTCGGCCGGCGGCCCGCAGCCGCGGCGCGGCGATCCGGGCAGCAGCTTGCCAAGCGTTCCCTAGGGCCGTGAGCCATTGCAAGCAGCGCCCGGCGCGAACGCGCACTCGCCGGTATGCTTCAATATTTTCGTGGCCGGCTCGTATGAACCGTCCCTGATTTTCGACCCATAGGCGATGAACATGATTCCCGTCACTATCTTGACCGGCTTCCTCGGCAGCGGCAAAACCACGCTGCTCAAGCGCATCCTCAACGAAAAGCACGGCATGAAAATCGCCGTGATCGAAAACGAGTTCGGTGAGGAGAACATCGACAACGAGATCCTCGTCCAAAATCAGGCCGAACAGATCGTGCAGATGAGCAACGGCTGCATCTGCTGCACGATCCGCGGCGATTTGGTGCGCGCGCTGGGCGACCTCGCCGCTCGTAAGCGCGCGGGCGAGATCGCGTTCGATCGCATCGTGATCGAGACGACGGGCTTGGCCAACCCCGGCCCGGTGGCGCAAACCTTCTTCATCGATAGCGAGATTGCCGACGAATTCCTGCTCGACGCGATCATTACGCTCGTCGACGCCAAGCATGCCAACGCCCAGCTCGACGAGCACGAGGTCGTGCAGCGCCAAGTCGGCTTTGCCGATCGGCTGTTCATCACGAAATCCGATCTCGTCGACGAACCCGAGCTGGCCGATCTGCGGCACCGTCTGATGCACATGAATCCGAAAGCGACGATCAAAGTCGTGAACTTCGGCGAAGCCGACATCAAGGAGATCTTCGATCTGCGCGGCTTCAATCTGAACGCCAAACTCGAGATCGACCCGGACTTCCTGGCCGAGGACGACCACGCTCACGCGCATCACGGCCATGACCATGACCACGATCACGAGCACTGCGATCACGACCATGGCGAATGCGCCCATGAGGGTCATGCGAACCACCACCATGCGCATCATGACGATCGCATCAAGTCGTTCGTCTATCGCAACGACCGCCCGTTCGACCCGAACAAGCTCGAGGATTTCCTGGGCGGCGTGCTGCAGATCTACGGCGAGCGCCTGCTTCGCTACAAGGGCGTGCTCTACATGAAAGGCGTGGACCGCAAGGTCGTGTTCCAGGGCGTGCATCAAATGATGGGAAGCGACCTCGCGGCCAAATGGCTGCCGGCCGAGAAGAAGACCAACAAGATGGTCTTCATCGGCATCGAGCTGCCACAGGATCTCATTACCGACGGCCTGGACGCCTGCCTCGCGTAAGTTCGGCCCGCCACGTGGGATGGCGCACGCGCACGCACGCCCCAACGTTCGCTTTTTGGGCGTGCGCGCGCTATATTTTCGTGATATTAGGGGCGCGCCGGCAGGGTTTTCTCTGTTGCAGCGCCCAAGATCGATTCAGTTACAATACGTCCCCGCCGCCAGGGCGGCGGGTAATGCAACGGCGCCGGGAAACCTTATCCGGGCAAGGCCGAAACAATAAACCAAAGAGACACCGAAAGACGCCGCATCGAAGCTCGTATTGGGATTCGCGAGCAGCGGTGCTGCAATGCCGTATCGAATGGGTAGGAGCACCCGAGGATCGGTTTCCAGAGGAGTTCGGCCCCGCATCGGCGCGACGGCGTCTTGACGGCCACCGGGCCGCGGGCGTCGGCGCCTTCAAGGCACCGCTTGCGGGCAATACGAAAGTGCGGGCAATATGTATGGGTTTTGCCTCACATTGAAGAAGCACGCAGATGACGACGAAACGACTCTTGACCGAAGCCGAAATCCTGAAGATGAGCGACAAGGATTACATGAATGAAGATCAGCTCGCCTTCTTCAGGAACAGGCTCGAACAGCTTCAGGCGGAAATCCTCCGCAACGCTGGGCAAACGACGGAAAACCTGCGCGAGACGGTGATCGTTCCCGATCCCGCCGATCGCGCGACGATCGAAGAAGAGCATGCGCTCGAGCTTCGCACGCGCGACCGCGAACGCAAGCTGCTGAAGAAGGTGCAGCAATCGCTCGCGCGCATCGATTCCGGCGACTACGGCTGGTGCGAGGAAACGGGCGAGCCGATCGGCATTCCGCGTCTGCTCGCACGGCCCACGGCTACGCTGTCGCTCGAAGCGCAAGAGCGCCGCGAGCTGCGGCAGAAGCTGTTCGGCGACTGAAGCGCCTAAAGCGCGGCCGCTCGCGCCGCGCGCATTCACGCTGCTTCTCACGAGGCGCGCGGTACGCCGCGCGCTTTTTGTTTTATGGCCGGCCATCCGGTGCGACGGGTCCATTGCCGTCCGGCGCATCGAGCGGCCGTCTTCGCCGCCGGCGCCGTGCCGGCATGGACGACTCGGCAAAGGTTACCGATGTTTGCCGACGATTCGGCCATTTCGCGATCCCTCGCCTGCGCGCCGGCCCACGCATGCCGACGAACGCCGACGCCACCCCTTGATAAACCCGCGTACGCCCTAAAATGGGCTCAATGTGCTCGCGCGTCAGAGCACGCTCGAGCGCACGCGTGCGCGTGACGCCACCCGTTTTCCGCTCGCGCGGCGAAGCGCCGCCGAGCCCCTTCCGTATCCTCGAGGAATGCACCATGGAGCAATATCACGGCACGACGATCGTCTCGGTGCGCAACGGCGATAAAGTTGCGCTCGGCGGCGACGGCCAAGTGACCCTCGGCAACATCGTCATGAAAGGCGGCGCCAAAAAGGTACGCCGTATCTATAACGGTAAGGTCCTCGTCGGGTTCGCCGGCGGCACGGCCGATGCCTTTTCCCTGCTCGATCGCTTCGAAGCCAAGCTCGAAAAGCATCAGGGCAATCTGACGCGCGCCGCCGTCGAACTCGCCAAGGACTGGCGCACCGACCGCATGCTGCGCCGGCTCGAAGCAATGCTGATTACGGCCGACGCGCAGACGACGCTCGTCATCACCGGCAACGGCGACGTGCTCGACCCCGAAGGCGGCATCTGTGCGATCGGCTCGGGCGGCGCCTATGCGCAGGCGGCCGCGCGTGCGCTCGCCGAAAACACCGCGCTGTCGCCACGCGAGATCGTCGAGAAGTCGCTCGCGATCGCCGGCGACATGTGCATCTACACGAACCATAACCGCGTCATCGAGACGATCGAGTGAGTGAGGTAAGCAACCGATGAGCACCATGACCCCGGCCGAGATCGTCTCGGAACTCGACAAACACATCATCGGCCAGAACAAGGCGAAGAAAGCCGTCGCTGTCGCGCTGCGCAATCGCTGGCGCCGGCAGCAAGTGGCCGAGCCGCTGCGCCAGGAAATCACGCCGAAGAACATTCTGATGATCGGCCCGACGGGCGTCGGCAAGACGGAAATCGCCCGGCGCCTGGCCAAGCTCGCCGATGCGCCGTTCATCAAGATCGAAGCGACGAAGTTCACCGAAGTCGGCTACGTCGGCCGCGACGTCGACAGCATCGTGCGCGACCTCATCGAAATCGCACTGAAGCAAACGCGCGAGTCCGAAATGCGCAAGGTTCGCTCGAAAGCGCAGGATCAAGCCGAGGACCGCATCCTCGACATCCTGCTGCCGAGCGCGCGCCCCGTCGGGTTCGGCGCGGCGACCGAAGCATCGGGCAGCGACAACGCGACGCGTCAGACGTTTCGCAAGCGTCTGCGCGAAGGCCAGCTAGACGACAAGGAAATCGAGCTCGACGTCGAGATGCCGCAGGCGGGCATGGACATCATGGGGCCGCCGGGCATGGAGGACATGACCGAGCAGATTCGCTCGATGTTCGCGAACCTCGGCGGCGGCAAGAAGACGCGCCGCAAGCTCAAGGTCAAAGAAGCGCTGAAGGTGCTGACCGACGAGGAAGCGGCGAAGATGCTCAACGACGAGGAAGTCAAGGCGAAGGCCGTGCAGAACGTCGAGCAAAACGGCATCGTGTTCCTCGACGAGATCGATAAGATCGCATCGCGCAGCGAAGCGGGCGGCGCCGAAGTGTCGCGTCAGGGCGTGCAGCGCGACTTGCTTCCGCTCGTCGAAGGCACGACGATCAACACGCGCTACGGGATGGTGAAGACCGATCACATCTTGTTCATTGCGAGCGGCGCGTTCCACTTGTCGAAGCCGAGCGATTTGATCCCCGAGTTGCAAGGGCGTTTTCCGATTCGCGTCGAACTCGACTCGCTGTCCGTGCAAGACTTCGAATCGATCCTCGTCGCGACCGATGCGAGCCTCGTCAAGCAATATCAGGCGCTGCTATCGACCGAAGATGTCGAACTCGAATTCGCCCCCGAGGGCATCAAGCGCATGGCGGAGATTGCATTTTCCGTCAACGAGCGGACCGAAAACATCGGCGCACGCCGGCTCTACACCGTCATCGAAAAGCTGCTCGAGGAAGTCTCGTTCGCAGCCGGCAATCACGCCGGGCAGAAGGTGACGATCGATGCCGCCTACGTGGACCGCGCACTGGGCGAAGTCGCGCAAAGCGAAGATTTGTCGAGGTACGTCCTCTAACGTCGCTGTCCAAGCCTTGGCCGGGGTCTTCGGACTTCCGGCCCCGACCGCTGCACCGCCGGCGGCCGGCGGCTGTCCGCTAAAATGCGGCAGCGCTCTCACCGGGAAGAATCGCCGATCGATTAGGTTTCGACGCGAAGCCTCCGTCAACGACTCACACCGACCGCAATAACGGCATCTAGTCTGATTTCAAACGCGCAGCGCGATTTGAGACGCATTTGGCGTCGATGATCGAGTCCCCACCGCACGGTGGGGTCAACTGCAGTTCGTTCTGAAAGGAGGCAAATCCGTGAGCGTTTCATTCAATCGCGCGGCAAAGCATCAGGTTCGGTCAGCCATCGCGGCCGCCGCATCGCTTATGTGTCTCGGTCTGTCGGCGAATACCGCACAGGCCGCGCGCGCCCCGCTGGCTCCCCAGGTTCAACTCACAGACGGCATCGTGGAAGGCGTGAAGTTGCGAGGCAAGCACAAAGACGTGCGCGTGTTTCGCGGCATACCCTACGCGGCGCCGCCGATAGAAGACTTCCGGTTTCGAGAGCCGCAGCCGGTCGCGCGCTGGGCCGGCGTGCGCAATGCGCGGCAGTTCGGACCTCGCTGCATGCAGTCGCCCGTTGCAGGCAAGCTCGATTTCCGGTCGACCGTCATGAGCGAAGATTGCCTCTATCTCAACGTGTGGACGGGCGCGAACGGCGCCGACCAAAAGCTGCCGGTGCTCGTCTATTTTCATGGCGGCGCGCTCGTGTCGGGAGACGGCTCCGAACCGCGCTACGACGGCGCGAACCTCGCGTCGCGAGGCATGGTCGCCGTGACCGTCAATTACCGGCTCGGGGCGTTCGGGTTCCTCGCGCCGCCCGGGGCCGCGAGCGAGTCGTCGCACGGCACGGCAGGAAACTATGGGTTGCTCGACCAAGTCGCGGCGCTGCGCTGGGTGCGCGAGAACATCGCTCAGTTCGGCGGCGATCCGTCCAAGGTGACGATCGCGGGCAGTGCGGCCGGATCGGTGGCGGTCAGCGCGCACATGGCCTCGCCGCTGTCGCGCGATTTGTTCGCACGCGCGATCGGTCAGAGCGGTGCTGCCTTCGCGCCGAATGGCATATGGACGCGCGAAGAGGCCGAGCGCGCGGCGCGCGACTTCTCCGCTCGAGTCGGCGCCTCGTCGCTGCAGCAATTGCGCGCGCTGCCCGCGCGAACGCTGCTCGCCGCGACAACGCAGCCGCTGCGATCGGACAAGCCTGTGACGTTCCGGCCGAGCATCGACGGTTATTTTTTGACAGAGTCGCCCGAGCAGGTGTTCGCACGCGGCGGGCAAGCTCAGGTTCCCTTGCTGCTCGGGTCCAACGCGCACGAGGAAGCGGCTACCGCACCGGCGGCGGGCCATCGAGTCGTCACGCTCAAGGACCGTCTGGCGAAGTTCCGCGATCAAGTGGATGAAGCGCTCGCCCATTACCCGGGCAATGCCAATGTCGGCCTCAGTACGCATCGGTGGATGGATGCTCACCGGCAGACAGGCCAGGCAAGCGTCTTCTATTACCGCTACGCGCACGAGATGCCGCCTAAAACGACAGCCCCCGAAGCGGCGGCCGCCGATGCGGCAGCGACCGCGGGCGTGGTCGAACCGCCGGTTCTCGGCGTTTTTCATGACGCACAGGTGCCGTACTCGCTCGGCAATTTGGACGGACAGCGGCGCTACGCTTGGACCGCGGCCGATTACGACGTGTCACGCGTCTTTTCGCGGTACATCGAGCAATTCGTCAAGACGGGCGATCCGAATGGCGGGCGCGCGGGCAGCGATGGTTCGTCCGCAGGCGAGCCGCAAGCGCGAAACGCCGGTTCGGTGCCTAGCTGGCCAGCCGTACGCGTCGATCACCAAGGCACGTTGCTGCAGCTCATCGGCGAGAACTCGCACTCGGTCTGGGACCAACCCGCATCGCCGCAGGATGTCGCTCAGCAGCAACCCGCCGGCGAGTCCAATCCTGAGGCTACCGCTCCAGTCGCTCGATAAAACGCGTTAGGGCGAGCGCCTCGAGCGCTTGCACGGTCGCCGCGCGCGCGGCGGCCGGACCGCGCACGGGGCGCACCGGCGCAACGCGCGTCTCACTGCCTCACCGGCCGCTTCGCCAGTTTTCTCTGCAGCGTACGCCGGTGCATGTTCAACGCCCGTGCGGTGGCCGAGATGTTTCCGCCGTTTTCCGCCAAGGCACGCTGGATATGCTCCCATTCGAGCCGCGCAACCGAAAGCAGCGTCGGGTGCTCGATGGCCGCCTCGGCTTGCGCCGCGCTGGCTTCCGTCTGCAGCGCGGCCAAAATCGATTCGACGTTGGCCGGCTTCGCCAAGTAGTTGTCGGCCCCGTCCTTCACGGCTTGCACCGCCGTCGCAATGCTCGCGTAGCCCGTCAGCACGAGCATCCGCGCGTCGGGTTGCAGGTCGCGCAGCGGCGCGACGAGGCTCAGGCCCGAATCGCTGCCCAAATGCAGATCCACCGTGACGTAGTCGAATTTATGATGGTTCGCGAGCGCGATCGCCTCTTCGGCGTTGTGCGCCTGGTGCGTCGTGAAACCGCGCCGGGTCAGCCCGCGAGCCAAGATGCCCGAGAAGACCTCGTCGTCGTCGATGACGAGAAAATTGTTGCCACTCATGGTTGATTCTCCTTATCCGATGAAGAGAGCGCGGCTTGCCGCGGTTGTCCGTCGTCCTTCGCCGCAGGCAAGCGCAGCACGGCCCGCGTGCCGCACGACTCGCCGTCGAGTAACTCGATCGATCCGTTCAGGCGCGAAGCCGCCGCAAAAGCGAGATACAGCCCGACACCGTGCCCGCCTTGCGTGCTGTCGACGGGGGTGCTGCCGAGTTTCGTGCGTAGCGCCTGCGAAATGCCGGGCCCCGAGTCGCAAACTTCGAATTCGATGAAGCCGTCCCTGACGGCGGCGGCGAGCGCAACGCGATCCGGGCTCACGCGCGCGGCGTTGTCGAGCAAGATCGTCAGAATCTGGCCGACCGCGGCCGTTTCGTCGAGCCAGGCATCCGTGGCCGCGTCTGCCGTCCGCACGAACTTCACGTGCGGATGGCGCAAGCGCCATTGCTCGCCGAAGCTCGAAAGCCATGCGTCGAGCCGCTCGCGAGCCGGCGACACCGACGCGCGGCTGCGCAGCCGCGCCAGCGCCGACGTGCACAGCGTCATCTGCTGTTCGAGCAGCGCGAAATCGTCGGCGTACGGCGCGAGCGCGGCGTCGCTGCTCGCGGCATCGCGCAATTCCTCGGTCAGCATGGCGATCGTCGAAAGGGGCGTCCCCATTTCGTGCGCCACGGTCGCGGCCTGCACCCCGAGCGCCACGGCTCGCTCGTCTCGCAAGAGCCGCTGCTGTGCGTCGCCGAGCGCGGCGTCGCGCTGACGCAGCGCATTGGACATCCGGGCGACGAACCAAGCGATGAGCCCGACGCTCACCATGAAGTTCACCCACATGCCGGTGCGGTAGTAGTCGAACAGGTTCGCGGGATTGTCCATGTTCAGCGGGACCGAATCGAATCCGAGCGCGATGTAGCAGCACATCGCGAAGATCGCGAGCCAAATCATGTGCCGCCAGGGGAGCACGGCCGCGGCGATCGCCAACGAGGGCAAGTACAGCGAGACGAACGGGTTCGTCGTGCCGCCCGACAGAAACAGCAGTGCCGAGAGCGCGCCCAAATCGACCCAGAGCTGCCCGAGCAGCTCCAAATCGGTTTCGGGGCGCGCGCTGGCGACGCGCAGCCACGTGGCCGCGTTGAAGATCGCTTCGAGCGCGATGATGATGAGCATCGCCGGCAACGGCAGATGCACGCCGAAGAACTGCTGGACGACGGCGATCGTGACGAGTTGCCCGATGATCGCGAGGCAGCGCAGCCAAAAAAGGTGGCCGAGGTTCACGCGGCCGGTATTCGTAATACGATGCATCTCGGTTCAATGGTGAAGTTATCGCCCTGCGGCGCCGGCATCGCCCGCACCGCCGCGACCGCTCGAAGCGGCAAGCGCATCCGCATAGCAGGCCGGACACAGACACCCCGAAAGCGGCGCCCCCGCCTGCCGCCCCTCGTCCGGCAGCGGCGGCATACCCGCACACCAGCATTCGAACGGGCGCGTCGATCCGCCGCAGTCGAAAGCGACCTTGCAACGCGGGCAGCGCGTGCTCGAAGGCGGTACGGCGCCCGGCGGGCGGTCAGAGGCATCCATGGACGACAGCGTCACGAAAAGCAAGAAAAAATGTCGTAAAAACAACACGGTCGAATCGATGATGCCAGCCTTCGCGGCCCGGCGCATGCATCTGTATCAAAGAATCGGCGCGTCATACCGGCACTGCGACCAAAAACCGCGGCCGCGTTTCCCAGTCCTGTACAATTGGCGCCTGTTTTCGCCCCCCGTTTGAACCGTTGCCTGCCGAGCTTGCCGCCATGTCCGAGCCCCTCGACCTCGCCCAGATCGCGCCCACCTTGAAAGCCGAGATTCTGGCCGAGGCATTGCCCTATATCCGCCAATATCACGGCAAAACCGTCGTCATCAAATACGGCGGCAATGCAATGACCGAGGAACGCCTGAAGCAAGGCTTCGCCCGCGACGTGATCCTGCTCAAGCTCGTCGGCATCAACCCCGTGATCGTGCACGGCGGCGGCCCGCAGATCGATCAAGCGCTCAAGAAGATCGGTAAGCAAGGCACGTTCATCCAAGGCATGCGCGTGACCGACGAAGAAACGATGGAAGTCGTCGAGTGGGTGCTCGGCGGCGAAGTGCAGCAAGACATCGTCACGCTGATCAACCACTTCGGCGGCCACGCGGTCGGCCTGACGGGCAAAGACGGCGGCCTCATCCACGCGCGCAAGCTGATGATGCCCGACCGCGACAACCCGGGGCAGTACGTCGACATCGGCCAAGTCGGCGAAGTCGAATCGATCAATCCGGCCGTCGTGCGCGCGCTGCAGGACGATGCGTTCATCCCCGTCATCTCGCCGATCGGTTTCGGCGAAGACGGCCTGTCGTACAACATCAACGCCGATCTCGTAGCCGGCAAGCTCGCCGTCGTCCTGAACGCGGAAAAGCTCGTCATGATGACGAACATCCCCGGCGTCATGGACAAGTCGGGCACTCTGCTCACCGATCTATCCGCGCGCGAGATAGACGCGCTGTTCGAGGACGGCACGATCTCGGGCGGCATGCTGCCCAAGATCGCGTCGGCGCTCGACGCGGCCAAGAGCGGCGTTCGCTCGGTTCACATCATCGACGGACGCATCGAGCACTCCGTTCTGCTCGAAATCCTGACCGAACAGCCGTTCGGCACGATGATCCGCTCGCACTGAGCTACTCGGCCCGGGGCCGGCGAGCGCCACCGCTTGCCCCCCGTGCGCCGCTCCGGAGTACAAGCCGATGTCCTCGTTGCCGACGCTCCGCAGGCAAGGCCGCGCGCGCCCTCGCGCCGGCAGCCCCGTTTGGCTTTTCGATCTCGACAACACGCTGCATCACGCCTCGCACGCGATATTTCCCGCCATCAATGCGGCCATGACGCGCTATATCGTCGATGCGCTCAGCGTCGAAACAGCCGAGGCGGACAGCCTGCGGCTGCGCTACGTCAGGCGCTATGGCGCAACGCTGCTCGGGCTCGCCCGCCATCATCCGATCGATCCCCACGATTTCCTGAAGGTCGTCCATACGTTCCCCGATTTGCCCGGCATGGTGCGCGCCGAGCGCGGCATCGCGCGGGTCGTCGCCTCCCTTCCGGGGCGCAAGATCATTCTGACGAACGCACCCGAAGCCTATGCGCGCGCGGTCCTCGCGCACCTCGGGATCGAGCGGCTCTTCGAGCGCGTCATCGCGATCGAACACATGCGCCGGCGCCGGTCCTGGCACGCCAAGCCCGATCTGGGCATGTTGCGCCGCGTGCTGCGCGACGCGCGCGTGCCGATGGCCGACGCGATCCTCGTCGAAGACACCCGCTCGCACTTGAAGCGCTATAGACGGCTCGGCATCGGCACGGTCTGGATCGTCGGGCATCTGCCTGCGCCGCGGCGCGCGGACGGCCGGCCCACGCGCATGCCCGGCAGCGGACGCCCGCACTATATCGATCGGCGCATTCGTTCGCTAAAATCGCTCAGACCGGGTCACGAAGCGGGGCGCAGATGGGGCCGACTCCAGAGCAGCAGCAAGATGCGGAATTAGACCGCGACACGCAGGCAGCGAGCGCCGGGCGCGCACCGCGCATGAAGCCGGGCGAGCGCCGCGTGCATATCCTCCATACGCTCGCCGCGATGCTGGAAACGCCGAAAACCGAAAAAATCACGACGGCCGCGCTCGCGGCGCGGCTCGGGGTGTCGGAGGCGGCGCTTTACCGCCAATTCGCCAGCAAGGCGCAAATGTTCGAAGCGCTCATCGAGTTCATCGAGGGCACCTTCTTCGGGCTCATCAACCAAATCTCGGAAAAAGAGCCGAACGGCGTGCTGCAGGCCCGCGCTATCGGCATGATGCTGCTCAATTTCGCGCAAAAGAACCCCGGCATGACGCGGGTGCTGACGGGTGAAGCGCTGGTGGGCGAGCATGCGCGGCTCGCCGAGCGCGTGGGACAGATGCTCGAGCGCGTCGAGGCCTCCATCAAGCAAAGCCTACGTATCGCACTCATGGATGCGCACCACGCGGAGCGGGCACCCGGGCTCGAGCGCAGCCCTGCGGCAGGCGGCACACTGCCGGCCGATTACGACCCGGCGTTGCGCGCCAATCTGCTCGTAAGCTATGTCATCGGCCGCTGGCACCGCTACGCGAAGAGCGGCTTCACGCGCGCACCGGCGGAGCACGCCGACGCGCAGTTGCGGCTCATCTTGCAATAGCTCGGCCAGTTCGTCTAATGCGATCCAATCACCACTATCTGAGCCGGACATCGTCCGGCACGCGTCGTCGTTGAAAGTAACGGGCGCGCATCACCTACGCTATAGCGAGCCAGCTCCCCTTTTTCGAAGATCGGTGCGGAGTGCCTCGAAGCCCCCCCTACGAGGGCGACGTTCGGTCAGCTCATGCAACGCCCGGATCGCTTGATGGATAAGCACGACGTCGGCAATCGCCATAGACGTCGAGCACCGGCGGTCGAATCACAATCAGGCTTGTCGTTATGGCTGTCATGGACACCAAGAAGTCGCGGCAGAAGCGACGGAAGCGAGCGCACCGCGCCATGGGGCGGCAAGGCCCCAGCCAGAAGAATGACGAGACGCCCTTGAGTGAGCCGCTTTGGTATCCGGATATCTGGCGGTTGACAGAGTTCGACGCCGTCCTTGCACGGCAAGCGGAACCGCCAACGCAGTCGCTGGACCTCCCTAACCTGGACTCGTGGGGATGGCCATTCTTCCTCATGTTGATTTCCACTTTCTTCACGAGTGCTTACGCGAGGACATTGGAAAAACCGTATCGCTTACCCAAAGCGCCGCTCGAGCAGTCGTACGGGGCCAGGCCGCGGAATACGGACGACGGAGCGGCTCATTCGACGGACGACCTGTACGATTCTTTCGCTATGGCCAGGGGGGATGAAGGCTCGCGGCTCCCTGGCGGCGAGGCTGCGCGGTCGAAAAACGCCATAGCGCCGCCCCAAGGACGCGCGAAGCGAAGCGGCGGTATCGACCCATATCGTCGTTATTCCCATCACTCGCTGAACCGCCACCACGACCACCACCCCGACCACCACCGCCACCGCCGCCGTCATCACCGCCGCCATGTCGCGGAAACAGCCGGCGCGTTACAAAACGCGGTCGTCTATCCGGAGGCTAAATTAAGTCCTTGGATGAGAAATCTAATCAATTCCGTCGAATCGATTGTTTCCTTGTTCGGGCCGGCATTGCGTGCAATTGGGTTCGAATCGGACGAGAGGATAGATGTTCAAAGAATGGTTTCCGGCACGCAGCATCTTCCCATAGCGCCCGAAAAAGTCACGGCTGCCGAATTTGCTTCGCACCTCACGGCGAAAGGAAGCGAAGGGTTCGCGCTCAAGCCGTTAACGGAAAGGGGGCGCGAGTTGGAAAGCGCCATCACCGACCAGGAAAAATATGGAGAGCAGAACTTTCTAGCCAAAGCGGTGCTCGACCCGATCAAGGCTAAAATCAAACATGAAGGCCTGCGCGCCATCGAAGACAAATTCGAGCACAAATACGGAATTTTTCTCAATCATGCCGCAACGCTTTATCACGTCACGGGCCGAAGAAAACCCAGCCTCAATCTCCGATCAGGGCAGGGGAGCGCGATCAAGGGAGAACTCGGGACCATCGTCAAATTAGCAGGAACAACGACCAGGTATTTCGCGATCGTTCCTCACCACCCGGAAATGGTGATTCCCGTTCCCGACCCGGACTCCGGACACGAGTGGCGTGCGTGGATGGCGTCGACGGGAAGACAATTATTCTTCAGCGATCCCGGCATGTTCCCGAGCGGATCGACTTTCTCCACGGTTGCCGAAGATCCCGCTAATATTGCCCACCCGAGCCACACCCTCCGAGGCGCCGTCTTTCATACCATCAACCCCATCATTGCCGGAACGATGCGGCACATGACAGAGCTGGTGACCCATGAGACGCCGGCGGAGAAGGTGCTCAACAGAATTCTCGGGTTCATTCCGTTTTACGATGTCGCGAAATCTTTTAAGGAAGGGGAGTATAAAAAAGCAATCGTGTTTCTGGGCTTCGAATTGATCCCTTACGTGGGCAAAGGGGCTAAAATCTTGTTCAAGGCCACCTTTAAGGCATTTCCCGCACGCGCCGCGGCCGATAGAGTTGCGAGTTTAGCGGGCCGCGGCTTCTCAGCAATACAGGACGCGGTCGGGTCGGAAATTGCCGACGCCGCAGTGAAAGAACGAAAGCCGAGCGCGTAGCGGGTGGTAGGGTAAAAATTGGGCTACGCGGGCCGGCGCGCAGACGGTCGAAGTTGCCGGCCAGTTCTGCTGCAGCGGTTTACGCGCCGAAGGTTTCTGCGCGCCGTGTGCCCGCCGTGTGCCCGCCGTGTGCCCGCCGTGTGCCCACCGTGTGCCCACCGTGTGCCCGCCCCGTGCCGCTTCGTCATGCAGCAACCCCAGCGGCAAGGCAACCCGGGCCGGCTATCGTCGATGTCAATCGCCGATAGCGCATCATCACGATTTCCGCTATGCTTTGCGCTCCATTGCCTTAAGCGAATCCGATCCTGTGCTGTGTTCGATCGGGCTGCGCAAGGCAGCGCGCCGATTTGTCGACTCGATTGCGGGCGCGCGAACCTCAGCATAGAACGCTGCGGTTCACTATAAATGCGGCTAAAGAGGTCGTCAGCCGCGCACTGTCGCCGTCCCGCGCATCGCCGACACCATTTAGCCGCCCTGTTAGAAGGCGGAGCACATGGAATCGATCGGCATCGTCGCGCCACAAAGCATGCATTTCAACGAGCCGCTCGCGCTGCAAAGCGGGGCAACGCTGCACGGCTACGACCTCATGGTCGAGACGTACGGCACGCTCAACGCCGCGCGCTCCAACGCCGTGCTCGTCTGCCACGCGCTCAATGCCTCGCACCACGTCGCGGGCGTCTACGAAGGCGAGCCGAAGAATGTCGGCTGGTGGGACAACATGGTCGGCCCCGGCAAGCCGCTCGATACGAATCGCTTTTTCGTGATCGGGGTCAACAATCTGGGCTCGTGCTTCGGCTCGACGGGCCCGATGAGCCTCGATCCCGCTACCGGCAAGCCCTACGGCGCGCGCTTTCCTGTCGTGACCGTCGAGGATTGGGTCGATGCGCAGGCCCGCCTGGCCGACGCTTTCGGCATCGAGCGCTTCGCCGCCGTGATGGGCGGCAGCCTCGGCGGCATGCAGGCGCTGGCGTGGACTCTCATGTATCCGGACCGTGTCGGCCATTGCATCGTCGTCGCCTCCACGCCGAAACTGTCGGCCCAGAACATTGCGTTCAACGAAGTCGCACGCTCGGCGATCCTCTCCGATCCCGATTTCCACGGCGGCGACTACTACGCGCATGGGGTCAAGCCGCGGCGCGGCCTGCGCGTCGCGCGCATGATCGGCCATATCACGTATTTATCCGACGACGACATGGCGACAAAGTTCGGCCGGGCGCTGCGCCGGCCCGGCGGCCTCGACGACGACTATCGCTTCAGCTTCGACGTGGAGTTCGAAGTCGAATCGTATCTGCGCTATCAGGGCGATAAATTCGCGGACTACTTCGATGCGAACACGTACCTGTTGATCACGCGCGCGCTCGATTACTTCGACCCGGCCAAGGCATTCGACGGCGACCTCACCGCCGCCCTCGCGCATACGCGCGCGCAATATCTGATCGCCAGCTTCACGACCGATTGGCGTTTCGCGCCCGCACGTTCGCGCGAACTCGTCAAAGCGCTGCTCGACCACAAGCGGCGCGTGACCTATGCCGAGATCGACGCCCCCCACGGGCACGACGCCTTTCTGCTCGACGACGCGCGCTACCACAACGTCGTGCGGGCCTATTACGAACGCATTGCCGAGGAGGTCGGCGCATGAATCAAGCCGCCATCGATTCGCTCGCCGCGCGGGCCGATTTCCGGGCGATCGCCCGCTGGGTCGAACCGAATGCGACCGTGCTCGATCTGGGCTGCGGCGACGGCACCCTGCTTGCGCTGCTCGCCAAGGAGCTCGGCGTGTCGGGCTACGGCATAGAAATCAACGACGCGGGCGTGCTCGCGTGCGTCAAGCACGGCGTCGACGTCATCCAGCAGAACCTCGAGGACGGCCTGCGGCTGTTCGAGGACGGCAGCTTCGATTTCGCGATCCTCTCGCAGACGCTGCAAACGATCCACCAAACGGCCGCGATCTTGCGCGAGACGGTGCGCGTCGGCAAAGAGTGCATCGTGTCGTTCCCGAACTTCGGCTACTGGCCTCACCGGCTGTCGGTGCTGCGCGGAAGCATGCCGGTCTCGAAATCGCTGCCGTATCAGTGGCACAACACGCCGAACGTGCGGGTGCTGACGATCCGCGATTTCGAGGCGCTCGCGCCCGAAGTCGGCATCGAGATTCTCGACCGCGTCGTGCTCCACGGCGGCCGCGTGGTGCGTTGGGGCGCGAACTGGCGTGGTAGTCTTGCGGTCTACCGCGTCAGGCGCGGCCCGAACGGGGCCGCGGTGGGCTGAACGCGCCGCATCGAAGAGGCTGACCATCAAACGAGACATCCCGCCTACGCCGCACGGCAAAGAAAGCGCCGCCTTGAGCGCGCATGAGGCGCATCCGGGCTGGCGAGCGTTTCTCAACCGGCACATGCTGATCTGCGTCTTTCTCGGCTTCACGTCGGGATTGCCGCTGTTTACGCTCGTCTATCTCGTGCAGGCGTGGCTGCGCTCGGAAGGCGTCAATCTGAAGGAAATCGGCCTGTTCGCGCTGATCCAATTCCCCTACACGTGGAAATTCGTGTGGGCGCCGCTGATGGACCGCTATGTGCCGCGGCTGCCGTTCTGGCGCCCCGGGCGCCGCCGCGGCTGGATGCTCGCGACGCAGTTGCTCGTGGCCGGCGCGATCGCTTCGCTCGGGTTCGTCTCGCCGCGCGAATCGATCTGGACCGTCGCCGCGCTGACCGCGCTCGTCGCGTTTTTCGGCGCAAGCCAGGACATCGTCATCGACGCCTACCGGCGCGAACTGCTCACCGACACCGAGCAGGGCCTCGGCAACGCCGTGCACGTCAATGCGTACAAGGTCGCCGCGCTCGTGCCGGGCTCGCTGTCGCTGATTCTCTCCGATCATCTGCCTTGGACCGTCGTATTCGCCGCCACCGCGGCGTTCATGCTGCCGGGCCTCGCCCTGACGCTCGTCGTGCGCGAGCCCCAAGTGCAGGGCACGCCGCCGAAAAACCTGCGCGAGGCCATCGTCCAGCCGCTCGCCGAGTTCGTGACGCGCGACGGCCTCGGCGCAGCCATGCTCGTCCTCGCGTTCATCTTTCTATACAAGCTCGGCGATACGATGGCGACGACGCTTTCGACATCGTTCTTTCTCGACCTCGGCTTCAACAAGACGGAAATCGGTGTCATCGCAAAAACCACCGCTTTCTGGGCAAGCCTGGCGGGCGGCATCATCGGCGGCGCATGGCTCGTGAAGATCGGCATCGCGCGCGGGCTCTGGATATTCGGCATCGTGCAGATCGTCTCGACGCTAGGCTTCGCGTGGCTCGCCAAGATCGGCCCCTCGCCGGCGGCGCTCGCGCTGATCTACGGGTTCGAGACGTTCGCCACGGGCCTCACGCTGGCGGCCTTCACCGCCTATATCGCGAGCACCACCGATCCCCGCTATACGGCAACCCAATTCGCGCTCTTCACGAGTTTGGCTTCCGTCCCGCGCACGCTCGCTTCCGCGGCAAGCGGCTTCATCGTCGCGAAAATCGGCTGGTTCGACTACTTTCTCGCCTGCGCGGTGCTCGCCGCCCCCGGCATGCTGCTGTTGCCGAAAATCGCCCCTTGGCGAGCGCGGGCTTGACGCCGCCATTCGATTCGCATTGCATCGGCCGTATTAGCATTAGCGCGGCATTTCAATCAGACCATCGAACGCCCCACAATTCGGCGCGACTAGGCCGATCGTCCAAACACGATTCCGTTGGTCTTATTTAAAAAATTTACGTCAATTACCGGCACAAACTACATCAGAATGCCTTCCACGCCCTCGCCGGCCGGCGAGGAGTCGCCCTGATACCGGCGTCAGGTTAAATCAGTCCGATATTCAATCATCTTGGTAGCACGCTCATTACGTCATTCGCACAATGGCGTCGATGACTTATTCGCGCTTTCAATGCGAAATGCGGTCCGCGCTCACTCCTTAACGACTCGAGAGGATCAAAATGACCACTCAATCGGCAACGACTCAACGCATTCGTTTCGCGCGCTCGTCGCGCCATCGCACCGCCGCAGCGGCGCTCGTCGCCGCTTCCGTCGGTTTGTTCGCGCCGAATGCACTCAACGCGGCGGCCGATCATCCGCCGCTGCAAATCGCTTTGCCGGCGGGCGCGATCGAAGGCGCGCGAACGTCGTTCAACGACACGCCGTTGCGCGTCTTTCGCGGCGTGCCCTATGCGGCGGCGCCCGTCGGCGAGCTTCGGTGGAAGCCGCCGCAACCCCTCACGGCTTGGGCGGGCGTGCGGCCAGCCACTCAGTTCGGCGCCTATTGCATGCAGTTGCCGTTGTTTCGCCTTGAACTTCGGTCGCACCGCATGAGCGAGGACTGCCTTTTTTTAAACGTATGGACGCCGGCGCGCACCGCCGGCGAAAAACTGCCGGTGCTCGTCTACTTCTACGGAGGCGGCTTCGCCGCCGGCGACGGCTCGGAGCCGAGGTACGACGGCGCCGCGCTCGCCTCGCGCGGCATCGTGACGGTAACGGTCAACTATCGGCTGGGCGTGTTCGGTTTTCTCACGCTGCCGGAAATGGAGCGCGAATCAGCCCATGGCGCTGCCGGCAATTACGGGTTGCTCGATCAGCACGCGGCGCTGCGTTGGGTACGGGAGAACATCGCCAAGTTCGGTGGCGATCCCGATAAGGTCACGATCGGCGGCGAATCGGCAGGCTCCGTTTCCGTCAGCGCTCATATGGCTTCGCCGCTGTCGCGAGGGCTTTTCACTCGCGCGATCGGTCAAAGCGGCGCTGCATTCGGCCCGCTCGCCCTTTGGACGCGTCAAGACGCGATTGCGATGTCCCAAGGCTTCGTTCGGAAGATGAACGCAACATCGCTGAGCGCCCTTCGCGCCATGCCTGCCGAAACGCTGCTCGAGGGCACCGGCCCCAAGGACAACCCGCAGTTCCTCTTTTGGCCCTCCGTGGACGGCCACTTTTTGACCAAGTCGCTCGGAGCGACATTCGAGGCCGGCGCACAAACACGCGTGCCGCTCCTCGTCGGCAGCAATTCGCACGAGGCGCCGCATACGATGGTCCTGAACGAGCATCCGCCCACACCGGAAAATTGGCGGGCTGCGCTCAAGCGGGTATTCGGCCCCTACGCCACCGACGCGCTGGCGTTGTACCCCGGCAACGATAACGACGAAGTGCGGCGCTCGGCCACCTCGCTCGCAAGCGATATTTTCATCAGCCACGCCACGCGCCGTTGGGTC
Source organism: Trinickia sp. (assembly GCA_036384755.1). GTDB lineage: Bacteria > Pseudomonadota > Gammaproteobacteria > Burkholderiales > Burkholderiaceae > Trinickia. The sequence continues at coordinate 36,401 of DASVLS010000093.1, read as the reverse complement.
GACGCGCATCGCGAAACGGGCGGCTCACCCGTTTACTTCTATTACTACACGCACAAGCGGCCGCCGAAGCGGAATCCCGAACCGGACCCACTGCCCGAAGACGGCGCGGTGCATAGCAGCGAAATCAAGTACGCGCTGGGTACGCTCGGACTATCCAACCGGTTCAAGTGGAGACCGGAAGACCACGAGGTTTCGCGCATCTTTTCGGGCTATGTCGCCCACTTCATCAAGACGGGAACACCGAACGATCCATCGCTACCGCCTTGGCCGGCTGCGCGCGAGGCACAAGGCGGGCTGCTCCGTCAGCAGATCGCCGTCGAGACGAAGACCCTCTCCGATGCCGATGCGCCGCGGCACGCGTTCTTGCGCAGGTACTACGCCGAGAACCCGCTGCTGCCCGATCATCCCCGCCGATAATCGATATGGGCAGGGCGCCGCGGCGGTTGGCTCACTTGTTCAGGCTGTGGGCATAATCGACCGTCAGCGGCGCGTGATCGCTGAACTTGATATCGCGGAAGATCGACGTCGCCTTCGCCGTTTCGGCGATGCCGGGCGTCGCGATTTGATAATCGATCCGCCACCCGACGTTCTTCGCATAAGCCTGGCCGCGGTTGCTCCACCAGGTGTACTGCTCCGGCCGCGGATCGAGCCGTCGAAACACGTCGACATACCCAATGTCGTCGAACAGCTTCGTGAGCCAGGCGCGCTCTTCGGGCAAGCAGCCCGAATTCTTTTGGTTGCTCTTCCAGTTCTTGATGTCGATCTCTTTGTGGACGATGTTCACGTCGCCGCAGACGATCACCTCGCGCTCTTTGCGCAGGGCGGCCAGATGCGGCATGAACTCGTCCATGAACCGAAACTTCGCTTGCTGCCGTTCTTCGCCGCTCGAACCGGACGGCACATAGACCGACACCACCGACAAATTGCCGAAACGCGCCTCGACATACCGGCCCTCGGGATCGAACGCTTCGCTGCCGAAGCCGATCACGACGTCGTCGGGCTCGTGGCGCGTGTAAAGCCCCGCGCCGCTGTAGCCCTTCTTCACCGCATGCTGGAAGTAGCCCGTGAAGCCGTGCGGCGCGAGAAATTCGGGGGTCATGTCGTCTTGAGCGCATTTCATTTCCTGCACGCAGACGATATCGGCGCTTTGCTGGCCGAACCAATCGAAGAAACCCTTCTTTGCGGCTGAACGGATGCCGTTCAAATTGGCCGTAATCACTCGCAGCATGGAGTCGTCCTTGTTCTAGTGAATGTCGATGCGCGATCGACGCGGAGCGTGACCCACTTGCGCAGCGCATGAGTCTGCTGGGTCGCGCCAGTCGCACCGCACGATCGGTTTGTCATACGATTCGATGATCAGGTAATGGAAAGCCCCTTCAGCGATTCCTTCGCCGGCGGGTATTCGAGGTTCAGACCGTCGAACAGGCGCAGCAGCAGCGCGGCCACCATCAAGTTTCGATGAGACTTCGAATCGGCCGGGATGACGTACCACGGCGCGCTTTCCGTCGACGTCGCCGCCAGTGCATCGGCGTAGGCCGCTTGATAGTCGTCCCACTGCCGTCTCGCCTCCAAATCGGCGAGGTCGAACTTCCAGTGCTTCGTTTCGTCGTCGATACGCGCCTGCAGACGCTCGCGTTGCTCATCCTTCGAGATGTGCAGGAAGCACTTGAGAATGGCCGTGCCCGAATCGGCAAGCAGCGTTTCGAAGTGGCGGATGTGGGCGTATCGCCGCTCGATCTCCGCCTCGGTCAGATCGCCGCGCACGCGCGGCACGAGCACGTCTTCGTAATGGCTGCGGTTGAAGATCGTCAACTCGCCGGCCGCCGGCGTCTGCCGATGCACCCGCCAGAGGAAATCGTGCGCCGCCTCGTCGGGCGACGGCACGCGAAACGTCGCGATGCGCAGCCCGAGCGGATCGACCTCATGGAAGACGGCGCGGATCGTGCCGTCCTTGCCGCTCGTATCCATGCCCTGCAGCACGAGCAGTACGCGCTCGCGCCGCTGCGCATGCAACCGCTCCTGCATCTCGTCGAGGCGCGCGGCATAAGCGGTCAAGCGCTCCCGGTCGGCTTGCTTCGAGCCCGCCGAGAACGGCTTGGCGGACGGGTCGAAATCGGCCAGCGAGAAGCCGTTCCCGCACTTGCCGCCGTCATGAAACGGCACCAGAAAATCGTCGAATTGCGCTCGCTTGGCCATGCCGCTCGTGCCCTTTCGCATTAGGCTTGCATTGAACGCGGCCGGCCGGCGCGTCATAGCGCCGGCCGGCCGTCATACCGCTCGTCGCAGCAAGAATCAGGACAGCTTCTTCTTGAGCAACTCGTTGACTTGCTGCGGATTGGCCTTGCCCTTCGTCGCCTTCATCGCTTGGCCGATCAACGCATTGAACGCCTTTTCCTTACCGGCGCGGAATTCTTCCACCGATTTCTGATTCGCCGCGAGCACTTCATCGATGATCGCTTCGAGCGCACCCGTATCCGAAATCTGCTTCAGGCCCTTCGCCTCGATGATGCGATCGGCCGCTCCATCGTCGGTCGCCTTTTCGTCCCAGATGGCGAGGAAAATTTCCTTCGCGATCTTGTTCGAGATCGTACCGTCGGCGATCCGCTGCAAAACAAGCGCGAGTTGCGCGGCGGAAACGGGGCATGCGTCGATTTCAAGGCCGTCGCGGTTCAATTGCGACGACACTTCGCCCATCAGCCAGTTGGCGGCCGCTTTCGCCTGCGCCGGGCCTGCCTTGGCAACGACGGCCTCGAAGTAGCCGGCCATGGCCTTGCTCGAAGTGAGGCCGGTCGCGTCGTAGGGCGTGACGCCGTATTGCTCGACGAAGCGTTGCTGCATCGCCGCCGGCAGCTCCGGCATCTCGCCTTTCACGCGCTCGACCCAAGCCGCGTCGATGACGAGCGGCATGAGGTCGGGATCCGGGAAATAGCGGTAATCGTGCGCGTCTTCCTTGCTGCGCATCGATCGCGTCTCGCGCCGATCGGGATCGTAGAGCCGTGTCTCCTGAACGACGGCGCCGCCGTCTTCGATGAGCTCGATCTGACGGCGAACCTCGTAGTGGATCGCCTCTTCGAGGAAGCGAAACGAGTTCAGATTCTTGATTTCGGCGCGCGTGCCGAACTCCTGCTGGCCGACGGGCCGCACCGAAACGTTCGCGTCGCAGCGGAACGAGCCTTCCTGCATGTTGCCGTCGCAAATGCCGAGCCAGACGACGAGCGCATGCAGCGACTTCGCATAGGCCACGGCCTCCGCGGCGCTACGCATGTCGGGCTCGGTCACGATTTCGAGCAGCGGCGTCCCAGCACGATTCAAATCGATGCCGGTCATGCCGGCGAAGTCCTCATGCAGCGACTTGCCCGCATCTTCTTCGAGATGCGCACGCGTCAATTGAATGGTCTTCTCATAGGCGGCCACCCCCGCCTTCTCGTTGGCCGGCACTTGAATCTTGAGCGTGCCGCCTTGCACGACGGGGATCTCGTACTGACTGATCTGATAGCCCTTCGGCAGATCGGGATAGAAGTAGTTCTTGCGCGCGAAGATGCTGCGCGGCGCAACGGTGGCGCCGATCGCCAGCCCGAAACGAATCGCTCGCTCCACGGCGCCGCGGTTCATGACGGGCAGCACGCCCGGCAGCGCCAAATCGACGGCGCATGCCTGCGTGTTCGGCTCGGCGCCGAAACGCGTCGACGCACCGGAAAAAATCTTCGAGACGGTCGAAAGTTGCGCGTGCGTCTCGAGACCGATAACGACTTCCCACTCCATGTTCATGCCTCCCGCGAAGCCGCTTGCGGCCGTTGCGTGTGCCAATCCGTCACGCGCTGGAACGCATCGGCGACCTGCAGCATACGGGCTTCGTCGAAATAGTTGCCGACGATCTGCAGACCGACGGGGCGTTTCGCGCCGCTTCCGGCGCCGAAGCCGCACGGCACGCTCATGCCGGGCAACCCGGCCAGGCTCACCGAGAGCGTGTAAATATCGGCCAAGTACATCTGGACGGGATCGTCGCCCTTTGCGCCGATATCCCACGCGACGGACGGCGCGACGGGGCCCATGATGAAATCGCAAACTTTGAAGGCTTCTTGAAAGTCCTGCGCGATGATGCGGCGGATCTTTTGCGCCTGCAGGTAATAGGCGTCGTAGTAGCCGTGCGACAGCACATAGGTGCCGACGAGAATCCGGCGCTTCACTTCGGGGCCGAACCCTTGCGCGCGCGACTTCTTGTACATGTCGAGCAAGTCGCGGTACTCGCTCGCGCGGTGGCCGTAGCGCACACCGTCGAAACGGGAAAGGTTCGACGAGGCCTCGGCCGGCGCAATCACGTAATAAACGGGGATCGAAAGCTCGGTTTTCGGCAGCGACACGGGCACGAGCGTCGCGCCCAGCGCTTCGTACTGCTTCAACGCGGCGTCGACGGCCGCACGCACGTCTTCGGCGAGGCCGGCACCGAAGTACTCGGTAGGCAAGCCGATGCGCACGCCCGCGAGCGGCCGGCCCGCCGGGGCGTCGGCCTTGAAGCCTTGGCCGAGGTAGCGCGTGTAGTCTTCGTCGGGACGCTGCAGGCTCGTCGAATCGCGCTCGTCGAAGCCGGCCATGGCGTTGAGCAGCAGGGCGCAATCGGCCGCGCTTTGGGCCATGGGCCCGCCCTGGTCGAGCGACGAGGCGAACGCGATCATGCCGTAGCGCGAGACGCGCCCGTACGTCGGCTTGATGCCCGTCACGCCCGAGAACGACGCGGGCTGACGAATCGAGCCGCCGGTATCGGTGGCCGTCGCGGCCGGAGCCAAGCGCGCGGCGACGGCCGCGGCCGAGCCGCCCGACGATCCGCCGGGCACGGCTTGCTCGTCCCAAGGGTTGCGTACGGGGCCGAACGCCGAGTTTTCGTTGGACGAGCCCATCGCGAACTCGTCCATGTTCGTCTTGCCGAGCGTGACCATGCCGGCACGCTCCAGCCGCTCGACGACGGTCGCATCGAACGGACTTTCGTAGTTCGCGAGCATTTTGGAGCCCGCCGTCGAACGCCAGCCGCGCGTCACGAACACATCCTTGTGCGCGACGGGCACGCCTGTCAGCGCGCCGCCTTCGCCACGCGCGAGCCGCGCATCGGCGGCGCGCGCCTGCGCGAGCGTGCGCTCGGCGTCGACTTGGATAAATGCGTTCAGATCCCGCCCGGCCTCGATCCGCTTCAAATACAGCTGCGCGAGCTCGACGGCGGAAATCGCCTTTCCGCCGAGCGCAGCTGCGAGCTCACTCAAACTTTTCTCGTACATGTCGTTAACTTTTCCGTAAATCCCGAATCGTGAAGCGTGAAGCGCTCGAAGACGGTTACTCGATCACCTTCGGGACGAGATACAGCCCCTCTTGCGTCGCAGGCGCGCAGCGCTGATTGGCCTCGCGATCGACCGTTTCGGTCACGGCGTCCTCGCGCAGCCGCAGCGCGACGTCTTCGATCTGCTCGATCGGGTGCGCGAGCGGCGCGATGCCGGAGGTATCGACGGCCTGCATCTGCTCGACGAGTCCGAAAAACTCGTTGAGTTGAGCCAGGGTGTGCTCGCAGTCGGCATCGGCCAATTCGAGCCGCGCGAGGTGGGCGATGCGTTTCACATCGGTCAAGGTCAAGGCCATGCGTCTCACCGGAAACTTAAAGCACGCGCAACGCGGAAAAACAGTGTCGCGCCAGAGGGTTAGGGCATCGGATCGGCCCCTCGCAGAGGGGGCCAGGAACGGCAAAAAGGACCGCCCGCTTACTACAAATAGGTGGAAATTATAAGGTATCATTACGCGTTCGAACCAAACCCGGACCGCCCCTGCCCCAGGCCACTCGGCGCCTCAACAGTAAGCCGCCGCCTCGTGTGCCGCGGCCTCCGGTCGAATTCATTGCAGCTTCGCGCTCGCGTGGCGGCGCTCGGCAGCCGCTCAAGACCCGAAGCTATTATTTTTTCCGACGCCGCGCGGCGCCTCGATGGCGAAGCCCGGCCTCTCCCGCGAGACAGGATTTCATGTTCGGCTTTTTGCGCAGCTACTTCTCCAACGACCTAGCCATCGACCTCGGCACCGCCAACACTCTGATTTACATGCGCGGCAAAGGCATCGTGCTCGACGAGCCGTCGGTCGTGTCGATTCGGCAGGAAGGCGGCCCCAACGGCAAGAAAACCATTCAGGCAGTCGGCCGCGAGGCCAAGCAGATGCTCGGCAAGGTGCCCGGCAACATCGAAGCGATCCGTCCGATGAAAGACGGCGTGATCGCCGATTTCACGGTCACCGAGCAGATGATCAAGCAGTTCATCAAGACGGCCCACGAATCGCGCATGTTCTCGCCGTCGCCGCGCATCATCATCTGCGTGCCCTGCGGCTCGACGCAAGTCGAGCGCCGCGCGATCAAAGAAGCGGCCCACGGCGCCGGCGCCTCGCAGGTCTACCTGATCGAAGAGCCGATGGCGGCTGCGATCGGCGCGGGCCTGCCGGTATCGGAAGCGACGGGCTCGATGGTCGTCGATATCGGCGGCGGCACGACCGAGGTCGGCGTCATCTCGCTGGGCGGCATCGTCTACAAAGGCTCGGTGCGCGTTGGCGGCGACAAGTTCGACGAAGCGATCGTCAACTACATCCGCCGCAACTACGGCATGTTGATCGGCGAGCAGACGGCCGAAGCCATCAAGAAGGAAATCGGCTCGGCGTTCCCCGGCTCCGAGGTCAAGGAAATGGAAGTGAAGGGGCGCAATCTCTCCGAAGGCATCCCGCGCAGCTTCACGATCTCGAGCAACGAGATCCTCGAAGCGCTGACCGATCCGCTCAATCAGATCGTCTCGTCGGTCAAGATCGCGCTCGAGCAAACGCCGCCGGAACTCGGCGCCGACATCGCCGAGCGCGGCATGATGCTCACGGGCGGCGGTGCGCTGCTGCGCGACCTCGATCGCCTGCTCGCCGAGGAAACGGGCCTGCCCGTGCTCGTCGCCGAGGATCCGCTCACGTGCGTCGTGCGCGGCTCCGGCATGGCGCTCGAGCGTATGGACAAGCTCGGCAGCATCTTCTCGTACGAGTGACGTTGCACGTGTTGCCGGCGCGCCCCGCTCGTTCGCTGCCGATCGAGCGCTGATGCGCACCCCACCGGCACTCGCTAACGTTCACGCTTTCGGCGTCGACCATGGAATACAGTCCGCCGCCTCTATTTAAGCAAGGCCCTTCCGCGCTTGCGCGGCTCATCTTTTTCGTCGTTCTTTCACTGGTGCTGCTCGTCTCCGACGCGCGCTTCAAGACGCTCGAAATCGTGCGCGCCGTGCTCGACGCGGGGCTCTATCCGCTGCAGCGCGTCGCGTTGTTGCCGCGCGACCTTGCGCTCGGCGCAGCCGAGTTCGCCGTGACGAACAACACGTTGCGGCGCGAGAACCAAACGCTCGCGGCCAAGAACCTGCAGCTTTCGCTGCAAGCGAATCAGGTCGCGACCCTCACCGCTGAAAATCGGCATTTGCGTGCGCTGCTCGATCTGTCGCGCAACGTCGCGACGCAGTCGATACCGGCCGAGGTGCAGTACGGCATGCGCGATCCCTTTACGCAGAAGGTCGTCATCGGGCGCGGCTCGCAGCAAGGGGTCCAGAACGGCTCGCCCGTCGTCAGCGAAGACGGGATGATCGGCCAAGTCACGCGCGTCTTCCCGATGCAGTCGGAAGTCACGCTGCTGACGGACAAAGATCAAGCCGTGCCGGTCGAGATCGTGCGCACGGGCCTGCGCAGCGTCGTCTACGGCACGCCCACCGGCGATACGCTCGAGCTGCGCTTCGTACCGATCAGCGCCGATGTCGTCGCGGGCGACGAGCTCGTGACGAACGGGCTCGACGGCGTCTACCCGCAAGGGCTGCCCGTGGCCAAGGTCGTGCGCGTCGACAAGCAGGCCGATACGGCGTTCGCCCGCGTGGTCTGCACGCCGATCGCCGCCGTGCGCGGCGCGCGCGACGTCCTCGTGCTGCATTATCGCAACGACGCCCCGCCCCGGCCCGAGGACTCCGCCCCGGCATCGCAGAAGGACGCCAAGGGCAAGAAAGCCGAAGGCAAAGCCGCGACCGATAAAGCCGCTCGCAAACCGGCCGACAAACCGGCCGATAACCCGGCTGGGAAGGCCGCGGGCGCCGCGACCCAAGCAAAAGATCATGTTGCGAGCGCCGCGCGCGGTGCGTCGGGGGCAGCGCGATGAATCGTCCGCAGTACATCTTGCTGCCGGTGAATCCGTACTTCATCGCGTTCAGCCTCGCCGCGGCGTTCTTGCTGAACCTGATGCCGTGGGGCCGGCTTATCGGCGTTCCCGATTTCGTCGCGCTCGTCCTGCTGTTTTGGAACGTCCATCAGCCGCGCAAGGTCGGCATGGGGATCGCATTCTTCCTCGGCCTCTTGATGGACGTTCACGATGCGAGCCTGCTCGGCGAGCATGCGCTCGCCTATACGCTGCTTTCATACGGCGCGATCACGATCCACCGGCGCGTGCTGTGGATGCCGCGCGGCCTGCAGGTCTTCGCGGTCGCGCCGCTGCTCGTCGTGGCGCAGCTCGTGCCGTTCGTCACGCGCTTGCTCACGGGTGCGGCGTTCCCGGGCTGGGGCCAGCTCGTGCATGGGTTCGTCGAGGCGGCGCTGTGGCCGCTCGCGTGCTCGCTGCTATTGATGCCGCAACGCCGCCCGGCCGATCCGGACGACACGCGGCCTATTTGATGAGCGCCGCCACGGGCGCCAACGCATGACCGAATTCAAGAACACCCAGCAGCAGCTCATGCAGTTCCGCTTCCGCGTCGCGGCGGCAGGGCTGTTCGTGCTCGTCTGCTTCGGGTTGCTCGTGGTGCGTTTCCTGTTTCTGCAGGTCTGGCACTACAGCAAGTACTCGCTGCAGGCCGACGAAAACCGAATCTCGGTCGCGCCGATCGTGCCCAATCGCGGCATCATCACCGATCGCAACGGCGTCGTCCTCGCGCGCAACTACTCCGCATACACGCTCGAAATCACGCCGTCCAAGCTCGACGATTCGCTAGAGCATGTCATCGACAAGCTCTCGACCGTCGTCACGATCGATGCGCGCGATCGCCGCCGCTTCAAGAAGCTGCTCGAGGATTCGAAGAATTTCGAAAGCCTGCCGATTCGCACACGGCTGACCGACGAGGAAGTCGCGCGATTCACGGCGCAGCGCTTCCGCTTCCCGGGCGTCGACGTGCGCGCTCGGCTGTTCCGGCAATATCCGCTCGGCACGACGGCGGCCCATGTGATCGGCTACATCGGACGCATTTCGCGACGCGATCAAGAAAAGATCGACGCCGCCAGCGACCAGAACGACAGCGATCCCGATCACTACGATCCGCGCCTCGACGCGAACAATTACAAGGGCACCGATTACATCGGCAAGATCGGCGTCGAACAAAGCTACGAGACCGAGTTGCACGGCTTGACCGGATTCGAGGAAGTCGAAGTAACGGCCGGCGGACGCCCCGTGCGCACGCTCTCGCGCACGCAGGCGACGCCCGGCAACAATCTCGTGCTCTCGCTCGACATCGGCCTGCAACAGGTGGCCGAACAGGCGTTCGCCGGGCGGCGCGGCGCGCTCGTCGCGATCGAGCCGTCGACGGGCGACGTCTTGGCGTTCGTGTCGGCGCCTAGCTTCGATCCGAATGCGTTCGTCGACGGCATCGATCAGCAGACTTGGGACGAACTGAACAATTCGCCCGATCACCCGCTGCTGAACCGGCCGCTGCACAGCGCCTATCCGCCCGGGTCGACTTACAAACCGTTCATGGCGCTCGCGGCGCTGACGCTGCACAAACGCACGCCGGAGTGGGGCTTTCACGATCCGGGGTTCTACACGTTCGGCGGGCACACGTTCCGCAACGACGTGCCGCAAGGTCAGGGCTGGATCGACATGAACCGGGCGATCATGGTGTCGAACGACACCTACTTCTACATGCTCGCGCACGATCTGGGCGTCAACGCCATCGCTAATTTCATGAAACCATGGGGCTTCGGACAGATCACCGGCATCGACATTGCCGGCGAAGCGCGCGGCATTCTGCCGTCGACCGAATGGAAGAAGAAAGCGTACCGCAAGCCCGAGCAGCAACGCTGGTACGAAGGCGAAACGATCAGTCTCGGCATCGGCCAAGGCTACAACTCGTTCACGATGCTGCAGCTCGCGCATGCGACGGCGACGCTAGCCGATGACGGCGTCATCATGCGTCCGCACCTCGTCAAGGAAATCGAAAATCCCATTACGCGCGACATGCGGCTCACCGTACCGCACGAAAGCGGCCGCATCGCCGTGAGCCAGGCCGACATCGACGTCGTCAAGCGCGGCATGGTGAACGTGACGAGCAACCCGTCGGGCACCGCATACGAGGTGTTCCGCAACGCGCCTTACACCGTCGCCGGCAAGACGGGCACGGCGCAAGTGTTTTCGCTGCAGGGCGCGAAATATCACGGCGGGGCGCTCGCCGAGCACCTGCGCGATCACTCGCTGTTCATTGCTTTCGCGCCGGCCGATCACCCCGTCATCGCCGTCGCCACGATCGTCGAGAACGGCGGCTGGGGCGCCAGCGTCGCCGGCCCGATCGTGCGCCGCGTGCTCGATTACTACCTGCTTCAGCGGGGCAAACCCGGGGCGCTGCAGGCGGCGGTTTCGGCGGCGGCATCGGCTACGCAAGCCGTCTCGGCGCCTGTCGAAAGCGAAGCCGATGCCGGCGAGCGTTCGGCTGCGCCCGTGAAGGTCGCCGCGGGGTTCAAGGCGTTGCCGTTGCCGGCCGGCACGGCATCGGCGCCGCGCAATGCCTCGGCGCCGCTGATCGCGTCGGACGTCGTCGCTGCCGAGCAGGCAGCCGCGTCGCATCAAGCATCGGCCGCACAGGGGGCGCAGGCGCCGGCTGCCGCGGCCCGTTCGACGGCGTCGGCGCCGCCGGCTTCGGCTGCCGAGGCGATCCGCCGGCTGCGTAGAGCCGCTTCGGGCGCGGCATTGGGCGGCGCCCCACGCAAGCCTCGCTCGTCCCCGGGCGGAGCGTCCAGCGATGCGCTCGCCGAACCGCGCGCGAACCGCTCCAACGCGGCGTCGGCGGCTTCGCCGGCAGCAGCCGGCCACAACGATTAACGGAGAAAGGCATGCCCAACGATAAGCGCGCCTGGCTCGAACGACTCAAGAAAATGTTCATGGGCTTCGATCGCCCGCTCGCGCTGACGGTGTTTCTGCTGCTGTGCGTCGGCATCGTCACGCTCTACAGCGCGAGCATCGACGTGCCCGGGCGGGTCGAGGATCAGTTGCGCAATATCGTGCTCACGTTCGTGCTGATGTGGGTGCTCGCCACGATCCCGCCCACGACGCTGATGCGCTTCGCCGTCCCGCTCTATGCGTTCGGTGTCGCCCTGCTGGTGGCGGTCGCGCTATTCGGCATTACGAAGAAGGGCGCGAAACGCTGGATCAACGTCGGCATCGTCATTCAGCCGTCCGAGATTTTGAAGATCGCGACGCCCCTGATGCTGGCGTGGTACTACCAGCGCAGAGAGAGTTCGATACGCTGGTACGACTTCATCGCCGGTTTCGCCATTCTTTTGGTGCCGGTGGGGCTGATCGCCAAGCAGCCCGATTTGGGCACGGCCGTGCTCGTCTTCGCGGCCGGCCTTTTCGTCATCTATTTGGCGGGGCTCTCGTTCAAACTCATCGTGCCGGTGCTCATCGCCGCCGTGATCGGCATCGGCCTCGTGGCAACGTTCCAAGACAAGATCTGCCAGCCGGAAGTGCAGTGGCCGTTGATGCACGATTATCAAAAGCACCGCATCTGCACGCTGCTCGATCCAACGTCGGATCCGCTCGGCAAGGGATTCCATACGATTCAGGCCGTCATTGCGATCGGCTCGGGCGGCACGCTCGGCAAAGGCTGGCTCAAAGGCACGCAAGCGCACCTGGACTTCATTCCCGAGAAGCACACCGACTTCATCTTCGCCGTGTTTGCGGAAGAGTTCGGGCTCGTGGGCGAGCTCGTGCTGCTGACGCTCTATACGGCGCTGATCGCGCGCGGGCTTTATATCGCAGCCAATGGGGCGACGCTGTTCGGCCGTCTGTTGGCCGGCTCGTTGACGATGGCGTTTTTCACGTACGCGTTCGTCAACGTCGGCATGGTGAGCGGCGTGTTGCCCGTCGTCGGCGTGCCGCTGCCGTTCATGAGCTACGGCGGGACCGCGCTGGCGACGCTTGGGGTCGCGGTCGGCCTCATCATGAGCGTCGGCCGGCAAAAGCGCCTCATGAAGAGCTGAGACGCCGCGCCTATTTTTATTTCTTATTTCGGGTGCTGTTTCTTGAGCTCTTCCTTCAGCTCCCGGCTCAGATCTTGATACTTGAGCCGAGCGGCCGGATCGCCCTGAGCGGCGGCCGCGGCATAATAGGCGCGCGCGACGTTCAGATTGCGCTCCACGCCGTCGCCGCCGCGCTCGTAGAACGAACCCGTCACGTACTGCGCGGTCATGTCGCCGCCTTCGGCGGCCTTCTTGTACCAAAAGAACGCTTGTGCGTTGTCGCGGGGCGTACCGCGGCCATCGAGGAATTGATTGGCAAGCGCAAGCTCCGCTTGCACGTGCCCTTGCTGCGCCGCCTTGAGGAACCACTGGTGCGCTTGCGCCGGGTCCCGCGCCACGAAGTCGCCGTCGTCGTACATCCGGCCGTAGACGTATTGGGCGTGGGCCATGTTTTGGTCGGCCGCCTTGCGCAGCCACTTCCGGCCCTCGTCGACATCGGCCGTCGTGCCTTCGCCGTTCAGCAGCATCATCGCGTAATCGAATTGCGCCAGGCGATTGCCGTGGTCGGCCGCCTCGCGAAACTCCTTGAGCGCCGCGGTGAAGTTGCCCGCGTTGTAGTCGGCGACCGCCGTCTGCGTTTGGGGATCGGCATCCGCTTCGGCCTGCGTGGGCGTGGCCGCTCTTACGAGCGTGCCGCTTGCCGCTATGCATGCGGCGGCGAACGCGAGCGAGCACGACGCTCGCAGCATGGTCTTGGCGTGTTTCACGATCTCACCTCCTGCAACGCGGCCCGCGTCGCGCGCACGAGCCACATCATGTCCGAGCCGAGCGCGATCACCCGAAAGCCCGCTTCGCGGTATTGCCGCGCGCTCGCCGCATCGAGCGCAAAAATCCCGGCTGGGATCCCCGCTCGGCCGGCCGCTTCGACGATGCGTGCAATCGCCGCCTGCACGTCGGCGTGCTTGGAATCGCCCAAGTGGCCGAGGCTCGCCGCGAGATCGGCCGGGCCCACGAAAAGGCAATCGACTCCGGGAGTCGCGGCGATCGCCTCGACGTCGTCCAGCGCGCGGGCCGATTCGATTTGAACGATCGTGGCGATCTGCGTATTCGCGCTTTGCACATAGTCTCGCCGCGCACCGAATGCGGCTGCGCGTACGACGCCCGCCACGCCGCGCAGCCCGTCCGGCGCGGCGGCATCCGGATAGCGGGTGAGGCGCACTGCATGGGCCGCATCCTGAGCGGATTCGACGTTCGGGAACATGATCGTGCGCGCCCCGGCGTCGAGCACGCGCTTGACGAGCCAGGCCTCGCGCGCCGGCACGCGCACGACCGGCTCGCTCGGCAAATGAGCGGCTGCGATGGCGCGCAATTGCGCGGTGACATCGGCCGAATCGTTCGGCGCATGCTCCATGTCGATACAAAGCCAATCGAAACCCGCATGGGCGAGCGCTTCGGCCGCATCGGCGCTGGCCAGCGAGAGCCACAGGCCAAACAGCGGCTCGTTTTCCTGCAGACGCTGTTTGAGGGGATTGGTGAATGCGCTCATCGGAGCGCTCCGCGCGGACGTGCCGCGGACGATGAAGGCACTGAGCTACTCGCACACGCGGCGCCGGGCATGTCTCGCTCCTTGGAATGGTCGCCGGCCGTTCGCGTCGCGGCGAGAACCGGCCTTGGCACGATCATACCCCGACAATAAACGGCGAGATGTGCGCCGTTATCGGACGGCGAGCCGGGGCGCGATGCCCCTTACGTCATAGCGGTCACGCGCGCTCGTCGCGCACGACATCGGCCCAGCAGTTCGGCGTTTCGTACAGGCGAACATGCTGCAGCCGCAAATTGACGCCGTAGTGGGCGTCATAGACTTGCGCGAGCGTCTCGAAGGCGACGGCCGCGAGGTTTTCGACCGTAGGAATGCGATCGAGCACGACGGTTTTGTGCTCGGGCATCGATTCGAGGAATTCGCGCACGCGCGTATCGCCTTCATAGACGAGAAATGCGTGATCCCAGCGGCTCACGAGGTGCTCCATCGCCAGCGACTTGACGTCGGCGAAGTCCATCACCATGCCGCGATCGGGCGCGCCTTCCGCCTCCACGACATCGCCGCGCAGCGTAATTTCGAGCACATAGCGATGGCCGTGCAGATTGCGGCACTGGCTGCGGTGGTCGGGGATGCGGTGGCCCGCGTCGAATTCGAGTTTTCGGGTAATCGTCAACACGGCGGATCAGGGAATGTTCAGGTACTTGTGAGTCTGCATCGACAGCCGCCAGCGCGGATGGCGCTTGCACCAGTCGATGGCAAGGCGCGTATTCAGCTCGCGCGAAGGGCCGTCCATCGGCTGCACCAGGAAGTAGTCGAAGTCGAGTTCGCCGTACTCGGCCAGTCGTTGGTTGTCTTGAGGGACGACCACCTTGAGCTCGTTGCCTTTCGTCACGACGAGCGGCGCATCGGCTTTCGGGCTCACGCACACCCAGTCGATCGATGGGAGCACGGGCAGCGAGCCGTTCGTCTCGATCGCAATCTCGAAGCCGGCGGCGTGCAGCGCATCGACGAGCGGCTCGTCCATTTGCAGCATCGGCTCACCGCCGGTGCAGACGACGAACCGATGACGCTCGCCATCGGGCCAAAGCGATGCAATGCGCTCGACAAGCGCGCCTGCATCGCGATACTTGCCGCCGTTCTCGCCGTCCGTGCCGACGAAGTCGGTATCGCAAAAACGGCAAACGGCTGCCGCGCGATCCTCTTCGCGTCCCGACCATAAATTGCAGCCGGCGAACCGGCAAAACACGGCCGGGCGACCGGCATTCGCGCCTTCGCCTTGCAATGTGTAGAAAATCTCTTTGACCGCGTACGTCATGCTGCGCTCGATTCTTCCATTCTCACGGTGGGCCGACGCGCGATGGAGCCCCGGCGCTCCGCCGCCATTAGGCCGGCTGCACCACCTTCTCGCCGGCTAGAAAAGCCTCATACCCGCGCTTGCGCAAGCGGCAGGCCGGGCATTCGCCGCAGCCGAAGCCCCAGGCATGCAGCTCGGCGCGCTCGCCCACGTAACAAGTGTGCGTCTCGACGCGCACGAGTTCGACGAGCGCATCGCCGCCCAGATCGCGCGCAAGGCGCCACGTGTCCGCTTTGTCGAGCCACATGAGCGGCGTCTCGACGACGAACCGGCTGTCCATGCCGAGATTCAACGCGACTTGCAGCGCCTTCATCGTATCGTCGCGGCAATCGGGGTAGCCCGAAAAATCGGTCTCGCACATGCCGCCGACGAGCACGGACAAGCCCCGGCGGTACGCGATCGCGGCCGCGATCGTCATGAACATCAAGTTGCGCCCGGGGACGAACGTGTTCGGCAGGCCATTCGTCGCGGCCTCGATCTCGATCTCGCGCGTCATCGCCGTCTCGCTGATCGCCCCCAGCACCGACAAATCAACCGTGTGATCCTCGCCGAGGCGCTCGGCCCAAGCAGGGAATTGGCGAACGATGGCTTCGCGCACGCCTTCGCGGCATTCGAGCTCCACTCGATGACGTTGGCCATAGTCGAAGCCGAGCGTCTCGACCGTCTCGAAGCGATCGAGCGCCCAGGCCAGGCAGGTGGTCGAATCCTGACCGCCCGAAAACAACACGAGCGCGCCATGCTTAGCGTCTGTCCGAATCACCGTGAAAACTCCGTGGACGTGATCTCAAATGAGGTGAGCGCGAGCCCAGGCACCGTTGCTGTGCGCTTGCAGTATATGCCTCTATGCCTCGCCTTCGAGCGAAGGGTTGCGCAGCAGTGATACCCACTTCCAAGTAGGCGCGCCCTGACGGGCGCACCAAACGAAAACGCCCAACCTAAATTAGGTTGGGCGCTAAATTCTGGTGGCCTGGGGCGGAATCGAACCACCGACACGCGGATTTTCAATCCGCTGCTCTACCAACTGAGCTACCGGGCCACGAAGAAGCGAGAGTATAGCAAGGGGTTTTGCTTGGTTCAAGTGCTTTTTGCGTCGCGCGTTCTTCCCCGGTAGATCGAGTCGATCGGGTCGGTCGGGTCGGTCGGGTCGGTCGGGAAATGGCAACGCCGCCCATCAGTCCCCTTTGTTCTTACTCAGATCGACGCCGAGCTGCTTGAGCTTGCGGTAGAGGTGCGTACGCTCCAAGCCTGTCTTCTCGGCCACGCGCGTCATGCTGCCGTTCTCGCGGGCCAAGTGATACTCGAAGTACGCGCGTTCGAACGCATCGCGCGCATCGCGCAACGGAATGTCGAACGAAATAGACGCCGACTGCGGGGCCACGACCGTCGTCGCGACCGGATCGGCCGCCAGCGTCGGCAGCGTCACGGCTGCCGCAACGGTCGTTGCATTCGCCGGCGCCGCCGCCTTCGCCGTCGCCGCGCCGATGGTGGGCGCACTGCCGCGCGCTAGCCCCTGCTCGACCGCCTTCAACAGCTTTTGAAGCGCGATGGGCTTTTCGAGGAAGTTCAACGCGCCGATCTTCGTCGCCTCGACGGCCGTGTCGATCGTCGCATGGCCCGACATCATGATGACCGGCATCGTCAAATGCCCTTGCGCCGCCCATTCTTTGAGCAGCGATACACCGTCGATATCGGGCATCCAAATGTCCAGCAGTACGAGATCGGGCGCCTGACGCAGGCGGAACTCGCGCGCCTGCTGCGCGTTTTCCGCCAACTCGACGGCATGCCCCTCGTCGCTCAGGATCTCCGAGAGCAATTCCCGGATACCCATTTCGTCGTCTACCACCAGGATGGTCGCCATTTATGCTGCCCTTGTCTGCGCTATTGCTTTTGTCGTCCCCGACGCCGCGCCACTACCCGAAGCCGAGCCTCCCGCGGGCGCCGCGTCGTCTGCCAATTGCAGGAACAAAATCGAAATCTGCGCACCTTCGATTGCTTCGCCTGCTTTCACTCGATTCCGAATATCGATGCGCGCACCGTGTTCGTCGACGATCTTCTTGACCATCGCCAGCCCGAGCCCCGTTCCCTTGGCTTTCGTCGTCACGTAAGGTTCGAACGCGCGCGTGAGGATGCGGGCGGGAAAGCCCGGGCCGTTGTCGGAGACGGTCAGGCGAACCGCGACGCGCACTCGGCCCTGCGCATCGGGGTCGCCATATTCTACTGTCTTGGTTTCGATGACGACACGCGGGTTCTCCACTTCGGCCACCGCATCCTGCGCGTTCTGCAGCAGATTGTGGATGACCTGACGCAATTGCGTCGCGTCGCCGCGGATCACGGGCAACGCCGAGAGGTCGGCCGCGATCGCACTCTTGCCCTCTTCGACGCCGTACAAGCCCAACACTTCGGTCACGAGCTCGTTCAGTTGCAGATTCGCGAGCACCGCCGGCGGCGTGCGCGCGTAGTCGCGGAAGTTGTCGACCATCTGCTTCATCGCCGCAACCTGATTGACGATCGTCGTCGCGCCGCGCTTGAGCACGTCGGCATCGTGCGACGAGAGCTTGTCGGCCAGCTTCATCTGCAACCGCTCCGCCGACAGCTGGATAGGCGTCAGCGGATTCTTGATCTCATGCGCAAGACGACGCGCCACCTCGCCCCACGCGGCCGAACGCTGCGCCGAAATGACGTCGGAGATATCGTCGAACACGATCACATAGCCGGCCGTGCCTGCATCGCCGCCGCCTTCGGCCTGGGTCGCCGCAAGCAGGCGCGACCCGCGCACGAGCAACGTGAGCGGATCGCTTTCGCCGGGCACCGACACTGCGATCTGCTGCTGCCAGTGGCCGCCGTCGTCGATGACGCCCTGGCTGGCCGCCTGGCGGTCGGCAAACGCCTTGCGCACCGTCGCCGCGAATTCGGCGAGTACGCCGATATGTTCGAGCGATGCGCCAAGCATCGATTGAAACGGCTGACGGAAGATGCGCTCGGCGCCGCGATTGGCCGTGGTCAAGCGAAACTGGCGATCGAGCACGAACACGCCGGCTGTCAGGTTCGCCAAGATGCTCTCGAGATACGCCTTCGAGTGCTCGAGTGCCACCCGATTGCGCTCGACGGCCGCGCGCGCCTCGGACAGTTGACGCGTCATGGCGTTGAACGACTGCGTGAGAAAGCCGAGCTCGTCGCGCGATTTGATCTCGCGCTTCGGCGTGTAATCGCCCTCGGCCACTTCCTTCGTGCCTTTGGCGAGCAGGAACAAGGGCCTCGCGAGCTGATTGCCCAGCGCGAGCGCAAGCATCATCGCGATGAACGTCGCCAAGAACAGCGCGAGCGTCAGCGTTCCGATGTACATCTTGCGCAGCCCCGTGCGGCCGAACGCCTTCTCCTGGTATTCGCGATAGGCGCGCTGCACCGAATCGGCGTTGCGCGCAAGCGAGGGAGACA
Source organism: Trinickia sp. (assembly GCA_036384755.1). Lineage (GTDB taxonomy): Bacteria > Pseudomonadota > Gammaproteobacteria > Burkholderiales > Burkholderiaceae > Trinickia. The sequence goes on along the minus strand of DASVLS010000093.1, from coordinate 17,832 downwards.
CCGGCTGCGTCAATTGCAAAAACCGCTCGGCCGGCTGCAGCAGCGACGTGTTCGCGTCCGGCACGCGCACGACGACACGCAAGCGCAGCGACCCTTTCGCGCCCCTTGCGTGCGGATCGCCGTCGACCTCCCCTTCGATCGCCGCATAGCCCCGGCCGCGTGCCTGGGCAAGCATGATCGACGTGGGCAGGTCGTCGGGCATCAGCGAGGTGATATTGTTCGAGGCTTGCGCCACGACGTGAAGATCGGGCGATGCTCCCGACACGCTGCGGACCGATTCCACGAGCATGGCCTCTTGCACGCCGAATTGATCGCGCATGCGCAAGAGCGTAAGGGTCGTGTTCGTCGCCGCAGCGCCCGCGAGCTGCTCGGCCATGACTTGCGCCTTCGTCTGCAGATCGGACAGCGACGCGTCGAGCATCCCGCGCCCGAGGTTCAAGCCCGAGGTCAGCGCCGTTTCGACGTTGACGTCGAACCACGACTCGATGCTGCGCGAGACGAATTGATACGAGACGACGTAGATGATCGTTCCGGGCACGACGCCCACGAGCGCGAAAAAGACCGCGAGCTTCGCGAGCAGCCGCGTGCCGAACTTGCCCTTGCGCAGCCGCACGAGGATCATGCCGACGAGCGCGAGGACGATCAGCAGAAAAACGAGGGCGACGGCGATGTTGGCGGCGTAGAGCCACGAGTAGTAGCGATCGAAAAACTCGGTGTTCGCGCTGGCCGCCGCGAGCAGCACGAGCAGCAACAGCGCCGTGACGGCGACCGTCGAGACGATCACGCGAACGAGAATGCTCCTCACGTCCGCTTTTCGACGCACGCTATTTAGCACGTTCGGCCACCGTGAAAGTGAATCGCTTCCAATCGGAAGCGAGCGTCCAGTCGCGATTGTTCACCGCATCGACCTGGAACGGCTTGGGCATCAACGCCGTATCGAGTTGCATGCGCACCGAAGCCGTATATGTCTCCCCTTGCTGCACCTGGTTGCGATCGATCACGTGCCAGGACGTGACGTGCTTGATCACGGCCAGCGCCTCGGCCAGCGACGTGAAGCCCTGCTGCAGGCCGCCGCTCGATACGCGATACTCGCGCGTCAGCGGTTGAAACGATAGGCGAAGCGTTTGCGTGACCGACACCGGCTGCTCGTCGAACCAATACCAACGCGCCCGCGTCAGTTCGAACTCCGTCGTGAAATAAAGCGGAATGCCCTTGTTGACGGCATCCTCGAGGCTGCTGTTCAGCTCGAAATCGAAGCGTGCGTCCAGATTCCAACCGCTGCCGTCGGCTTGCAACGACGCGCGCTGCACTGCGATCGTATCGGCGCGCGCCACCCCCGCCGCAGTGAGGCAAACGGTCAGCCCGATCCAGAGCAAGGCCATGAGCCGAAGCGGAAAAAAGCGTTTGCTGATCGTCACCGTTTTTGAAAGCGCGCGTAGAAAAAACCGTCGTGGTCGATGTCGGCCCCGTCGCGCTCGAGCTCAGCGGCGCGCGTTCCAATCGATACGGAAGCCGAAGGCTCGGCTGCCGCGCCGGAACAGGCAGGCATCAGCTGCCCCGGCGCGTCCAATCGTACCGCATCTTCATGCGCACGTTCAAACCATCGCGCCTGCTCCTCGCCTTCCTCGGGAAACACCGAGCATGTCACGTAGAGCAGTTCGCCGCCCGGTGCGACGAGCGGCCAAAGCGCGTCGAGAATGCGGCGCTGCTCGGCGACGAGCGCCGCAATGTCGCTCGCTCGGCGCAGCCAGCGCACATCGGGATGGCGGCGCACGATGCCCGACGCCGAGCACGGCACATCGGCCAGAATACGGTCGAAAGGCCGGCCGTCATACCATTGCGACGGCTCGCCGGCGTCGCCGACGACCACTTTCGCCTTCAGGCCCAGTCGCAGCAGGTTCTCGTCGATGCGCGCCGCCCGCGCGGCGTCGGCTTCGAGCGCGACGAGTTCGACGTCTGCGCGCTCGAGCACATGCCCCGTCTTTCCGCCGGGCGCCGCGCAGGCATCGAGCACGCGCATGCCGTCGCGCGCGCCAAGCCATTGGCCCGCCAGCTGCGCGCCGGCATCTTGCACCGAAACGAGGCCCTGCTCGAAGCCTGGAATACGCTCGACAGGCACCGGCGCGGCAAGCCTCACCGCATCGCTCCCGATCGCCTGAGCCGCCATACCCTGCTCATCGAGCACGCGTAGATAATCCACCACCGCCGTGCGGCGCGCATTCACGCGCAGCGTCAGCGGGCCCGGCTGGTTGCCCGCGGCAAGCACACGCTGCCAGGCATCGGGCCACGCGCGCCGCACCGATTCGATCCACCACACCGGGTAATTCCAAGCGGCGACGTCGTCCACCTTTGCCTTGGCAAGCCAGGCATCGCGTTCACGCAAAAAATTGCGCAGGACGGCATTGACGAGCCCCTTGGCGAACGCGCATTCGCGGCGTGCGCCCACGGCGCTCACGGCTTGGTCGACCACCGTGTAGGGCGTGTAAGCGGCTGCCGATTCGTCGTCGGCCAAGAGTGCGAATGCGCAGGCGAGCACGTCGCCGACATGAGCGGGCGGCGCTTTGCGCACGAGTTGGGCGACAAGCCAATCGCCCATGCCGAGGCGGCGCAGCGTGCGATACGCGATATCCTGAACGGCGCCGCGCGCGATCGCCGCATTAGCGGCGCTCGCCGACGCCTGCACCGCCGAGAGCGCAGCCGGCAGCGCCATTCCGCCGCGCACCGCGCCAACGGCCAACGCAGCGCCGTCGAGCGCGAAACCGAGCGAATCGGGCGCGAGACGCACCGTGGAAAAGCGCGTATTGCCGGCTTTCGGCGTCGTACGGCGGGCAGGAGCGGTTCGGGTCATCGGGAAGGGCAAACGTCGCGCGACGCGACGCGCCGGTGTAGGAGACAAACGCGCTATTGTAGCGCGCGGCTTATCGCAGCCCATCGAGGCTCGCCGCACCGCTCGATCTCGCCGCTCGAACTCGAGTCGGGAAACGGCCGCCCCATGCGAAACGGGCCGCGCGGGCCCGTTTCATTGACGCCGATCGGCGCCGGCTCGCGCGCGAGCCTCAATCGTAACGGCCGGTGCGGGCCATTTCCATCAGGCGCGCGATACGCTCCTCGGTTGCCGGGTGAGTCGAAAACAGATTCGCGATGCCGCCGCCCGACAACGGATTCAAGATCATCATTTGCGCCGTGGTGGGGTGCGCCTCGGCCGCGGCGAACGGAATGCCGGAAGCGAAACGGTGAATCTTGTCGAGCGCCGACGCCAGCGCCTGAGGATCGCCGGAAATGCGCGCGCCGCCGCGGTCGGCCTCGAATTCGCGCGACCGCGAAATCGCCATTTGGATCATGGCCGCGGCGATCGGCGCAAGCAGCGCCACGGCGATACTCGCGATCGGGTTCGCCGGGCGGCCTTCTTCATCCCGTCCGCCGAAGAACATCGCGAAATTGGCGAGTGCCGAGATCGCACCGGCCATCGTCGCCGAAATCGTCGAGATCAGGATGTCGCGGTGCTTCACGTGCGTGAGCTCGTGCGCCATCACTCCGCGCATTTCGCGCTCGGAAAGGATCCGCAGGATGCCCGTGGTGGCCGCGACCGCCGCGTGCTGGGGATTGCGCCCCGTGGCGAACGCGTTCGGCGCGTCCTCGTTGATGAGGTAGACCCGCGGCATGGGCAATTCGGCACGCGTCGCCAGTTCGCGCACCATGCGATAGAACTGGGGCGCGCTCGTTTCGTCGACCTCTTGCGCGTTGTACATCCTCAGGACCATCTTGTCCGAGAACCAGTAGGAGAAGAAGTTCATCGCAAGCGCGATGACGAGCGCGAACATCATGCCGCGCGAGCCGCCGATCATCCCGCCGATCACGATAAACAGGGCCGTGATCGCGGCCATCAGCATCGCGGTTTTGACCCAATTGAACATGTGGACTCCTTTTTTCGTTTGCGCCCCGATAACCGGCTCAACCGGAGAGCCGCTCGAGCGCGTCGCTCAATTGTAAGCGATTCGTCAGGTATGGGCGCAATCCGAAATTTCAATCATCGCGTCGCCGTCGCGAGCTTTAGGCCCAAGCCCACGAACGCGCTGCCCACCACGCGATCGAGCCACTTCTTCACGCCGGGCTTGCCGCCCAACCGCCGCGTCACGCCGCTCGCCACCCAGACGAGAAACAAGCACCAAAGCACGCTCATCGCGACGAATACGCCGCCGAGCGAAAGGAAAGCCAGCGCCTTGTGCTCGCTTTCGCTCGACACGAACTGCGGAAAAAAGGAGACGAAGAAGAGCACGACCTTCGGATTGAGCACGTTGGTCCAAAAGCCTTGCATGAATAGCTGCCGCAGCGGTTTGGCCGCCTGGGCGCCCCCCGCGGGCGGCTCGCCCGGGGCGCTCGCCGATTTCGCCGGCGAAGAGAACGCGAGCCGCACGCCCAGATAGATCAAATAAATGGCGCCGGCAAACTTGATGACGGTAAAGGCCGTGGCGGAGGCCGCCAGCACGGCCGTCAGACCGAAGGCGCACGCGATCGAATGCACGCAGCACCCGGTGCAGATACCCAGCGCCGACATGAGGCCCGCGCCGCGCCCTTGCGCGACGGAGCGTCCGACGATGTAAGCCGTATCGGGGCCCGGCGTCACATTGAGCAGAAAAACGGCAGCAACGAAAAACGGAAAATGGACGATGCCGAACATGCTGGAGGTCTCCTCGATCGATCTACCGAATGCTTACATGCGTCTCAGTCTAGCGGTGCGTCAGGGCTGTGCGCGACGCTTCGGCGAAATGCCGTCGGCATGTCGAGACATCGGCACATCGACCCATGAGCCCATCGGGCGCGGCGGGGACAGCCGCTGCCCCAAAAGTCATGCCGCCTCGGGCAGCTTCAGCCGCTGGCCCCGCTTCAGTGCGGCGCCGACGAGGAACTCTCGAGCGGACAGCCGCTTGCCCCCCGGCTTTTGAAGCTGCGTCAGCCGCAACGCCCCTTCGCCGCAGGCGACGACGACGCCGTCGGGCGATACGTCGACGATCGCGCCCGGCGGCGCTTGCTCGCCTCCGTGCGACGCGGCGACGGGCTCGGCGGCCCAGACTTTCAGCGTCGTCCCGTCCTCGAGCATCGCGACACCGCCCGGGAACGGATCGAACGCACGAACCTGGCGCGCCAGCGCGTCGGCAGGCCGGCGCCAATCGAGCGTGGCTTCGTGCTTACCGATCTTTTCGGCGTAGGTGGCGCCTTCGGCGGGCTGCGGCGTGGCCGGCAGCGCGCCCGTGCGCTCGAGCGCCTCCAGCGCGGCAACGATCGCGCGCGCCCCTTGCTCCGCGAGTTTGTCGTGCAGCGTGGCGGTCGTATCGCGCGCATCGATCGACGTACGCGCCACCTCGATCATGGCGCCCGTGTCGAGCCCGGCATCCATCTGCATCAACGTGATGCCCGTTTCGGCGTCGCCGGCTTCGATCGCGCGATGGATCGGCGCGGCGCCACGCCAGCGCGGCAACAGCGACGCGTGAATGTTGATGCAACCGTGCGGTGCGATGTCGAGCACTTCCTGCGGCAGCAGCAAGCCATACGCGGCCACGACCATGACGTCGTGCGGCGTCTCGCGCAGTCGATCGATCGCCGCGGCCGCTTCGGCCGGGAACTTGCCCGTGCGCCGCAGCGAGGGGGGCTGGGCGACAGGCAGCCCGTGCTCGACGGCGTAGCGCTTGACGGCGCTCGCCTGGAGCTTCATGCCGCGTCCGGCAGGCCGGTCCGGCTGCGTGAGAACGAGCGGCACGGGAAAGCCGGCTTCATGAATGGCCGCCAACGCGGCGGCCGCGAACTCGGGCGTGCCGGCGAAGACGACGCGCAGCGTATGGGTCATGGTCGAGCGAAAACGACGGGTAAGGGAGAACGCAGCAGCGTCCGGCGGCGCTTCACATCGCGTGCGCGAGCTTTTTCATCTTCGTCTTGATGCGCGTTTGCTTCAGCGGCGACAGGTACTCGACGAACACACGCCCCATCAAGTGATCCATCTCGTGCTGGATGCAAACGGCCAGCAAACCCTCGCAATCGAGCTCGAACGATTCGCCCTTTTCGTCAAGCGCTCGCACGCGCACGCGTTCGGCGCGCTCGACCGCGTCGTAGACGCCCGGCACCGATAGGCAACCTTCTTCGTTGACCTTGCGCTCGTCGCTCGACCAAACGATTTCCGGATTGATGAACGCGCGCAGTTGGTCGTGCGTTTCCGACACGTCGATGACGATGACGCGCTCGTGCACGTCGACCTGCGTCGCCGCGAGGCCCACGCCGGGCGCGGCGTACATGGTCTCGGCCATGTCGGCGACGAGCTTGCGGATACGGTCGTCGACTTTCTCGACGGGTTTGGCGACCTTGTGCAGCCGCTTATCGGGATAGTTGAGGATGCTCAGTAAAGCCATGGTGTCCAAGTCGTGACGGCGCAGCCGCGACGCGCGATCGATTGTCGAAATCCGCTAGGCCGTTCGGCCGGCTGGCGCGGCTTTCGCCGAACATCGAAGATACGCCGAACGGCGGGCATCTTCGGCCGCCGGCAGCGAATCACGAACGCCCGCGTGGGCTACGGTTGGAGGTATTTCGGATGATGAAAATTTTATCACGGCGCACAGGAGCGCGCAGGCTGCGCCGCGAAGGCGCATATCGATGCGCGAACGCCCGATGACGCCGGCATACATCGGCGCATGGCTCGCCCTTTCCATGGCAAGGGGCCTCCCATCTTCGGCGCTGCGGGCGCTGCTGTCGGCCTTCGGCGACGTGCAAGCGCTCATCGGCCAGCCGTACCGGACGCTTGCGGAAGCAGCCGGCGATGCTGTCGCGCGCTGCATCGTGGCCGCGGCGCAGGCCGACGTGCGCGAGCCGCTCGCGCGCACCGTCGCGTGGTGCGCGCAACCGGGCAACGCGCTCGTGCCGATCGACGCCCCGGCGTACCCGCCCGCACTACTGACGATGCACGACCCTCCCGTCTTGCTCTATGTGACCGGGCGGCTCGAATCGCTGCACGCGCCGAGCATCGCGATCGTCGGCAGTCGCAACGCCACGGCGCAAGGCATCGACGATGCGGCCCACTTCGCCCGCGATCTTACCGCCGCCGGCTTGGCGATCGTATCGGGGCTGGCGCTCGGCATCGATGCCGCCGCCCATCGCGGCGCGCTGGAATCCGACGGCGTGACGATCGCCGTCGTCGGGACGGGGGCCGATCTCGTCTACCCGGCCAAGCATCGTGCGCTGGCGCAGGACATTGCCGGGCGAGGCGCCATCGTGTCGGAGTGGCCGCTCGGCACACCGGCCAAACCGGCGCACTTTCCGCAGCGCAATCGCTTGATCGCGGGGATGACCCGAGGCGTTCTGGTCGTCGAAGCAGCGCTGCGGTCCGGGTCGCTGATCACGGCCCGGCTCGCCAATGAAATGGGGCGCGATGTATTCGCCTTGCCGGGATCGATTCACGCACCGCTTTCGCGGGGCTGCCATCAGCTCATTAAAGATGGCGCCAAGCTGACCGAAACGCCGGTCGATATCTTGGAGGAACTCGATGCGGCGTGGCGAGGGCGCGCACAACCGGCCACGCGCGGCGCATGCCTCGACTCGCCGCCGCACCGGCCGTCGCCGTCGCCGTCGCCGTCGCCTTCGCCTTCGCCGTCGCGGCCGTTGCCGATCCGAGCGTCCCCGCCGCTGCCGCCGCTGCCGCTATTCGACGCACCGCCGGCTCCGCCTCGGGCGGCGCGGCAGCTGTCCGCGCCCGCCGCGCGACTGCTCGACGCGCTCGGCCACGCGCCCGCCGCGCTTGAAATCCTTGCCGGCCGCACCGACATGGACAGCTCGACGCTGCAAAGCGCACTGCTCGAACTGGAATTACGCGGGCACGTCGCAGCGCTCCCCGGCGGCCGGTACGCCCGGCATACGCGAGCGACCCAAGACGGGGACTGAAACGGGCGTGCTACAGTCGCCCAATCGCTACGGGAAGAGAAACAAGGAACGCATCATGCCCGCGCTGAACCTCGACACCGATTCCGACCGGATCGCCGAGCGCGTCAACGACCCGAACACGCTGCTCGTCGCTTGCCTGTGCGCGCAGTGGTGCGGAACCTGCCGCGACTACCGGCAAACCTTCGACGAATTGGCCGATGCCCACCCGCGCATGTGCTTCGTCTGGATCGATATCGAAACGCACGCGGATCGATTCGACGACCTGGACGTCGAGAATTTTCCAACGCTGCTGATCGAAGACGACGTCACCGCCCGCTTTTTCGGTACGGTGCTGCCGCACAAAGGCATCGCCGAGCGCATGCTGTCGGATCTCACCGCGCTGCCCCCTTGCACGGGCGTACCAAAGGTCCGCCCGGCGCTGGCCGCTGTCTAAGCCGTCTAAGTTCGTCCGAGCTTTTTACGACGGGCGGATGCGGCGGGGCTGCGGCACGCTCCGTGCTGGGGCACTGCACGCCGGCCGACCGCCCGTAAGGGTTGCGCCGCACGCGTCTTCGCGCGGCGGTCGGTGCCGGCGGCTCGCTGCCGACGCGATGCTTTTTGGTGCGAAGCGGACGCCGCTCACTCGCCGTGTGCTATAAAGCGGTCGTTGAAGGGAACACAATCGGGGTTCGGACCCCGGTCACTACATTAATCCTGTCATGTCCAAAGCACTGATCATTGCGGAGAAGCCTTCGGTCGCGAACGATATCGCGCGAGCACTCGGCGGCTTCACCAAACATGACGAGTACTACGAGAGCGACGAATACGTGCTCTCGTCGGCGGTCGGCCATTTGCTGGAGATCGCCGCGCCCGAAGAATACGAAGTCAAGCGGGGCAAGTGGAGCTTCGCGCATCTGCCTGTCATTCCGCCGCATTTCGACCTCAATCCGATCGCGAAAAGCGAATCGCGCCTGAAGGTCCTCACGAAGCTGATCAAGCGCAAAGACGTCGAGCGTCTCATCAACGCCTGCGACGCGGGGCGCGAAGGCGAGCTGATCTTCCGGCTGATCGCGCAGCACGCGAATGTCAAGAAGCCGGTTCAGCGGCTGTGGCTGCAGTCGATGACGCCGGCGGCGATCCGCGACGGCTTCGCCCATCTGCGCAGCGACGCCGATATGCAGCCGCTCGCCGACGCCGCACGTTGCCGCTCCGAGGCCGACTGGCTCGTCGGCATCAACGGCACGCGGGCGATGACCGCGTTCAACAGCAAGGGCGGCGGCTTCTTTCTGACGACCGTCGGGCGCGTGCAAACGCCCACGCTGTCGATCGTCGTCGAGCGCGAAGAAAAAATTCGCCACTTCGTGCCGCGCGATTATTGGGAAGTGCGCGCTCAGTTCGTCTGCGCCGGCGGCTTCTACGAGGGCCGCTGGTTCGACCCGAAATTCAAGCGCGACGAATTCGATCCGGAGAAACGCGACTCGCGCCTCTGGAGCCTCGCCGCAGCGGAAACGGTCGTCGCCGCCTGCCGCGAGCAGCTTGGCACCGTCACCGAGGAATCGAAGCCGTCGACCCAACTCTCGCCGCTGCTGTTCGACTTGACGAGCTTGCAGCGCGAAGCGAACGGCCGCTTCGGCTTCTCGGCAAAGAACACGCTGGGCTTGGCACAGGCGCTGTACGAAAAGCACAAGGTGCTGACCTACCCGCGTACCGATGCGCGCGCGCTGCCCGAGGACTACCTCGGCACGGTCAGCAGCACGCTCGAGATGCTCAAGGAGAGCAACAACTACCTGCCGTTCGCCAAGCAGGTGCTCGACAAGGGCTGGGTCAAGCCGAACAAGCGCATCTTCGACAATTCGAAGATCAGCGATCACTTCGCCATCATTCCGACGCTGCAGGCGCCCAAGTCGCTGTCCGAGCCCGAGCAAAAGCTGTACGACCTCGTCGTGAAGCGATTCCTGGCCGTGTTCTTTCCAGCGGCGGAATACCGCGTCACGACGCGCATCACGGAAGTGGTCGGCCATCGCTTCAAAACCGAGGGCAAAGTCCTCGTCGAGCCGGGCTGGCTGCAAGTCTACGGCCGCGAAACGAGCGGCGAGGACGCCAACCTCGTCCCGGTCCAAAAGGACGAAAAGGTCAAGACCGATGAAATCGCCGCACACGGCCTGACGACGAAACCGCCCGCGCGCTATAACGAAGCTACGCTGTTGTCGGCGATGGAAGGCGCGGGCAAGCTCGTCGAAGACGACGAATTGCGCGAGGCGATGGCCGCGAAGGGGCTCGGCACGCCGGCCACGCGCGCAGCGATCATCGAAGGCCTGCTCGGGGAAAAGTACCTCGTGCGCGAGGGCCGCGACCTGATCCCGACGGCCAAAGCGTTCCAGTTGATGACGCTCTTGCGCGGGCTCGGCGTGAAGGAACTCACCGCGCCCGAGCTAACGGGCGAATGGGAATACAAGCTCGCGCAAATGGAGCGCGGCAAGCTCGCACGCGATGCGTTCATGCAGGAAATCGCGCGCATGACGCAAACGATCGTCAAGCGTGCGAAGGAGTACGACTCCGATACGATTCCGGGCGACTACGCCACGCTGAGCACGCCGTGTCCGAATTGCGGCGGGCAGGTCAAGGAGAACTACCGGCGCTTTGCTTGCACGCAGTGCGACTTCTCGATATCGAAGATTCCGGGTAGCCGGCAATTCGAGGTCGAGGAAGTCGAAACGCTGCTCAAGGACAAGCAGATCGGGCCGCTGTCGGGTTTCCGCAGCAAGATGGGGCGTCCGTTCTCGGCGATCCTCAAGCTCAGCTTCGACGACGAGACCAAGAACTACAAACTCGAGTTCGACTTCGGCCAGGATCAGGGCGGCGAGGACGGCGAAGCGCCCGACTTCTCCGAGCAGGAGAGCGTCGGCGCGTGCCCGAAGTGTCACGCGCGCGTGTTCGAGCATGGCATGAGCTACGTCTGCGAGAACTCGGTGGCGAATCCGAAGACCTGCGATTTCCGGTCAGGCAAAGTGATCTTGCAACAAGAGATCGCGCGCGAGCAGATGGCGAGACTGCTCGGCGAAGGCCGCACCGATTTGCTGACCGGTTTCAAATCGTCGCGTACGGGCCGCAACTTCAAGGCCTATCTCGTCAAGCAAAGCGACGGGAAGATCGGCTTCGAATTCGAGAAGAAGGAGCCCTCGGCGAAAACCGCGGCCAAGACGGCCTCGCGCACGTCAGCGGCAAGCGCCGATTCGGAAGGGGCGGACGAGTCGTCGACCAAGGCCGCGCCGGCCAAAAAGGCTGCGACCAAGACCGCTGCCAAAACAGCGGCCAAGACCACGGCTGCGAAAGCGCCGGCAAAGCGCACGGCTGCGCGCAAGGTCAACGCGTAAGCCGCGCCGCGCGCCGGCACACAACGCGGCGCGAGGCTTCTGTCGAAACAAAGCGAGCGCACCTAGGTGCGCTCGCTTTTTGTTTGGGGCTGGCCCGCTACTGCCGAACCGACGCGATCATCGCCCGGCCCGCCAATCGTTAGAGCGGGGACGCCGTGCTCGCACGCACGCGTTGCGTGCGCGGCATCTTGCGCAACCCGGTATCGCGACCGCCGCCGAAGGCCTCGCTCTCGACTTCATCGGCCTCGTTGACGCTCGCATCCAGGGCCTCCTCCAACGGCAGCGAAGCCGACCCGTTTGCGAGCGCCGCGCCATCCTTGAGCCAAAGTTCGCCCAGCGTGCCGTTCGGCGTCTGGCTGAAGTGCTCGACGAGATGGTCGATAAACGTGCGCACCTTAGCCGGCAAGTGGCGGCGGCTCGGGTAACCGATGTTGATCTCGACGCGGGGCAACCGGTAATCGGATAAGACACGCACCAAGTTGCCGCGCGTCGTGTCGCTGCCGATCAAGTAGCTCGGCAACATGGCGATGCCCATATCGAGTAGCGCAAACTGACGCAGCATCTCAGTATTGTTCGCGACGATGACGTTGGACGGCCGCACGCGAACCTCGCCTTCCGGCCCCGTAAAGACGCGTTCGTCGCCCCAGTATTCGGTCGGCAGGCTTAGGCATGCGTGATCGAGCAGTTCCTCGGGCCGCTTAGGCGTGCCGTGCTTTTCCAAGTAGGCGGGCGTGGCGCAGACGATCATGCAGCCCGTGGTGAGGCGGCGCGTGACGATGCTGGCGCTGCGTACCTTTTGCGCGATGACGATGCCGACATCGAACCCTTCCTCGACGAGGTCGACGCTGCGATCGACCAGCGTCAAATCCGGCACCACTTTCGGGTAGCGCTGCGTGTAGGTCTGCAGCACCGGCGCAAGATTGTGTAGGCCGAAGACGACGGGCGCGACGATTCGCAGCGTGCCGACCGGCTCGTGATTGCGGGCGACGACCATCTGCTCGACGTCTTCTAGCTCATCGAGAATTTGGCGGGCGCGTTCGAGATAGACCTGGCCCGATTCGGTGAGGGAAAGGCTACGCGTGGTGCGATTGAGCAGACGTGTGCCGAGGCGGCCTTCGAGGTCGGCTATGTGACGCGTGGCCACGGCGTTGGAGATGTCCATCGCGCTGGCTGCGCGGGCAAAACTACCGAGATCCGCCACTTTCACGAACACACGCATTGACTGCAAATGATCCATTGACGACTCCTGCCGCTTGTTGTTACTCAGAAAAAAATTCCTGAGCCAATTCGTGATTGTCCTACGACTTTCAAACGCGCGCAGAGTTGCGCACCGGCGGACTTTTTGTTCGATGACGAGAAGCAGCGTGGGAAATCGCTCAAAAATTCGTATCGTGAAATTTTGGCGAAATTGGGTGGGTGTGGGTACTACAGAAAAAAACCGCCTCGGCGCACGCCGGGCGGTTCTTGATGGCTTCGCAGGGCGCGGCATGCAGCCGGCGCCCGGGGCTAGAGTCGGCGCTCGGCGCTAACCGCTTCAGGCCGAGGCCAGCCGGCCTTCGATCTCGGCCTTGGTTTGCGTCAACGCGGCAGGCAGACGGTGCCGCAGCGATTCGAAGAACTCGGCATGCAGTTCGAGTTCGCGCCGCCAGTCGGCGTCATCGACCGAAATCACTTGATCGAACTGTGCGCGCGTGAACTCGAGCCCCTTCCAATCGATGTCGTCGTAGCGCGGCGACACGCCGAAGGCATGCGCGGCACCATCCGCCCTTCCCTCGACGCGCCCCACCATCCAGCGCAGCACGCGCATGTTCTCGCCGAAGCCCGGCCAGACGAACTTGCCGTCGGGGCCTTTGCGGAACCAATTCACGCAGAAGATCTTCGGCAGCTTCGCGCCTAGCTTGTCCAAACGCTCTCCGACTTGGAGCCAATGATCGAAGTAATCGCCCATGTGATAGCCGCAGAACGGCAGCATCGCGAACGGATCGCGGCGCACGACGCCCTGCTTGCCGGCGGCAGCGGCCGTCGTTTCGGACCCCATCGTCGCGGCCATGTATACGCCTTCGACCCAATTGCGCGCTTCCGTCACGAGCGGCACGGTGCCCGAGCGGCGGCCGCCGAAGATGAAGGCGTCGATCGGCACGCCGGCCGGGTTTTCCCAGTCGGCGTCGATCGAGGGACATTGCGAGGCCGGGGCCGTGAAGCGCGCGTTCGGATGTGCGGCTTTGCGGCCGGTTTCCTTGGCGATTTCGGGCGTCCAATCCTGGCCCTGCCAGTCGACGAGGTGAGCGGGCGCCGTGTCGGTCATGCCTTCCCACCAGACGTCGCCATCGTCGGTCAACGCCACGTTCGTGAAAATGACATTGCCCTTGAGCGTCGCCATCGCGTTGTAGTTCGTCTTCTCGCTCGTGCCGGGCGCCACACCGAAGTAGCCGGCCTCCGGGTTGATTGCGTAGAGACGGCCGTCCTTGCCGGGCTTGATCCAGGCGATATCGTCGCCGATCGTCGAGATCGACCAGCCGTCCATCGCGCGCGGCGGAATCAGCATCGCGAAGTTGGTCTTGCCGCAGGCCGACGGGAATGCAGCGGCGACACGATACTTACGGCCCTCGTCGGAGGTGACCGTCAGGATCAGCATGTGTTCGGCCAGCCAGCCTTCCTTGCGCCCCATCGTCGAAGCAATCCGCAATGCAAAGCATTTCTTGCCGAGCAATGCATTGCCGCCGTAGCCCGAGCCGAAACTCCAGATTTCGCGCGCTTCGGGGAAATGCACGATGTACTTCGTCGGGTTGCAGGGCCACGAAACGTCGGCTTGGCCAGCCTTGAGCGGCGCGCCGACCGAATGTACGCACGGCACATAATCGCCGTCTTCGCCTAGCACGTCGTACACGGCGCGCCCCATGCGCGTCATGATTCGCATGTTGACGACGACGTACGGACTATCGGTCAGCTCGATGCCGATATGAGCGATGGGGGAGCCGATCGGCCCCATCGAGAACGGCACCACATACAGCGTGCGGCCGCGCATGGCGCCGTCGAAGAGCCCTTCGAGCGTCGCGCGCATTTCGGAGGGCTCCATCCAATTGTTCGTGGGGCCCGCATCGTCGCGATACTCGGAACAGATAAAGGTGCGATCTTCGACGCGCGCGACGTCCGATGGGTCGGACCATGCGAGATACGAGTTCGGACGCTTTTCGGGGTTGAGGCGCTTGAGCGTGCCGGCTTGGACCATCTGTTCGCACAGGCGATCGTATTCCTCCTGCGAACCGTCACACCAGACGACTCGATCAGGCTTTGTCAGGGCGGCGACGCCTTGTACCCAGTCAATCAGCTTACGGTGCTTCACATACGCGGGCGCTTCAAGTGTGGCGACGCCTCCAAAGGCGGAATGGTTCATCGAGCAGTCTCCGTTTTGTGATCGTTAAGAGGGAAACGGGTATGGCTCGCCGACGCTGCGTGCGAGAGGCGTGTCCATGCGCGTACGCTGCGCGCGTGAACGGGTGCGTCAGGAGCGGAAACATTTGGCGAGGCGCGCGAGCCGAGAGCGGCGCGGGCGCCGATGGGCGCGCGCCTGCAAAACGCGGCTTGCGCGTGGGCGCGACAAGCTGTTAAAAAGAAGCGGTCCTGCCTAGTGAAAGCCGTGAGCATCGTGGCGAGTCTCGTTGCATCGCTCATGCCAGCTTGTGTTCCTGTGACAGGTTGGAACCGAGAAGCATATCACTCCGTCTATAGCGTACATCGTGCGCTGCAAAACTCACCTCCCTTGCTTATGAAGATTGCCATTCTCGACGACTACCAGGACGCCGTCCGCAAACTCGATTGCTTCCAGCTACTGACCGGTCATGACGTGAAAGTGTTCAATAACACCGTCCGTGGTCTCGGACAGTTGGCCAGCCGGCTCGCGGAAGTCGATGCCTTGGTGCTGATCCGAGAACGCACGCGCGTCACGTCGCAGTTGCTCGACAAGCTGCCGCACCTGCGCATGATCAGCCAGACAGGCAAGGTATCCAACCATATCGATTTGGCCGCGTGTACCGAGCGCGGCATTGCCGTGCTCGAGGGCGCCGGGTCGCCGATCGCTCCCGCGGAACTGACTTGGGCGCTGATCATGGCCGCGCAGCGCCGCATTCCGCAATACGTCGCGAACCTCAAACAAGGCGCGTGGCAGCAATCGGGATTGAAGACGTCGGCATTGCCGCCGAACTTCGGCCTCGGGACCGTGCTGCGCGGTCATACGCTGGGCGTTTGGGGCTACGGAAAGATCGGCCGTCTCGTCGCCGGCTACGGCAAAGCGTTCGGCATGCGCGTGTTGATTTGGGGCCGCGAGCATTCGCTCGAAGCGGCGAAAGCCGACGGCTACGAGACTGCGGCAAGCCGTGAAGCGCTGTTCGAGGAGAGCGACGTTTTGACGCTGCATCTGCGTTTGCACGACGACACGCGCGGCATCGTCACGCAAGCCGATCTTCTGCGAATGAAACCGACGGCGCTGTTCGTCAACACGAGCCGCGCCGAATTGCTCGAGGAGAACGCGCTCGTCAACGCCCTTTCTCACAACCGGCCGGGC
The DNA here is from genome assembly GCA_036384755.1 of Trinickia sp. GTDB lineage: Bacteria > Pseudomonadota > Gammaproteobacteria > Burkholderiales > Burkholderiaceae > Trinickia. The sequence continues at coordinate 1,998 of DASVLS010000093.1, read as the reverse complement.
ATGGTCGCGATCGACGTTTACGAGAGCGAGCCGATCCTGCAAGGCTATGGGCTGTTACGTATGGAGAATGTGATTTGCACGCCGCACATCGGGTATGTCGAGCGCGAAAGCTACGAGCTGTACTTCAGCGGCGCGTTCAAGAACATCCTCGCATTCGATGATGGCGATACGGCCAACGTAGTCAATCCCGAGGCGCTTAGCGTCGTGCGGCGGCGCTAGAAGCGAGGGCGTGCGCGTTTGAAGCGGGGGCGCCGGGCGTTCGACGTTAGCTGCTTCACGCTCGCCGTTCGCAGCAGCCGTGTCGCCCGGATTCGGGCACCGGCTGCGTGCTCTGCGCGAGGCGCCGGCTCGGACCGCCGCCGCAACCGTCGCTCATGCTGGGTGAGCGGCCATCTCCGCAAGCTCGGGCATGCGCTCGAGGAACGACTCGCCGTCCGCACGCCCGAGCTCGTATGCAGGGCGCATCAATGCGGGTTGTGTGTAGTCCCAACTCGAGATGGGTACTTTGCGCGAGGGTTGTACGTACAGGCGTTGTTGCACGCCATGCGAGATCACGAAAGTTTGTGGGCGCGGATAGCGCCGCGTGACCATGACCAGCACGCGGCCGGGGGTTTCGTCGAGCGCGCCCACGGGCACGTTATCGACCATGCCGCCGTCGAGAACGGGGCGGCCGTCGCGGCGCAGGACGGGCGTAAACGGCGGCGTACACGACGATTGCAAGATGAGATCGGCCAGTTCGTCGACGACCGCGCAGTCTTGCGCCCGCACGAATTCCGGACTGAAGCCGAGCGTGCGGCCTAGCGTCGGGTGCAATACCTTGCGGACATGCTTGTCGATGTTGTAGGCGATGAGTCCGGCGGCCACCGATGCACGGGCACCCAGCCAACGCGGCACGCGTGACACGCCGACGCGAATCTCGGGGGCGCTCGCGAGCTTGGCGAACGGTTCGCCGTAGATGTCGAGCAGCGCGCGGCGATAAATCTCATAGTGGGGAAACACGGCTGCGCCGCGGCGCCATAGGTTGCCCCAGTAGACGTTCTTCTTGTTATGGCGAAGCGCGTCCTCGTAATAGCGGATGACCCACTCTGAGTCGCGGGTATAGAGCATGCAGGCTGTCGCAGCGCCGGCCGAAATGGCCGTGATGACGCGCGGGGCGAGCGCAAGCTCGGGTTGAACGACGTCCCAGAAGCCGGCCTGCCACCAGCAGCGGTTGCCGCCGCCTGCGAACACGACCTGATCGAACATAAACGATTCCTTTATCGGATGCGCTCCGCGGGGGCATCGTGCATGTCGATGGCCGCGTCGATGAATTTCAGTTGACGAATGCGTAGGTGGTCGTCGCGTGAACGGCCATTTTGCCTTCTTCGTCGATGAGCTCGATTTCCCCGAAGACGAGATTGCGGCCCATTCGTAGCACGCGCGCGGTGACGAGCACATCGCCTTTGCGCACGGCGCGCATGAAATTGATGTTGAGCGAAACAGTGGTCATGGGCCGAAACTCGCCGAGCGCGGCCGAGATGGCGACGATCATCGCCGTATCGGCCGCGGCCATGAACACTTGACCGCAAATGACGCCGCCCGAGTGACGCAGCTCGCCCGAAAACGGCAGGCGCAGCGTGGCGCATTCGTCGGAGACCGACACCGGTTGCAGGGAAAGAGACCGCACCCACGGTGCGAGCACGCGGTCCAGCAGGTCGAGGACGGCGGTTTCGGTCATTTTTTTGTCTCCTTTGGGCCCGCGGCGGCGTCGCGGTATAGGGCGTGGCGCCATGATACCGACGATGGGAAGATTGCATCCGGTGAACCCTGCGGATGCGCCCCCACGTATGGAACTGGACGGCCTGGCCGAAGTTTTTTTCGAAAAATGACGAAAAGGGGCTAGGCAAGCCAGAAAAAGTCCTGCATAATTCGCAGTCTCTTGGGGCGTTAGCTCAGTTGGTAGAGCAGCGGACTCTTAATCCGTAGGTCGAGTGTTCGAGTCACTCACGCCCCACCAAG